>CAZXFS010000018.1:0-22689 GCA_964640535.1 uncultured Prevotellamassilia sp. | reverse complement strand
CTTGTTATTACGCGCGGCGTCGGCAGCGGCGCGCGCTTTTGACACTATATGGCAAAAACGGGTGCTTTTTAACACTCTCAACGGCGTCGTGGCGGCGTTGTATGGACGTAGGGCAAGGCATGGGCGGAAAAAACGCATTCTCGCGGCCTTCGCGCACACTTTTTCGGGCCCTCTCGCTTCACGATAAGGAGCGATAAGGTGTAGGGGCCCTCGCTGCATCTCCTTCGCTGCGCCTCTCCGCCGTTCGGGTCGGCGGATGCGGCGCGACGTGTCGGCGGATATGGCGCGGCGCTCCTCTTCACCCCTTCTTCGCCTCCTCAACCCGTCGGGCGGGCGGCCTCCTTCGGAGCGTCACGCTTTGCCGCCGCCCTCCTCGTGGGGGAGCTGTCACATTTTGCCATTTCGGGGGCTTTTTCTTACATTCTGTTTGTTACTTACCAAATTATGTATACATTTGCATCTCGTTTAGGGTAGTAAAACCGCCCGCCGCCCGTCGTTGTTACGGGCCTATAACGAATAGATTACGAAAATGAACCCATAAGGGGCGGCCCACTGTGAACCGGCCCCTGAAGAATAACGATACGTCCATGAAGCATCCCTTACGCAGCGCCTTCAGTACGGAAGGCAGAAGAATGGCCGGCGCCCGTGCCCTATGGGTCGCCAATGGTATGAAGCGCGAACAGATGGGAAAACCCATCATTGCCATTGCCAACTCTTTCACCCAATTTGTGCCGGGGCATACCCACCTCCACGAAGTAGGACAGCTCATCAAAGAAGAGATAGAACGTGCCGGATGCTTCGCTGCCGAGTTTAACACTATCGCCATCGACGACGGCATCGCTATGGGGCACGACGGTATGCTCTACTCCCTCCCCTCGCGCGACCTCATCGCCGACTCCGTAGAGTATATGGTCAACGCCCACAAGGCCGACGCCTTGGTGTGCATCTCCAATTGCGACAAGATTACCCCGGGCATGCTGATGGCCGCCATGCGCCTCAACATCCCCACGGTGTTTGTCAGCGGAGGCCCCATGGAGGCCGGTAAGTGGAAGGGGGAGAATGTAGACCTCATCACCGCTATGGTCAAGGGCGCCGACACCTCCGTCACTGACGAGGAGCTCGCCGACATCGAAAATCGCGCCTGCCCCGGCTGCGGCTCGTGCTCCGGTATGTTTACCGCCAACTCGATGAACTGCCTCACCGAGGCCCTCGGACTGTCGCTCCCCGGCAACGGCACCATCCTTGCCACCCATGTCAACCGTCGACAGCTCTTTCTCGACGCCGCCCGCCTCGTGGTGCGCAACGCCTATAAATATTATGAAGAAGGCGACGACAGCGTACTGCCGCTGAGCATCGCCACCCGTCAGGCCTTCCTCAACGCCATGACGCTCGACATCGCCATGGGCGGTTCCACCAACACCGTCCTCCACCTGCTGGCCGTCGCCAACGAGGCCGGTGTCGACTTCCGTATGGCCGATATCGACGCCCTCAGTCGCCGCGTGCCGTGCCTCTGCAAGCTCTCGCCCAACACACAGCGCTTCTCCATCCAGGAGTGCAATCGCGCCGGCGGCGTGCTGGGCATCCTCGGCGAACTGGCCAAGGGCGACCTCCTCGACCTCACCACGCCGCGCGTCAACGGCGTCACGTTGGGCGACGACATCCGCCGCTACAGCATCCTCGGTCCCACCATCGACGCCGAGGCCGACCGCATCTACCACAGTGCTCCCGCCGGCGTCTTCTGCAACCGCATGGGCGTGCAGGATACGCGTTGGGAGAGCCTCGACACCGACCGCGCCGACGGCTGCATCCACGACCTGGCACATGCCTATTCCCACGACGGCGGTCTGGCCGTCCTCTTCGGCAATATTGCGCAAGACGGTTGCGTGGTCAAGACCGCCGGCGTCGATGCCGACCTGCTGCACTTCGAAGGGCCCGCCAAGGTCTACGACTCTCAGGATGAAGCCTGCGAGGCCATCCTCGGCGGCAAGGTGGTGAGCGGCGATGTCGTCGTCATCACCCACGAAGGCCCCAAGGGAGGCCCCGGCATGCAGGAGATGCTCTATCCCACCTCCTATATCAAGAGTCGCCATCTGGGAAAAGCTTGTGCCCTCATCACCGACGGCCGCTTCTCCGGCGGTACCTCGGGACTGAGCATCGGGCATATCTCGCCGGAGGCCGCCGCCGGGGGCAATATCGGTAAGATTGTCGACGGCGACCGCATCCTCATCGACATCCCGTCGCGCACTATCTCCGTGGCCCTCACCGACGAGGAATTGGCCGCGCGCCCCATGCGCCCCCTCCGTCGCGACCGCAAGGTGTCGAAATCCCTCCGCGCCTACGCCTCCATGGTGGCCAGTGCCGACAAGGGCGGCATCCGCATCGTGGAATAAGCGGCCGCTTGCCGACCGTCGCCGTGTCGCCGACCGATGACGTCATCGCCGTCGGTCGTTGCGGCAAGAGGTCTGTTTTATCCGGCAAAAGCCTATTGTATATTGTGTAGAAGATATATCATGTCGAAAACAACTCCCCCCTCTATATCGTCACAACCCGCCGGGCCCATCTCCGGCGGCGAGATACTGATGCGCTCCCTGGTGGCCGAAGGCGTCGAGACGCTCTTTGGCTATCCCGGCGGTGCCATTATGCCCGTCTATGACGCCCTCTACGACTACCGCGACGTGCTCCACCATGTTCTGGTACGTCATGAGCAGGGCGCCGTCCATGCCGCCGAGGGCTATGCCCGCGTCAGCGGCCGTGTCGGCGTATGCGTTGTCACCAGCGGGCCCGGTGCCACCAATACCATCACCGGTATTGCCGACGCCATGATGGACAGTACGCCCATCGTCGTCATCACCGGGCAGGTGGGAGCCGCCATGCTGGGCTCCGACGCCTTTCAGGAATGCGACGTGGTAGACATCACACAGCCCATCTGTAAGTGGGCCTATCAGATACGCTCCGCCAAAGACGTGGCGTGGGCCGTGAGCCGCGCCTTCTATCTGGCGCGGACGGGACGCCCCGGGCCCGTGGTGCTCGACTTCACCAAGAACGCCCAGACGGAGCTCACCGACTACCTCCCCGCTCATGTAGACTTCATCCGCAGTTATGTGGCCGAGCCCAAGACGGAACGCACCGCCATAGAGCAGGCGGCCGACCTCATCAATGCCGCCGAGCGTCCTCTGGTGCTCGTTGGGCAGGGCGTAGAGCTCGGTGAGGCACAGGAGGAGCTCCGCGCCTTCCTCGAGAAGGCCGACCTCCCCGCCGGATGCACCCTGCTGGGACTCTCGGCACTGCCCTCCGACCACCCCCTCAACGTGGGAATGCTCGGTATGCACGGACGCCTGGCGCCCAACAAGCAGACGCAACACTGCGACCTGCTCATCGCCGTGGGCATGCGCTTCGACGACCGCATCACGGGAAAGCTCGATACCTATGCCACACAGGCCAAGAAGATACACTTCGACATTGACGCCTCGGAAATCGACAAAAACGTGCGCGTCGATGTGGGCGTCTTGGGCAACTGCAAGAACACCCTGCCGCAGGTGACGGCCCTCCTCGAGGCACGCAGCCACCGCGAGTGGCGCGACACCTTCCGCCTCTACGACGAGGAAGAGGAGCGCCGCATCATCCTGCCCCAGACACAGCCCCACGACGGGCCGCTGCGTATGGCGGAGGTCATTGCCCGCGTGAGCACACTGACACACCACGAGGCTGTCCTCGTCACCGACGTCGGGCAGAACCAGATGTTTGCCGCCCGCTACTTCCGCTACAGCCGCCCGCGGAGCATCGTCACCTCCGGCGGTATGGGCACCATGGGCTTCGGCCTCCCCGCCGCCATCGGCGCCACCTTCGGCGCCCCGGAGCGCACCGTCTGCCTCTTCTTGGGCGACGGTGGACTGCAGATGACCATCGAGGAACTGGGCACCATCATGGAGCAGCAGGCACCCGTCAAAATCATCCTGCTCAACAACAACTACCTGGGCAATGTGCGGCAGTGGCAGGCCCTCTTCTTCCACCACCGCTACTCCTTCACGCCCATGATGAACCCCGACTACGAGAAGATAGCCGAGGCCTACCACATTCCCGTGCGCACCGTTACCGACCGCAGCGCCCTCGACGACGCCATCCGCGAGATGCTCGACACCCCGGGCGCTTTCCTGTTGCAGGCCGCCGTCATGGAGGAGGATAACGTGCTCCCCATGTGCTGCCCCGGCCACGACGTAGACGATATGCTCTTAGAAATATAAGCTCATGAACAACGGAAACATTCCCCCCATCTCCCTGCGCGACGAGACGGCCCACGAAGGCAAGACGCTCTACACCCTCATCATCTTCTCGGAGAATCTGGCCGGCGTCCTCAACCAAGTGACCAATGCCTTCACCCGTCGACAGCTCAATATCGAGAGCCTCAACGTGTCGCCCTCGGGCTTTCAGCATATCCACCGCTACACCATCACGTGCTACTCCGACGAGCGTACCATCTGTACCCTCGCCAAGCAGATAGAGAAGAAAATCGACGTGATACAGGTGCGCTACTTCACCGCCGACGATATCTACGTGATGGAGCAGGCCCTCTATAAGATAGCTACGGCCAAACTGCTCGACAACAAGGAAATATCGAAGGCCATCCGCTTTCACGACAGCAAGATAGTGGAGGTCAACGCTACCTATTCCATCGTCTCCAAGGAAGGACTGCCGGAAGACATCATGGAGCTCTATCGCAAGTTGCACGACTACGGCTGCCTGCTCCAGTTCGTCAGTTCGGGCGTCATCGCCGTCACCAAGAGTCGCCGCGAGGAGCTCAGCGAGTTTCTCGAGTTGCGCGACGAGGAATATCGCCAGCAACACCGTCTCCCCCTCTAACCGCTGCTCATGACACATTCCACCTCCTCCCCCGTCTACGGCCCCTATCTGGGCCACGACGACCGCGGAGCCGCCTTCCCCTTCGTAGTGGAGCCCTTCTCTGAGGACTACCACGGACAATTGGCATGGCACTTCATGGGCAACCACCTGCTGCGCTGCGCCAGTCTCCATGCCGGCCGCCACGGCTTCGGCTACGACGATATGCAGACGGTACACCACGCCTGGGTGCTCTCGCGCCTCGTCGTGGAGCTCGACAAGATGCCCACCACCGGGCAGGAATACACCATCGAGACGTGGGTCAACCGCGCCTACCGCCAGTTTACCGACCGCCTCTTCGCCATCACCGGCACCGACGGTACGCCCTTCGGCTACGGCTTCAGTACATGGGCCCTCATCGACACCGCCAGCCGGCGCCCCATGAATCTGGACGAGCTCCCCAACGGTGGATTCACCGACGTCCTCATCGACCGCAGCGTCCCCATCGCCGGGCCGGGGCGCATCGCCCTCAAGGGGGAGGCCGTCGCCGTCGCCCGCCCCACCTGCTACAGCGACATCGACATTAACGGCCATGTCAACTCTATCCGCTACATCGAGATGATGCTCGACACCTTCCCCCGAAGCCTCCACGACCATGCCGTGGTGCGCCGCCTCGAGGTGGCCTACAGCGCAGAGGCCTATCTGGGCGATGTCCTGACCATCACCACCGTGGCACAGCCCGACGGGCATACCTACCACCTGGCCATCACCAAAGAAGGGCAGACACCCGTGGTGAAAGCCGCCATCACCTTTGCGCCCCTATAAAGGCCGGCTCCTCCGGCCGGAGCGATAGGGCGACGCCTCCTTAGCATCCTCCTCAATAAAACTTCCCTATACAGAAACCAACTCTATAAACTTTAAGCAAATGGCAAAAATGAATTTTGGTGGTGTCATCGAAGAAGTGATGACACGTGAAGAATTCCCCCTGGAGAAGGCACGCGAAGTGCTCAAGAACGAGACCATCGCCGTATTGGGCTATGGCGTACAAGGCCCCGGACAGGCTTGCAACCTGCGCGACAACGGCTTCAACGTCATCGTCGGACAGCGCGCCGGCAAGACCTACGACAAGGCCGTAGCCGACGGATGGGTGCCCGGCGAGACCCTCTTCAGCCTTGAAGAAGCTGCCGAGAAGGGTACCATCGTCTGCATGCTCCTCTCCGACGCCGCACAGATGCAGTTATGGTCGACCATCAAGCCCCATCTCACCACGGGCAAGACGCTATATTTCTCCCACGGCTTCGCCATCAACTGGCCCGACCGCACCGGCGTAGTGCCCCCCGCAGATATCGACGTCATCATGGTAGCCCCGAAGGGCTCCGGCACCTCGCTGCGCACCATGTTCCTCGAAGGCCGCGGCCTCAACTCGTCGTATGCCATCTACCAGGACCACAGCGGCAACGCCCTCCAGAAGGTGCTGGCCTTCGGCATCGGCATCGGCTCCGGCTACATGTTTGAGACCACCTTCAAGCGCGAGGCCACCAGCGACCTCACCGGCGAGCGCGGTTCGCTGATGGGCGCCATCCAGGGACTCTTCCTGGCACAGTATGAGACGCTCCGCGAGCACGGACACACGCCTTCCGAAGCCTTCAACGAGACCATCGAAGAATTCACCGAGTCGCTCCTCCCCATGGTCGGAAAGAATGGTATGGACTGGATGTATGCCAACTGCTCCACGACGGCACAGCGTGGCGCCCTCGACTGGATGGGCCCGTTCCACGATGCCATCAAGCCCGTTATGCAGAAACTCTATGAGAGCGTGGCCAGCGGCAATGAGGCTCAGATCTCCATCGACAGCAACTCCAAGCCCGACTACCGCGTGAAACTGGAAGCCGAGTTGAAGGCCCTCCACGAGAGCGAGATGTGGCGCACCGGAGAAACGGTACGCAAGCTCCGTCCGGAAAACAACTAATACGGAGACACCCCTCTATGGAAAGAGTGACTCCTTATTATATCATATAACGTCATAGGATATGATATAGGAGTGACCTCCGTCAGACACGCATAGGCCGCCCTCCTTCGCCTCCCGGGTGAAGAGGGGCGGCCTTCTCTGTCGGCACGAGGGGAGAGGGGAGGAGGAAAAAGTGGGGCGGTTTCGCCTTCTCTACGGAATAAAATACGTAGTTTTGCACCTCATCCAACACATCATGACGCAGCTCCTCTCTCTCCTCCTCACAACACTCATGGCCCCGGCCCCGGCCGCCGCGGGTGACACGGCGGCCACGGATACCGTGTGGGGCAACACCGATATCAGTGAGGCGGTGGTGACGACACGCACCGTCGGACTGCGGCGGCTTCGCACCACGGCGCAGAATACGCAGGTCATCACCACCACCGAGTTGCGCCGCGCCGCTTGTTGTAACTTGGGCGAGAGCTTCACCACCAACCCCTCCGTCGACGTGAGCTACAGCGACGCCGCCACCGGGGCCAAGCAGATAAAACTTCTGGGGCTCTCGGGAACCTACGTACAGATGCTCACCGAGAATGCCCCCAACTTCCGCGGCGCAGCGGCGCCCTACGGACTGGGGTATCTGGCAGGGCCGTGGATACAGTCTATCCAGGTGTCGAAAGGTGCCGGCTCTGTCAAGCAAGGTTACGAGTCTGTCACCGGACAAATCAATGTCGAGATGCTCAAGCCGCAGGCGGAGCCCTCGCTCGCCCTCAACGCCTACGCCGACCACCGGGGGCGCGTAGAGGGCAACGTCACCGGAAATGTTCACCTCGGCGAGCGTTGGTCGTCCGGCCTCCTGCTCCACGGCGAGAAGGCCTTCGCCGGGCACGACGACAACGGCGACGGCTTTATCGATGCCCCGAAGGTGAGACAGGTGGCCGTCATGAACCGATGGGCCTATATGGGAGAACGATATATCTTCCAGGGACTGGTGAAGATGACCGACGAGCAACGCGAGAGCGGCGAGGAGACACATCATGCCTCCACCAACCACGAGCGTTACGCCATCGACCTCACCACCCACCGCTGGGAGACGACACTGAAGAACGCCTATATCTTCGACGCCGAGCACAACGGCAATGTAGCGCTCCTCGTCACCGGCTCCCTCCACGACCAGGACGCTACCTATGGCCACAAGGTATATAACGTACTGCAGAAACACGGTTATGCCTCACTCATGTTGGAGCGCGACGGGGGAGAAGAACACTCCTTCTCCGTAGGACTCAGCTACACCTACGACGACTACCGACAGCAGGTACGCTTTACCGCCGACCCGCAACAGCCGCTCCTCCCTCTCAACGAGCGTGAAGGCGTCGGCGGCGGTTATGCACAATATACCTTCCACTACGACAACCGCCTCCTCCTCATGGCGGGCCTTCGCTACGACTACAGCAGCGTCTATGGCGGCGCCTTCACGCCGCGCCTGCACTTGCGCTGGAATCTCTCTGGCGCCCTCTCCCTGCAGGCCTCCGCGGGCCGCGGCTATCGCAGTCCGCACCGTTTGGCAGAGAGCAGTTATCTCCTTGCCTCCTCGCGCACCCTCGTCGTCGACGAGCGCCGTCTGCGGGAGGAAGCCTGGAACATAGGCGGCGGTGTGACGGCCTCGTTGAGGCTCTTCGACCGTCCGCTGACGCTTGGGGCGGAATACTACTTCACCCGCTTCCACCATCAGGCCGTCGTCGACCTCGACACCGACCCGCACGCCGCCCTGCTGACCTACAACGTGGGAGCTTCGCAGGCGCACGCCGCTCAGGCCGAGCTGACCTATCAGGCCTTCAAGGACTTCACCCTCACCGCTGCCTATCGCTACACCGACGTGCGCGAGAACTACGGCCACGGCGCGGTGCAGCGTCCCCTCACCTCCCATTCCAAGGGACTCGTCACCATGGGCTATGCCCCGATGATGGGAAAGTGGCAATTGGACGTCACCCTGGCCCTCAATGGCGGCGGCCGCTTGCCTACACCTGCCGCCGACGCCTCCGGACAAGCCGTCTGGCGCGCCACCTACCACGCCTACTCACAGCTCTCGGCGCAAGTCACCCGCAGCTTCCGCCACTGGGACTTCTATGTCGGCGGCGAGAATATCACCGGGTACCGTCAGGCACAACCCATCATTGATGCCGCCCACCCCTGGGGGGAGAACTTCGACGCCACCATGGTCTACGCCCCGCTACACGGCGCCCTGGGATATGTCGGCGTGAGGTATCATCTGACGAAGTATTGAGAGCAGATAGCCGACTTACGAATAAAATCATTTTATCACCCACAAAAAAAATCCAACAATGAGAACATTCTTTGCACTGATGATTTCCCTCTGCTGCAGCATAGGGGCTATTGCCGACAACAAGACGGTGACCTTCACCGTCAGTCCCAAGATGTCGTGCTCCAACTGTGAGAATAAGATTAAGAGTAACCTGCGCCATGAGAAGGGCATCGTCGATATCACCCCCTCCGCCAAGAAGCAAACGGTGGTAGTGAAGTACAACACCAACAAGACCACGCAGGCCAACATCGTCGCCGCCTTCCGCAAGATAGGCTACACCGCCACCGAGGTGAAGCAGATGAATAAGAAAACGGAGACAAAGAAAAACGGCAACACCAAGAAGCAAAACTCCTCCACAAAGAAGAATAAGAAGCAGAGTGATGACAACTGTAACTCCTGTTCGCAGATGAACGACCGGAACGGCCAGCAGCAGCCCAACGGCCAACAGCCCGGCCAGCAGCAGCCGTCGCAGCAGCCCAACGGACAGAACGGTCAGCCGATGCAGGGGCAGCAGTCGCAAGACCAGGGGAAGCGATAATGGCATCCACATTCCGATAAAAACGAGGCGCGTTCGTACCAACGCGCCTCGTTTTCGTTTGGTGGTATGAGGAAAAAGCATTACCTTTACCTCATTATATTTTCTCCACACGTCATGCAACACCCCCAGAATAAGGAATACGACTACCTCATCGTCGGCGCCGGACTGTTTGGCGCCACTTTCGCTCATCTGGCCCACCGCCGGGGGCTCCGCTGCCTGGTCATCGACAAACGCTCCCACTTGGGCGGTAACCTCTACTGTGAGGAGCGTGAAGGCATCCACGTTCACAAATACGGCGCGCACATCTTCCACACCTCCAACCGGGCCGTGTGGGACTTTGTCAACGGACTCGTCGCCTTCAACCGCTACACCAACAGCCCTGTCGCCAACTACCACGGAGCGTACTACAACTTGCCGTTCAACATGAACACCTTCTATCAAATGTGGGGGGTGACGACGCCGCAGCAGGCACAGGAGCGGATTGAGGAACAGTGCGACGAGATACGCCGTCGGCTCAACGGCCGCGCGCCGCAGAACCTGGAAGAACAGGCCCTGTCGCTGGTGGGACGCGACATCTACGAGCGCCTCATCAAGGGGTATACCGAGAAACAGTGGGGGCGTCCGTGCCACGAGCTCCCCGCCTTCATCATTCGCCGCCTTCCCGTGCGCTTCGTCTACGACAACAACTATTTCAACGACCTCTATCAGGGCATCCCCATCGGCGGTTACAACCGCCTCATCGACGCTCTGCTCGACGGCGTAGAGACCCGCACCGATGTCGACTTCTTCGCCGATCGCGACCGGTGGATGTCGTTGGCCCGCGACGTCGTCTTCACCGGAAAGATTGACGAATACTATGACTATCGCTTCGGCCCCCTCGAATATCGCACCGTATATTTCGAAGAGGAAGTGGTGAACTGTCCCAACTACCAGGGCTGCGCCGTTGTCAACTATACCGACCGCGAGACGCCCTACACCCGCGTTATCGAGCACAAGCACTTCGAGGCTTTTGGCGACGATGTCTACCGGACACCGCACACCGTCCTCTCGCGTGAGTACTCCACCGAGTGGCGGGAAGGTATGGAGCCTTACTATCCCGTCAACGACGCCCGCAATCAGGCCGTCTACGCCCAATATGCCGCTTGCGCCGCCAACGAACCGCACGTCCTCTTCGGCGGGCGCCTGGCCGAATATAAATACTACGACATGGCCCCCGTCATCGAGCGTGTCTTCCATCTCTTCGAGCGCTTATAGGCGCGCCGAGGGCGGAAGAAGTAGGGCGTGGCGCGCTTTTGCGTGACTTCGGGAGGGGATGTTTTGTGGATAAAATCGTAATTTTGCCGGTCGAAAAAGCAAGATTATGAATTCATCGAAACTGAAGGGGCATCTGGCGATGCTGAGCGCGAATACTTGTTGGGGACTGATGTCGCCGGTAGCGAAATTGGTGATGAGCGCAGGGGTGGTGACGCCCCTTTTGATGACCCATTTCCGTGTGATGGGAGCGGCCCTCCTCTTTTGGCTGTTGTCGGCTTTCACCAAGCGTGAGCGGGTGGGGCGTCGCGACCTGTTGAAGTTGGTCGGTGCCGCTGTGTTGGGCATCCTCGTCAATCAGGGCAGTTTTATCTTTGGAGTAGGCTTCTCGTCGCCCGGCGAGGCCTCCATCATCACCACCACGATGCCGATGTGGGTCATGGTGTTGGCCTTCTTCCTGCTCCACGAGCCCATTACGCTGAAGAAGGCGGGCGGCATCGTACTGGGGGCTGCCGGCGCCCTGATATTGGTGCTGAGCAATACGTCGCACACTACCGCGCGCGGTGCCAACCCGATGCTGGGCGACGCCTTGGTGTTGTTGGCACAGTTGAGCTACGCGTTGTATCTGACTCTCTTTCGCAACTTCATCCGCCGCTACAGTCTGGTGACGCTGATGAAGTGGATGTTTACCTTTGCCACCCTCCTATTATCCCCCTTCTCCCTCTCTTCCCTGCTGTCAGCGGAATGGTCGCAGATATCGTGGACGCAGTGGGGTGGTGTGGGATATGTCGTTCTTTTTGGGACTTTTGTGGGATATATCTGTATTATGGTAGGCCAGAAGACGTTGCGTCCCACGCTGGTGGGGATGTATAATTACGTGCAGCCCATCGTCGCCTCGCTGGTCGGCGTCTGCCTGGGGCTTGACCGCTTCACGCCCGTCAAGGTGCTGGCCGTCGTCCTCATCTTTTCCGGTGTCTACCTGGTGGCCATCAGTAAGGCCGCCAAGGCGTCGTAGCTTTTGCATTGGGAAAACGGAAAGGCGTCCCCCTCTCGCTGGTGAGAGGAGGACGCCTTTCATGTGTTGTATTTGGGGAAATGTCGATTACATCATGCCGCCCATGCCACCCATACCGGGGGCACCCATCGGCATATCGGCTTTCTCTTCCTTCTTGTCGCAGATGACGCATTCGGTGGTGAGGAACATACCGGCCACGCTGGCAGCGTTTTCGAGGGCCACGCGGGTTACCTTGGCGGGGTCTACCACGCCGGCAGCGCGCAGGTCGCCGAAGGTCTCGTTCTTGGCGTTGTAGCCATAGTTGCCTTCGCCCTCGCGCACCTTGTTGACGATGACGGCACCTTCCACACCGGCGTTGGTGCAAATCTGGCGGAGGGGTTCCTCGATGGCGCGGCGCACGATGGCGATACCCGTTGTCTCGTCGGCGTTGTCACCGGTGAGTCCTTCGAGGGTCTTCTGAGCGCGGATGTAGGCCACGCCACCACCGGTGACGATACCTTCTTCGATAGCGGCGCGGGTGGCGCAGAGGGCGTCATCGCAGCGGTCTTTCTTTTCCTTCTGCTCCGTTTCGCTGGCAGCACCTACCTCGAGGACGCATACACCGCCGGAGAGCTTGGCCAAGCGTTCCTGCAGCTTCTCCTTGTCGTAGGAGCTGGTCGAGTTGGCCATTTCGTTCTTGATTTGCTGGATGCGTTCCTGGATGTTGTCTTTGTTGCCGGCGCCGTCGACGATGGTGGTGTTGTCCTTCGTGATGGTGACCTTGTCGGCCGAGCCCAGCATCTCGAGGGTAGCCTGCTCCAGTTTCAAGCCCTTCTCTTCGCTGATGACGACGCCCCCGGTGAGGACGGCGATGTCTTCGAGCATGGCCTTGCGGCGGTCGCCGAAGCCCGGAGCCTTGACAGCGCAAATCTTGAGCTGTGTGCGCAGACGGTTGACGACGAGGGTGGTGAGGGCTTCGCTATCTACGTCTTCGGCGATGACGAGCAGCGGGCGTCCGCTCTGTACGGCGGGCTCCAGGATAGGGAGGAAGTCCTTCAGGTTGGAGATCTTCTTATCGTAGATCAGGATGTAGGGCTTCTCCATGACGCACTGCATCTTCTCGGTGTCGGTGACGAAGTAGGGCGAGAGGTAACCGCGGTCGAACTGCATACCCTCTACCGTCTTGAGAACGGTGTCGCGGCCCTTGGCATCCTCGATGGTGATGACGCCGTTGACGGTGACGGCGCGCATACCGTCGGCGATGAGCTTACCGATTTCGGGGTCGTTGTTGGCGGAGATGGTGGCCACCTGTTCAATCTTGTCGTAGCTCTCTTCCACCTGCTCGGCCTGTGCCTTGATGCTTTCCACCACGTGGGCCACGGCCTTGTCGATACCGCGCTTCACGTCGAGGGGGTTGGCACCGGCGGCCACATTCTTCATGCCTTCCGTCAGGATGGCCTGTGCCAATACGGTAGCCGTTGTCGTACCGTCGCCGGCATCGTCGCCGGTCTTGGAGGCTACGCTCTTTACCAGCTGGGCGCCGGCGTTCTCAAAGGGGCATTCGAGCTCTATTTCCTTGGCTACGCTCACACCGTCCTTAGTGATGCGGGGAGCACCGAATTTCTTGTCGATAACGACATTGCGACCTTTCGGGCCCAGTGTCACCTTGACAGCGTTTGCCAATGCATCAGCGCCCTGGCGAAGCAGTTCGCGGGCATCTACGTCATACTTAATATCTTTAGCCATGATGATTTATTCTTTATCGGTTGATGATGGATAGGAGTGTATTATGCGAGGATGGCGAGGACGTCGCTCTGGCGCATGATGAGGTATTTCTCGCCGTCGAGTTCCACCTCGGTGCCGCTATACTTACCATAGAGCACGGTGTTGCCCTCTTTGAGCACCATCTCTTCGTCCTTGGTGCCGTTACCTACGGCCAATACCGTACCCTGAAGGGGCTTTTCTTTTGCCGTGTCGGGGATGATGATGCCGCCGACGGTCTTTTCTTCTGCGGGAGCGGGCTTTACCAGCACGCGATCTGCCAATGGTTGGATGTTCATAATCTTATGTTTTATGGGTTTTATCTTCTGTTGTGGAGCACCGCCTTTCGGGGCGCTTCATCCTTTCTTCTGCTAAAAGTGTGCCAATGCCGAAAAGGGAAGATGTTGCGGGCGGTTTCTGACAAAAATCTACTGACAATGTGTCACACCTCTGACAAGGCGGCTCCGGTTGGCCGACTGTCAAAAAATGTGACCGTACTTGCCGATGTGACGGAATAGGCGTAACTTTGCAGAAAAATAGGATAGTATCCCTCCGAGTGCTTGCTTAACCTCGTAAAAAACAAGAAGAATGAACACACACCGTACCCGTGTGAGCCTGCCCTTCATGCTGATGGGCGTGCTCTTTTGTATTTGCCTTATCGCCGCCAATATCCTCGAAGCCAAACAGGTACAGATAGGGCCGCTCAGCCTCACGGCCGGGCTGATAGTTTTTCCCGTTTCTTATATTATTAATGACTGCATGGTCGAAGTGTGGGGCTATCGGCGTGCCCGGCTGATAATATGGTTGGGCTTTCTGATGAACTTCCTCTTCGTCTTCTTCGGACTGATAGCCGATGCCCTTCCCGCCGCCCCTTATTGGAAGGGCGAGGAGGGCTTTCATGCCGTCTTCGGACTGGCGCCGCGCATTGCGGCGGCCTCGTTTCTGGCCTTCTTGGCGGGCTCCTTCCTCAACGCTTATGTGATGAGCCGCATGAAGGTTCGCAACGGCGGACGCCATTTCTCATGGCGCGCCATCGTCTCGACGGTGCTGGGCGAGGGCGTCGACTCCCTCATCTTCTTCCCGCTGGCACTGGGCGGCGTAGTGCCCTGGGCGGTGATGCCGCAGCTGATGCTCACCCAGATCGTCCTCAAGACGCTCTACGAGGTGGTGGCCCTGCCGGTGACCCTCCGCGTGGTGAAGTGGATGAAACGGGTGGAGGGAGAAGATACCTATGACGAACAGATTTCCTACAACATACTCAAGATATTCGACCTATGAATACTCCGAATGAACACCGGCGCGCATTGGTGGTGCTGAGTGGCGGACAAGATTCCACCACCTGCCTCTTCTGGGCCAAGGCTCACTTTGATACGGTGACGGCGCTGAGCTTCACCTACGGACAGAAGCATGTGAAAGAGGTGGAGCTGGCGCGCGAGCTGGCCCGCGAGGCCGACGTCGACTTCCATCAGATGGATGTCTCCTTCATCGCCGCGCTGGGAAATAATGCCCTGACGGACACCTCCATTGTGATGGACCAAGAGAAGCCCGCCGATGGGCCGCCCAATACCTTCGTCCCGGGGCGCAATTTGTTTTTCCTCTCCATCGCCGCCGTCTTTGCCCGGGAACGGGGCATCCGCCACTTGGTGACGGGGGTGTCGCAAACCGATTTCTCCGGTTACCCCGACTGCCGCGACGCCTTCATCCGCTCGCTCAATGTGACGCTCAACCTGGCCATGGAGGAGCAGTTTGTCATCCATACGCCCCTCATGTGGCTCGACAAGTGCCAGACATGGGCGCTGGCCGACCGTCTCGGCGTCCTCGATCTGGTGCGCCGTCGCACGCTGACCTGCTACAACGGCATCCCCGGTGACGGATGCGGCCACTGCCCCGCGTGTCTCCTTCGCCGCAAGGGGTTGGAGGCTTATCTGGCAGCGCCCGACAAGGACGCACTGCTCCCGCGGGGATGGTGGGTGGAGGCATAAGTAGAACTCCTGCCGCCGACGGTAGTCACTACACCTATATATAATATAATAAGGTGGGTCTAAAAATGCTCCCGCGTGGAGAACGTCCTATCTGCGAGACGATGCCGACGGGTTGGCCGACAGCAGCGAGACAAAACACCACCGAGGGCCATAGATATTCCAAGAAATAGGGCGACGCATGGAGAGAATCCTTACGAAGGGAGGGACACCACGCCGACTGCCCGCAAATAATATGTATTATGAATAGAGAACAAGACGGACTCAAGGCGCTGGGCAGCGCCACCCAATACCGCGATGACTACGCCCCGGAGGTGTTGGAGACTTTTGAAAACAAACACCCCGACAACGACTACTGGGTGCGCTTCAACTGTCCGGAGTTTACAAGCCTCTGCCCCATCACCGGGCAGCCCGACTTTGCCGAGATACGCATCTCCTATCTCCCCGACCGACGTATGGTGGAGAGTAAGAGCTTGAAGCTCTACCTCTTCAGTTTTCGCAACCATGGCGACTTTCACGAGGACTGCGTGAATGTCATCATGAAGGATCTCATCCGACTGATGGACCCGAAGTATATCGAGGTGACGGGACTGTTTACCCCGCGCGGCGGCATCAGTATCTACCCCTATGCCAACTATGGTCGACCGGGGACGAAATATGAAGCTCTGGCGGATTATCGCCTGCAACAACACGACTTATAACACCGCTCCCGCCATATGTTGACCATGAAAGCCACCTTGTTCACGCTGACCCTATGGGGCGTCGCCCTCGGTGCGGCGTCGCAGACCCTCCTCCCCAACGGCATTACTCTGCCGGCGCAGTGGCCGCCCCATCGCGAGCCCCCCGTAGAGCGTTGCGAGATGGAAGTGCCCTATCTGACGCAGAAGCCCGCCGTCCTTCCCATCCGTCAGGGGCGCCAGCTCTTTGTCGATACTTTCCTGATAGCGGAGACCAATCTCACCCGTGTCTGTCACACCCCGACATTCTACAGCGGGAACCCCGTCGTAGAGCCCGACCGCCCGTGGGAGAACACCGTCGATGGAGCCCCTTATGCCGCGCCCTTCAGCGATGGCGTCTGGTATGACGAGCGGCAGGGAAAATACCGGATGTGGTATTTGGCGGGCGCCGGCACCCTGCATCCGCAGGAGAAGCAGACGTTTTATACCTGCTATGCCGAGTCGGATGACGGCAAGCACTGGCGAAAGCCGAATCAGGACGTGGTGCCCGGAACGAATATCGTGGAGCCGCACAACCGCGACGCGGCCACCGTGTGGCTCGACCGTTCGGAGGCCGACAGTGCCAAGCGCTGGAAAGCCTTCCATGTGGAGCCGCGCGACTTTGACCACCGGTGGCAGGTGGTGCTCCGCTATTCTTCCGATGGCATCCATTGGGGCGCGGGCGTGGCACAGTCGGGCGATGTCAGCGACCGCACCACCGCCTTCTACAACCCGCTGACGCGGAAATGGGTGCTCTCCCTCCGTGCCGCCACCCCCGTCTCCAACCGCTCGCGCTACTATGCCGAGCACGAAGACCCCGAGATGTTGGTGTCGTTGGCCCATCGCGTGCGCAGCGATATGGACGATAAGTATGTGGTATACTGGTTCTCGCCCGATGACAAGGAACTGCGCCATGAGCGCTTCCCGGAGGTGGAGCCCGGCATCTACAACTTCGACGTGATTCCCTACGAGAGTATCCTGCTGGGCTTCTATTCCGCCTGGGCGGGGCCCGAAAACCAGGTGTGCGCCCGGGAGGGCATACAGAAGCGCAACGTGATATCGTTGGGATACAGTCGCGACGGCTTCCACTTCTCTCGTCCCACCCATCAGCCGTTTCTGAATGTCGACGAGACGGACGGCGCCTGGAATTGGGGCAATATGCAGTCGGTCAACGGCGCCCCGCTGATTGTCGGCGACTCGCTCTATTTCTACTGCAGCGGGCGGCGCCTGAACGATATCATGTGGGACAGCTATACCTCCACCGGACTGGCCACACTGCGCCGCGACGGTTTCGTGTCGCTGCACGCCGGCAAGCAGGAGGGCTATCTGACGACGGAGCCCCTCCTCTTCGACAGCCGTCACTTCTTTGTCAATGTCGATGTGCGGCGTCGTACCTCCTCGCTGCGGGTGGAGGTGTTAGACAGCGCAGGTCATCCGCTGGAGGGCTATTCCGGCCGGCACGCCGCCGTCGTGCGTCAGGTTGATGCCACCCGTTGCCGCTTGGTATGGCCGCAACACGCCGACCTGTCGGCGTTGACGGGGCAGCCCGTCCGTTTCCGCTTCCGCCTGACCGATGGCGACCTCTATGCCTTCTGGGTGTCGCCCTGGGAGAGTGGCGAGAGCCGCGGTTTCACCGCCGGTGGCGGTCCGGGCTTGTCGGCGGACGGCATTGACCATCCCTGACGGTGCACGCCGCCCGATAGGGCGACCCCCCCTTGCTGCTGCCGTGTCTCCCGGCGATAGGGTAGGGCGGTCGAACGGTGATAGCTATGCTCTGTAGCCTCCGTTCGACCGCCGTTTTCTTCTCTTCTCTGTTTTTTTGGGAAAAAAACAGCGGCGTTGCCTGCTTTTGCTGAAAAATCTTGACACGCGAAAGAGCGCGGAAACGCGCAAAAACGCCCCTCTTTTCTCCGATTTTTCAACAGAATGAAGCGGAAAGATACACTTTTTCATGCGAAATTTACATGAGTTAAGAAAGATGGTTTTAAAATTCACTTTTGTTTGCACTAAAACGGCGGAAAAATGGCGCGCCGCAGAATTCTGTGATACCAGCGAAGGGTAAATATTTGTGAATGACGGGGCGAGGGATTTCGGGACAACGGTGGGTCGGAACAAGTCCGGGAGTTGTCGGAACAAGTCCGGGACTTGTTGAAATTTCTCCCGGACTTGTTGCGCCGCGCGGTGGCCCTGTTTCTCCGTACGTTGTGACACTATATGTCAAAAACGACAGCTTTCTTAACACTTCGGCGACCTCGTGCGCGGCGCGCTTGTCGGCGGGAAGGAGGACGGTGGATTTTTTTCGATTCTCGCGGCCTTCGCACACATTTTGACACCCCCTCTCGCTTCACGATAAGCGGCGTTAAGGCGTCCGGCGGCCCGGCAAAAGGTGAGTCACGGTCATCATGCGGCGGTGTCGCGGAACGGTCTGCCGGGAGGGGCGGGCGGAAAGAGCGACGTATCTCCCCGAATAAACGCGGGCGGTATTTCGTCATGTCCTGCAATTTTCCTATTTTTGCACTCATGGCAACGTCGGTCATCCCGGCACGTTGCTCCTCGGGGCGGCACTATCGTCGGCCGCCCGTCACCCACCAGATATTCCTACTTTATGGACAACTATATCGTATCGGCGCGTAAATATCGCCCCGCCACCTTCAGCAGTGTCGTGGGGCAACGTGCGCTCACCACGACGCTGAAGAATGCCATCGCCACCGGTAAGCTGGCGCATGCCTACCTCTTCTGCGGTCCCCGTGGCGTGGGCAAGACCACCTGTGCCCGTATCTTTGCCAAGACCATCAACTGTCAGCACCTGAACGAGCAGGGAGAAGCCTGCAACGAGTGTGAGAGCTGTCAGGCCTTCAACGAAGGGCGCAGCCTGAATATTCACGAGCTCGATGCCGCCTCCAACAACTCGGTGGAGGACATCCGCTTGCTGATAGAACAGGTGGCGGTGCCGCCGCAGGTGGGGCGCTATAAGGTGTTTATCATCGACGAGGTGCACATGCTGTCGCAGGCGGCCTTCAACGCCTTTCTGAAGACGCTCGAAGAACCCCCCGCTCATGCCGTCTTCATCCTCGCCACCACGGAGAAACACAAGATACTCCCCACCATCCTCAGTCGCTGCCAGATCTACGACTTCGGGCGGATGGAGATAGCCGATATCATCGGCCACTTGAAGCAGGTGGCCGAGGCCGAGCATATCACCTATGAAGAGGAGGCCCTGGCCGTCATCGCACGGAAGGCCGACGGCGGTATGCGCGACGCCATGTCTATCTTTGACCAGGTGGCCGGTTTCTCCAACGGTGACATCACCTATAAAAAGGTGGTCGAAGACCTGAATATCCTGGACTACGACTATTACTTCGAGGTGACGGACGCCCTGCTGAAGCCGGATATCCCCGCCGCCCTGCTGCTGCTCAACGAAATCCTGAGCAAAGGGTTCGAGGGGAATCACTTCATCAGCGGGTTGGCGTCCCACTTCCGCGACTTGCTGGTGAGTCGCGACGAGCAGACCCTCCCACTGCTCGAGGTGGCCGACGTGGTGCGCGAGCGCTACCGCGAGCAGGCCAAGCGCTGCCCGCTGCCCTTCCTCTACCGCTCGCTGAAGCTCTGCAACGCCTGCGACATCCACTACCGTACGAGTAGTAGTGCGCGCCTGCTGGTGGAGCTCACGCTGATAGAGATAGCGCAGGGCGATGGCGATGATGAGAGCTGTGGGCTTTGCCCTACGATACATTCCCTCCGCCCCCTCTTTGCCCATCAGCAGTCTGCTGCCGCTGTGGCGTCCCCTTCTTCCACCCCCTCTCCTCAAAAGACAAGCCGGCCCGCCCCCGCAGCGCCCGCTCCTGCCGCCCCTACCGCGGCAGCGCCCGCTCCGGGAGGGCTGCCACCGCATACGCCCCCCGCATCGGCGTCCGCGGCAACAGCGCCGCGCTCCGTCGTACGCCGCACCATGTCGATACGCAAACGTGTAGCGGAGCCGTCGACGGCGGCCGCTGCATCGGCAGGGCAGGCAGCACCGCAAGGCGCTGTGCTCACAGAGCCTTTCGAGAAGAAAGACCTCAGTTACAACTGGTATCGCTTTGCCGCCTCACTGCCGCATGAACAAGCGGCGATGGCGGGGCGCATGAAGACCATCGACCCGCAGATACTGGACAATTGGGTCATCGACGTGCCGGTGGAAAACGAACAGGTCGTGCAGTTTATGGAGCAACTCCGTGCCCCCCTGACGGCCTATCTGCGCGAACAGCTGCGCAACAGTCTCGTGACGCTGCAATTCCGCGTCATCGCAGAGACTGAAAAAAAGAGAGCTTATTCACGACGCGAGCAGTATGCCATGATGATAGAAAATAATGCTTCGCTGGCTTTGCTGGCAAAGGTGTTTGAACTGGAATTGGCATAAGGGCGATGCTCCTATCGCTCCTCGCATTTCTTCAATATAGAAAACAAAAATCACTATGGAACAGACGTCCCACAAGTACATCACTGTAGCTTATGAGCTATTCTCGGACAACGAGCAAGGTATTCACGAACTGATAGAGAAGGCCCCCACGGAGCATCCCTTCCAATTCATCTCCGGACTCGGGGTGACGCTGGACGCCTTCGAACAGCACATCAAAGACCTTCACGAGGGCGATGCCTTCGACTTCACCCTGAGCGTAGAGGACGCCTACGGCCCTTATGTCGACGAGCATGTGGTGGAACTGGACAAACAGGTGTTTTGCGTAGACGGCCATTTTGACAACAAGACCATCTATCCCGGCAACGTCATCCCCCTTGTCAACGCCGACGGTAATCACTTCCAAGGACTGATACTGGAGGTGAAGAGCGACAAAGTCGTCGTCGACCTGAATCACCCCTTGGCCGGTAAAGAGCTGCACTTCCGCGGCAGCGTGGTGACCTCGCGCGAAGCCACCCCCGAGGAGGTACAGGGCATGCTCCATATGCTGAGCGGCGAAGGCTGCGGCTGTGGCTGCGGCGAAGACGGCTGCGACTGCGGCGATGAGGGCTGCGGATGTCACGGCGGTGAGGCACACGGCCACGAAGGCTGTGGCTGCGGACACCACCATTAACCATCAACAGATGAAGCGTCATTCGTCATGAATACCTTTGGAACCCTATTCCGCCTGACTACCTTCGGAGAGAGCCATGGCGCTGCTGTCGGGGGCGTGGTCGACGGAATGCCGGCCGGCGTGCCCATTGATATGGATTTTATCCAGTCGGAACTGGACCGTCGCCGCCCGGGGCAGAGTGCCCTGACGACGGCGCGCAAGGAGTCGGACACGGTGGAACTCCTCTCCGGCGTCTTTGAAGGACGCTCGACGGGATGCCCCATCGGCTTCATTGTGCGCAATGAAAACCAGCATTCGGCCGACTACGACAACCTGCGCGATGTGTTCCGCCCCAGTCACGCCGACTTCACCTACTTCTCCAAATACGGCATCCGCGACCATCGTGGCGGCGGGCGCTCGTCGGCGCGCGAGACCATAGCGCGCTGCGTGGGCGGCGCCCTGGCCAAGTTGGTGCTGCGCGACATGGGCATTCGGGTGCAGGCCTACACCTCGCAGGTGGGCCCCATCACACTGGAGCACGACTACACCCATTACGACCTGAGTCTCACGGAGACCAACGCCGTGCGCTGCCCCGATGCCCGAAAGGCGGAGGAGATGGCACAACTAATACAAGCCGTCAAAGCCGACGGCGATACGATTGGCGGCGTCATCACGTGCGTCATCACAGGCTGCCCCGTCGGCCTCGGCGAGCCCGCCTTCGGCAAGCTCCATGCCGCCCTCGGCGGTGCCATGCTGAGCATCAACGCCGTGAAAGGATTTGAGTATGGCGAAGGCTTTGCCGGCGTGACAGCACGCGGGAGCGAGCAGAACGACATCTTCCGGCGACAGCCCGACGGCAGCATCGGCGTGCAGACCAACCATAGCGGCGGCATTCAGGGCGGCATCAGCAACGGCGCGGATATCTATTTCCGCGTCGCCTTTAAGCCGGTGGCCACCCTGTTGCGCGAACAACCGACCGTCAATTTGCAGGGAGAACCTACCGTTGTGAAGGCACGCGGCCGCCACGACCCTTGCGTCCTTCCGCGCGCCGTCCCCGTCGTCGAAGCCATGGCTGCAATGACAATAGTTGACAATTTCCTGCTAAATTACCCCCGAAACGTTAAAAATTTAAACACAAGCAAAAAAAATCAGCAGTAATTTTGTCCAGACTATAAAAGTTGCCTATATTCGCAACATGAATGTTGTCGTGATGATAACGTATAAATAGTTTAGTTAAGTCTAGTTTAGTTTTTGTGTTGGTTAATGGAGGCCCGTGCTACGGTGTCTCCATTAATTAT
>CAZXFS010000017.1:0-41484 GCA_964640535.1 uncultured Prevotellamassilia sp. | reverse complement strand
CCCTCAGGTCTCGCAAGCCGAAGAGCGGCTCATGGAGCGGCCCCTCGGCTTCACGACGCTTATCGTGAAGCGACACCCCCTCAAAAAATGTGCGCGAAGGCCGCGAGAAGGCGAAAAAATCCGGCTTCGCCCCTCCGGCAGCCAAAAACGAGCGCCACGAGTCCTTTCTGCGTGTTAAAAAACGCCCGTTTGTGACACATACTGTCAAAAAGCAGAGACGCGACGCCCCGCCGCACGTTGAGACAAGTCCGGGAGAAGTTTCAACAAGTCCGGGACTTGTTCGGACAACTCCGGGACTTGTTGCGCCGCTGCGCGGCCTCTACGAGCCCGGGGATACTCTTCACGTCCCTTAACAGTCGCACTCCGTTGAAGGTCGACGAGAAGCGCCACTTTTTCGCGAGATGAGTGTAAAAGAAAGTGAAGATAGCGGCACATTTTCTTCGCTAAATAAAAAACATCGTAAAGAACTGTATTTTTATATAGAAAGAGATGCCATTTTCATCTCCCAAACGACCGTTTTTTTGCATTTCCGCCCCCTTTTGGCGTGTCAAGTTTTTTCAGACAAGTCGACACCCGGACGAAATTATTTTTCCACTTTTTTTAAAGAGGGGAGAGAAAGGCGTTCATTCCGTGATATCCTGCCGTCACTCCACGACAATCTCGTCGACAAACAAGACGCCGCCCAACAGCGTATCCGCATCGGCTTGGTAGCGCACATAACGCCCGCGGGCACGTCCCTCCCAACCGTAATGTTTGAAGGTGACCGCATCGTCCTTTACCACCGCATGTCGGCACGTCGTGAGAGGCACAAAATGCACGCCGTCGTCCGACAAGGAGATGGTGACAACGGCCGGGAGATAGACACCGGGCTCACAGATCTGCATGAAGTCGGCCCCGATGTGATGAAGCAAAAGAGTATCCTCCAGGTCGATGACGACGTCCATCCTCGGGCGTCCTACAAATCCCAGCCATCGCCGGTCGTTATAGTTCCACCCTCCCCGCCAACCGTCGGTCAGCGTGGCCTCACCGGCCGCGGGATAGTTACGCCAATAGGGACGAAGGAACGTCACCTTCTTACCTACCGCCAGATGAGCCAAAGGCGATAAAGACTCAGGGCGATTGCCCACCTCGTGAAGATAGTCGAAACACTGATAGCCCTGCGCCTGCAGGAGGGGCAGCCAAACCCCTATACGTTTGCGAAAATGCGGCCACGAGCGCTGCGTCGGCTGCGTCCATCCCACTTCCGCCAGGGCCAGCGCACGCGGATAAAGCATATATTCAGCGTGGGCATCGGTGGAGATATACTCACTCCACAAGTTGCCCTGCACCCCGATGATATGTGCCTGCTCGGCCTCCGTCATCGTCGGCGAGACAGGTTCATAGCGATAGACCTTTTCCAACGGGAGATAACCGCCGAAGGCCTCCGGCTGGCTGTTAGGCGCATCTTGATAGCTGTCAAGATAGCAATATTCTCCCGGTGTCATAATAGCGTCGTGCCCCAGAGCCGCCGCCTGACGCCCGCCCTGTTCTCCCCGCCAGGACATCACCGTGGCCTGTGGCGCCAGACCGCCCTGCAGGATTTCGTCCCACCCCAGGAGGGCACGTCCGTGCGCACGGAGGTATTTATCTATGCGACGTATCAGGTAGCTCTGTAAGGCGTCGACATCCTGTAACTGTTCCTCCGCCATACGCCGGCGGCAACTGTCGCAATCCTTCCAGTCTTCCTTTGAGGCCTCATCGCCCCCAACATGGATATAATGAGAGGGAAAGATATCCATTACCTCCTCCAAGACATTCTCCAAGAAGCGAAAGGTTGCCTCTCGTCCGACGCACAGGTCGGGCCGATGTGCCACTCCTCGACACGACAACTGAGGATAGAGCGTCGTTACCTCCTCCGAGTGCGACGGCATCTCTATCTCCGGGACGATGGTCACACCGCGCTGTGCGGCATAGGCCACCAAGTTGCGCATCTCCTCTTGCGTATAATAGCCACCATAGGCCGCACTATCCGTCGACAAACAATAGGGGCCTCCCGCCGCTTGCCAGTCCTTCCACAACGCCTGCGGGCGCCAGGCCGCTTTTTGCGTCAATGCCGGATAGCGCCGGATCTCCAAACGCCACCCTGCCGCATCGGTCAGGTGCAGATGGAGATGATTGATTTTCACCCGCGAGAGGAGATCTATCTGCTTCTTCAGGAAAGTGATACTCCGAAAATGTCGCGACACGTCTATCATCACGCCCCGGTAGCGGAAACGGGGGGCATCGCTGATGTGACACTCCGGCAAGCGGCCGGCATGGAGCATCGAGAGCTGTGCCAATGTCGTGAGACCGTAATAGGCGCCCGCCGTCGTATGCGCCGCTATCCGTACGCCATCACGGCCGATAGCGAGGTCATAGCCCTCCGGCGCCAACAGGGTATCGATGCTCAGGCGAATAGCACGTTCCTTTCGCCGCCGTCCCATTTGGGACGTTGCAGGAATGCCGCTCCCCGCTAACGCCGCTGCAATGCGCGCGTCGGATATCAGGCCCCGAGGGGCGACCACTCCCTTCAGTACTGCGGCCTCCAGCGTGGCCTCGCTCCCCCTCTCGACATACTGAGGCTGAGGAAGGAGATGGAGGGACGCAGCGTCCACCGTCTCAAGGCGTTGAGCCGACATCCACAAAGGGAAGAGGCAGAGGGAGAGAAAAGATAGAAGAATCGGACGATACATGACGGGAAAAGATGAGGAGGAACCACCGACAAAGGGCTCTGTTTGGAAAATAAGGCGGAGCCGGATGAGGCGACAAAGAAGGGCCGCCTCAGTCAATAAATTTTATCCTACCATTTTACAATTAAGCCATAAAAAAGGGCCGCCTGAGTTAACAAGCAGCCCCTTGAGCCGAAAGCCGGACTCGAACCGGCGACCTATTCATTACGAATGAATTGCTCTACCAACTGAGCTATTTCGGCGGTCTTTTCCGTTTTGCGATGCAAAGATAGACATTAATTCCGACTACACCAAGCGAACCTCCGGTTTTTTGGAAGATTCTATTAAAAAAAACGGGACGCTACCGAATGCCGGTCAGTTTGTGCGTCTGCAACGACAAGCGCCACTGCGGGTGTTGCAGGCACCAATCAATCGCCCCTTGCACGCAGGCCGCCGTCAACACAGCGTCGCCCTTGTCGCAGGGCTGTACAAAGCGATGTGAAGCGACGATGGCATCATAGACGTCGGGCAAGTGGACACCGTCGTACACCACTTTCAACTCATGGCAAGTCGACAGCACGATGGGAAGCGGCGAGGACACAAAGGCCGTTTTGGGGGAGAGCGTCACCCAGTCGACAGACGGCGGGAGGCGATGCGTCCCGTTGGTCTCCACCGCCACAAATTTCCCTAAGGCATGCAGGCCGTCTATCAATTCGTCCGTCAGGAAGAGAGAGGGCTCACCGCCGGTGAGCACCACATGGTGCGCGGGGCAATCGGCCGCCCTGCGGAGTATCTCGGCAGCGGTGAGACGTTCTCCGGTATCGTGTGCGGTGTCGCAAAACGGGCACTGCAGATTACACCCGGAGAAACGCACAAAGAGCGAGGGGACACCGGTAAAGTATCCCTCGCCCTGAAGGGAATAGAATATCTCGTTGATTTTATACGTCACGGCCTTATAGCATAGGATGGGGAAAGCCCTCTTTCACATAGACGGCCACATTGCCTTCCGACTCTTGGAAAGACACTTGGTAGCAGTGCGGCACTTGTTCACAAATCCATCGCGCCAGGTTTTCGGCGGTTGGATTAAAGTCGAAAAGTTCATTCAGACAAGCATGGTCGAAGCGGTCGGCAATGAGGTGCTTGATATGAGTAAAGTCTACCACCATCCCGTTTTCGTCGAGTTCTTCTGCGCAGCAGCAGACGGTAATGATGGCATTGTGGCCGTGAAGGCGTTGGCATTTGCTCTCGTAGTTCAGCGTCAGCTGATGTGCAAAAGCGATTTCTAAGCGTTTAGATACGTAGTACATTTTTGTGTGGTTGAGAGGGGCGGTTCTTTCTCAAGACCACCCCTCAGATAAAGGGAACGCCTCTCAGCGTTCGGCGATGGGGACATAGTCGGCGATATCCGCTACGCAGCGATAGGCGGGACGGATGATGCGTTTTCCCTCAAAGTTCAGTTCTTCGTTGCGATGAGCACACCAACCCACAATGCGGGCCATGGCGAAGAGCGGCGTATAGATGTCGACGGGAAGGCCGATAAGGTCGTAGACGAACCCGGAATAGAAGTCGACATTTGCACAAAGCGTCTTTCCACGGCCTTTCACCTCATAGACGGTCTCTATGGCCAGGCGCTCCATGCGTTCCAAGAGTTCAAACTCCTCACTGCGTCCCTTCTCCTCCGCCAGGTCGCGTGCCATCTCCTTGAGCAGGACGGCGCGAGGGTCGGAAAGCGTATATACGGCATGGCCGATGCCATAGATGAGTCCCATCTGATCGTAGGTCTCGCGTCGCAAGATGCGCCGGAAATACGCTCGTATCTCGTCCTCGTCCTTCCAGTCTTTGAGTTCTTCCTCAATATGGCGAATCATGTCGTGCACCTTGATATTGGCACCACCATGCTTGGGGCCCTTCAGCGAACCGATGCCGGCGGCAATGGAGGAGTAGGTATCGGTGCCCGACGACGAGGTGACACGCACCGTAAAGGTGGAGTTGTTACCACCGCCGTGCTCGGCATGCAGCATCAGCAGCAGGTCGAGGGTGCGTGCTTCCAGATTGGAATAGCGGGGACCCTTGAGCATATAGAGAAAATTCTCCGCAATGGAGAGGTGCTCCTGCGGATGACGGATATGCAGGGAGCGGCCGCGCGTCTTGTGACGCAACATATTGTAGGCATAGGCGATGATGGTGGGAAACTTCGACACGAGTTCTATGCTCTGTCGCATCAAGTTGTCGCGCGACGTATCGTCGGGGTTGTCATCATAGGTATACAGCTCCAGGACACTCCGCGCCAGGATATTCATGATGTTGCTGCCTTCGAGCTCTATGATATTGAGCGTTGTCTTGGGCTGCAAGGGCATATTGTCGAAGATGAGACTCCGGAACGCCTGCAGTTCTTCGGCATCCGGCAGATTTCCGGAGAGCAGCAGATAGGCCACTTCCTCGAATCCGAAACGTTGCTCCCGCATGATGGCATGCGCCATATCGGCAATTTCGTAACCGCGGTAGAAGAGTTTTCCTTCGATGGGCTGCAGTCCTTTCTCCGTGCGCTCATAGCCCACGACATTACCTATATTGGTCAGTCCTACGAGGACACCGGTACCATTCTCGTTGCGCAAGCCACGCTTGACATCGAGTTTCTTAAAAAGCTCCGCGTCGATGCGGATACAGCTCTTCATCTCGTCGGAGAGCTTATAGATGAGGTATTCTTTTTTCTTGGTTGTCATGGGCAATAGGATGAAGGTGGATAAAATGGGAGGGCCTTACCGGCGGTTCTTGAAACCGTCCTTATGGGAAGGGGGGGGGTGAAAGGACGATGGTGACCGAAGAGGGGCCGGAGTATACCGAGAGGCGGATGCGTTCCTGTCCGTCGGGCGTTCATGGGTAGAGCCTCCCCTTATATATTCTCGGCCAGACGCCGGGCAAACGCTTGGGTGCCGAGGGGACGTCCCTCCGGCATGAAGCGTGCCAAGTCGGTCGTGGCGGTATGTTGGCCGAAAGTCGTCTCGATGGCGGTGGTGATGGCGGAGGCGGCCTCCTGCCATCCTACATATTCCAGCATCATCACGGCCGAGAGAATCAGTGAGCACGGATTGGCGGTATCCGTACCGGCGATATCGGGCGCCGTACCGTGGGTGGCCTCAAAGATGGCGTTGCCGGTGGCGTAGTTGATATTGGCCCCCGGAGCGATGCCGATACCTCCCACTTGAGCGGCCAACATATCCGACACATAATCACCATTGAGGTTGAGTGTGGCGATGACGGAATAGTCTTCGGGGCGCAGCAGGGCATTCTGAAGGAAGGCGTCGGCGATGCAGTCCTTGATGACCAATCGGCCGCTGTGGAGGGCGTCGCCGAATTCGCGCTCCGCCACTTCGTAGCCCCAACGCTTGAAACCGCCTTCGGTAAACTTCATGATGTTTCCTTTGTGTACTAAGGTAACACTCGGCAGACCGTGGTCGAGGGCATAGCGGCACGCGGCACGCACCAGACGCTCGGAGCCCTCACGCGATACGGGCTTTACACCGAAGGAGGAGGTCTCCGGGAAGCGCACCTTCGTCACGCCCATCTCTTCCCTGAGGAATTGGTAGAAGCGCTGCGCCTCCGGCGTTCCGTTGTCCCATTCTATGCCGGCATAGATGTCTTCCGTATTCTCACGAAATACCACCATGTCGACTTTCTCGGGATGTTTCACCGGCGACACGACGCCGCGAAACCAGCGTACGGGGCGCTGACAGACATAGAGGTCAAGGCCCTGACGCAGGGCGACATTGAGGCTTCGTATACCACCACCGACGGGCGTCGTCAGCGGGCCTTTGATTCCTATATGATAGTCCTGAAAGGCCTGAAAGGTGGCTTCCGGCAAATAGGTGCCTTGCGTCTCATAGGCTTTCTGTCCGGCGGCTACTTCGAGCCACTCAATGCTCCTCTTCCCGCCATATACTTTTTGCAGAGCGGTATCTACCACCTGCTGCATGGCGGGCATTATCTCGGGGCCTACCCCATCGCCACTCACAAAAGGGACGGTCAGAACGTCGGGCACTACCAGTGTACCGTCGGCGTTTACTTGTATCTTACTCATTATCTAAAGAGAATGCTGTCATTATTCGTGATGGGCTGCGTTGAGCGCCGATCCGGCCCGCAGCCAAGCTATCTGTTGTGCGTTATAGGTATGTCCGGCCACGAAGTGTTCCCGGGTGCCGTCGGTATGCTTCACCTCCACCTCGATATCGCTTCCCGGAGCTATCCGGCTGCAGTGGAAGGTCAAGCGGTCTCCTTCGGCAATACGGTCGTAGTCGGCCGCGTCACGGAAGGTCAACGCCAGCACGCCTTGCTTCTTGAGGTTGGTCTCATGAATACGGGCAAAGCTCTTGGCCAATATCACGCGAACACCGAGGAAGCGCGGCTCCATGGCGGCATGCTCGCGGCTGGAGCCCTCTCCATAGTTCTCTTCGGCAACCACTACGGTACCGATTCCGGCGTCGCGCAAATCGGCGGCCACCGACGAGACGGCGGCAACATCTCCTGTCAGCGGGTGCTTCACGGCATTGGTGGCACCGGAGAAAGCATTGGTGGCGCCCATAAGCAGGTTGCGCGAGATATTCTCCAGATGTCCGCGATATTTCAGCCACGGCCCGGCCATCGAGATGTGGTCGGTCGTGCATTTTCCACGCGTCTTTATCAGCAGGTGCAAGTCGGCCATATCGTTTCCATCCCAGGCGGGGAAAGGCGTCAGGCGCTGCAAGCGCTCACTGTCGGGACGTATCACCGGCTCCGGGGCATCACCGGAGGGGGCCAGATAACCGTTATCTTCAGGAGTGGCAAAGCCCTTGACGGGAAGCGGAGGACAAGCGGCGGGCTGCAGGGCTTCATAACCGGGCGAGAACGAAGGATGCTCACTCAGACGGCCGGTAAAGGCATATCCCACCGCCGTTTCCGGAGAGGTAATGAAGGCGTGGGTCTGCGGGTTTCCGTCGGCGCGCTTGGCAAAATTGCGGTTGAACGTGGTGACGATACTATTCCTGCGCGTATTGTCGTCGGTCTTTCGATGCCATTGTCCGATGCAGGGGCCGCAGGCATTCGTCATCAGTATGGCACCGGCACGGCGGAAGATATCCAGCAGTCCGTCGCGCTCGGCGGTAGCACGAATGAGTTCGGAGCCCGGATTGATGATGAGCTGAGTACGCACGGGAAAGCCGGCCGACATACCGGCCGACAATACCGCCGCGGCGCGCGACAAGTCTTGATAAGAAGAATTCGTGCACGAACCTATCAGCACGACCTCCACCTTATCGGGATAGCCCTCGGCAGCTACACGCGCTGCCATCCGGTTGACGGGGCAAACGGCATCGGGGGTAAAGGGGCCATTGACATACGGCGTCAACGCGCTCAAGTTGATTTCTATGAATTCGTCAAAATACTTTTCCGGGTACAGCTCTACGTCGCTATCCGCCTTCAAGTCGCTGCAACAAGCATCGGCATAAGCGGCTACTTCGCTGCGCCCCGTCCCCTCAAGATACTGTCGGGCGGCCGCGTCGTAGGGGAAGATGGACGTGGTAGCCCCCACTTCGGCACCCATATTGCAGATGGTGGCGCGACCGGTACACGAGATAGAAGACACGCCGGGCCCGAAATATTCTATGATGGAATTGGTGCCGCCCTTGACCGTCAACATTCCGGCCAGTTTCAGAATGACATCTTTCGGAGCGGCCCATGCTGAGAGACTTCCCGTCAGGCGTACACCGATAAGACGTGGCACACGCAGCTCCCAGTCGAAACCGGCCATCACATCTACGGCATCGGCACCGCCCACGCCTATGGCCACCATCCCCATACCGCCGGCGTTGGGGGTGTGGGAGTCTGTTCCCACCATCATTCCTCCGGGGAAGGCATAGTTCTCCAACACCACCTGATGGATGATGCCGGCACCGGGTTTCCAGAAGCCGATGCCATAGCGTGCTGCCGCCGTCTGTAAGAAATCATACACCTCCGCATTTACCTGCTTCGCCGTAGTCAAGTCGGCAGCGGCGCCATCGGCAGCGGCGATGAGGTGGTCACAATGTACGGTGGCCGGCACAGCAGAGGTCTTACGCCCGGCATTCATCAACTGCAACAACGCCATCTGCGCCGTTGCGTCCTGCATGGCTACACGGTCCGGACAAAATATAGCATAATCGATGCCACGCTGCGGCACAGCGGGCTTTGTTTCTGTCTCCCGAATATGGGAATACAGCACTTTCTCGGCATAAGTCATCGGGCGCCCCAACCACCGGCGAGCGGTTCTCACCCGCTCGCCATAACGTTCGTAAAAGCGTTGGAGCATTTCAATATCGTAAATCATGAGATTAGTATTTTTATTCAAGCAAGCTCGCCTCGTCTGCATATTATTTCACAAGATGAAGGAGGGCGTCAACCAACGCCTGCTGCAAAAATACAATTATTTAGGAAATCGGCAAACCTCTCCTCAAAAAAACATTCCTATTCCCACGTCTTTTGCTCTTCTGTGAATAAAAATACAATCGCACCTGTCTATGAAGTGCGCCTGTGCCCTTCCTCCGGGAGAAATGCGGCTCAACGGTCATCCCATACCTCTCACCGCCGTGCCTCCGTCATGATTTACGCTTCTTCTTGGGCTGCTTATTCAGTTTTATTACTGTCCGCTAAAGTTTAGTTGGCATGGAGAAAAGAGCTCACATCGGCGACTGCGCGATATTCCATGAGTACGGCGAAGGGGACAATGACGGCAGCGCTTTCTCGCGTCCTGCGCGCATGCTCTTTTGATAGAGTGCCGTCACGATAGGCGGCACACATTTTGGAAAAGTCAGACCACTTTGAAGCGGGCATATTTCAACAACAGATTTTTCACGCCGACTTGCTCAAAGTCCACCAAGGCTTTGGCATTTTGCCCTTCTCCGGATATCTCCTTCACCGTACCGCGACCAAAGCGCTCATGCACGATGACGTCGCCCACTTTGCATCGTGCCTGCACTGCGCCGGACGATGCCGCCCGGGCGGCAGATGTATTTGCTACAGTCGACGGCGTGCTCTCTGCTCGCCGCCAACGCGGCGAGGGGGCACCGGGCGTCGTCGAAACCGCCGTGTGCGACACGGTAGTGCGCGGGGTTTCTGTTCTCCACGTCGAACGACGGCCGTCATCGAGACAGTCGGGGTCTACCTCGCGCAAGAAGGGACTGGGGTCGCTATATGACACCTCGCCATAGCGGAAACGACACTTGGCATAGGTGAGATAGCAGAAGCGCTTGGCACGCGTAATGGCGACATAGAACAAGCGGCGCTCTTCCTCCATCTCTTTGGGATAGAAGCGGGCGGTGGCGCAGGGGAACAGCTCGTCCTCCAGACCAGTGACAAAGACGGCGTCGAACTCCAGTCCCTTGGCGGCATGCACCGTCATGAGCGTGACCCGCGGCGTGTCATCGTCGTGCTGGTCGGCGTCGGTGAGCAGCGACACCTGCGAGAGATATTCCGTCAGCGGCACCAGTTGTTCTCCGGTTTCCTGCTGCATCTCGGCCTCCATGGCACGGATGGCATTGCGCAACTCCTCCATATTCTCCTGACGGCTGAGCCCCTCCGGCGAGCAGTCGCTCATAATGTCGGCATAGATACCGCTTTCGCGGATTACCTGCGACGCCATCTCATAGGCACCGGTATGAGCCATGCGGGCACGGAAACCGGTGATGAGGTCAACGAAATGTTGCAGTTTGGAAAGGGTGCCGCGGTTAACATTCAGCGCATAGCTCTCGGCATCCACACACACCATCCAAGGTGTGACGCCCTCGTCGGCGGCCTTTGCCAACACCTTGTTCATCGTCGTAGCACCGATGCCGCGAGCCGGATAGTTGAGGATACGCTTAAAGGATTCTTCGTCGTTGGGATTGGAAATGAGGCGGAAGTAGGCGATGATATCCTTTATTTCCTTGCGCTGATAGAACGACAGTCCGCCATAGATACGATAGGGGATATCGTAGGCTCGAAGGGCCTCCTCCAGCGAACGGCTCTGGGCGTTGGTGCGATACAGCAGGGCAATGTCGTCATAGCCCATCCGGTGATGACGACGCAGGCGGCGCACCTCCTCGGCCACCTTCATGCCCTCGTCTTTATCGGAGGAGGCACTGATGACTTGTATCAGGTCGCCCTCCTCTCCCTCGCTGTACACCTCCTTCGGAATCTGTTTGAGGTTGTGACGAATGACGCTGTTGGCGGCTTTGACGAGGGTCTGTGTCGAGCGATAGTTGCGTTCCAATTTTATCAGGCGTGCCCCGGGATACTGTCGTTGAAAGCCCAGAATATTGTCGATGCAAGCACCGCGAAAGGCGTAGATGCTCTGGGCATCATCGCCCACGACGCAGATGCGCGACGTGGGCGTGGTAAGCTGCCCCACGATACGGTGTTGCGCCGTATTAGTGTCTTGATATTCATCGACCAGAATATATTGGAAACGCTGCCGATAGCGTTCACACACCTCCGGCTGCTGTCGGAAGAGGAGATAGGTATTCAACAACAAGTCGTCGAAGTCCATGGCGTTGGCACTCTTCAGTCGTTGGCAGTAGAGGGTATAGAGGCGTCCCACGGCGGGGAGTCCGTCGTTGCGGTCGCGCAGGAGGATGCTATCGTCGTGCACGTAGTCGTCAGGAAGGATGATAGCATTCTTGGCCTCCGAGATACGCGCTGCCACCGTCTGCGGCTTATATAGTTTCTCGTCGAGGTCGAGTTCTTTGACGAGGGTCTTTATCAAGCTCCGCGAGTCGGCGGCATCATAGATGGTAAAGTCGGAAGTAAAGCCGATATAGGGGGCCTCGTGCCGCAGGATACGTGCAAAGATACTGTGGAAGGTGCCCGACCACAGTCCTCTCCCACTCCATCCCGCCGCGGGGGCGGCCGCCGGGGTGCCCTCATCCTGCTGCATCTCCTGCAGTAATACGCGGATACGGTCGTTCATTTCCTTGGCGGCCTTATTGGTAAATGTCAGCGCCAGAATATTCCAGGGGGAGAGGCCCTGCTGTATCAGGTAGGCTATTTTATAGGTCAATACGCGGGTCTTGCCGGAACCGGCGCCGGCAATAACCAAAGAGGGGCCGTCACAATAGGTGACGGCCTCCCACTGTGCTTCGTTGAGCGTATCCTTGAGGGATAACATAGGGGTCTATAGGTAATTCTTAGTACGAGAAGATTCTATCTGCGGTGCAACGGTCAATGGCGGGAGCCGCCCTGCAGTGTGTCGCGGTCGTGCCGCAACTTGCGCCGATAGAAGTCATATTTTCTATTATATTCTTCCAGGGCGGCAGCCAGCGAGTCGTTTCCTTGTGGCTTTGTCTGCAGGATACTGTCGGTGGACAGCATCTCCCGGAGGGTTTCCTGCAGATGGATGGAGTCGGAGAGCAGGATGCCCTCGCTGCGCGCATCGAAGGCCAACGGACATTCTTTGCGAAGCGTCGCGAGGATCTGCTGCGCCCCGTCATAGTTTTTGTCGGAGTAGGCACGGCGTGCCTCGCGGAGGATTTCCTGTCCCCGCTGCTCCATGCGCTCCCGCGCCGCCGAGCGCTCGGGATGCTCGTTGCGACAGGCTGTCAGCAGCGTGAGACCGACGACACAAAAGAGAAGGTGTGTTTTCATCGTTTTACCGTGTTACTTCACCACCACTTTCTGTGTCCTTCCTTCCTGTTCCACCAGATAAAGCCCGGCAGGCAGGAGGCCGTCGAGCGATGTAGCGCTCACAGTCTTCACATAGCGGCCGTCGAGTGTATAGATGCGGCGCGCGCTGTCGTCGGCCGCGGCGGCTGCCACGTGGTCCACGCCTGTCAACCCTCTACTGAGATAGCTGAAGGTCACCACGCCGTTGCTCTCGGCAATGTCGTAGACAGGCTTCCCCAAGCCGCTGCCCATGAACACCGTGCTCGCGGGGAAGGAGGTGTCGGAGAACTCTGTGGCGCCGTTCGTTCCGGGGAAGAGGTCATGGAAGGTTCTCAGACTTTTCACACCGTCGGCCGGCACATAAGAGAAGCGCTGATGAGCGGGCACATTGTTGACCACGTTGTTATTCCATGCCGAGGCCAAATAGTCCACATGGGTAATCAGCAAGCCGCTGCCCATGCGCGAGGGATACCACGTCGAGGGCTGACGATTCTCAAGCAGATAATACTCGTTGGTGTTAGAGGTGTTGCGAATGCAGTAGGCCTTGGGGAGGTCGCTCTGTGCCTCAAAGGATGGCAAGGTGACGGCCTGTGCCTCTGTGAGCTCCTGCACGTCGAGCCACCCCATAAAACTGCGCTCGTAGGCGTTATAGCCGATGGGGGCATAGCCGTCCTGCACATACTGTCCGTAGTCCATCACCGACCAATAGTTCATCGTTTGCAGGGTATCGCTGATGGTACTGTTGCTACCGGTGTAGTAGAAATCGGGCAAACCGAGGGCGTGACTAAACTCGTGACAGAACACGCCAATGCCGTCTATCTTCTCACTCTGCGTGATGGGATAGTTCTTGTCAGCATCGGAATATTCCACCGTACCGTCTTCCTTATAATAGTTCTGCAGGGTCTCGTTGCCGATGAAGTAGGAGCGAATCTTTATCCCCGTTGTGGTGGTGAAGTTGTGGGTGTCAAACTTTGCCCAGAGGTAGTCCTCCCAACCTTCTTCGTAGGAGGAATGCTGCCCCGGCCCGGCATAGAAGATGCACACATTACTGATACTGCCGTTCGTGGCATATTTGGAGAAGTCAACGCCTTGCTCGCAAGCATCGTCGAGCACCTCCTGTATCAGCTCGTACATATTGGCATCATAACTGCCGGATTTGTCCTTGCCGTAGTAGGCATAGCCTTTCGACGCCGTCACCTTGGCCACGATATCGAAGTGGGGCGTAAAGAGGCCGCCGCTCTGTGCCACGAAATAGTCGCTGACGCTTCCCACGCTTCCATAGTCGTCGTGATAGCCGCTCTCGTTCAGTCGTTGCGAGAGCGTCTCCATGGTGGTGGTGGGGAGGAAGTCTTTGTCGGAGAAGGACACCATGATAACGGGGATGGTGATATCGCCGATACTGCTGACGGTGCCGACACTCGGTGTCATATACGCTCCCAGACCGTCGGACGTCGAGGCGGCACTACGGGTGGCGCGCTGATACGTCGTGGGGAAGAGGGCAGCCAGATGAGCGGTGGCGGCATCGGCGGTGGCGGCCTGTTCCGCCACCAGTGCGCGGTCGGCGGCAGTGCGCGTCTCGGCCTCATGCGCCACGGCGGGCAACAGTGCCAACCCGTCGGTGGAGAGGGTCGTATAGTGAAAATCGCCGTCGTCGCCTCGCAAGACGGCGAGGCCGTCGCGCGTCACATAATAGCCATAGCGCGCGGCGCTGTAGGAACGCACGGTCACGGTGGTACCGTCTGACTGGCGGAATGTTTGGAAACCGCGTAACTGCGGCGTCGTGGCCTGGGCAGACATCCAGCCCATCACGGCCCCGAGGAGTACTAAGCTTGCTCTTTTCATATGCGTTGAGATAGTGTGGGTAGTGGTTAGGGATTTTCTTCTTGGGGTAGGCGTTCTTGAGTCGGAGGAATATACCCTGATGCCAAGGGACAGTTCCTTTTTTCCCCTCGGTGGGAGCTCTGAACGCGTTGTCGGAGAGAGAGGGCGGCAGCTTCTTCTCAGGCGAGCTCGACGACGGTAATGCCGGCACCGCCAAAGCGCACGTCTTCGTCGTGATAGTGCTTGACGCCACTCACCGTTCCTAAGTAGTTGCGCACCAGTTCCCGCAGGGCGCCGGTGCCGGTGCCGTGAAGGATACGCACGCGGCTCTGCTCCAGGAGAATGGCATCATCGACGAAATAGGCGATGGCGGTCAGTGCCTCGTCGGCGCGCATTCCGCGAAGGTCGATTTCCGGCTTGAAGTGCAACTTTTTCTCATAGACGGCATCGCGCGTCTCCTTGCTGACGAAGGTCGACACCTGCGAGACGGTGGCCGCCTTCTCCGGCTTCTCGGCCGGTGTCAGTCGCTCCAGGGGTACCGTGGTATGCATCATGCCGAAGGTCACCTTGGCTTGCTTTCCGTTGATACTGTCGATGCGTCCCACCGTCTGCTGCCCTTTGAGACGCACATAGTCGCCCGTCTTCAGAGGACGGTTGTCGACGGGTGCCGCCGTCGGCGCTGTCGGTGCCGTGGCCGTCGGCGACGCCGAGGGCCCGCCCTTGGGGCGCTCGCCGGACTTTTTGCGTTCCTGACGTCGCTTGATTTGGGCTATCTTGCGGGCGATGCGCTCTTCCTCCTCGGCGTTGCCGTGGACTTCGGCCTTGAAGTCGTCGAGCTCGCGCCGCGCCTCGAGGGTGCGTTCCTTCTCGGCTTGCGCCTCCTTGATGGCGCGGATGGTATTCTCTATCTTGGCATTGGCCGACTGCAACAGTTGGTCTGCCTCCGTCTTGGCGCGCCGCATCACACTCTTGCGTTCCTCCTGGAAGGCTTCCATGTCGTGCTCATAGCGGGCAATGGTCTCCTCCAACTGCTTCTCGCGGCGGTGCACCGTCTTGCGTTTGTTTTCCCAATAGGTCTTGTCGCGCACGATGTCGAGGAGGTATTTGTCGGAGAGCACATAGTCTTTTCCCACAATGTCGGCGGCTTGCCGGATAACGTCCTCGGGGAGCCCAATCTTGCGGGCTATCTCGATGGCAAAGGAGCTACCGGGATTCCCCACCTGCAACATAAACAGCGGCTGCATCTGTGCGCGGTCGTAGAGCATAGCGCCGTTGACGACGCTCGGCGTCTCTTGGGCATAATGCTTCAAGTTTTGGTAGTGCGTGGTGATGATTCCCATGGTGCGACTCTTGACGAAACGTTCCAAGATGGCTTCCGCCAGGGCACCGCCGATTTGCGGTTCCGTTCCGCCGCCAAATTCGTCGATGAGCAGCAGCGAGCGGTCGTTGGCATGGCGCATCATGGTTTTCATGTTGACCAGATGACCGGAGTAGGTACTCAGGTCGTCTTCCAAGCTCTGCTCGTCGCCGATGTCGATGAAGAGGCTGTCGAAGAGCCCTGCCGTTGAGTCTTCGCCAACGGGGATGGGCATTCCACACTGCAACATATACTGCAGCAGTCCCGCCGTCTTGAGGCACACCGACTTTCCGCCGGCGTTCGGACCGGAGATGAGCAGGATACGCCCGTCGGGAGGGAGCACGATGTCGAGAGGTATCATGGCGCGCCCATGCCGCTTGAGACTTTGCTGCAAGATGGGATGGTAGGCCTTCACCCAGTTGAGGAGAGGGCGTGCCTCCAGTCGCGGCACACGGGCGTCGAAGGCGGCGGCAAAGCTCGTGAGTGCCCGCAGATAGTCGATGTGTCCCAACAGCTGCTGCGACTCCAGAATCTCCTTGATATGCGGGCGCACCTCCTGAGTGAGTTCCTGGAGGACGCGGATAATCTCCCGCTGCTCGGCGGCCCGTAGCTCGCGGATGCGGTTGTTGGCCTCCACCACCGCCTGCGGTTCGATGAATACCGTCTTACCGGTGGCCGACTCGTCGTGGACGATGCCTTTTATCTTGCGCTTCAACGCCGGCGCCACGGGGATGACCAGGCGTCCGTCGCGCAATGTCGGCGTGACGTCGCGGTCGATGAGTCCCTCGTTCTGTGCCTCGACGATGATGCAGCGCAGAGAGTGCGAGATACCGCGGGTGGTATGCTCCAGGTTACGGCGGATGGTGAGGAGCTCCGTCGAGGCGGAGTCTTTCACCTTACCATATTTATTAAGGATATCGTCGATGCGCCGCACCAAGGTGGGAAAGGTCGCCACTCCGGCGGCCATCCGCCACAAGGCGGGATAGGCGCTGCGCACCACCGGTGCCGCGTCCGCCGCTTCGGTCTCGTCGGCGGTGTCGACGGCCTCATCGGCCTCGTCGTCGGCCTCCGTCTGCAGAAACGCCATGAAGTCCACCACAGTCTGCAGGGAGCGTTTGAGGTCGAAGAGCTCCAATTCGTCGAGGTGGGTGCGCTCGGGACGGACACGCAGGAGGGCGGCACGTACGTCGTAGAAGTTGAATTCCAGTTCGTCGTCGGCCACTTCCAGCAGGCGCGTCATTTCAGTGACCTCGCTCAGCGCTTGCCACACCTCGGCATAGGTCGTCATGAAGCAGACTTTGTTGTCCACCCATTCCGTCCCCAAGGAAGAGATGCAGCGCCCCTTCAGCTGGGTCCTTATCTCGTCGAACCCGATTTTCCTTTCGAAATTTTCGGGATATATCATTCTTTGTTGTCTCCCTTATTTTCTGTACGCGGCTTGCGGTGGTGCGATTTGCGTCGCCGTGCCGTATTCCCGCTTCTCTCACCATTCTGAGGCGCCGCGTCCGATGCCGTTTTTTGTGCGTCGGCTGTCGGTGCTGCCGCTTTCTGTGCGGTGTCCTTTCCTCTTCTGCGTCCGTTGCCGCGCCCACCGTCGCGGCGGTTTCCTCCGCCGCCTTGGCGTCGCTGCCCACGGCGTTGTGCCCCGCTGTCGGCGTTGGCGGAGGGCACCTCGAAACCTTCGGGGAGGGCGGCACGAGGCACCTCTTTCTCCAGGAGTCGCTCTATCGCCGCCAGGGCAGCGCGGTCGCGACTGTTGACGAAAGTGATAGCCCGTCCCTCACGTCCGGCACGTGCGGTACGTCCGATGCGGTGAACATAGTCTTCGGCATCGCGCGGCACGTCGTAGTTAATGACGAGGGTGATGTCGTCGATGTCGATGCCGCGGGCAACGATGTCCGTGGCCACCAAGACGTCGATACGCCGCGCCTTGAAGTCGAGCATCACGGTGTCGCGCTCCTTCTGCTCCAGGTCGGAGTGCATGGCGGCGACGTTATATCCGCAGCGCTTCAGGGCGATGTTGAGTTCCTTGACTTTTTGTTTGGAACCGGCAAAGAGGATGACACGCTCGGGCTTCCGCTCGGAGAAGAGGTGCTTAATGATACCCAATTTGTCGGTCTCGTGACAGAGGTAAACGCTCTGATCGATGTTGTCGGCGGGCTTGGAGACGGCGATGCGAACCTCCACGGGATGATTCATCACGCTCTTGGCCAGTTTGGTAATCTTCTCCGGCATGGTGGCGGAGAAGAGGATGGTCTGCCGCTCTTTGGGGAGGTGTTCCACAATCTTGAGGATGTCGTCGCTAAATCCCATGTCGAGCATACGGTCGGCCTCGTCGAGGACGAGGTGGGTAGTGCGACTCAGGTCGAGGGTGCCGAGGCTCAAGTGGGTGATGAGGCGTCCCGGGGTGGCGATGACGATATCGGCGCCGGCGGAGAGACTGCGGCGCTCCTGCTCGTAGCGATTTCCGTCGTTACCGCCGTAGACGGCCACGCCGTTGATGTCCATGTAGTAGCCGAAGCCCTGAAGCCCCTGGTCTATCTGTCGTGCCAGTTCGCGTGTCGGCGACATGATGAGGCAGTTGACGGCATCGGCGGGATGCGGATAGCGTCGCAGGAGGGTGAGCAGCGGCAGCAGGTAGGCCGCCGTCTTACCGGTACCGGTCTGGGCGATGCCGATGACGTCGCGTCCTTCGAGTATATGGGGGATGCACTGTTCTTGGACGGGGGTACACTCGTCGAAGTGCATATCGTAGAGCGCGTCGAGGAGGTCGTCGTTAAGATCTAAATCTGTAAAAAACATATCTTGGTTAATTTCTTTCTGATGAATGGTACCGTCTCGTTACGTCCTACTGCGGCGTACGCCGATAGAGGACGAAGGCTATGACGGCAAATACGATGTTGGGAATCCACGCGGCGATGATGGCGGGGAGTCCCGCATTGGTGGAGAAGGTCGCCGACACCGTTTGAAACATGATATAGGTGAAGCTCAGCGCCAGACCGATGCCCAACGAGATACCCATGCCTCCTTTTCGCTTCTCGCACGAGAGGGAGACGCCTATCAGTGTAAGGATAAAGGCGGCAAAGGGGACGGCAAAGCGCTTGTGGTATTCCACTTCGAAGGTGCTGACGTTGGGCGCCCCGCGCAACTTCTGCTTGTTGATGAACTCCAGCAGCTGCGGGGAGGTCATGGTCTCTTGCTGATTCTTGATATAGAAGAAGTCCGCCGGCTCCATCATAATAATGGAGTCGAGGCGTTCTCCATGGGTGATGCGCTCCCGCATCCCGCGGAGGATGCGTTGGCGATACATCCGCAGATGCCAACTGTAGCGGCGGTCGGAGAGGGTATCATACTGGATGGTCTGCGCCGTCAGATGGGCCACGAGCTTTTTATTCTCAAACTTATCCAGGGAGAAGCCGTAGCCGCTTTTCGTTACGTTGTCGAAGTGGGTGATGTAGGCCACTACGCCGGTGTCCACCTGCATCTGTATGTTTTCCGCCGTATTGATGCTTTTCTTTTTGATATAGGCGTTTTCAAAGTTGACGCGCGACACGTTGCCGTGGGGGATAACAAAGGCACCGAGGACAAAGGTGCTTACCGCGATGAGGGCGGCCGATATCATGTAGGGGCGCAGGAGGCGACGAAAACTCAGACCCGCGGCCTTCATGGCGATAATTTCCGAGTTGGAGGCCAGCTTCGAGGTAAAGAAGATGACGGCGATGAAGACGAAGAGGGGACTGAACAGATTGGAGAAGTAGGGGATGAAGTTCAGATAGTAGTCGAAGAGTATCTTCGTCATCGGCACATGTCCCTGGGCGAACTTGTCGACCTTCTCGTTGTAGTCGAAGATGCAGGCGATGAGGACGACGATGGCTATCAGGAAGAGGTAAGTGCTGATAAACTTCTTGATGATATACCCATCTATCTTCTTGACGGCACACGCCTTGAGGAAAACGCCGAGCCCCCGGGCCGTCCGTCGCGCGCAGCGACGAAGGCCCGGGAGCAGAGATGAAAGTATTTTCTCGCTCAGTATCTTTCTGCCTATTGTCATAGGGGCTTTACGTTCTTAAGGGTTGTTCTCACAATGTAACACCCTATTTCGTGAAAAAGGGATGGAGGGCGACGGATTCTCGTCTCTCTGCGGCCCTCGTCGTCCGGAAGCTTCTGTCACGTAGCTCGCTACGCGCTCTCCTTTTCCGTCGACGCTACCTCACAGACAGCCCCACATCGACTGTCCCATGAGGGGAACCGTCCCCGGAGCGGTGGAGGCTCCCTCGCGTCTTATAAGCGGCGCGTCACCCGCTCGAGCATCGCCGTCTTCCAGGGGCCGAAGTCGTCGGCGAGGATGTGGCGCCGTGCCTCGCCCACCAGCCACAGGTAGAAGGCCAGGTTGTGGATGCTGGCAATCTGCATGGCCAACAGCTCTTTGGCCTTGAAGAGGTGGTGGAGATAGGCGCGGGAATACTGCGTGTCGACATAGCACAATCCGGCAGGGTCTACCGGCGAGAAGTCGTCGGCCCATTTGGCGTTGCGCATATTCATGACGCCCTCGGCGGTGAAGAGGGTGGCGTTGCGCCCGTTGCGCGTGGGCATGACGCAGTCGAACATATCCACGCCGCGGTCGATGGCCTCCAGGATGTTGGCGGGCGTGCCGACACCCATGAGGTAGCGCGGCCGGTCGGTGGGGAGGATGTCGTTCACCACCTCTATCATCTCATACATCTTCTCTGCGGGCTCTCCCACCGCCAAGCCGCCGATGGCATAGCCTTCAGCGCCGAAGTCGGCCATGAAACGGGCGCTCTCGCGGCGCAGTTCGGGATAGACGCATCCCTGCACGATGGGGAAGAGGGCCTGCGCATATCCATACTTCGGCTGCGTCTCGTGGAAGCGCTTCCAGCAGCGCCGCATCCAGTCGTGTGTCAGGTCGAGGCTCTTGCGGGCGTAGGCGTAGTCGGCGGTGCCGGGCGGGCACTCGTCGAAGGCCATCATGATGTCGGCACCGATGGTGCGCTCGATGTCCATCACCTTCTCCGGGGTGAAGAAATGCTTGCTGCCGTCGATATGGGAGCGAAACTCGCAGCCCTCGGCGCTCAGCTTGCGAATGCCGGTGAGCGAGAACACCTGAAAACCGCCGCTGTCGGTAAGCATCGGGCGGTCGAAGCCGTTGAACTTGTGCAGGCCGCCGGCGCGCTCGATGATGTCGAGGCCCGGGCGCAGGTAGAGGTGGTAGGTGTTGCCCAGGATGATCTGGGCGTGGATGTCGTCTTTGAGCTCATGCAGATGCACTCCCTTGACACTCCCCACCGTGCCTACCGGCATGAAGATGGGAGTCTCTATCGGGCCATGGTCCGTCATGATACGTCCGGCGCGTGCCGCGCCCGACGTCAGCGTATGTTGGAGTTCGAAAGTCATAGGGTCGTCTTTGTGTAGACGGCGTGCCGCGACGCGTCGTGGCGCGGCATGCGCCGTCCGCGTGTCAGCTCTTGGCGGTCTCGAGGGGGATGTCTTTCATCAAGTCGATGGGGTCTTTCACCTTCTCGTCGAGGAGGGCATAGCGGAACACGTCTTCCACCTTCTCCACGAAGTCGAAGTGCAGGTCGCCAACATACTTCTCGTTGATTTCCTCAATGTCTTTGCGGTTGTCCTGACTCATGATGATGTTCTTGATGCCGGCGCGCTTGGCGGCGAGTATCTTCTCCTTGATGCCTCCCACGGGTAATACGCGTCCGCGGAGGGTGATTTCGCCCGTCATGGCCGTGTTGGGGCGCACCTTGCGCTGCGTCAGTGCCGAGGCCAGCGAGGTGGCGATGGTGATGCCCGCCGAGGGCCCGTCTTTCGGGGTAGCCCCCTCGGGGACGTGCACATGGATGTTCCAATGGTCGAAGAGGCGATAGTCCAGTCCGAGCATATCGCTGTGAGCTTTGATATATTCCAGCGCCAGGACGGCCGATTCCTTCATCACGTCGCCCAGATTGCCCGTCAGCGTCAGTCGCGGCGACTTGCTGCGGCTCAGACTCGTCTCGATGAAGAGGATTTCGCCGCCGACGGCCGTCCAAGCCAAACCGGTGACGACGCCGGCGTTGTCGTTGCCCTGGTAGCGGTCGCGGTTGTAGGGCGGTTTCCCCAACAGCGTCTCTATGTCGCCCGGCTTGATGCTTGTGTTGAAGTAGGGCGTCATACCTTCGGCGTCGACGGCGGCGAGATAGGCCACCTTGCGGAACACCTTGTCGATGAGCTTCTCCAACTGTCGCACGCCGCTCTCGCGGGTGTATTTCTCTATCATCACCTCGATGGCGGCAGCCGATATCTTCAGCGGGCGCTTGAAGTCCATCAGCGCCTGTGCCTTGGGGATGAGGTGTCGGCGGGCTATTTCTTTCTTCTCTTCGGTGAGATATCCCTCCACCTCGATGAGCTCCATGCGGTCCAGCAGCGGTGCGGGGATGGTGTTGAGGTTGTTGGCGGTGGCGATGAAGAGGATGTTCGACAAGTCGTAGTCCAGGTCGAGGAAGTTGTCATGGAACGAGTTATTCTGCTCCGGGTCGAGCACCTCGAGGAGGGCCGACTGCGGGTCCCCGTTGTAGTTGTTTTGCGACACCTTGTCGATTTCGTCGAGGATAAACACGGGGTTGTTGACCTCCGCTTTGATGAGGCTCTTGATGATACGTCCCGGCATGGCCCCGACATAGGTGCGTCGATGCCCGCGTATTTCGGCCTCGTCATGGACGCCGCCCAGCGATACGCGCACATATTTGCGCCCTATGGCATCGGCGATGCTGCGTCCCAGCGAGGTCTTGCCGACACCCGGGGGGCCGTAGAGGCAGATGATGGGGGCTTTCGTGTCGTGGCGCCACCGCAGTGCCGCCAAGTGTTCCAGAATGCGTTCCTTCACCTTCGTCATCCCGTAGTGGTCGCGGTTGAGGATGCGTTCGGCGTTGCGGATGTTCAGGTTGTCTTCCGTCGTCTTGCCCCACGGCAGCGACACCAACGTCTGGAGGTAGTTGAGCTGCACGTTGTAGTCGGGGCTCTGCTGACTGATGCGCATGAGTTTCTCCAAGTCCTTATTGAACGTGGCGCGCACCTTCTGCGGCATATCGAGGACCTCCGCCTTCGCCTTCAGTTCCTTGACGTCTTCATTCTGCGTATCGCCCAACTCCTGCTGGATATTTTTGATTTGCTGTTGCAGGAAATATTCCTTCTGCTGCTGGTCGAGCTCCTCGCGCGTCTGGTTTTGTATATTCTGCTTGAGCAGGGCATACTGGCATTCGCGGTTGAGAATCGACAGCAGTTTGAAGGCACGTTCTTTCTGACTGGCTATAGCCAGAAGTGGTTCCTTCTCGTTGATGGGGAACGGCAGGTTGGTCAAGATGAAGTTAATCAGAAACACGGGGTTGCTGATGTTGCGCACGGCAAAGGCAGCCTCGTCGCGCATGGCATCCGTGGTGCGTATCAGGCGGATGGTGGCGTCTTTACAGGCGTCGACCAAGGCCTCGTATTCCTTGTCGCCTTCGTCGGGGAGCACCTCTTCCTGCTTCAGGACACGAGCCCGCATAAAGGGCTTGTTACGTGTCGGCGTTCCCAGTTCTATGCGCGAATAGCTTTGCAGGATGGCCGTCACCATACCCTCGGGCAGTTCGATAAGTCGCAGCACCTTTGCCACGACGCCCACATCGTAGAGGTCGTCGCGGCCCGGTTCTTCTACGGAGGCGTCTTTCTGGCACACCACGGCGATATATCCGTCATTCTTGACGGCCTGCTGCACGAGGGCTCGCGAGGAGCTGCGCCCCACCGACACCGGCGCCACGACGCCCGGGAAGAGCATCATGTTGCGCAGGGGCAGCACGGGGAGGGTATCACCCACTTCTTTATCAAACAAGCTGGTGATATCGCCCTCGAAATCGGCTATTAACGAGAACGCATTCTGCTGAAAATCGTCTTTATTACTCATAATTTCTTTGTGTCTAACTTAGTAACCGACGGCGCGGCAGATGCCGTCGTGGCGTCGGAGTCCCGGCGAAGAGAGAGATACTTGCCGCCTCTCACGCCCGAGTGCCGCCTACGTTCTACAAACGGAGTGCCAACGAGAGGAGTGGAAGCTTGCTTACAATCCCGAGTGCCGCCTACGTTCTGCAAAGATAGGTATTTTTTATTAGATGTAGCAGTATTTTCCTTCTATCTCCCGTTCCGTCGTCATAAAACTCTCTAAAAAACAGCGAGCGCCCTTCCACGGCCTCCTTCGCACCCCTCTTTTTCGACGCTTATCGTGAAGCGACGCCCCCTCAAAAACCGTGCGCGAAGGCCGCGAGAATCGAAAAAAATCCACCGCCCGCCGTCCCGCCGCCGAGCGCGGCACGCACGAGGTTCTCCAAAGTGTTAAAATAGCGCCGTTTTTGACATATAGTGTCACTCCGCAGTGAGAGAGGGCGCCGCCGCGCGTCGGCAAAAGTCCGGGAGAAATTCTTACAAGTCCCGGACTTGTTCCGACGAGTCCTGGACTTGTTTCGACGCGCCCACGCCCCCGTAAACTCACCCCGGCTCTTCCGATTTTTTAACCTTTCGACCACATTCCAAAGCGGCGAAATGCGGAGATTTTTCAGTACTCTGAAGCAAACAAACGTCAACATACAATCACTCTTTCTTAAAATCGTATAAATCTTACGCGAACGAATCTTTAAAAGCGTAAAGACCGGTGAATTTTATTCGAAAAAAGTGCCGTTTTCCCACCATTTCCCAGGCATTTTGCGTGTCAAGATATTTCTCAAAAAGAAGACCTTCTCCCATAAAAAGTGAGGGGGCGACAAAAAAAAGGCGGCAAAGAGGCTGAAAGGGATTTTGTGTGAAGACGGAAGGCTGAAAATTCCACTTTTCCATAAAAATGAATCATACTAAGTACACCCGCTGAAAATATTTCGTACCTTTACACGCTCCCTCAGAGGAGCGTACCTCCAAATCCAACACCCTTTATGAGCAAGCTACGTCTTCTACTACTCAGCTTATTTCTCGGTCTCGCCACAACATCCTCCGTAGCCCGCATCCGTATTCACAGCGGAGAGAGATACCGCATCGCCTGCGCCTATCAGCCGGCGGGAGCCATCGTCCTCGGCACCTACCACAACGCCGCACCTTACGTGTACTACCTCACCGATTACGACACCGTCCCCGACGACGCCTGGTGGGTCATCACCCAAGACGGAAAGGGCTATACCATCGCCAACTGCGTCAGCGGGCAGTATCTCACCTACTGCGACGTCCGCGAGAAAGACACGGCGGGCAACTACCTGTCGAAGGGACTGGTGCTGCGCGATGCCCTCTGCGGCGACTCGGCACGCTGGACCTTTGAACAGGTCGACGGCAACAGTGCCGTCGTCTACAACGTAGCGGCGCCGGAACAGTCGTTCAACCTCCGCAAAGACGGCACCTATCTGATGGGCACCTACAACGGGACGGGGAGCAGCAACTGCTACTTTCTCCTCTACGACACGGACGGCGAAAGCGCCATCGACGCCACCGAGGAACCGACAACGACGGTATTCTCCGACTACCTCGACTCGCTGCGCCTCAACGGCAAAGACGTGGTTTACGACGGGAAGGGAGAAAGCTTTTATCTCCCTATCTCTCAAAAACTTATTGGTAGTGATACCCCGATAAATATCCGCGTAGAGACACGCTTTAAGGACGATCTGAGCGACGGTCCCTACGACATAGCCATCGACGGTCTATCGCCCACCGACGGCGTCATTACCCTGCCAACGGTGAGCGGCACAGAGAGCCACCATATCAACCTCCTCAATGCCGCGCAAGACGTGGTGGTCACCGCCCCGCTGTATGTCACCTTCCTCCCCATCGTCGAGATGCGCGTGGCGGCCTGCAATACGAGCAGTTTCACCACCGGCAGTATCCGCGTGACAGACCCCGAGGCCGCCGGCTACGACTCCACCTACATCGCCGCCTATCGCTACCGCGGAGCCTCCTCGACCGGTTATGCCAAGAAGAACTATGCCGTCAAGCTGCGTAATGCCGACGGAGCCTCGGTAGACAGGAAGTTTCTCGACCTGCGCAGCGACAACAACTGGATTCTCGACGCCATGGCCATCGACCACGCCTGCATGCGCAACCGCGTGGCCACCGACCTATGGAACGACTTCTCCACCCCACCCTACCACCGCCGCGAAGGATGGGAGAAGAAGGCCCGCAACGGAACGCGCGGAAAGTTTGTCGAGGTATTCCTCAACGGGAACTATCACGGTCTCTACTGCATGACGGAGAAGGTGGATCGCAAGCAGCTCAAGCTGAAGAAATACGTGCCCGCCGTTGCCGCCACCAACACAACGGAAGCCGCCACCGACACCATTCACGGCACACTCTACAAGGGGGCGCAGTGGTCGTATGAGGTGCTCATGGGGCACGACACAAGCAGCGAAACACTCACCAAGACGGCGCCGCGCAACTACGACAACACATCGAAGAGCGACTCGTGGGCCGGCTACGAGGTGAAATATCCTGATGTCGACGACGAGCGCATCGACTGGAGCCCGCTATGGAACGCCGTCAACTTCGTAGCAACCTCCGACGATACGGAGTTTGACACCAACATCGGCGCCTGGTTTGACTTCCCCGTAGTGACCGACTACTACCTCTTTCTGGAACTCATCTTTGCCACCGACAATAACGGAAAGAACGTCTACTTCTACAACTACGACATCGCCGGAGAGAAGGACGCGCAGATGATGGGCCTTGCCCCATGGGACCTCGACGGCACCTGGGGACGCAACTGGGACGGCACCAACAGTGCCACCGGTGCGGAGCAGAGCTACCTCACCCTCACCGGCAACCGCAAAGCCACCCACACCCTCTTCCTGCGTCTCTTCGCCAGCACCTATTGGAACTGGGAGGACCAATTGCGCAACCGTTACATACAGTTGCGCAACACCTATTTCGACGAGGCGGCCCTAACACAGCGCTTCACCGACTACGAACGCCTCTTCGTGGAGAGCGGAGCCGACCTGCGCGAAGAGAAGGCCTGGAGCCAGTATCACACCGATATCACCGACGACGTAGACTATATTCGCGACTGGATACACAGCCGTCTGACTTATCTCGACAACCAGTACGACTTCGCCACCTCCCTCCACGACCTCAGGGCCGCAACGCCTCATCTCACCGCCATCGGCGGAAAGGGCACCCTCACCCTGCACACCACACAGCCCACCACCGTCGACGTATACACCGTCAGCGGAGCCTTGGTGCGCCGCGTGACACTGTCGCAGCCCGTCACCACCCTCGAAGGGCTCGACGGAGGCATCTATCTGGTGGAAGGAGAGAAAGTCCTCGTGAGATGATGTTGTCATAAGGGGTTTCCGTAAGAAGAGAGCCGACACAGACGGCCCGCGAGGCGCCGCCGATAAAAAACGAGCCGCGACGGATAAAAAATTCCGGCGGGAGGGGCTGTTGTTTTATAATTTTGTAACTTTGGCGCGCATTCGCGAATACCCTTCTTCTTCTTACCATGAAACCTAATCGGAAACAAACCTACCAACCTATATGAATAAGTTCTTACCTCTCATCACTGCCTTGTTCATCAGTGGCGCGGCGTATGCCGACATCAACATCACTGACGGCGAGAAGTACCGCATTGCCAGTTCTTACTACAGCGGCTACGGGGCAGTGGTGCTCGGCTCCTACCACAGCGCTACCCCTTATGTGTACTACGTCACCAGCTACAGCTCCGTCCCCGACGACGGATGGTGGACCATCAAGAAGGATGGCAACGGCTACACCATCTCCAACGCACTGACCAACCAATTCCTTACATACAGTTCCGAACGTGAGAAGGACAGCAGCGGCAACTATCTGTCGAAAGGCATCGTCCTCTCCGACGATATCTCTAACGACTACGGCCGCTGGACCTTTGAGCAATCGGGCTCCAATGCCGTCATCATCCGCAACCTGGGAGAGACGTCGCAGAGCTTTAACTTGCGCGTCGACGGCACTTATCTCCTCGGCACCTATAGCAACGCCAACGACGAGAACAGCATCTTCCTCCTCTACGACACCAACGAGAAGAACATCGTCAGCGAGACCACATCGGGAAGCACTGGCGGAGGAAGCAGCGAGAGCAATACGGAGAATGTCAACGGAAACATCGACGGCACCAAGCTGTCGGGCGCCTTGGCGAGCTATGCCGACAGCCTGCGCATCAACGGGAAAGACATCATCTATAACTCCACCGACCAGAGCTACTTTGCCTCCATCCCCCAAGCCACCCGCAACAGTAGCGCCGAACTGAAGGTAGAAATCGTTCCCACCACCAACAACGGCACCTACAGCATCGCCATCGACGGCGAAGAAGCCGACGAAGAGGGCAACATCACCCTGCCCGCCGTGAGCGGTACGGAGACCTCCACCCTGCGCATCCTGAAAGACGGCGCAGAGGTAACCTCCGCCGACCTCCACTTCACCTTCCTCCCCATCGTGGAAGTCACCGTGGCCTCCTGCAACAGCAGTTCCTACTCTACCGGCAGCATCCGCGTGACAGACCCCGAGACCGCCGGCTACGACTCCACCTATATCGCCGCCTATAAATACCGCGGCGCCACCGCCTCAGGAAAGCCCAAGAAGAGCTACGCCATCAAGATGCGCGACGCCAACGGGGCCTCGGTAGACCATAAATACCTCGACCTGCGCAGCGACAACAACTGGATTCTCGACGCCATGTATATTGACGGCGCGTGCATGCGTAACCGCGTGGCCACCGACCTGTGGAACGACTTCTCCGAAAAGCCCTATCACCGCCGCGAGGGATGGGAAAAGAAGGCCCGCAACGGTACGCGCGGTAAGTTTGTAGAGGTATTCCTCAACGGAAGCTACCACGGACTCTACTGCATGACGGAGAAGCTCGACCGCAAACAGCTCAAGCTGAAGAAATATGTGGAGGCTACCACCAAGACCTCCACAACGGCGGCCGCCGACGACACCATCCACGGCACGCTCTACAAGTCGTACGACTGGAGCTACGAAGTGTTCATGGGCCACAAGAGCGACACCAAGACGTTCCCCATGACAGCCCCTTCCTCCTATTCCGGATCCACCAAATCGGAGACGTGGTCGGGCTATGAGGTGAAATATCCCGACTATGCCGACGAGCGCGCCGACTGGGGCCCGCTGTGGAACGCCATCAACTTTGTGGCCACCGCCTCCGATACGGAGTTTGACAACAACATCGGCACCTGGTTTGACTTCCCCGTCCTCAAGGACTACTACCTCTTCATCGAACTCCTCTTGGCCACCGACAACCACGGCAAGAATATGTTCTTCTACAACTACGACCTCGAGGGCAGCAAGTACGCCACGATGATAGGCATCGCCCCCTGGGACCTCGACGGCACCTGGGGCGCCCGCTGGGACGGCTCGGAGACACTGACAAAGGCAGACCAAGACTTCGACAACTTCCTGTGGACAAACGAGCACGGACAGCACACCATCTACTACCGCCTGCAGAACAGCACCTACTGGAACTGGACAAACCAGCTGAAGACGCGCTATGCCGAGCTCCGCACCTCCTACTTCGACGAAGAATCACTCATCAAACGCTTCACCGACTATGGCGACCTCTTCACCGACAGCGGCGCCGACAGCCGCGAGAGCGACAAGTGGGGCACCACGACGACCACAGTAACCGACTGGCGCGGACAGACCACGACCTATACGACGACGGGCGCCCACACCGATATCCCCAAAGATGTGGAGTATATTAAGGAGTGGATACACGACCGCCTCGCCTACCTCGACACGCAATACGACTTCGACCTCACCGCCACCAACATCTCCAAGGTAACGGAGAACAAGCCCTACGCCTCGGCCGTCGGCGGCAACGGCTGCATCCGCATCCACGCCACGCAGCCCACCAGCGTCAATATCTACACCGTCAGCGGTGTGCTCGTACGCAGCGTAGAACTGTCGCAGCCCATCACCCTCATCGACGGACTGAACGCCGGCATCTACATCGTGGGCGACAGCAAAGTCATCGTCAAATAATCCGTTCCCCAAAGGGCGGACAACAAATAGACAACGCCTTTAATACATACACCCTACAGAACGTCACAACCGTAATGTCACATTCTTCCCACAAGAGCGTCGCTCGTTCCGCCTCCCGTCACTACACGGGGGCGGCAACGAGCGACAGCCGTCAACAGCCCCCTGTGGCCACTCCCGCCACCATGGGACACCGGAGATGGGTCTACCTCCTCCTCTTCGTCCTATGCTACCTCTTCAGCACCCTCGTCTATGGCGACATCTTCCGCCGCGCCGCCGAAGCCAACTTCATCACCACCGACAGTCAGCAGATGAAGTTCCTCACCCAGCAGTCATGGGGCTCCCTCTATCTCGTCGGACGCTGGATGCTGGTGAGCTTCAAGAGCCGCTATATCGGTGCCCTCCTCCTCAGCCTCCTCCTCACCGCCACCGCCTGGCAGACGGACTACCTCCTGGGCGTCGGACGCCGCTGGCGCGGTGTGGGGAGCATCGTCCCCGCCACCCTCGTTGCGTGGATGATCTATCGCGGAGCCAATCTCTACTATAAGTACGAGCCCTCCCTCTTCCTGCTCCTCCCCCTCCTCGCCGTCATCGCACTGGGAGTATTGGCGCTGATACGCCGCATGGCCGTCCACACGCCGCCGACGCCGCCGCGCCGCGGCATGGCTTGGGGCGCAGTATGCGTCGTCGTGTGCTTCGCGGCCCTGACGGCGGCGGCACGCTGCTTCAACGAGAACGAGATACTCACCGCACGGATGCAACTGCGCACGCAACAGGCCGACTGGGAAGGTATCATCGACGACGCCCTCAGTGCACGGCGCCCCTCACGCGCCGTAGCGGTCTATTATGCCATCGCCCTGCAACAGACGGGGCAGCTGCTCGACAGGATGTATGACATCCGCTACGACTTCCCCACCGTACGCCTGGAGAAGAAAGACGGCAACGAAGAATATGGTCTCTTCCTCCCCGACGCCAACCTCTATGCCGGCCTCACCAATATCGGCTACCGCTGCTTCTTCGACTACACCGTCATCAACGGCCCCAGCGTCTACTACCTGAAACGCATGGCACAATGCGCCATTCTCAACGACGAACCGGCATTGGCACGCAAGTATCTGAGCATCCTACGCAGTACGCCCGGCGAAAAGGACTTCGTAGAACGCTACGCCCCGCTGGTGGACAACCGCGACGCCGTGAAGGAAGACACGGAATTGGCCAACATCCTGGCACTGGCGCCCACCTCGCCCTACTTTGAACAGAACTACCGCAGCCCGGCCTTCCTGGGCTACAACGCCGGCCTCCTCAGCGGCACCGACACCTCGCTCGGCACAGCCATCGCCGCCTGCCTCTACACCAAAGAAATTGCCAACTGCCTCCCCCATATCCGCATCTATGCCCAAAAGACGGGGACACTGCCGGTGGCCGTGCAGCAGGCGCTGGCCGTCATCGGCAACACCAATCCCGCCGTAGCGCAGGAGTTCGCCACCTACATCCACGCCCAGGAGTCGGCCCTCGTGGCATTCGTCACCGCCGCGAAGCCCCTCATCGACGAGCGTATGCAACTGTCGAAAGGGAAAAGCGACGCCGAGAAGGAACGCATCAAATATGAATACAACACCAAACTGCGCCAAGCCCTCGCCGACGACTGGCTCGGGACGTATTTCTACTATTACTATTGCGAGAACAACAACCAGAACCAAGTGAAACCCAAGACGCAGAGCGCTGTCAACTGAGGCCACTGATTTCTTCCTACACCCTATGAACTTCCTGAAAACCTCCCTCGCCGGCATCGCCGCCCTGTTCCTGACGGCCTGCAGCCACGAAGCCGGCATCCCCGGAGACGCCACCGCCACCCAAGAGGCCGCCGTGACCTTCCCCGACTATAGCGACATTTATATTCCCCAAAACATTGCTCCCCTCAACTTCCAGATGACGTCCGAAGGTGACGACTTCGTAGCCGTCATCAAGGGAAAGAAAGGGAGCGTCGTGGCCGCCGCCGACAACGACGCCAAGGTGTGCTTCGACGCCAAAGAGTGGCACGCCCTCCTCGACGACAACGCTCACAGCAACCTCGAGGTGACGCTCTACAGCCATCGCAACGGACAGTGGTTCCAACACCCCTCTTACGCCCTCCACGTGGCAGAGCCCATCGACTCCTTCTTGTCCTACCGTCTGATAGAGCCCGGGTATGAGCTCTACCGACAACTGGGCCTCTACCAGCGCGACTTGACATCGTTCGACGAGCGCCCCATCTACGAGAACAACCGCAACTACGACTCCATCAACAACCACTGCGTCAACTGCCACAACTACCAAGCCTACGACACACAACGTATGCTCTTCCACGTACGCGCCGCCCACGGCGGTACCATCTTCGTTCATGGCGACAAAGCCGAGAAATGGAATATGAAGAGCGACTCCGTCCTCTCCAACTGCGTATATCCCTCGTGGCACCCCACACGCAACTGGGTGGTGTTCTCCTCCAACCAGACGGGACAGGCCTTCCATATCAAGGGGAAGGAGAAAATAGAAGTGATGGACTTCGGCTCCGACCTCGTCTTCTTTGATGCCGACACGGGCGTCCTCACCAATATCCTCAAGACGGAAGAAGACTTGGAGACCTTCCCCTGCTGGGCCCCCGACGGCAAGAAGGTGTACTACTGCAGCGCCCATGTGCCGGGCTTCCGCGGCCTGACCAGCAGCCAGCGCGAAGACTATGTGCTCCAGATACAAGACAGCATCCGCTACAACATTATGAGCATCACCTTCGACCCCGCCACACGCACCTTCGGCGCGCCGCAGCTCGAGGTGGACTGCGCCGCGACGGGGCACAGCGCCGCCGTGCCCCGCATCAGTCCCGACGGCCGCTACCTCCTCTTCACCCGCAGTAGCTATGGGCAGTTCCACATCTGGCACAAAGATGCCGACCTCTACGTCAAAGACCTCACCACCGGAGAGGTGCGTCCCCTCGACAAGGCCAACAGCGACGATGCCGACAGCTACCACACTTGGAGCAGCAACGGCCGATGGCTCGTAGTGGCCTCGCGCCGCGACGACGGCAACTACTCCCGCCCCTACATTGCTTATTTCGACAAGGAAGGCCGCGACTACAAAGCTTTCCTCGTGCCTCAGGAAGACCCAAGCCACGACGTGCTCCTCCTCAAGAGCTACAACGTGCCGGAACTCACCCGCCATGCCCTACACATCACGCCGGAAGCCCTCCGGGCCGTCGTCGACGATGACCGGACGGTGAAGAAGGTGACAACACCGGCCTCCCGATAAACGGAAGGCCCGCCCATAACGAGTCGAACCGTACCCCGGCGAGTTGAAATGTACGCCCGACGAGTTGAACCATACGCCCGGCGAGTTGAACCATACGCCCGACGAGTTGAACCATACGCCCGACGATAGGGCGCCCGGCTGCCCCTCACGAAAAGTACTGCCCAACATCTCGAAAGATAGATGTTGGGCATTTTTTTGCAGGTAAGAGCATCGCCCCCACGGCGGCGGCCGCAGAGGACGTCCCTCCGCCATAACGGGGACGGCTCCGCCACAAAGAAGGGGGGGCCGTGTGCCGCCGCCGAAACGCGTGCTTCCTTTGAAAAATGAGGCAAAAATTTTGTGCTTCGCCACAATGGCGGTAACTTTGCCCATGAAAGATAAAGAAACACACAGATTTATTATGACCAACCACATTCGTTTAGAGATGGAGAAGGCAGAACAGTTTCTGCCCGCAGGTGCCGTTGCGGCCCTCAAGCCCAGTGTTGACGCAGCCCAGAAGGCCTTGGAAGACGGCACGTGTGCCGGCAACGACTTTCTGGGATGGATGCACCTGCCCTCCGGCATCACCGCCGAGCACCTCGCCGACCTGAAGGCCACGGCAAGCACGCTGCGCGAGCTCTGCGACGTCATCGTTGTGGCCGGCATCGGCGGCAGCTACCTCGGTGCCCGCGCTGTCATCGAAGCCCTCGGCAACTCCTTTGCCTGGCTGCAGCACGACAGTCAGAACCCCACCATTCTCTTTGCCGGTAACAACATCGGCGAGGACTATCTGGCAGAACTCTGCGACTACCTCAAGGGACGCCGCTTCGGTATCATCAACATTTCAAAGAGCGGCACGACGACCGAGACGGCACTGGCTTTCCGCCTGCTGCGCACCCTCTGCGAAGAAGAGCGCGGCCGCGACACCGCCCGTAAAGTCATCGTCGCCATCACCGACGCCAGGAAGGGCGCTGCCCGCGTAACGGCCGACAAGGAAGGTTATAAGAGCTTCATCATCCCCGACAATGTAGGCGGACGCTTCTCCGTCCTGACGCCCGTGGGCTTGCTGCCCATCGCCTGCGCCGGTTTCGACATCGACGCCTTGGTGGCCGGTGCCGTAGAGATGGAGAAAGCCACCGGCAGCGACGTGGCCTTCGACGACAACATCGCCGCACAATACGCTGCCGTCCGCAACGCCCTCTATGCCGCCGGCAAGAAGGTGGAGATACTGGCCAACTTCCAGCCGAAACTGCACTCCATGAACGAATGGTGGAAGCAGCTCTACGGCGAGAGCGAAGGAAAGAACGGCAAAGGCATCTTCCCCGCCGCCGTCGACCTGACCACCGACCTCCACTCCATGGGACAATGGATACAAGACGGCGAGCGCACCATCTTTGAGACCGTCATCTCGGTGACCGCCCCCGCCCGCGAGCTCCACGTGCCCCACGACGAAGAGAACCTCGACGGCCTCAACTTCCTCGAAGGCAAGCGCGTCGACGAAGTCAACAAGATGGCAGAGCTGGGCACCCAGCTGGCACATGTTGACGGCGGCGTCCCCAACCTGCGCATCGTTGTCCCCGAGCTCAACGCCTACTATGTCGGGCAGCTCATCTACTTCTTCGAGCGTGCCTGCGGCATCAGCGGTCTGGTGCTCGGCGTCAACCCCTTCGACCAGCCCGGTGTAGAGGCCTACAAGAAGAATATGTTTGCCCTCCTCAACAAGCCCGGCTACGAGGCCGAGAGCAAAGCCATCCGCGAACGTCTCAACGACTAATCGCCCCATGGCAGACACCCTCACGCAACAACGCGTCGCAGCAGCAGAGAGCAGAGACATCCCTGCTGCTGTTGAGGCCTTTCTCCGGCAACACGACTATCCGGCCTTCACGCCCAAAGCCGTGCTCTTCGATATGGACGGCGTCCTCTTCGACTCCATGCCCAACCACGCCCGCTCGTGGGCCCGTGTATGCACGGAGTTTGGCATAGAGATGAGTCCCGAAGAAGCCTACCTGCACGAAGGACGCACCGGAGAGTCCACCATCAACCTCCTGATGCAGCGCTATTTTCACCGCGATGCAACAGCCGAAGAATATGAGAAGATCTACGAGGAGAAATGCCGTGCCTTCAACGACTGTCCCCCCGCCGGAAAGATGCCGGGGGCCGAAGAGGTATTACTCCGCGTACAACAGAAAGGGCTGAAGATACTCGTTGTCACCGGCAGCGGCCAACAGTCGCTGCTGGAACGCCTGGAGACAGGCTTTCCGGGCTTCTTCTCGCTCAACCGTACCGTATCCAGTAAAGATGTCAAACACGGAAAGCCCTCGCCGGAGCCCTATCTCATGGGACTGGAGAAAGCAGGCGTCCGCCCCTGGGAGGCCCTCGTCGTAGAGAACGCCCCCCTCGGCGTACACTCGGCCGTGGCGGCAGGTATCTTCACCATCGCTGTCAACACGGGCCCCCTGCCCGACAACGTGCTGCTCGACGAAGGAGCTCACCTCCTCTACCCCTCCATGGCGGCGCTGGCAACATCGCCCATCTTTATGTAAAAGCCAAAGCCCTTCTCCATCACCCGACAGCACGCCATCGATGGAGATAAGAAGCCTACTCATTCCCTACGGTCCGGCCTGCACGCACTTCCGAGCGCGCGCGTCGGACCGTTGCCGTTTACCTACCTTCTACCACCTTACACATTTACTTCATCACGTTATGAAAAGGAAACTACTCCCCGTACTGATGGCCCTCTCTTTCAGTATCATCGGAGCGGCCAAGACCACCGAGAACCCGGCGGCCGTCACCGCCCTGCTGACACGCGTGACAGGAGCTGCCGACCGCTTCGAGACCGTGGTCGACGACGAACTGGCAACAACGGCGCAAGACGTTTTTGTCATCACCAGCAAGAACGGGAAGCCCTGCATCAAAGGGTCTACGCTGACAGCCGTCACCACCGGCATCAACTGGTATCTCAACCACTACGCCCACGTCAACATTGCATGGAACAACCTCACCACCGACCTCTCATCGGCGACACTCCCCCTGCCCGCCGCCGACGAGCAGCATGAGGCCTCCGTGGAATACCGATATTACTTGAACTACTGTACCTTCTCCTACTCCATGTCGACATGGACGTGGGAGCGCTGGCAGCAAGAAATCGACTGGATGGCCCTCCACGGCGTCAATATGCCGCTGCAGATTGTGGGCCTCGACGTAGTATGGCAGAAACTCCTCACTCAGGACTTGGGCTACAGCACCACCGAAGCCAACGACTTCATTGCCGGCCCGTGCTTCCAGGCATGGTGGGGCATGAACAACCTGCAAGGCTGGGGCGGCCCCAACCCCGACTGGTGGTACACGCGCCAGGAGACCTTGTGTAAGCAGATACTGGCACGTGAGCGTGAGCTCGGCATGGAGCCCGTCCTCCCGGGCTACGCCGGCATGGTGCCCAGCGACATTGGAAACAAGGGCTACACCGGCCTCAACCAAGGCGGCTGGTGCGGCTTCACGCGCCCCTACATCCTCGACCCCAACAGCGAGGCCTTCGCCACCATCTCGGCCAAATACTACCAGCGCCTCAACGAAGTCATGGGGCAGTCGCGCTATTACAGTATGGACCCCTTCCACGAAGGCGCCAACACCAGCGGCATCGACGTTCCCTCGGCCTATTCCAAGATTGCCGAGGCCATGACGACGGCCAACCCCGACGGGAAATGGGTCATCCAGTTCTGGCAGTGGAGTTCCGAGCAATACAACGTGCTCGACCAGGTGGAGAAAGGCAAGCTGATAGTCCTTGACCTCTTCTCCGAGGCCCATACCCACTTCAACGCCTACAAGGGGCACGAGGCCGTCTACTGTATGCTGGCCAACTTCGGCGGCCGCACGGGCTTCTTCGGCCGTCTGTCGAAGGTGATGAAGGAATTCTTCTCCAACAAGGCACAGTATAGTAATATCAAGGGCATCGGCGCCACCTCGGAGGCCATTGAGCAGGTGCCCGTCCTCTATGACGCCCTCTACGAACTTCCCTGGTATTCGTCGGCCCCCGACCCCGCCACTTGGGTCAAGGACTATGCCACTGCCCGCTACGGCACCGAGAATGCCGACGCCGCCGACGCCTGGGAGCGTCTGCGCACGTCGTCACTCAACTGCGAGTCGCAGTTGCAGGGCCCCATGGAAGCCGTAGTCTGCGCCCGTCCGTCGCTCAACGTCTCCGCGGTATCGTCGTGGGGCGGCACGGAAATCTTCTACGACGCTCAGGAGGTGGTACGCGCCGCCGCCCTGCTGGCCGCCAGCGGACTGAGCGGTGAGAACTACGACTACGACGTGACCGACCTCACCCGTCAGGCACTCACCGACTACGCCAACTACCTGCTCAAGGCCATCAACAGCGCCGCCAACAACGGTGACACGGAGGCCTATCAGCAACGCCGCGACAAATACCTCGCGCTCATCCTCGACCTTGACCGTCTGCTCTGCACCAACCGGAATTTCATGGTGGGCAACTGGACACAACTGGCCCGCGGCATCGCCGACGAGGCCGACGGCACCACAGAGTCCGACCGCCAATGGCTCGAACTCAACAACGCCCGCACCCTCATCACCACTTGGGGCGAGCGCACCCAGTCGGAGAGCGGCGGCCTGCGCGACTACTCCTACCGCGAATGGGGCGGCATCATGAAGGACTTCTACTACACCCGTTGGAAGACCTTCTTCGACAACCGCGACGCCAACACCGCACAGCCCGACTGGTTCACGCACGACTGGCAATGGGCTCACGACGCCTCACTGAGCTACAGCAACACGCCGGAGGGCAGTACGAAAGAGGTGGCCGCAGAGCTCTTCGACCGCTACTTCGCCCGCTATCAGAGCACCGACGGCACCCTTTATTATCTCTATCGCGGCATCGAACAAGACTATAACGACATCGTGACGGCCAACGCCTATCGCGGCGAGACCTTCACCCCGGAAGGCCTTACCCTTCCCGCCGACGCTACCGCCACCCTCTGCATCGACTATAACAACGACGGCACCTATTCCGCCGACGAGACGACGGAAGGCCTCACCGCCACCATCCCCACAACGGCGGTGGCCGGACAGGTGAAGGCTTGTCTGAAGCTGTCTGACGGAACCGCGATGAACTTCACCATCGCCCTGCGCGACCGCGTCACGACGCCGCGCACCGTCACCGTTGCCATCGACGACGCCGAGGCCGGCAGTGTGAGCATCGACGGCGCCGAGGGCAGCAGCCTCACCGGCACCGACGATGTGGTGGTTCGCGCCACCGCGAATGTCGGCTACGAGTTCCTCAACTGGACCGACGCCAACGGGAACGTCATCGGCAACAACAATCCCTACACCTACTACGGTGCGGCCGATGCCACCTTTACGGCACATTTCATTGTCAACAAATGGGGCACGCCGACTGAAGACTACACCGACCTGTCCACCGTACAGTCTTACGAGCAGTATGTGGCACAGATGAGCATCACGCAGAATGGCGGCGATGCCACCACCATCTACTCAGCCTCCTGTTGTCCGAGCACCTATTTCCACCTCACCGATATCGTCAATGCCGCCAAGGGAAGCTCCTTCAAGATTGCCTGGAACGGCACCGACAAGAACGGCCTCAACTACTGCCGTCTGTCGGCCTATATCGACCTCAATTCCGACGGCGACTTTGACGACGAGGGCGAGTTCCTGGCTGTCATCGGCACGAAGAACAGCGCCGGCAACAGCGCCGTCTCCAACGGCACCCTCACCGTTCTCCTGCCCTACGACATTCCCACCGGCCTCACACATATGCGTCTGCGCTACGACGGAGCCTGGTCCGGCGGATGGGACAGCACCACCGATGCCAAGCCCGCCAACGCCACAGCGGCGCGCATGGTCTACGACATCCCCATCAACTTCACGGAGTATGCCGCTACGGCCTGCACCGTCACGGTGGTCACGTCTGACACGAAGAAGGGCACCGTCGACGCCAACGGGCAAGACGACACCTATACTTATGGGGTGGGTGAAGACGTCATCCTCCGCGCCTATCCCTCCGAAGGATATGTGATAGACAGCTGGACCGACAGCTACGGACGCCCCGTGCCCGCCAGTTGGCAAGACGGCAACCTGCTGCGCTTCAAGGCGCCGGAAAGCGGCACCTATACGGCCCAGTTCGTCTCCGACAAACTGCTGACCTGCGGCGACTGGACGCTGCGCTACGACGACAGCGACGGCCTCACCCTCACGGGAGTGGTCAGCGGGAAAGGTGCCCTCGACCTGTCCGCCACCAATAGTCTGGGGAAAGATATCACCCGTCTCCTCCCCACCCTGCTGCGCGGCAACAAAGACCTCACCACCCTCACGCTGCCGGCATCGCTGACGTCCTACGACACCTACCTCGACGTAAATTTTAAGGGAGCCGGTGAGGATAACGCACTTATCACACCGGCCACCCCGCTCCCTGCCGCCGCCCCCTGGGCGCTGCATCTCGCCGCCACGAATAGTGGGGTGAGCTATAACACCTGGGGCAGCGGACTGCTGGCCACCGGCACCGACGCTCTGGGCACCACCTACACCAACGGTTTCCAGTTGTATCTGAAAGCTGCCGGTACGCTGACGGTCAAGGTGGGTACCACCGAATATGCCTTCACCAACACCCTTGGCAGCACGTTCTCCATCGACATGGCCTATGACGGCGAGGGCACCCTCACCATCACCACCACTGCCGCCGACGGTCAGCAAGAGACGAAGACCATCGCCCAGACGCTGACCGCCATCACCACCTTCGCCACCGCCCTGCCCGCCGGCATCGACATCACCCGCCTCGTCATCGACGACCCGTGGCTCCACAACGCCCCCCTCAGCGGGTGCACCGCCCTGACGGATATCACCGTGGCATCAGGAAGCCCGCTCTTCACGAGCACAGACGGCCTGCTCTATGACGCCAAAGGCGCCCAACTGGTGGCCTACCCCGAGGGACGCCTGACGCGCCGCGCCTACCGTCTGCTGACCACCGACGCCACACCGCAGGCCATCAGCGCCGCCCCCAACGCCAATGCCGACGGTAGCGCCGTCATCGCCGACGACGCCCGCGGCGCCCTGGTGGAGACCGCCGGAGCAACGGCACAACCGGCCGAGCTGTGGACCCTCGTGGCACAGGGCGAAGGCTATCGGGTGAAGCATCTCAACAGTCAGCGCTACTTTGGCTCCGCCTCCGTCGGCGGCGACATCCAGTTGCCCATAGACCCCGACAACTGGTATGGCACCTACTATTACACGCTGCCCCTCCCCGCCGCAGCACCCGCCATTGCGCTCTATGACGCTACGCCCCTCTACGCCACCGCCACCGATGGAAAAGTCACGCTCAACAGCGCCGCCACCACCTGGACGCTGCAAGAGGTGAAGAGCCTCCCCGTAGCACTCAACGCCCTCGGATGGGCTGCCGTCTGCCTCCCCGTCGACGTCATTGTCCCCGAGAGCAGTGTGGCCACCCTCGCTGTCGCCACCTCCATCAACAGTGCCACCCTGTCGCTGACAGCGCTGGCACCCGGAAGTATGCTCCCTGCCGGCACCGGTTTTCTGGTGAAAGGAGAGAGTAACTCCACCATCACCCTCGCGATAGCCACCGACGCCACTACGACCACCGACAGCGCCCTCGCCTCCAACCTCCTCAGCGGCGCCACCCTCCGCCGCACCGCTGTCGGAGAGCGCACCTTCTATGCCCTCGGCGAAGAAAGCGGCACAGCCGTGCTGTCACTGTCGGAGCTCGCCGCCGTCCCCGCCAATACGGCCTACTACCTCCAAAGCCGCACACCGGACCTCGACGCCGACTACCTGCTGCTGGACAGCACCACCGGACTGTCGGGCCTCCCCACTACGACGCCCGCTGCCGCCGACAAGCTCTACGACTTGCAGGGCCGCCGTGTGAAGACGCCCCGCCGCGGCCTCTACATCAGCGAGCGCGGCCACAAAGTGATTCGCTAACGCACACACACTCTCTCCACAACGGCGCCGTATCTCCTCGGAAGATGCGGCGCCGTTGACGTAACGGGCGGTTCTACACGTCGGCCGCCCTCTTTCCCGGCCACCCACCGACGCCCGGAGACGGTTGTCTCTCACGCAACCATGCTCCCGGAGGCGGAAGCCCCCTTCTGCTTCCCTCCTCTCCCCCACCTTCCTATCCGTCGCGTCCGCCTTCCTATCCGTCGCCTTCTCCGTTTCGCCACCTCCCCGCCCCCTTTTCCCCCTTCGCCCCCCGGATAAACGTTCCTTATCGTGAAGCGACACCCCCTCCAAAAGTGTGCGGGAAGGCCGTGAGAATCGCAAAAAATCCACCGCGCCCGCCCCCACGGCCGAACACGCCACGGATGAGGGTCTTCGGAGTGTTAAAAAAGCGCTGTTTTTGACATATACTGTCACAAAGCCCCCTTTCAACGGCACCACCGCGCAGCGCGACAAGTCCGGGAGAAGTTTCAACAAGTCCCGGACTTGTTCCGACGAGTACGGGACTTGTGGCGCCTCGCCCCTTCCCGTTTCTCCGCCCTCTATCCCTTAAGAATATTTTACCATCCGCCGACTCTTGAAGAGAATGGGAAGGCCTCCTTTTCTCTCAAAAACGAAGCAGAAATGGAGGTTCTCGCGCAAAAGAACGTAAAAAGAAGGAACAAATACCTTAACAGATTTGAAATTTCAAGCGCGAAGAGC
>CAZXFS010000016.1:0-42464 GCA_964640535.1 uncultured Prevotellamassilia sp. | reverse complement strand
TAAATACGAAAATAGGAGATAAATACCTATGATTAGTATTTACCTCCTACTCGATGTATGAGGAGGTTCCTACGCGGTGTTAGTTTTGGTCGTAGGCGTGTTTGGGGTAGTCGATGGTGTAGTGCAGTCCGCGGCTCTCCTTACGCTCGATGGCCTGTCGCGTGATGAGATATCCCACGTTGATCATGTTGCGCAGTTCGCAGATGTCGCGGGTCGCCTTGACGCGTTTGAAGAGCTCCTCCGTCTCCTCGTAGAGGATGTCGAGGCGTGTCCAGGCGCGCTTGAGTCGCAAGTCGCTGCGTACGATGCCGACATAGGCCGACATGATTTGTCCCACCTCTTTGACATCTTGTGCCACGAGCACCTTCTCCTCGTTGGTCATCGTGCCCTCTTCGTTCCATTCCGGCACGCGTTCGTTGAAGGCATACTCGTCGATATGTTCGATGGAGTGCCGTGCGGCGGCGTCGGCATAGACGACGGCCTCGATGAGCGAGTTGGACGCCAATCGGTTGCCGCCGTGGAGGCCGGTGCAGGAGCATTCGCCGACGGCGTAGAGGCGGTGGATGCTGGAGCACGCGTTGAGGTCCACCTGTATACCTCCGCACAGATAGTGGGCGCAGGGAGCCACGGGGATATACTGCTTGGTGATGTCGATGCCTATGGAGAGGCACTTGGCGTAGATGTTGGGGAAATGGCGCTTTGTCTCTTCGGCATCTTTGTGGGTGACGTCGAGGCATACGTGGTCGATGCCGTGTATCTTCATCTCCTTGTCGATGGCGCGTGCCACGATGTCGCGCGGCGCCAGTGAGAGTCGTCGGTCATACTTCTGCATGAACTCCTCGCCGTTGGGGAGTCGCAGGATGCCGCCGTATCCGCGCATGGCCTCAGTGATGAGGAAGGCGGGGTGTGTCTCTCCGGGGTGGAAGAGGGCGGTGGGGTGGAACTGTATAAACTCCATGTCGCGCACGGTGGCTTTGGCGCGGTAGGCCATGGCGATGCCGTCGCCCGTGGCGATGTTGGGGTTTGTTGTGGTGGCGTAGACGGCGCCGCATCCGCCCGTGGCCAGTACGGTGACGCGGGAGAGGAGGGTGTCAATCTTCTTTGTGTCGGGGTCGAGGACGTAGGCGCCGTAGCATTCTATGTCGGGCGTGCGTCGTGTCACCTCGATGCCCAGGTGGTGCTGGGTGATGATTTCCACGGCGAAGTGGTTTTCGAGGACGGTGATGGCGGGGCAGTTACGTACGGCCTCGATGAGCCCGCGTTGTATCTCGAAGCCCGTATCGTCGGCGTGGTGGAGGATGCGGAACTCCGAGTGTCCTCCCTCGCGGTGCAGGTCGAAGGAGCCGTCGTCCCGCTTGTCGAAGTTGACGCCCCATTTCACCAGTCGCTGTATGCCCGCGGGCCCTTGCGTCACCACTTGTCTGACCGCTTCGGGGTTGCTGATATAGTCGCCGGCCACCATGGTGTCGCGGATGTGCTTGTCGAAGTCGTCGATTTCCCTATTGGTGACGGAGGCCACGCCGCCTTGTGCCTTGGCGGTATTGGCTTCCTCAATGGTTGTCTTGCAGACGAGGGCCACCTTTCCTTTGCCCGAGGCGGCCGCCTGGAGGGCGTAACTCATTCCGGCAACGCCGGAACCGATTACCAAGAAGTCAAATTTTCGTATCATCAATACTGGCTATTCAGTTTCGGCGCGAAGTTACGCAAGTTTTTTGGAAATAAACTCTCACTTAAGACCAAAAGCCTTAAATTTGCTGTGTGGAAAAGGGCGGTGCCGATATAGCGTCGTCGCCCCGTTGTCCGCCCGCTTCGCCGCGGCCGGTGCTCCGTCTGCCGTCGGCACAGTGGCTCTCTCTTGCACAAATACCTTTATTACCTATTATTGTTATTACTCACACACTATGAGAAAAATAAAGACCCTCATCCTTCTCTGTGTGGCCGCCATGAGCCTTCCTCTGGCGGCTCAAGTTCCCGCGTTGCCCATCGACCCGTCTGTGCGCTACGGGCGGCTGGACAACGGTCTGACGTACTATATCCGTCATAACGAGCGCCCCGCCCAGCGGGCCAACTTCTACATCGCCCAGAAGGTAGGCGCCGTGCAGGAGGAGGAGAACCAGCGCGGTCTGGCCCACTTCCTGGAACATATGTGCTTCAACGGTACCGACCACTTCCCCGGCGATGCCCTCACGAAATACTGCGAGAGCATCGGCGTCAAGTTCGGCGTCAACCTCAACGCCTACACCTCCACCGACGAGACGGTCTACAACATCGACGACGTCCCCGTCACCGGCGGCAACGTAGACTCCTGTCTGCTCATCCTGCGCGACTGGTCCGACGGCCTCACCCTTGCCGCCGACGAAATCGACAAGGAGCGCGGCGTCATCCACGAGGAGTGGCGCCTGCGCAGCAGTGCCTCCATGCGTATCTATGAGCGCAACCTCCCCGTGCTCTATCCCGAGTCGCGCTACGGCCATCGCTTCCCCATCGGCCTGATGAGCGTCGTCGACAACTTTCGGCCGCAGGAGCTCCGCGACTACTACGCCAAGTGGTACCGCCCCGACCTCCAGGGCATTATCGTTGTGGGCGATATCGACGTCGATGCTGTGGAGACCAAGATAAAAGACCTCTTCGGCTCCATCCGTATGCCGGAGAACGCCGCCGCCTACGAGACCTACCCCGTCCCCGACAACGCCACCCCCATCTACGTCATCGACAAAGACAAGGAGCAGAGCCGCGCCATCATCCAGTTGATGTTTAAGAGCGACGCCCTCCCCGAGGTCCTTCGCGGTACGATGATATTCCTGGCGGAGAACTATATGGACGCCCTCATCTGCGACGCCCTCAACAGTCGTCTCGACGAGATTTCCAAGCAAGCCGACTGCCCCTTTATCGGCGCCTCCACCGACGTAGATAATTACCTGATATCGAAGACAAAATCCGCCTTCTCCGTCGGCATCCTGCCCAAGCCCGGCCACGACGAGGCCGCCCTGCAGGCCGTGATGGAAGAGGTGGAGCGCGCCCGCCGCTACGGCTTCACCGACGGCGAAATCCTCCGCGCCCGCGACAAATTCCTCAGTCGCATAGAGACCGTCTACGACAACCGCGACAAGCAGGAGAACAGCTACTATGTGCCGCAGTATGTGCGCCACTTCCTCGACGGCGATGCCATCCCCGACATTGCCACGGAGTATAACACCTATAAAGCCCTGTCGCAGCAGCTCCCCACGCAGGTGTTCTCGGAAGCCATGGCCCACTATACCGCCCGCATCGACACCAACTTCGTCTGTCTGGCCCTCTATCCCGACAAGGAGGACGTCGTGGTGCCCACCGCCGAGCAGTTGCACCACGCCGTCGAGGCCGCCCGCAGTGCCCGGTTGGAGGCCTATGTGGATAATGTGAAAGACGAGCCCCTCATCGCCACCCTCCCCAAGGCCGGTAAGATAAAGAAGGAAGAGGCCGCCGACTTCGGGTATACCTGCTGGACGCTCTCCAACGGTGCCCGCGTGTTCTACAAAGTCACCGACTTCAACGACAGCGAGATCCTCGTAGAAGCCACCAGCTTCGGCGGCAAGAGCCTCACGACGCCCGCCGACCGCGTCAACGCGGAACTCCTCGGCAATGTGTGCCGCTATACCGGACTGGGCAACTTCTCGTCGACAGAGCTGGAGAAGAAGCTCGCCGGTAAGCAAGCCTCCCTGCACCCCTGGCTCGGCGAGGCCACCGAGGGCCTCAACGGACAATCCACCCCCAAGGACTTGCGTACGCTCTTTGAGCTCCTCTACCTCCACTTCCAGCAGCCCGCCAACGACGAGGCCGGCTACAACAACTTCCTCTCCTTCCTGCGCACGGCCCTCGAAAACGCCGACAAGGTGCCCATGCAGGCCTTCTCGGACTCCGTGACCGCCACCCTCTACGGCCACAACGCCCTGCGACCGGGGAATATCCATCTCGCCGACCTCGACCGGGCCAGCTACGACCGCATCCGCGCCCTCTACAGCGAGCGCTTCGCCGCCGCCGGCGACTTCGACTTCTACTTCACCGGCGCCATCAACGTCGACTCGCTGCGCGCCTTCACGCAGCAGTATATCGCCTCCCTCCCCGCCGTCAAGAAGCGTGAGAGCTATGTCGACCGCCACATCGACTTCGCCACCGGCGTCGTCGACAACCACTTTGTGCGCGCCATGGAGACGCCGCAGGCCGTCCTCATACAGCAGTGGAGCGGCAGCCAGCCCTATAGCGTCAAGGCCGACGCCACTGTCAACGCCCTGGCGGAGATCCTCACACAGCGCTATCTCAAGAGCATCCGCGAAGACGCCGGCGTAGCCTATAGCGTAGGCGCCGACGGCGACTGCCGCTATGGCCGCCGCGAGGAGTATGTGCTGGACATCCAGTGCCCCTTCAAGCCCGCCGCCCGCGACTCCGTCCTGCTGCTCATGCGCCAAGCCATCGACGACATCGCCGCCCATGGCGTCACCGACGAGGAGCTCGACAAGGTACGCAAGTATGAACTCAAGACCTATGCCGACAACCAGCGCCAGAACTCCTACTGGCAGAACCGCATCCAGAGCCGGGTGATGTGGGGCAAGGACAGCAGCGAAGACTTCGAGGCCATCGCCGGCAGCATCACCTCCGACGACATCCGCGCCTTCGTCAACGACGTCCTCCTGCGCCAGAACAACTGCATCACCATCTCCATGGTGCCCGCCGACTTTACGGAATAAGTCCGCCCCCTGCGGCCCCCCTCCGCGCGAGTGGTGCCCGGCGTTCCCCTCTCCCCGAAGGGGCGCCGCGCACCGCTCGCTTTTTGTCGGCCCCGCGGCGGCGTCGGGCCCGAAAAATATGGTAACTTTGCCCCATCGTTCCCGGGCGGCCCCGTCGCCCCCTTACCGACTGATGATATGTGGAGTAAAAACAAACTGAAATACGTGCGCTCCCTGCGCCTGAAGAAGTTTCGCGATGCCGACGGCGTCTTCCTCGCCGAGGGCCATAAGGTGGTGGGCGACCTCCTTGGACGCTTCCCCTGCCGCCTGCTGGCGGCCACCGCCGACTATGTGGAGCGCCATGGCGCCGCCCTCGCCCTCCCCCCCGGCGTCGACATCGACGTGGTGACGCCCGCCGAACTGGAGCAGGCCTCCTGCCTGACGACGCCCCACGGCGTCCTCGCCGTCTTCGGCAAGCCCGCCGCCGTCCCCTTCCGCCCCTCGGCCGACCGCCTGACGCTCGTCCTCGACGGCGTGCAAGACCCCGGCAACGTGGGCACCATCATCCGCCTGGCCGACTGGTTTGGCATCGACCACCTCCTCTGCTCGCCCGACACCGCCGACGCCTTCGCGCCGAAGGTGGTGCAGGCCACCATGGGCGCCCTGGCACGCGTCGCCGTGACCTATGGCGACCTCCCCGCGCTACTGGCACAGTGGGCGCCGACGGTGCCCGTCTACGGCACCTTCATGGAGGGCGACAACCTCTACGACACCCCCCTCACCGCCGGCGGGCTCCTCGTCATGGGCAATGAGGGCAACGGCATCTCCGACGCCGTCGCCGCCACCCTCACGCGGCGCCTCCATATCCCCAGCTTCCCGCCCGAGCGCCCCACGGTGGAGAGCCTCAATGTGGCCATGGCCACCGCCATCACCGTCGCCGAGTTCCGCCGCAGGGTGGGGCGATAGGCGAGGACTTTCTTTTTTTAGGAAAAAATGGAGGGGGCAAGGATACGCGCCTCCGGCGCTGCTCTGCACACCGGCGGGGGAACCCCGCCGAGTCTCCGGCCATCCGCCCCCCCCCTCCTCCCGCCGAGGCGCCTCTCTCCGCCGCCCGCGCCCGGCGCTCTTCGCATGGCCGGAGGCCGTCGCCTCCGCCGCCTCACTCCCTCGGTACGACTACACAAAAACGCATCCCGTCCGTATGACTTCCGCTATCGACTTCACGCTCCTGCTCCCACTCTGCGACCTCCGCTTGCAGGGAGCCCTTGCGCTCCTCCTCGTTGTCCTCTCGGCCGCCCTCTGGCGCTGGCGTTGGCGCGACTATCGCCTGCCGACGCTCCCGCCCCGCGAGGCCCCCGACGCCCCTCCCGCGGCCGCCGCGGCGCCCTCGTCGGTGGCCGCCGAACTGATGCCGGGGCGCCGGCGCCCCCGCGTGAGCCTCGTCGTCCCCGCCTGCAATGCCGCCGAGGCCCTGCAGCGCCATCTGCCGATATGGCTCTCCCTCCCCACCACCGACTATGAAGTCATCGTCGTCGACGAGGCCTCCACCGACGAGACGCGCGACGTCATCCGTCGCTTCATGAAGGAGTCGCCGCGCCTGCGCTTCACCTTCGTCCCCACCGAGGCCCGCAGCACCGACCGCCGCAAACTGGCCATCACCCTGGGCATCCGCGCCGCCCGCGCCCCCTGGGTGGTGCTCACCGAGGCCGACTGCCGCCCCGCTACGCCGCAATGGCTCGACGCCCTGCAGGCCCGCTTCTCCGACGACGTCGACTTTGTCATCGGCTATGCCCGCTACGACGACGCCGACAGTCGCCTGCGCTACTCCCGCCTGCTCCACCAGCTGCACTGCTTCCGCAGTGCCCGCGGACGCGCCATCGGCGGCGACGTCGACAACCTGGCGCTGCGCAAAGACTACTTCCTCCAACAGGGAGGATACAGCGGAATCCTCGGTACGGGCTGCGGCGAGGGCGACCTGCTCATCGACGCCCTTGCCCTGCCGCGTCGCACCGCCGTGGCGCCTTGCCTCGCCGCCGCCGTCATACAGGAGCTGCCTTCGCCCCACCTCCTGCGCGTCGTGCGCCGCCAGCAGCGCCGCGCCCTCCACTTCCTGAGCCGCCGCGGCCGCCGCTACCTGCTGCGCGATGCCGCCGCCACCGCCGCCGCCTGGCTCTTCCTCGTCGGCATACTGGCCTATGTCGCGCTGCGCCTGCTGCGCCTCGCCGTGTCGCCCGTCTATGCACCGGCCGACATCGCCCTCGACGCCCTCGTCGTCGTCCTCGTCGTCCTCTTCTTCCTCCTTCCCTCCCTCTTCCTGCGCCGCGCTACCGCCGTCCTCGGCGAAGCCCCCTTCCCGCTCCTGCGCGTGGCGGCCTATCAGTGGCGGGCGTGAGGCAATGCCCCGTGGCCGCCCTCGGCGCTGCCGCCTCTCCTTCCCCCGGCGCCGCTCTCCCGATGGCGGGGCGCGCCGCCGGGGCTCTCAGCTCCTGCTGCCCTCCCTCTTGGACGCGGGGGGAGGGGCGGCGAACAGAGGCCTCGTATCTCCCTCCGGACGGCCCTTATCGTGAAGCGAACAGGGATGTCAAAATTTGTGCGAAGGCCGCGAGAATCGCAAAAAATCCACCGTTCCCGCCCCCGAGCGCGAGCGCGGCAGTGACGAGGCGTTGAAAATGTTAAAAAAGCGCCGTTTGTGACATATACTGTCAAAAGTCCCGTCGTTTCCCCGCCGCCGCGCGTAAAAACTTGTCCCGGAGAAGTTTCAACAAGTCCCGGACCTGTTTTTCCTACTCCCTGACTTGTTGCGCCGCGCCCCCGTCGCCCTCCTTTTTCTCCTGAATGTGAAAGTTTTTAACAATAGGTCGCCTCTTCCGCCCCCTCTCCGGCGCGAAAAGAGCGGCGGTTTCGTCTCTTTTTTTGAGAAAAAACGGGCCGCCGGAGCGGCGAGAGAATGCTTTTTCCTTAAATCGGTATAAATTCTCACCTGTAATTGTGAATATTTGTTGCGATTCAGGTTTGTAAAGTGCCCGATTTACATTTTTCCGCCCCTATTGGCGTGTCAAGATTTTTCGTCCATTTTATGCTAAGATATACGTCTTTACCCGGCGTTATATTAAAAAAACCGCGGGCCGTCGGGGAGGATATTCCCGGCGGCCCGCGGCCCTTTGAAGGAGTGGGGGTTAGAACGTGAACTGCTCGAGCTTGAGGGTGCCGAGGCGGCTGAGGATGCCCACGTAGTGCTTGAAGTGCTCGGCGGCACTGTGCTTGTCGAGCGATGCCTGGTCTTGCCAGGTCTCGCAGATAAGGAAGATGTCGGGGCGCGTGGCGCTCTCGAAGACGTCGTAGGCCACATTGCCCTCGTCCTTGAGGGAGTAGCCCGTCAGGGCAATGGCGGCCTCGAGGGCCTCCTGATAGCTGCCCTCATGGGCTTGAAAGAAACAGTTGAGGCGTATCATAAAAAAGTAATTTTTGGAAGGGGTGTATGAAAGGGCGCCGCCCTCTTCTTTGAGAGGGGGGAGGGGCGGCGATTAGAAGTAGTAGGCCACGCCGACCTTGAAGGTGTTGGCGTGTGTCTCGCTGGTCGTCAGCTCCCGGTCGGTGGTCTTGTTCAGGATGGTCTCGCCCATCTTGCTGAGGCCGAAGTTGTAGCCCAGGCCGACCTCCAGATGGCTGAGGACGCGCACGCCGGCGCCGATATTCCACGAGGTGCTGCAGTTTTCCGTGCGGAAGATGCCGGTGCTCTCGTCGCTGCTCGACGTGGAGAATACGTTCCAGTTGCGCGAGCCCACGTTGAAGTCGAACTGCGGGCCGGTGGCGATATAGACGGAGGCCAGCGAACCGATGCCGATGTTGTAGCGCAGGTTGATGGGGATGCAGATGCTGCGGTTGGTCTTGGCGTTGTCGTAGGTGCTGAGGGCTTCGTTGGTGGCGGCGTCGAGGTTAAACTTTTGCTGCGAGTAGAGCAGGGAGGCGTCGACGCCGAGGCCCAGGGCGATGCCGGCATTGGCCTTCACGCCGAGATACCAGCCCGCGCGGTTGTCGCTGGAGAAGTAGCTCTTGGCACTGCTCTTCAGGTTGAGCTTGGTGAGGTTCAGACCGCCGGTGAGGCCCCAGTCGAAGCTCAGGGCGTGGGCGGGAGTCATGGCGAGGGTGAGGAGGAGCGCCATGGCGGTGATGATTCTTTTCATAACAGTAGAAAATGAGGGGGGGTAGATAATGTATAAAGGTGCTGCGGGAGGTCGTCCCCGCCGTCGACGGTCTGTCGCGGCGGGGCGTCGGCTTACATGCCGAGGGCTTTCTCCACCCAGTAGGCTCCCATGCCGCAGAGGTAGCCCACGAAGGCTATCCACGAGATGTGGCGCATATACCAGCCAAAGGTGATTTTGCCCAGACTCATGACGATGACGCCGGCGGCCGACCCGATGATGAGCATGGAGCCGCCCACGCCGGCGCAGTAGGCCAGCAGTTGCCAGAAGATGCCGTCGACGGCGAAATCGCCCGCAGGAGCAATGCCGTACATGCCCATGCATCCTGCTACCAGGGGAACATTGTCGACGATGCTCGAGGCTACGCCGATGACGCCCGTGACGAGGTAGTGGCTGCCGCCGGAGACGCTGTCGAGGGAGCGGCCGAAGGACGTCAGGACGCCCGTCTCCTGGAGCGTGGCAACGGCCATCAGGATGCCCAGGAAGAAGAGGATGGTGCTCAAGTCGATGCGCGAGAGGAGCTTGGTGACGCGTTGCTGCGTCTTCTCCTCTACGTGGCCGTAGCGGCGGTAGAGGAGCTCCGTCGTCGTCCACAAAACACCCAGGACAAGGAGGATGCCCATGAAGGGGGGCAGGCCGGTGAGGAGGCGGAAGATGGGGACGAAGATGAGACCGCCCACACCGAGGCAGAACACCAGGTTGCGCTCCTTAGGCCCGAAGTGGACGGAGTCGGCGGCACGCTGCGGCGTGACGGCCTCGAGCCGGCCCTTGAGCTTCAGTTGCAGGAGGAAGGTGGGAACGATGACAGAGACGATGGAGGGGATGAGCAGCTCCTTGATGACGCCGCCGGTGGTGATGTTGCCCTTGATCCACAACATGATGGTCGTCACGTCGCCGATGGGCGAGAACGCGCCGCCCGCATTGGCGGCAATGACAATCATGGAGGCATAGATGAGGCGGTCTTTCTGGTTGCTGACGAGCTTGCGCACCACCATAATCATGACAATGCTCGTTGTCATGTTGTCGAGGATGGCCGAGAGAATGAAGGTCAGCGCCGTGATGCGCCACAGCAGTTTGTGCTTGCTGGTGGTCTGCAACTGCTTGTTGACAAAGCCGAAGCCGCCGTTGGCATCGACAATCTCTACTATCGTCATGGCGCCCATGAGGAAGAAGAGAATTTCACAGGTGTCGCCGAGGTGGTTCAGCAGGATGTGCTCGTTGACCCATGTCGACAACTCGTCGGCGGACGGCGTTACGCCGTGGAGGCTCTCCACAAAACCGCCGGCGCCTACCATGTAGAGCACCCAGCAGGCGACGCACATCAGGAGGGCGGAGGCGGCCTTGTTGACCTTGATGACGCTCTCCAGAGCGATACACAGATAGCCGAGGATAAAGACGGCTACAATAAGGGTTACCATATGCAATAAGTGTTTGTGGCTATCCGTAGACGGCCCGTTCAGTAATATTTTCGGCACCGGGGATTCCGCGGCCTTGGTTTTTTGTAGTATCTTTGCAAGAAGATATCGCGCCCCTGTAGTTCAACGGATAGAATAGAAGTTTCCTAAACTTTAGATCCGAGTTCGATTCTCGGCGGGGGTACCGTGGCGGCGTCACCGGCATTCCGGCGACGCCTTTTTTATGCCTCGCCGTGTGGCGCCGCACGGCGAGGCGGAGCGGGCGTTATCCTTCCATCTTCGTCTTATAGGCCAGAGCATACATGCGCATCTGCTTGATCATCGCCAGCAGTCCGTTGCTGCGCGTCGGCGAGAGGTGCTCGGTGAGGCCGATGGCGGTGATGAAGTGGAGGTCGGCATCGAGAATCTCCTGCGGCGTGTGGTCGCTGAGCACACGGATGAGGAGGGCCACAATGCCGCGCACAATGAGGGCGTCGCTCTCGGCACGGAAGAGGAGGCGCCCCTCGTGCTCCGTACACGTGAGCCATACGCGGCTCTGACAACCGTCGATGAGGTTCTGCTCCGTCTTGTCGGACGCCGGCAGGGGCTGTTGTTCCTCACCGAGGTCGATGAGCAGCTGGTAGCGGTCCATCCAGTCGTCGAGCAGGGAGAACTCCTCGATGACTTCGTCTTGTAGTTCGTTGATAGTCATTCGTTGTGTCTTGTGTTATTGTTCTTCAAAGAGTAACTGAAGCAGTGTCTGCCCCACCCACCGCAGGTTGTCGCGCGAGATGTTCTCCGGCGTGTCGGCCGTGGTGTGCCAGGTGATGCCGAAGCTGTGTGTCGACTCGGCGAGGTAGGGCACGATGTCGACGGTGGGGATGCCCGCCACCTCGTTCATCGGCAGGTGGTCGTCGGTGGCATAGCTCCCGTCTTGGGGGAGGAAGAGGTGGCCGGCGCCGATGTCGGCGGCCGTCTGCCACAGGCGTTGCTGCAGGGCCTCGGCGTAGCGTTTGGAGAAGCCCTCATAGCAGAAGCGGGCGTCTTGCCCCGCCACCATATCGAGGAGGACGCCGTAGCGCGCCCGGTAGCCACTCTGCAGGGCCTGCTCGGCCCAGTAGCGCGAGCCGAGGCACCAGTCGCTGCCGTCGTCGGCGCCCTTGTCGGGGTCGGGGGCGCCGTAGTCTTCCAGGTCGAAGCAGATGAAGTCGACGCCGACGGCAGGCGACAGACTGTCGACGAGGCGCGCCAGCTCGAGCAGGACGGCCACGCCGCTGGCGCCGTCGTTGGCGGCCGGGACGGGCGTGTTGTGCTTCGTCGAGTCGGGGTCTTCATTGGCCCAGGGACGGCTGTCCCAGTGGGCGGCGATGACGACGCGCTCGGAGGCCTCGGGGCGGTAGGCGGCGATGATGTTGCGGCACTCCAGCCGACGGCCGTCCCATCCCGTGAGGGTGGTGCGCTGCTCGGTGACCTGAAGGCCGTAGTGGCGGAAGTGCGCCGCTATGTAGTCGCCGCAGCGACGGTGTGCCGTACTGTTGGGGACGCGGGGGCCAAAGTCGCACTGTGCCGTGAGGTGCTTCATCGCCGTGTCGACGTCGAAGGCAACGGGCGCCGGCGTCACACTGTCGGTGGTAGCCTCGCTGCCGGTAGTCCCACTGCTATGACAAGCGGTGACGCCCGTCAGGAGAAGCAGCAGGAGGGGGAGGATAAGAAGACGTATGTGGTAAGATGTCATTCGGTATACTGTCTATGCTGATACGATGCTATATGTTGCGGAAGAGGCTTTCCGGAATGTTATATCTTCAGAAAACCGTCGTGCTGCACCTTGCTCATGACGCGGATGAAGTTGCCGCCCCACAACTTGCGGAGGTGTTTCACCTGCAACCCCTCGGCCATGAGGCTCTGCGTCAGTACGAGGTAGTCGGCGGGCGATGCCAGGCCGCGGATGCCGCCGTCGCCGTCGAAGTCGGAGCCGATGCCGACGTGGTCGATGCCCGCCACGTCGATCATGTGCATGATGTGCGCCACGGCGTCGCGCAGCGTCGCCTCGCCCTCCTCGCGGAGGAAACCGCTGTAGAAGGTGGCCTGCGCCACGCCGTCTTTGGCGGCGAGGGTGCGCAGCTGGTCGTCGGTGAGGTTGCGGGGGTGGTTGCACAGGGCGCGCGAGGAGGAGTGCGAGCAGATGACGGGCTGCTGGCTCAGGGCGATGGAGTCGTAGAAGGTCTCGTCGGAGGCGTGGGAGAGGTCTATCATCACGCCGGTGCGGTTCATCTCGCCCACCACTTGGCGCCCGAAGTCGCTGAGGCCGCCGTGCTCGCGTTGCGACTGGCGGGCGGCGTCGCAGAGATCGTTGTCGCCGTTGTGGCAAAGGGTGATGTAGATGACGCCTTCGCGGCGGTAACGCTCCACGTTACTGAGGTCGCGCCCCAGGGCATATCCGTTTTCTATACCGATGAGAATGGCCTTCTTGCCGGCGCTCTTGGCGGAATAGATCTGCTTGGGCGTCATCGCCAACTGTACGCCGCAGGCATGGCTGATGCGCTGCTTGATGGCGGCAATGAGCCGGTCGGCGCGGAGCGTGGCGGCGATGAGGTCGTCGTCGCTGCGCCCGCCCTGAGGCAGGTAGGCGGCCATGACAGTGGCGTCGAGCATCCCCTCGGTCATACGGTGGAGGTCGACGAGGACGTCGTCGCGGCGGGCGGAGAGGTCGGCGCCTTTCTCAAACCACATCGGCGTGTCGCAGTGAGAGTCGAGGGTGAGAATCTCGTGGTGCAGCCGGCGCACGTAGCGGAATGTGTCGGCGCTGTTGACGAAGTGGCGGAAGAGGGGCACCATCGTCTTGTCGCCCGCCGGGGCGTAGCATTCGGGGTGCCACTGTACGCCGATGATGGGCTTCATCTCGCTGCTCTCCACGGCCTCCACAACGCCGTCGGCGGCGGTGGCGGTGACGCGCAGGCGGGGCCCGGCGTCGCGGACGGCCTGGTGGTGGAAGGAGTTGACGGCGAAGCGTTCGCCCAGGAGGCGGTGGATGTGCGACCCCACACTACTCGTGACATGGTGTGTCGAGGTGTGGCGCGGCGCGTCCTGACTGTGTTTGATGCGCGCCGCCGTGGGCGTCTGCTCGGCGTCGATGTCCTGAAAGACGGTGCCGCCGAGGGCTACAGTGATGACTTGCAGGCCGCGGCAGATGCCCAGCATGGGGATATTGCGGTCGTAGGCCAAACGCGCCAGCAGGAGCTCGCTGTAGTCGCGCAGCGGACTGATGCTGTGGAGCTGCGGCAGGGGATCTTCGCCCCAGCAGAGGGGGTTGATGTCGCCGCCGCCGCTGAGCAGCAGCCCGTCGATGCGGTCGAGGAGCGACAGCAGCAAGACGCGGTTGTCGGTGGCGGGGATGAGGAACGGGATGCCGCCGGCCTGCTCCACGCTGTGGTAGTAGCCCTCCGCCAGCTCGCAACCCGTGGCCCCCATATTGGCGGTGATGCCTATGACGGGGCGCGCGGCGTGGTTGGGGAAGTGGTCGATGACGCCTTGGTATTCGGCGCGGAAGTCCATATGATTATTCATGATGCTGTTTTCCGTCGGCCGTGGGGCGGTCGGCGCGTGTGGGTTTCTTGGGAAACCATCCCTTGCGTACGCGCTCGCGCTGCTCGAAGAGCTCTTTGATAGACCAGAACGAGGAGAAAGCGATGATGCCGCAGAGGGCACTCCAGAAGAGGCGGCCGATGAGGACGGCGGCGACGATGCCGACGATGCCGACGGCGAGGAATATCCACCAGGGGCGGGTGCCGAAGTGGTATTCCGTCTTGATGACGATGGGATGGAAGATGCCGATCACCAGGAAGGTGGCCAAACCTAACAGCAGGCCTTCGAAATGTAGGGGCATGGGAAATAGTAAGGGTGGTTCTTCAGAATATGAGGACTCCCCGTGGGAGAAGTGTCCTCACGTCGCCCCCGGCAGCAGGCCGACGGGACGAGGAGCGTTTTATTCTTCTTTCTTGCGGCGGCCGCGCGTCTTGGGGGCCGGCAGGTCGCCCTCTTCGGGGTCGTCGGTGAGCTGGCGCCCGTTGTCGCGCAGGCGTTCGGCAAAGTCGACGGCGCCGCGCATATCGTCGTCGGCGTCGACGTCGATGATGGGGGCCTGTCGCGTGAAGCTCTGCTCCAGAGAGATGAGCGTCTCGGTAGAGATGACGCCGTGTATCTGCTGGATGCGGTCGTTGAGGAGCTCCATGAGGTGCTCGTTGTCGCGTGAGTAGAGCTTGACGAGCATGGTGTAGTTGCCCGTGGTGAAGTGGCATTCCACTATCTCGGGGATGCGGAGGAGCTCGGCGGCGACCTCCTTATACATGGAGCCGCGCTCCAGGGTGATGCCCACGAAGGTACACGTGCTGTAGCCGACGTGCCGCGGGTTGACCATATATCCCGAGCCGGTGATGATGCCCGCCTCCGTGAGGCGCTGGACGCGCTGGTGGATGGCGGCGCGTGACACACCGCACACCTCGGCCACATCCTTAAAGGGAACACGGGCGTCGACGGTGATGATTTGTAAAATCTTCAGGTCTAATTTGTCTACTTTCTTCATGCTGTATGTGGCTAAGCCGGAGCGGCACCGTTTGCGGGCGCCTGTCTCCAAGGTGGGATTGCTGGGTAATGCCCAAGATAGTGCAAATGAGCGAAGCGGAAGCTTGCTTACATTTCCGAGTGCAGCCTATCTTATGCAAAGATAGTGCAAACGAGTGGAGCGGAAGCTTGCTTACATTCCCGAGTGCCGCCTATCTTATGCAAAGATAGTGCAAACGAGTGGAGCGGAAGCTTGCTTACATTCCCGAGTGCCGCCTATCTTATGCAAAGATAGTGCAAACGAGTGGAGCGGAAGCTTGCTTACATTCCCGAGTGCCGCCTATCTTATGCAAAGATAGTGCAAATGAGCGAAGCGGAAGCTTGCTTACATTTCCGAGTGCAGCCTATCTTATGCAAAGATAGTGCAAATGAGAGAAATGGGAAAATAAACGTCCTTGTTTTCCGCACTCCCGTTGTCACCCTCCCTGTTGTGGCGTGCGTGTGCTACCAACGAAAGGAGCCGACGCAGGGTGTTCCTGCATCGGCTCCTCCATGCTTTGAGCAAGCAGTGCTTTGCCTTACTTACGAAGACCGAGTGCCTTCACGATGGCGCGGTAACGCTCGATGTCGTTACGCTTCAGATAGTTGAGCAGGGCGCGGCGGCGACCTACCAGCTTGACGAGGGCACGTTCTGTCGTATGATCTTTACGGTTGGCCTTCATGTGTTCCGTCAGGTGGGAAATACGGTATGAGAACAAGGCCACCTGGCTCTCGGGGGAGCCGGTATCCGTGTTAGACTTTCCGTACTGTCCAAAGATCTCTTGCTTCTTTTCAGAATCTAAGTACATGATGTGATGTTGTTATAGAAATAGATGTTGCTAAATAGCGGGTGCAAAGTTACGGACTTTCAGTGGACTATACAAATGCCGGAGTCATATTTTTTGTAAAAAGTAATGCAGACCGCAGAGCACCGCGGCGGGCCGGAGATAGGGGGCGCGGCGCGGCGGGAGCACACAAAAAAGTGGGGGAGACGGTGATAGAAAAACCGTCTCCCCCACAAAGTCAGGGTGGTGCCGCTACGCTTAGCCCGCCGACTGGCAGGCACAGAAGACGCCCGAGAGGGCCGTCAACATGGCGATGAGCACTTGGATGAGGATGCTCCACACGTTGTTCTTGACGGCGCCGGAGAGCTGCGCTTCGTCGTTACTGTCGCTCTTGCTTTGTTGCCACATAAAATAAAACAGGTAAGAAGGTGAAAGCCTCCGTTGCGGGCCGGAGACATTGCCCACCGACGGCCCGTTGTCACTGCCGTGGCGGCCGTTGGTGAGGCAAAGATAGGCTCGCGGCGCCCGGCGCTTCACGATAAGCGTCGTTGCACGGTGCAGGAGCGGCGGCGGTGTGCCCTCGTTATCGTCTGAAAATCACGTCGCAGGGGTGGATGCCCACCTCCCGGCGGCTGACAAAGCTACCGTCGGCGTGATAGACGTAGACGTAGCCCGTCTTGTCGTAGTCGCTGGCGGAGCGGTCGGAGCAGATGTAGAGGTCGCCTGTGGTGGGGTCTATGCTCAGGGCATTGGGGTAGGGCGGGCGCTCCTCGTCGGCCGTGGTGGCGAGGAAGTCATCGCTGATGAGAGCACCGGTGGTGGCGTCGTAGCTCTTGAAGGTGAGGGCGGTGGTATAGGTCGTCCAGTCTGTCGTCACGTTGATGACATAGAGCGTGTTGCCGCTCAGGGCGATGATCGAACCGTCGCAGAGCGTCGTCGTCGTCCCGTCGGCGGCTATCTGCTGTACAACGGCGCCCTCATACGTCCCGCGGGCCACGACATAAAGTGTCCCGTCGGCGGTGGCGGCCAGCAGACCGGGGTTGACGCCGCAGGGCAGTGAGCGTGTCACCTTTCCCGTGGTGGCGTCGATGACGGCCACGCGCTTCCCGTCGGCGCATCCGCCGCTCCAGTTGTAGCCGTCGGAGATAGACACATAGACGCTGTCGCCGCGGGAGGTCATCTGTGCCGGGTTGGGGCCGACGGCCACCTTCGTGGTGACGGACATACTGAGGGTGTCGATACGGCTCACATAACCGTCGTTGTTGCTGACGAAGACGGCGCCGCCGGCGGCGCATACCCATTCCGGACTGTTGGTAGCTATCGACGTGACGATGCGCAGGGTGGCGGCATCGAGCACCCACAGCAGGTTGGAGCCATACATGGGGATGTAGAGGTGTGAACCGTAGACCACGCCGTTTTGCGGCGAGTCGCCGAGGCTTTGTCCGTTGACGTTGCTGAAGAGCGATGCCGTGTAACTGCCGTCGGGCAGCAGGGCGTCGAGCGTGCCGTCGATGCCGTTGTAGTAAGAGCCTTGGTTGAGGACATAAGCGTTCGGCAACGTGTCGGACGCCGTGGGGCCGACAACCGTGATTTCACCATCGTCGGAGCAGGCCGTCAGGGCCAGCGCGCCCATCAGGACGGCGAGGAGTGTTTTGAGGTGTTTCATACGAATAATGATAGGTGTGATAGATAATAATAATGGACGAGAGGAATGGCGTGAGGGGAGAGAGGGCGACCGCGTGCCGCGGCCGCCGTGTGCGCTGTCGGCGCGTCGTTACCACTTCACGCCCACCGTCAGGCGCCAGGCGCGTCCCGGCATGGGGTAGCGGCGGATGAGGGCATACTGCTTGTCGAGGAGGTTGAGGCCGTCGCCGCGCAGGGAGAGGCGGGTGTGTCGGCGCAGCGTCACCTCACGGTAGAGCGTCAGTCCCAGTTCGCCATATCCTGCCAGCCGTGTGGTGGCGAGGTGCTCGTTGGTGGCCCATCGCTCGCCGGCAAAGGTGGCGTGGAGCGTCAGCAGACAGAGGACGTTCTCCCACCCCACAGCGAGGCTCCCGCTGTGGCGCGGCGTATAGGCCAGTTGGGCGCCGTAGCCCGCCGAGCCGCGGAGGGTGCGGTCGCGGGCGTCGAGCAGCGTGTAACTGCCGCTGAGCGTCACGCGGTGGCCGTGGCGGGGCGTCAGTGTGGCGTCGAGGGTGGCATCGACGCCGGTGGTGCGCACCTGTCCCCGGTTGGTGGTTTGCCAGATAAAGAGGTTGTAGGGGATACTGACGATGCGTTGGGCCACGCGGTTGCCATAGGCGTCGACGGTGAGCGACACCGTGGGGCGCCATCCCGCTGTGGCGCGTAGCAGGGCGGTGAGGCCGAGCCCCACCTGCTGCGTTGTCTCCGGGCGCAGCGTCGTGCTTCCCAGGTGGTAGTAGTAAGCCTCCGAGAAGGTGGGCTGGCGGAAGAGCATCTGGTAGTGACAGCGCCCCATCAGGCGCAGTCGGCGGCGGTCGTAGAGTGTCCAGGCGGCGGTGAGCGACGGCGTGAGGCGACGCGTGTGGTCGGTGGCGGCGTCGTGACGGTCGGTGGCGAGGTGGAGGAGCAGTCGCCCCGTAGCCTGGAAGCGTCGCTGTCGGTAGCGCAGCGAGAGGCTCTGCAGCGTCACCCACCGCTGCGGCGTCACGGCCTGTTGCGGTGTCGCCAGATGGAGCCACTGCAGGTCTACGGCATAGGCGGCGGCCAGGGCGCCGCGGCGGTAGGCGGCGCCGGCGGTGGCATAGGCCTCCTGCTGGCGGTAGTCTTCGCGGTAGAGGCCGCCGGGATATTGCGCGTCGCGGTTGCGGTAGTGGTCGTCGCGGCGGTCATACTTGGCGGCGGCCATCACTTCGAGGGCGCCGCGTGTGTAGCGCCAGCCGCCCTGTGCCAGTGCCTGCTGCTCGGCCATCCGCTCGTGGGCGTCGGTGGTGTAGAGCACGACGGCTCCCGGCAGTTGCCGCCGGTTGTTGTAGTAGTAGGCCTTGGCGTTCCACCGGTGTCCCTCCTGTTGCCCCGCTGCGTTGAGCTCCGCCTGCCACGTCTGCATCCTACTGTTGCGGCGGCGCTCCTCCGTGGTGGCGACGCCGTTGTAGAGGGTGAAGGGGTAATCGTTTTCGCCGAAGTAGAAGCGGGCGCTCCCTCCGATGGCGGCATGGCGTCCCACCGCCGTCGAGGCCGCCAGGCGCGGCGCGAGGGTGGTAAACGAACCGCCGCTGAGTGTGGCCGACAGATGGCGCCCGCTGTCGGGGAGTGCCGACTGTAGCGCCACACGTGCCGCCGCCAGGGTGCGCACCGGCGTGAGGAGGTCGGCGGCATCGGCCACCTCCAGGGTGAGGCTGCTCCACTGTTCCGGCACGTAGCGTCCCAGGTCGCTCTGCCCGCCGCGTACTTCGCTGAGGGGGAGCCCGTCGAGCGTCACCGCGGTGTGGGCGGCGCCGAGGCCGCGCACCGATACGCTCTTGAGGCCGCCGGCGCCGCCATAGTCGCGCACGGTGACGCCGGCCAGGCGCCGCAGGGCGTCGCCCATGTCGGTGACGCCGCGGCGCAGCAGGGCCGCACTGTCAAGGCGTTGCTGCGGCGTCGTCGTCGTCAGGGCGGCGGCGGGGCGTGCGGCGGTCACCACGGCAGTGCCCAGTGTGTCGCGTGGCGCGGCGGCCGCCGTGGCGTCGCCATAGCCGGCGAGGAGGGCGGCGGAAAGGAGGAGGGAGAGGGGGTGCATACGTCGTGAGCCGTCGGCCGTCGCTGTGGCGTGGGGTCGACAGAGAAGAGGGGGAATGAAAGGGGGATACAGCGTCCGTTCCGCCTCGGTCGTTATGGCGCCGAGGAGGAATGCGGGGGAACAGAGCGTTCGTCTTCCCCACCTCGTCGGAGGGGGGAGACCGCTGTCGGTGAAAAGAGAGGGGAGGCTCGGCCCCGTCCTCTCCTCGGAGGCATTGTGGGGCCGCTCCGCCGCCGATGGCGACGGGGCAAGCGGCAGGTCTTCTGGCTCATCCCTCTTCCCAACGCCTTCCCGCCGACCGTGTCGGGCGCCTGTTGGCGGCGCGTCGTTATCGCTCCGGGCGGCAGTGGCTGTCGTGGTGGTTGGGCAGAACAAGGGGATATACAGCAGCGGGACTGCACGGGACTCTCACCCGTTTCCCTCTTCGGAGCGCCCACTTCTGCCCCGTCGTCGGGGGACGGAGCGCGGACACCCTTGCGACGCCTGCTCTCCCTCGCTCCGTGCGTGGCCGGGGGGGCGGCGTCACCGCTTGCTCTGCAAAAGTACGTACATTTTTTTCCTTATGTGCCCCTTTGCCTCATTTTTCGTGGAGGTGTCCCGTTTTTTTAGAAAAATACCTGACACGCGGAAGGGGCTCCCCCCGACAACGAAGCGGGGCGCCCCGATAGTCTTGCTATCTCAGGGCGCCCCGGCGCTGTCAGGACTTGCGTCGACGACGCAAGCGGTGTATCCATAAGTAGTAGCCCGTCAGCGGCAGCGTGGCGCCGAGGAGGGCGGAGAGGAAGAAGAGGAGGCGCATGACGAAGCCGCCGAAGGCGCCGGTATGGACGGAGAATATCCATCCGCGTACCTTTTGGGCGCGCTTGCTGTCGGCATAGCGCTCTTGCGTGGTAAGGCGGCCGGTGGCGGTATCGAAGGCGTAGCTGTCGCTGCGGCGCACATTGCCCGTGGTGGCGCCGCCCACCTGGATGCGGCCGTCGCTGACCGTCAGCAGGGCGGTGGGCTCGTGGCGGCGCACGGCGTCATAGGCCTGCTGCCAGTAGCGATAGGGCGAGAGGGTGTCGAGCAGTTCCGATACCGGCGCGGCGGCGAGGGTGTCGTCCTGTCGGTGGGCGTCGGCAGCGGCAGTGGTGTGCTGTGCGGCGGTAGGACGTTGCGCGGCGCCTTCGGGGCGTCGCCCGTGGCGATGCTCCCGGTGGGCGTCGGCGGTGCCGGCAGTTCCTTCTTCGTCGTTGTGGCGGGGATGCTCGCCGTGGTGCCGGTCGTCCTCGGCGCGGAGACTGTCGGGGCGGTCGCCCTCGTCATGGGGGCGTCGGCCGTGGGGATGCTCCCGGTGTCCGTCGCCCGTGGTGGCGCCGGTGTAGCCGTCTTCTCCGCCGTGGTGGGGATGCTCGCCGCGCGCCTCTTCGTGCCCTTCGCCGTGTTCGGCGGCATCGGTCGCGGCTGCGGTCGTTGCTTCCGTCGTCTTTGCGGCGGCTTCCTCGTGGTGTGCGGGGCGCTCGTCGCCGCGGCGTCGGTCGCCCTCGGGGCGTTGTCCGTCGTGTTCGCGGCGTCCCTCGGGGGCCCCGTCGGGGCGGGCATCCTGCTGTCCGTGGCGTCCTTTCTGCTCAAAGCCCTTGTGGAAGTCGCCGCCATGTCCGCCGCGTCCTTCGCCATGTCCGCCGCTCTCGGCCTGTGCGCCGCAGAGGGCATAGAAGGCTTTGTTGTACCACGGGAACGACCAGGTGAGGCCCGTCAGGGCCATGGCCAGCAGGAAGAGGAGGGCATAGACGCCGCCCGCCACATGTAGGCCGTGCCAGAAGCGGAAACCGCCGCTGCGCAGGGGGAGGGTGAGGCGTGCCTTCAAGGCCTGTCGCGTCTTAGGCCACCAGATGACGAGGCCGGAGAGCAGGACGAAGACGAAGGCCAGGACGCTGATGCCCACCACTATCTTTCCGACGAAGACGTCGTTGCCGGGCTTCATCGTGTCGAGGAGCCAGCGGTGGAGCCGGAACATAGTGGTGAAGAAGGGCAGACGGTCGGTGCGGCCCAGTATCTCGCCGCTGTAGGGGTTGATGGCGAGCGATGTGCGGCGTGGCTGCGACAGCTGGAAGAGGTAGGGGCGCGTGGCATCGGCGGCGATGCTGACGCCGGTGATGCTGACGCTGTCGGGAAGGGTGGCCTCGACGCGCTGCATCAGACTGTCGAGGGACAGCGGGCGGGCGTTGGCGGGCACCTCCTGATGGTAGAGGGCGGGGCGTACGGCTTCGGTGATTTCGTTCTCAAACACCAGCATGGCGCCGGAGAAGCATACCAGCGTCAGGATGAGGCCGAAGGGTACGGAGAGCCATAGGTGAATCTTGCGGAATATTTTCTTTTTCATTTGTCTATCGGGGGTGGTTGGGGGGAGGGTGTGGAAGCGTTTCCTCTTGCCCTCCGAAAATACTGCTTTCTGCTCAGTGGGGAGATTTCTTTCCTCTCAAAAACTGCTTATCGGACAGTCCTCTTCAGAAATCGTCCTTCCTCCTCCCGCCGCATCTTTTCCTCTTACCGGAGAATCCCCCGGCCCTCTCCCCGGAGAGAGGGGGAGGGGGCACGAGGGACCTTCGTTCTAAGAGAATTAGAAACTATGGGGGAGGGGCGCCGCGTGGCGCCGTTGATTAGTTGCGTGACGTCAGTTTGCCAATCGCCTTGATGCTCTCGGCTTCCACGTCGATGCCGCGGGTGGCCACGGCGGTGGCGGCGTCGATGCAGTAGATGGCGGGGTTGCTGCCGTCGCTCGTCACCACGGGCATATAGATGACGCCGTCTTCAGCATAGGGGTTGGTGCCGAAGGAGGTGAGGACGTCGGTTGAGGGGAGTCCGGTGACCATCGTCAGCGTACCGCTGTTGCCGTGGAAGACGCCCAGTTCGAGGGTGTTCTCACCCTTCGAGGTGAGGCCGTTGGTGTAGAACTGTACGAGGAAGGCGTCGCCGCTGATGGGCCAGCAGCGGTAGAGAGGATGACGGTTGCCCAGTTCCTCGATGTTGACGTAGTAGTCGGCGTCGAAGTCGGTGGCGCCGGCCTTGATGCGCACCACGCCGGAGGGCAGCTGTCCGCTGACGCGTTGGAGGGAGGCGTCGGAGGTCGTCAGGCGTCCGTAGCCCGGCGAGAATACGTAGATGTCGCCGTTGTCGGCGGCCCAGATGGTCTGGTAGTACTGCGAGCGCATACGGCCGGAGGCAAAGCCTATCTTACCCGTGCGGGCAATGACGGGCTGCACGGTGAAGTCGGCAGAGGGATAGATGGCCACAAACGCCGAGTCGGGATACTGCGTAGAGGGTATCTCGCCGGCCACGTAGCTGCTGCTGGCGGAGCCGCCGTCGGCGGTGGCGATGAGGGCGGCGTCGGTGACGTACTCGGGATGGGCGGCGATGCCATACTTACTCATGCCCATGGGGATGACGGAGGTGTAGAGGCGGTCATTCTTCTCCACAAAGCCGGCAAAGCATACCTTCTCGCCGTTGCCGAGGAAGTTTTCGCCCACTACGGTGCGGCTCGAGAGGTCACCCGTCGTGCCGTCGAGGTAGTTGAAGAGGAAGCCCTGGGCATAGTTGCCGGCGGCGTCCGTCACCGTCGTGTTGCCGGTAGAGGCCGTGATGACATAGTCGCCATAGGTGCCATAGGTGGAGAAACGCTGGCAGTCGAAGACGAGGTGCTCCTGCAAACGGCCGTTGGCGTCGAGGTAGTAGGAGCTGCCGGTGCCGGCGGAGCCCTGGTTGTAGGTGAGGCGGAAGAGGCTCTTCCCATCCTTGAATATCCAGTAGGCGCCATCGTCGACTTCTACGCCGTTTCCCTTGACGGAGACGGCGCCGCTCCGGATGGCGTCGGCGGTGACGAGGCTGGCCGCGTTGTCGACGGAGGCGGCAATGACATACTTTGACGAGGCGGCAAGGGCGCCGTCGTTCGTGCCGTCGGCAATGACGGTTTCACTGTCGCTGCTGCAGGAGGTGAGTGCCGTGGCGCAGAGGCCGATGACGGCGATGCCGGCACGGAAGAGGTAGTTCTGGTTCATTGTGCTGTATGTGTATGATTTTTATGGACGAGTGTACGGTGGGCCGGGGCGGGTGTATGGGCGGCGAGGCCTTTCCCCGTCCCCCTCCTTACTTCCCCAGACTCACGCGTACCTTGGCATAGAAGGCACGCCCGGCTTTCTGGAGGCTGTAGTTGTCGTAGAGGGCGGCATCGGTGAGGTTGCGGCATTCGAGCGACACGTTGTAGCGTCCGCCGCAGAAGGCGTAGGCCACCGTCAGGTTGTGGCTCCACTGCTCGGGGACGCGGCGCTTGCTGTCGCTGCTGCTGATGCTCTCCCAGTTGAGGGGGAAGCCGTGCTGCCAATAGCTGTCGTAAGACACGGTGAGGGCATCGTCGGAGCGGAAGAGGTGGGGGTAGCTCACGGCGGCGTCGAAGTTGGCAAAGCGGTAGGGCTGGTTGGGGATGCGGTCGCGATAGTGCAGGTTGGCCTGCTGCGTGTCGGAGTAGAGGTAGCGCTCGTCGTCGCGGGCGTCGGTGGCGGTATAGGTGGCGCCGACGTTGACATAGGTGCCGTAGTTGTAGCGTGCCGACAGGTTATATCCCTTCGTCTTCACGCGGCCGAAGTTCTCATAGAGGCCATACTGCGTATTTCCCGAGCCCTTGACGATGCCGCGGCGGATGAAGTCCTTCGTGTCGCGGTAGATGAGGCTCACCTCGCCGTAGAAGCCGTGGCGTCCCCGGCTGTGACTGTAGGAGAGGTTGAAGTTGTAGTTGTCGCTGCGCTCCGCTTTGAGGTTGGCGCGTCCCGCCTCGAGGTCTTCGTCGCCGAAGAGCTCGTCGGTCGACGGCAGGCGCACCGCCTTCTCGTAGGACAGCTTTGCCTGCAGCCCCTTGAGGGGGAGGACGGTGGCCGCGGCGCCATAGCCCAGCGTGTTGGTCAGGCGGCTCTCGTTGTAGTAGTTGCCCACGCCGTCGTCATTGGCCGAGATGGGGCCTTGGTTATACTGGTGGTAGAACTTGCCGAAGGCCGTCACGTTGAAGAGGCGATGCGGGGCGATATAGTAGGACAAGCCGGTGATGTTCTTGCGCGTCACCTTACCAATGGTGTAGTCGGTCGCCTGATTGGTGGCATCGACATAGGAGCGTGTGTCGCGGTTGAAGGCCGAGAAGGTGTTGGAGAAGGTCACGCGCTGACGGGCGCCGGGGCGGTAGTTGGCGGTGACGGTGGCGTTCCAGTTGCGGTTGCGCTGCTCGTTGTTCTGGTAGCTCTGCTCGCCCGGCGACCCCGTATATTTGGCCTGCCCGTACCAGTTGTATTCATAGGCGGCGGTGTCGATGTTGCGGGTCACGTTGTGGTTGTAGTTGGCGGTGACGCGCAGGTCCATGCGGTGTGTCAGGAAGTGTCGTGTGTAGTATTCCATGGCCGGCATCAGGGTGTATCCTTTGCGGTGTTTCTGTCCGAATACCACCTCCTGGCGCACGCCGTTCTGTATCTCCTTATACAGATGAGAGGCCGTCATGGAGAAGGTGAGGCGGTCGGCCCACGCCTTGTCGACCACGCCGACGGTGGCCGTCACCGCCTCGTTGTGATACGTGTCGTTGAAGCGCTTCACGCGGCGTTCGTCGGAGGTGTAGCGCGAGATGTCGTAGGCGCCGTCGCCGTCGGTATCCAGAAATTCCTTCACCTTGGTGTCGATTTTGTAGCTGTTGTCGGAATAGTTTTGGAAGGCGTTGACCTGATAGAACAGGCCGCTCTTGAAGTTCTGGCCGAAGTTGACATACGACTTGTGGGTGTTGAAGGAGCCGAAGCTGTAGCTGGCGTCCACCCACCAGGGGCGGCGCTTCTTTCCCGTGACGATGTTGATGACGCCGCCCAGGGCGTCGGCGCCATACTCCACGGGGACGACGCCGCGGTATACCTCGATGCGCTCGGCAAAGTTGATGGGGATATTGTTGATGCTGAACGACTGTCCGACGCCCTCCTGCGGCACGCCGTCGATGAAGATACGCACGTGTTTTCCCGAGAAGCCGTCGAGCATGAGCTGCATATCGGAGCCCACGCCGCCGCTCTCGCGGAGCTTCATACCGGGCATGCGCCCCACGGCATCGCTCAGGCTGAGCGACGAGTTGTGCAGGCGCCGTGCATCGGTGGCGGTGACGTTGTAGGCCGAGTTGTTGATGCGCGTCACGGGGCGCGCCGCCACTACGGCCTCTCCCAGTTGCTGCTCGCGCACCTTGTGGTGGACGGGGTGCCCGTCGTGGCGCAGGCTGTCGCGGTGGGCGACGCCGTAGTGGTGGGGGCGTTGTGCGGTGGCGGGGGAGGGAAAAAGGAGTATCATCGCCCAGAGCAGGCTGAGGCCGCTGCCGAGGAGGGCCTCGGCGGCAGCGGTGAAGCGGGAAGTAAGTGGTGTTGTCTGTTTCACGTAGTTTAGTCGTTGGCCTCCCCCAAAGGAAAAAAGGGCGGGGAGACGGATGTGCTTGTTTTTGTGTTCTGTAGATGCCTGTCGGCAGGCCCGGCGGCGCCTCGTCGGGAGGCCGTGCCTTTCTTTTCGGGTGCAAAATTAGATGTTGCGCGCCGTCGCGGCAATCACTGTTTTTGGGTATTCGGAAGAGAGAAAGGGTGATTTTGAAGTAGGGCGGTTCGATAACACGCTCTGAGAGGTTCTCAAGAAGAGGGGCCGATGCCACCCGTCGGTGTCAGTACTGTCGACGCTTTTGCCGGCTGTCGTTTTTTTTGAAAAATATTTTGTAACGAACGGATTTTGCTGAAAAATCTTGACACGGGAAAAGTCATGGGTATGGGGACGAAATGCCGTTTTTGCGGCAAAAATGAGACGGAATCTTACAAGAAGGCGCGCTTCTTCAGCGGTAATTTTTTGGCAAATTAAGACGAATCTCTTTTGTTTTTACTTTTGTTTGCACAAAAGCAGTGAAAAAACGACGTTTCCCGGCTCCGGCGAAAGTCCGTCGGGTGTTAAAAAATGTCACCGCCCGACGGCGAAAAGCGGGGCACGCGCCGCGGCAAAACAAGTCCGGGGCTCGTCGTAACAAGTCCCGGACTTGTTGAAACTTCTCCCGGACTTGTTGCCTTTTTCCCCTGAACTCGTCGTGCCGTGCGGCGGCGCTGTTTTCACCGGAGTAGTGACAGTAGATGTCAAAAGCGACACCTATTTTAACGTGCCAACGACCGCGTGGCGGCGCCGCTCGAACACGAGGGGCGCCGCGGTGGATTTTTTGCGATTCTCGCGGCCTTTGCGCACCGTTTTTGGCCCCCGCTCGCTTCACGATAAGCGCGGCTTTCGCGGCACCCATGGGCGGCACGAGGCCTTGCCGGGAGCGGACAACGTTTCGCGCTTGTTCTTCAGGGCGACTTGTCCGGCTGTCCCCGCTTCCGGGTCTCACGAGGAGGTATGACGCATGATGTTTTGTCGGACACTCCTCCTGTTGGAACCGCCCAAACGCAGTTATCGCCGCACAGGGAGTCACTCCTATGCGGCGATAACTATTTGTTTCGGGAAGGGAGTCTCAGGTGGAGCCCCTCCTTATTATATAGGGTGTCAGTCGGCAATCAGCGAGAACTCGGCGCCGGAGGCGAACTCCTGCCCGTTCTGCTCGCTGAGGGCCTTGAAGCGGATGTAGCGCGCCTTGACGGCGTGGCTGAACATCACCTTCTTTACGCTGTCGTCGTTGGCGAAGGAACCCTTGGCCACCGGCTCACCCCAGTTCTGCCCGTCTTGGCTCACGTAGACCTCGTAGTCTTTGATATTGCCGTTGCCGCCGCCCACGCGGGGCTGGTAGCAGAAGCCGCGCATCGTCTTTGTCTCGGAGGCGTCGAAGTCGACGAAGTGGGGATACTTGGCCAGTGTGATGCTGTAGATGCTGTGCCATAACGTGTTCGGGTCGCCGTCGACGAAGTGGGCGGCGGCGCCGCCATTGGGCTCTTCCGACGAGGCGCCGATGACCTCCAGGGGTACGCTCTCTACGCGGTCGTAGGTCATGCTCACCTTCATGGCGGGGTTCTCCTTATACCATGCCGTCACCGTGCCGCCCTGTCGCAGCTGGATGGCTTCGCCGTGGTAGGTGGTGGCTTTCTTGTTGTTGCCGGCGGTGTAGACGATGGTGCGGTCTTTGGCACCGCTGGAGAGGGTGACGATGCCTGCGCGGTTGCGGCTGATGTTGATGGGCATCTCGCCGGAGAGGCTCACGCGGGCTGTGGCGTTGATGTGGGAGAGGGCGGCGCGTCCCAGGGTGAGGGGGCGGATGACGAAGCCGAAGTCACGCGCGGTGCTCATGGTGCGGTCGTCGCGCAAGGGGCCTCCCTGTCCGCAGCTGGCGCCGCCGAGTCCGGTGACTTTGGCGTCGAGATGCAGGTGGGTTCCCGTGCTGGCGGGCAACTGGTAGGGATGGGCGGCGACGGTGAGCTCCTGCTCGCTCCAGGGAAGGGCGGAGGCCGACATCACGCTGTCGGCAACGAAGACGGCGCCCCGGCCCGTGGCGTCGGTCAGCGCGCACCAGCGTACGCCTTCGCGGTTGCCCATGGCCTGCGGCTTACACATGAAGATGCCCTGCTCCTGCGGCGTGGAGGCGTGGAGCTCGACATACTGTGAGGTCTCGCGGTCGTTGTAGTTGTTGACGGGGCCGCGGCCGTAGTAGTAGTAGCGGTCCATATCGGTGGGGAGCACCATGCTGTAGCCGATGCGCGGCAGCAATACGGAGGAGGAGTTGGCGGCGATGGCGCTGTGTACTTCGATGGAGCCGTCGCGGTAGAGCGTGTAGGCCACGTTGGTGGTGAACTTGAACTCGTCGCTTTGCATCTTGCGGCGGTTCTTCCGGAAGGTGTAGGCATCGTCGGGGTTGCGGTCGCGGTTGCTGTAGCCGTCGGTGCAGGCCGAGTCGCCCTGGCTCTCTATGATGAAGTTCACCTGGAGGGTACCGTCTTTCTTGGGCGTGATGCTGTGCGACAGCGCGTGGTGCTTCAGGTCGTAGAGCCCGTTGTTGAACCACGGCCCGGCATATCCGGCGCCGGCATCGTTGTCGGTGGGGGCGCGGTAGGCGTCGAGGCGCGGCCCGTTGCCGTCGGTGACGATGACGCGGTCGCCGTAGCGCAGGTCGTAGAGGCTTCCCGTCTCGGTGTCGAAGATGGCTTTAAACGTGCTGCCGCTGACAACGAGGTAGTTGTCTTTGGTGAGGTAGGTAATCTTGTCGCCTTCGTTGGCCACCGTGACGATGGGTGTCTTCTCCGTGGCCGTCTTCACCGGGAGCTGCTCGTCCATCTGCGTGTAGCCCTTTTCGGCCCACGGCATATCGTTGGCCAATCGGCATTCCACCTTGACGAAATATTCGCTTCCGGCGTCGAGGGCGGCGTAGTCGTAGGGCAGTACATACTGCTGGCGCTCGCGCGGCCCGAGGATGTTCTTGGCGCCCTGAAGGCGTTGGTCTTTCTGTATGCACACGCCGTCTTGCCAGAGCGACCATACGATGTCGTAGCCGTTGAGGGGTTCGAAATAGTTCTTGTTGAAGATTTCGATGCGTCCCTGCGTCATATCGACGGCGCTGATGCCTACGTTTTGGTAGACCTTCTTGATTTCATAATACTGCGGCTTGGGCGTCAGGTCGGAGCGCATCACGCCGTCCATGCAGAAGGTGCCGTCGTTGGGCTTGTCGCCGAAGTCGCCGCCGTAGGCGATATAGCGTGTGCCGTCGGCGGTGTAGTTGTAGAGTCCGTGGTCTACCCATTCCCAGATGGCGCCGCCGATGTAGAAGTTGGTGCTCTCGATGGCGTCCCAGTAGTCTACGAGGTTGCCCACGGCGTTACCCATGGAGTGTCCGTATTCTGAGATGTGGAAGGGGTATTTCATGCCCTGCACCGTGCCGCGCACGGCCTCGCGTGTACCGTCGATGGAGGGGTATTGGTTGGAGCCGATGTCGACGATGTCGTTGTTGCGCTCGTACTGTACGGGGCGTGATGTGTCGAAGGCTTTGATGGCCTTGTAGCTTTCCAGGAAGTTGTCGCCGGGGCCTGCCTCGTTGCCCAGGCTCCAGAGGCATACCGACGGGTGGTTGATGTTGGCGTGCACCATCTCCATGTTGCGGGCGATGTGCGCGTTGCGGAACTCCTTGACATGGGAGAGGCTCTCCTTCCCGTAGTAGTATTCGTGGCTCTCGATATTGGCTTCATCCTCGAGGTAGATGCCGTATTTGTCGCAGAGGTAGTACCAATAGGGGGCGTCGGGATAGTGGGAGTCGCGCACGTGGTTGATGTTGGCGCGCTTCATCATTATCACCTCTTGCTCCATGTGTTCGCGTGTGAGGGCGTGTCCGAGGGCGGCGTTTGTCTCGTGACGGTTGACACCCTTCATCTTGATGGGCTTCCCGTTGAGATAGTAGTAGCGTCCGGCGAGCCCGAATTCGTCGTCCTTGGCGGCGGTCTCCTTGATTTCTATCTTGCGGAAGCCGACGGTGGTCGAGAAGGTCTCCACCACCTTTCCCTTCTTGTCCTTCAGTTGTCCGACGAGGACATAGCGGTGGGGTGCTTCTGCGCTCCAGGGCTTCACGGCGCTGCCGGCCTCGAGGCGTACGGAGGCCTCTCCGTTGCCGTCTTTGGCCAGATTGTCAACGCTGACGGTGGCCGTCACGCCGGGTACGAGGGTGTTGTCGTCGCTGTAGAGCTTGTTCTCATAGAGGGTGTAGGACAGGCTGTATCCGCTCTGCTTCTTCCCGCTGAGGTTGCTCACCTGCGCGGTGATGTTGAGGGAGGCCTGCGTATAGGTGGCGTCGTAGTCGGGGATGGCCACCACGTCGCGCACCTGCACGGTGGGCTTGGCGGTGAGGGCTACGGTGCGGAAGATGCCCGGCAGGCGCATCATGTCTTGCGACTCGAGGAAGGAACCGTCGGAGTTGCGGTAGACCTCTACGGCGAGCAGGTTATCGCCCTTGACGAGGTAGGGCGTGATGTCGAACTCTGCCAGGTTGCGCGAGTTCTTGGAGAAACCTACGTAGCGGCCGTTGACATAGAGGTAGAAGAAGCTGTCGACGCCGTCGAAGTTGACGTAGATTTTACGTCCGTCCCAGTCGGCGGGAATGGTGAAGGTGCGGCGGTAGGAGCCCACCTCGTTGCGGTCGTTATAGGTGAGCCAGTCGGTGGGCGGGGTACGCATCACGCCGCCTTTCCAGTCGTCCACCTTTACGGAATGCTGGAAGATGACGCGCTGGTTGGAGTAGATGGGCGACCCGTAGCGGCGTGTGCCGTCGGGCTGTATGCCCACGACGTTCCAGTTCATCGGTACGCTCACCTTGTCCCATCCCGAGGCGTCGTAGGAGGGCAGGAAGAAGTCCTTGGGACGCTTGTCGGGGTGGTTCACCCAGTGAAACTGCCACTCACCGTCGAGTGACTGCCAGTAGCTGCTGTTCTCGGGCAGTACGCGGCGGGCTTCCTCGGTGTCTTTGAAGGCAAAGAACCAGGCGTGGGGCTGCTGTTTGTTGTAGGACAGAGAGTCGGGGCTCTGCCACTCCCATCCTGTCGGCGCGGCCATTTGGCCGTAGTAGAAGCCGCCGAGGGGCGGCACATCGGCCATCAGCGGGGCGGCCAGGCATCCCAACAGGACAACGAGACTCATTTTGCGCATAAGCTCTGTATTGTTTTAGTAGTTTTGAAAAATGACGAAAAGGGGGGAGAGAGGGAATAAGCGCGGCCGGTACGGCCACTGCCTATTTTCCACCTTACAAAGGTAGTGCAAACGAGCGGAACGAGAAAACGGCGCGCCGATTTTTTACACGGCGCGCCGTCGGTCCGCCCCTTTGCGGGCGACCTTATAGAGGCCCTCCGGAGGGCTGTCGCCTCTGTGGAGGAGGCTATTTCTCTTGTAGGATGCTGTATCCGGCGTCCACGATGCCGGCGGCGATGTCGCGGATATGCTCGGCGTTGCGCGTCTCGAGCACCATGCGCAGGTTGCACGAGTTGACATCGGGGCTCTCGCCGTTGCGCTCGTGATGGATGGAGATGATATTGGCGCCGTAGTGGCAGATGACGTTGCAGAGGCCGAGGAGAGAGCCCGGGCGGTCGGGCATCTCGATGAGCATCTCCGTGGTGCGGCCGCCCTTGAGCAGACCGCGGTTGATGACGCGCGAGAGGATGGTCACGTCGATATTGCCGCCGCTGACGATGCAGCACACCTTCTTGCCGCGGATGTCCACCTTGTTGAACATGGCGGCGGCCACCGATACGGCGCCGGCGCCCTCGGCGATGAGGCGATGGTGCTCTATCAGCGCCAGGATGGCGGCGCATATCTCGTCTTCGCTGACGCTCACCACCTCGTCGACATACTGCTGGCAGAGCTCGAAGGTATGGATGCCCGGCTCCTTGACGGCGATACCGTCGGCGATGGTCAGGACGCTCTGGAGCGTTTCTATCTGGTTGTGCTCGCGGCTGTTGAGCATGCTCGGCGCTCCCTCTGCCTGTACGCCGATGACGCGCACCGAGGGCTTCAGTGACTTGACGGCATAGGCTACGCCGCTGGCCAGTCCGCCGCCGCCTATCGGTACGAAGACGACGTCGACGTCGGGGGCCTCGGCAAGAATCTCCATGCCCACGGAGCCCTGGCCGGCGATGACCTGCTCGTCGTCGAAGGGATGGATAAAGGTCATGTGCTTTTCCTCGTTGAGCTGCATGGCACGGGCATAGGCGTCGTCGTAGACGCCGGGGACGAGGCATATCTCGGCGCCCAGTTCGCGCGTGGCTTCCACCTTACTAATAGGGGCGCCCGAGGGCATACAGATGAGGGCGGGGATGCCGTAGCGGCGGGCGGCGAGGGCCACGCCCTGTGCGTGGTTGCCGGCGGAGCAGGCGATGACGCCGTGGCTCTTCTCCTCCTCCGTGAGTTGCGAAATCTTGAAGCCCGCACCGCGTACCTTGAAGGAGCCTGTCACTTGCAGGTTCTCCGGCTTGAGAAGGAGTTGGCAGTCGGGGTTGAGCTTCTCGGTGGGGATGAGCGGCGTGGCGCGTACTACGTCTTTCAGCACTGTGGTGGCCTTATAAATCAAGTCGAGTGTCATCATGTTGAGGCGATTTTTGATTTTTGTGGTGCAATCTTACAAAAAAAATAACAGAATGACGGCGCTCGCCAACAAAAAAACGACGGATGTCAAGACCGCCCACAGAGAAAAGATGACTGATGAGGGGCTCCCGTCGCCGCCGCGTCTCGTGCTTTCCCCCCTGCGTGGCGCACTCTTTCCGTCGCGGGGCGTGTCGTTGTCCCCCTCTCTCCTTCGCCGTATCGCCGCGGCGCCGCGGGACACCCGGGTGGGCTGACTGTAATGTTTATTAATACAAAAACTCGTGACAGCGGCGGCGCGGCCCGTAGGTTTTTTGTATTTTTGCCACTGCAATATGCCCGGCCGCCCTCTCGTGGCAAGACGTCGGGGGCGAGGGCAAAAAAACGGACAACATTACATCCTAAAATACTTACAACTATGGCATTTTTGACCAACGAAAAGCTTGTCATTGTCGGTGCTGCCGGCATGATTGGTTCCAACATGGTTCAGACGGCTCTGATGATGGGCTTGACGAACAATATCTGTCTCTACGACGTCTTCTCTGCAGAAGGTGTGGCTGAGGAAATGCGTCAGTGCGGCTTCGGCGATGTGAACATCGTCTCCACCACCGATGTCGCCGAGGCTTTCAAGGACGCCAAGTATATCATCTCCTCCGGCGGTGCTCCCCGTAAGGAAGGCATGACGCGCGAAGACCTCCTCAAGGGCAACTGCGAAATCGCCGAGCAGCTGGGTAAGAATATCAAGACCTACTGCCCCGATGTGAAGCACGTCGTCATCATCTTCAACCCCGCCGACCTCACCGGCCTCGTCACGCTGCTCTATTCCGGCTTGAAGCCTTCGCAGGTGACCACCCTCGCCGCCCTCGACAGCACGCGTCTGCAGAGCGCTCTGGCCAAGAAGTTTGGCGTGATGCAGAGCGAAATCAAGGGCTGCGCCACCTATGGCGGTCACGGCGAGCAGATGGCTGTCTTCGGTAGCAACGTGTCTATCGACGGCCGCAAGCTGACCGACATCATCGGCACCCCGGAATTCACCGACGAGGAATGGGCACAGATGCGCAAAGACGTCATCCAGGGCGGCGCCAAGATTATCGAGCTCCGTCGTCGCAGCTCCTTCCAGAGCCCTGCCTACCTCTCCGTAGAGATGATTCGCTCGGTGATGGGTGGCGAGACCTTCCGCTTCCCCGCAGGTACCTTCGTCAACAACGAGAAGTACAACCACATCATGATGGCCATGGACACCACGCTCGACGCCACCGGTTGCCACTATCAGATGCCGAAGGGCACCGCTGAAGAGGTGGCCGCTCTCGACGCCAGCTACGCCCACTTGTGCAAGATGCGCGACGAGCTCGTCACGCTCAACATCGTGCCCGAAATCTCCAAGTGGGGCGAAATCAACCCCAACTTGAAGTAATTCCGAAGACTCACGGGGCCCTCCCACCGCCGGGAGCGTTTCCTTCCTTCCCATAAAAATAGCCGCTCAGACTGTCTGAGCGGCTATTTTTATGTGGAAAAAAGTGTTCTCTGTGTGGAGAGAAGGCGGCAGCGCTTAGCGCACCAGCGTCTTCTTGCCGTTGACGATATACAAGCCGGGCTCCAGAGCGCTGACGGCGCGGGTGGCTACGCGGCGGCCGCTGAGGGTGTAGATGCCTGCGGCGGGGGCGGTGGTCGTCGTCACCGTGGAGAGGCCGTCGGTGACGTCGGATACCTGCTTGTCGCCTTCGAATTTGACATAGATGGGGTCGTTGCCGGAGGCACCGTTTGTCCAGATGACGGGGATATAGGCTACCAGATGGTTGCCGTCGACATAGCTCTGCACCTCGTCGAGGTGTACATCGGCTTCGATGGCTCCGTCAGCGAAGGAGAAGTGGCGCGTGGCGTTCTCGCCGAACACGTAGTCGTGGGCGTCGCTACCCGGCAACACGTCGATACCCGGTAGCAGGATGTCGCCGAGGGGGATACTCATAAAGACGAAGTTGTAGAGGGCGAAGTCTACCTGACCGTCGGTCTCGGAAGCGATGAGTTGTACGGTGGTGGGGTCTTCCATGCGGGTGTCGTCGTCATAGTACTCTTCGCCCAAAGAGACGTAGAGGTCGCCGACATAGCTGCCCGTGAGGGGGGCGACGTCGGTCTGTGCCTGTGCGGCACCGAAGGAGAGGCCGGCAACGGCCAAGAGGGAGAGTAGAATTTTCTTCATAAGCATGTGTGGATAAAGTGGATGGGTTGGAATGTATAAGGGTGCCCCGAGGGGCCTTTTCTGTCAGAACAGATAGGAGAAGCCGATGGTGGCGTAGATGGGGTAGAGGGCAAAGGTGATGCACTCGTAGTCGGAGGGAAAGACGCCGTTGAGACCCCATTGAAGGTCGGCGCGGACGGCCAGATGCTTATAGGCCAAAAACTCGCCGCCCACCTGCAGGCCCCAGTTGAAGCGCCGCAGGTCGTCGGAGAAGTCGTAGGTGGCGCGATTCACCACCGCCTTGTCGCCCGTCGGGTCGATATTGCGGATATAGCCGTCGTAGGCCTCGCCGGTGAAGCTGCCGTTGATCATCCACGACAGGTAGGGGCCGGCGGTGACGGTCCAGCGGCTGTTGATGGTGTAGGTGGCCAGAATGGGGAAACTCAGGTAGTCGTTGTCGACGCGTGTCTTGACGTTGCCCGTCCAGGCACCCACCACGCGGCCGGAGCCGTCGGCGTTGACGGCTTCCATGTGGTAGTTCTTGACGCGGGCATCGGTCTTCATCCCTTTTGCCTCCAGGCGGACGCCGATGGCGAGGCCCCAGGGACTTCCCTCGAAGCTCTTGCGCACCTCGCCGTTGATGGCTACGTTGAGGCAGGGGTTGTAACTGTTGATGCTCCGTATCTCGCGCGGCAGGGGCAGCGGGGAGGTGCCGCCCACGTTGAAGCCGGCGCCGAGACGCACATGCCATCCCTTGAGGGCGGCGCGCAGGATGTTGTGGTCGGTATCGTCGGCATCGCGGCTGTTGCCGGCGGCGGGGAGTACACTGTTTCCGGCCGTTGGCGCGGCATCCTCGGCGGGCGCGTCTGCGGCGGTGTTGGCGGCGCCGGCGGTGAGGGCCATGGCGGAGAGAAGAAGGAGGGAGAATATCTTTTTCATGTGGAGGGATGCTAATGGTTATTCCTCATCGCCTTCCCAGACGATGCGCAGTTCGTCGACATAGAGGGTGCTGCCGATGGCGCCGGTGAAGTAGGCACCGGCACGGCTGGAGGTGGCCACAATGGCGATGGCGTAGCCGTCGCTGTTGAGGCGCTGCTCGTCGAAGGTCTTCCCGTTGCAGGCGCGGAAGGGCTCGCGGAAGTAGGTCCACTCCTGCGGCTCACCGGGGTCGGCGATGCGTGCCATGGAGACGATGCGCTCCGATGTCAGCACGTTGTCGCCGTTGAGGGGGACGAACTTGTCGGCATCGACCTCATAGACAACGGCATAGATGTCGGCCGAGTCGGCGAGCTCCTCGTGGATGGTTTTGTTCTTGTCGATGACGGGGCTGGCGGCGGTGTATTTATACCACCCCTCCAGATAGAGCGGCTTGCCGGCCACCAGCTGGAGGCCAAAGCGCGTGGCGGCGCGGGGACGCATGGTGGCATAGGCGGAGCGGAACTCGCCGAGGAAGATGCTGCCGGCGGCAATGGGCATCGGGTCGGGGAGGAGCTCGCCATACGAGCCGGTGCCGAGGGTGGTGAGGCGTATGGCATTGCCGTGGTAGCCCAGAGGCTCCGAGACGGTGGGGAACTCGGTGGGCGACTTGGCTATCCCGACGAAGGCATAGCCGGCATTGCCCGTCGCCCAGTAGTCGCGGCGCGGGTTGGTGGCGTCGTCGGCGTCCATCTCATACCACTTCTGATAATTGTATTTCGTGTCCACTTCGAAGTGCTCGAAACTGCAGGTAGAGATGGGGCGGGGGTAGTTGAACGATACGGTATAGTCCTTGCTCCACTTCCCGTCTTCCGAACTCACGGTATAGGTCTGTGGCGACGAGAAGTCGCGTTCCGTCCCCGAGGCGGGCGTGATGGTGGCCCCCGGCGTCAGATAGAAGGCCGGTGCCTGCGCGGTGCGGTCGGTGCCCTTTTTGATACTGAACGACACGCGGTCGTTGGACACGATGGGGTCGCCGACGAGGATGGAGCGGTGGTCGGACACCCAGAGGGAGTCGACGTCGGTGATGTCGCACTCGGCATTGAGCGCTTCGTCCTTGATGCACGAGGTGAGGCCGGCCGTCAGCACAGCGGCCGCCAGGAAGGTGTGATAGTGTCGGGTCATAGATAAATAGGTGGTTCTATCAATGGGCTTGTGCCCGGGGTCACCCGGGTAGGTGTCGTAGAGGCAAAAACCGCTGCAAAGATAACATTTTTTTAGTACACGCTCCGCGCACAACAAGTTTTTAGCGCTGAAAACGAGCGGCCGCGGTGTCTCTTACGCTGCCGGGGGCGCCTCACAGCATGGCCGTGAAGCGCCCCCGGAGGTGCATGAAAAGTAGGGCGGTTTACCAACGCCAGGAGGAGCCTATCACGAAGTTGCAGCTCGACTTGCGTACCGGCAGATAGCAGCCCTTGGCGAGCTTGCCGAAGAAGCGGTCGGTACCGAAGGTGATGGTGTTGTGACGGAGGTTGAGGTTGAGAGCGGCACCAAAGTTGACACCGACGCCGCCGGCCGCCATGCTGAAGGCGCCCTCGAGTACCTTGACGGGATGGATATTGGCGGACAGCATCACCTGGTTGTAGCTGTAGAGACCGTGGTAGCGGCCGGTGTAGAGGAGGCCGAACTTCAGTTTGTCGTAGGCCTTCAGGGTGTATTCCGCCCCGATGTTGAGGGTGGCGGCAAGGGCTTGATTCGTCGTCTTCTGCCCGTCGTCGTAGACGGAGAAGAGTTCTTCGAGGTCATCGCCCATGTCGTCAAACTGGTCGCCGATCTTCTTGCTGTCGACGTCGTGGCCGCCGGCATAGATTTCGTTGAAGCCGTCGAAGGTGTACTCGCCGGCCGACGAGGCCAGTTTGGTATCCTTCCATCTTATCCATCCCAGGTCGGTCAGACCGGCACTGAGTGTCAGGTTGTCGTTTACCTTAAGGGTGGTACCGAGGTCGAAGGCCATACCGAAGCCGGGGAGGCCGACGCTGACGTCGTCGATGCCGTCGACGCGCTGACGGCCGGTCTTGGGATCGTTCTTCGTTGCGTCGTCATGGCTGAACTGACTGCTGAGGACGGCGGCTTTGAGGCGGGCGTCGCCGCTGACGCGCCACTCGTCGCCGTTCATCGTCACGTCGAGCCGATCGACGTTGAGGTCGGCATAGGCGGCACCGACGAGGAACTTCATCTTGGCACCGATGGTCCACCGGTCGTTGAGGCGGTGGCTGTGGCCCAGGGCAAACTCTACGTAGCTCTGCGAGCGGATGCCGATGTTGCTGAGGTCGTACTGCTCCTTGTCGCCGGCGGTCTTCATAAATTCAAAGAGCTCGTAGGGCAGGTGGATGTTGGTGTTCGAGCGCAGGTTGGCCTCGATGAGGTTATTTCCCCCGAATCCCTTGAAGGCAACGGAGAAGATGTTCCAGTTGATATAGGCGTCGAAGCGATTCTCGCTGCGGATGTTGGACAGGAACTGGTCGGCGCTCACCGTAGGGCTCATGAAGGTGGTGAGATCGTAGCGGCTGTTGCCTCTGAGCTTGTGGACGAAGTCGCCTACGCCGAGGTTACTCCAGGTAGACACGTTGATATTTCCCACGATGAGCGCCGTGCGGCCGCTGTCGATGAGGGCGGGGTTCATCTGGTGACGAAAGGGGGACGTCTCCATGAAGTAGGATGTGCGAAACTCCTGTGCGGCGGTGGGGAGCACCGTCATGGCGGCCACGACGGTGGCCGACAGGAGGCGATATAGGGTCTTGTTCATAAGATACTATAGATAAGGAGAGGAAGGAGTTAGTTGAAATTCGTCACTACGCTGCCCTTGAGTTTCAGGCGCATATTGTTGACAAGGATATATTGCTTGGAAGAGAGGACACCGCTGTCGGTGGAGCTGTTGAACGACTCGGCGTCGATGCGGAAGCGCAGACGGTCTACCCGACGCAGCAGCGCGGGGTCGGAGAGTTGGATATCGAGCTCTATCGGCGTGGTGACGGCGGCAGCGTCGATGGCAGTTTCATCGGCGGGGTCGCTGACGAGGGCGGCGGGGGCTACCGTAGCGGAGGTCACGGTGATGCCGTCGATGACCTGTCCGTTGACGTCGAGGGGGTCGGCGTCGACGGTGAGCGTCAGCGGGATGGCGTTGACGATGTCGGCGGTGACGAGGAGTCCTTCGGCCTCATAGTCTTTGAGGTCGTCGTTCATACTGTCGACGGAGTCTCTGTAGACAATGCGCAGACCGCCGTTGAAGACGAAGGGCACCAGGATGTCGTAGTCCAGATGACCGCTGTAGTCCTGTCCCAGCTGTACGGTGGCGTCGTCTTCCTGAGCGCGGATGTGGCCGTCCTTGGCATCGACGGAGATGTAGTCGGGGAGCTTCTCTATCAGCGACGAGAGTTGGGGCACCTGATACTTGTTGGAGGAAGCAACGCCCTCAGGGTCGTAGGGGCCGTTGGCGTCTTGGTAGAAGTAGAGCTCCGAGGTGGTGGCGCCGGCGATGGTGGCCGTGCCGGTGGCGGGGAGTGTCACGCCTGCCAGCGTCTCGCCGTCTTTGACGGCTTGGAGGTCGGCGGTGAAGTGGACGCCCAGAGGAACCTCGCTCAGGTCGGCCTGCAGCTTAAAGGTGGGGTTGGCGGCCTTGATGGTGACCACGTCATCCTGCAGGAAGTCGGGAAGGTCGCTCGACACGTCGATGTCGTCAATATCGGGGTCTATCTCGGGGTCAAACTGTCCCGTGACATTGGCGATGGTGATCTCGCTCTGCTGGGCGCCGCGGTTGCCGAGTGATACGGTGAGCTGCACCTGCATCTGCCCGCTTTCGGTCATCGTGAATGCCTTGTCGGCGATGACGCGGAAGTCGCCCGCCATCGTTACCTCCTTCTCCTGCGTACTGAGGCTGCCGCCGCTCACTTTGCCTTCGTTGCCGTTGAGGACGATGGCGTCGAGGGTGACTTCTCCCAGATAGAGCTCGGCGGTGTTGAGGCCGGTGTGGTTGTTGAAGGTGAGGACGTGGTTGCCCTTGGCATCTGTCGTGAGGGTGCCGCCTACCGGCTGTGTGAAGTGTACATAGTCGGGGAAGGAGATCTTCAGGTTTTTCACTTCGTTGATGGCCAGCTTCATGCCGTTGCTCTGGGTGAGAGAGAGGTAGATGGAGGCCTTGGTGCCGGCGGCGGGGCTGACTTGCTTGATCCACTTCACGTCATCGCCGATGCCCGTGAAGTCGAGGTTGAACTCACTCGAGCCGTTCACATCGGGCACACTGAACGTGCTGCCTTTTTCCACCGTGATGGCGCCGCTGGCGCCCTCGGGGGCGATGTCGTGATAGCCCAGAATACCGCTCGACGGTTCCAGCAGGGCGTTGTCGATGCTCGTAGTGATGGGGTTTACGTGGAAGTCGAAGGTTGTATTTCCACTCTCGATGAGATAGTAGAGGTGGGTGGCGTCCGTGTGCAGATGGTCGTCCACCTCCAGAATGTCGTCGAGACGAATGGTGTCGGTCGAGCCCAGTTTCATCTTCAGCCCTTCAGAACCGAGGGCCATCGTCAGGTCGACGTCTTTTGTCAGGTCGTAGCTGTCGTCGATGCAGCCCGTCAGGGTGCACCCGGCAGCCAATGCCAACAGGCACTTGACGGTGGCGGAGGTAAGTGCATTTCGCTCCATATAGTAAAAAGGTTTTTGGGGCAAAGAGTCTTCCTCCGAAAAGCGTCCCTCGTGGAGACCTCTTCGGCGGTAGGCGTTCTGCCCGTCAGAAATAAATGAGATAAGTATATTCGTACGTTTCATGCTGCGAGCTCCGCGCCATTAGGGAGGAACGCCGGAACGCTCGCAAGCTTCATCATCACTCGTTGATAGAAGGGACGCCGCGATGGATGTGTGGGAAAATCGAGCGCCGCCGAAAAGAGAGAACGGTTTTGCCGACAACGGACGTTCGTCGCCCGGTTCTCCACCGCCCCTTGTCCTTTTTCGTTCGGAGGATGAGGATGCAAAGATAAACGTATTTTTATATACCGCCGGCCGAAAGTGAATATTTCTCGCAGAACTCCTGAAAAATTGTGAGAAGTAGGATTTTTTTGTTAATGGAAGTACTGAAAATGCCCGGAAGCCCTTGTCATTCCTAGGGTGAAGCGGGGCGCCGTCGTCGTCGATAGAGTTCTGTCGTGTCTCTCTCTCTCGTCAATATTTTTTCGGAACAGAAGGCGGTGGGCGCTAAAAAAATGTGCCGTCGCTCGAAAAATATACGAAGGGGGAGAGGACGGTTCTCATTTTTTATTCGTTATTTTGTTGTTCCATAGGGCATAGGCGGAATTCTCTCCGCCGCCCGTAACACCGCCATCGCTATGTTCTCAGAACCGTATTATCCCATAGGCATTCAAGACTTCAGCGAACTGCGCCGTCTGAAGGCGATATACGTTGATAAGACCTCCCTGATCTATCGGCTGACTCACCGCAGTAAGTATATCTTCCTCAGTCGTCCGCGCCGCTTCGGCAAGTCGCTGCTGACGAGCACCCTTCACTATTATTTTGAGGGGCGCAGGGAACTCTTTGCGGGACTGGCCATGGAACAGCTGGAGAAGGAGTGGACGGCGCATCCCGTGCTGCACTTCGACTTGAGTATGGTGAAGGGGAAGCCCATCGACGCCATACGTCGCAGTATCGCCCTCCAGTTGGAGCGCCATGAGGCGCTCTACGGAAGGGGTGATACCACGTTGGAGCCGGGCGACCGACTGGATGTGTTGATACGCAACGCTCACGCGCAGACGGGGCAGAAGGTGGTGGTGCTCATCGACGAATATGACGCCCCCATCCTCGACGTCCTTCACAACGAGGAACTGCGCGAGGACATCCGCCTGCTGTTGCGCGAGTTCTACTCCCCGCTGAAGGCGTGCGACCCCTACCTGCGCTTCGTCTTCATCACGGGCATCTCCATGTTCTCGCAGCTGAGCATCTTCAGCGAACTGAACAACCTGGAGGTCATCTCGCGCAGCGAAGACTATGCCACTCTCTGCGGCATCACCGAGCAGGAGCTGCGCACCTACTTTCCCTACGGCATCGAGAAGTTGGGGAAGAAGTTGGGGATTGCGCCGGAGGAGGTCGTCGCCAAGCTGAAAGACAGATACGACGGCTACCACTTCGGCGAGGATGTGGAAGGCGTCTTCAACCCCTTCAGCCTCCTCAACGCCTTCAGCAAGAACCGTCTGGAGAACTACTGGTTTAGCAGCGGGACACCGCGCTTCCTCGTCGAGATGCTCCGACGATACCGCGGGGAGGGGAAGTTCGACGTGATGGACTTGGACGCCGAGAAGGCCGTCGACGCCGGCGACTTCGAGGCACCGCTGGAGATGCAGACGGGGCCGCTGCCCCTGCTCTATCAGGCCGGATATCTCACCATCAAAGACTACGACGCCGACGCCGACGTCTTCTTTCTGGGACTCCCCAACAGTGAGGTGCGCATCGGACTACTGAAAAACCTGCTGCCGCTCTATGCCGACGTCGACAACATCAGCAGCGTGGTGTCGCGCGCCTCCGCCGCCCTGCGCAAGGGCGATGCCGACGGCGCCCTGCAGCTGTTCCAAGGACTGCTGGCCTCCATCCCCTTCCAGCGCGGCGACAAGGAACTACTGGCCGACATCGAGAAGACGGAGGCCTACTACCAGCGCATCTTCTACGTCTTCTTCCGCATGCTCTACAACGAGGTATATGCCGAGGTGCGCTGCGCCCGAGGGGCCACCGACGTCGTTATCTTCACGCCCCGATACATCTACGTCGTAGAGATAAAAATCAACGCCTCGCCCGACGCCGCCCTGCGACAAATCGAGGAGAAGGGCTACGCCACGCCCTACCTCGCCGACGGGCGCGAGGTGGTGAAACTGGG
>CAZXFS010000015.1:0-44179 GCA_964640535.1 uncultured Prevotellamassilia sp. | reverse complement strand
GTAAATGGCGAGATCGTCAGCAGCTTGCTGGTGAATGGTGAGCACTTCTTTCGAGGAGACCCACGTGTGGCATTAGAAAATTTGCCGTCTTACATGGTCGACAAGGTACAGGCCTACCGCAAGGAGCCTGACTATAATTACATTACCCACTCTCACGAACGGAGTCAGTATCCTCTTGTCGTGGATGTTCGTTTGAAGAAGCAATATTCTATTGGATGGACTGCCAATGCAGAGGTGGGAGTCGGGACTAGCGGCCGTTATATGGCCCGTGCCTTTGGGCTTCGTTTTACAACTAATTCCCGATTGACAGCGTTTTATAATAGTAATAACACAAATGATACGCGTGAGCCCGGGACCTCCGGAGATTGGGCCGTGCAGAGTTCTCCTGGTGGACAAAATGATCTGATAAAGGGAGGGGTGGAGGCATTGGTGAAAGACAAGGACGGTCGATGGAAGTATACCGGAGATATAAAGGGCGTGCATCAGAAAAATCAGGATGTAACGTACCAATCGATAGAGACGTTCTCTCCCTTATCCAATTCCATGTTTGGGCGGAAGAGCTTCGACGATCGGACAAGGAATGCCGGTTTGCAAAGCCATCATCATTTGGAATTACACCGACAGAGCAACTATTTGTTACTGGGCATTTCCGGCGCCGCCAGTCATCAGAATCATCGTGGCGAACAACGCAGTGGCGAGTTTAGCGCAGCTCCTATAGAGTCCTATCGTGGAGCGGTATTGGATAGCCTCTTTTTGAAAGGAGTGGATGAGGGCCTATCCCCTATTACCCATGCCGCGAAGGAAAACGCCTATGATGCGCTGCTTGTAAATAGTTCGCATACTCAGTCTTCAGCTTCAGAAACGGCTTGGCAGACGAGCCTTTCGTTGCAGAGTTTTGTGAAGATTCCTCATACACCAGACTATTTCAATGCAGAGGCTGATGTGCAAGTGCAACATCGAAAGACCGAATCCTTTTCGGATTTTAGGTATGATGTGTCGGCACTCAGTCAATCAGAGCGGCGTTATAACTTCCTTCCCCGGCAAGATTTCACCGTGTCCGGTCACGTCAGATTGGCTTATACCTATAAACCCTCTGTAGTCCATGTGACTCCGTATTATGACTTCCGTGTGGACTATGCCGATGAGAACGCCCCTCGTTATCGCTTGGACGTCTTGGGCGATGATGAGACCGCGTTTGGTGTATTACCGTCAAGTTATGAAGCCCTCTTGGAGACGCTGGATGTCAATAATAGCGTATGGACACGTCGAAATACGATGCGCCATACCGTAGGTTCCACCGCTGTCCTCTATTGGCATGACTACAAATATAATGTATCTCTTCAGCCGACGATGGTGTGGCAATATGATCGCCTGAGCTATCATCGAAACGAATTAAACCTCTTTCCACGTCGCAACCAATGGCTGTTTGAGCCTGAGGTGAGCTATGGATTTGATGATTTCCGTATCAGTTATAACGTATCTCACTCCCAACCCAATATCATATCTATGCAGCCTTATAGAGATGATGCAGACCCGTTGAATATACGTGTGGGGAATACGGATCTCCGGACAGCTGTCCATCACAAGGTGGAAGTCTATCGCTCCTTTCGGAAACGTTCCATCTCCAAGACGGGAAATATCAAGGCCTACTGGAATATGACTCAACGGGCCTTGGCTTATAGTCAGAGTTTGGACGAAACGACCGGCATTCGAACCTATCAGTCCAGAAATGTGAATGGGAATTGGAGCGCCGGTGGCTCTTTCAACTTTGGGCGACGTTTGGATAAACAGCAGCACTTCCTCTTTAATAATGAGGTACGGGTGGATTATCAGAATAGCGTAGATTATGTGACCGACCGCTCTTCAGTAAGAAATGTCAAGACGACAGAGCGCTTCCGGTTGGATATGCGTATCCGTAAGGTCACGATGAATGCTACCCTACAAGTGCGCCACCTCTATGCCACCAGTCATCGTTCTCAGTGGGAAGACGTCAATAGCTTTGACTTGACCTATTCTCTGGGCGGCACCGTACCATTACCACAGACATTCAGTGCGAGCTTCCAGCTCAGCTTGTTGGAACGCGAGGGATATAACGACCCAACGATGAACGACCTCCGTTTTGTGGCCAATGTGCAGATCAACAAACAATTCCTTCAGGGGAAGTTACGGGTAAGCCTCCAGGGCTTTGACATATTCCACGGCCTTTCTCAGATAAGCAAGGTGGTAAACGCGCAGGGTAATGTAGAAACATGGAGGAATACCCTTCCGGCTTATCTGATGTTGCGGGTAGGCTATCGTTTTGATATGAAGAAAAAGAATTAGAAGGGCTGCAGCCTTTAGCCGGCTGCCCCAACTTGTCGCCTCAATGAGGGTATTGAACGCGCTGTGCCGCTTTGCTCTTTCCTTCTCCATGTGTAAAGGTCGTATGGTGAACAATGATATATCCTTATGAATGGGATATGCTTGAAGGCGTAACTGCCAATATTGAAAGAATGAATCATGAATGAACATGCCATCCTCATCACGGCGTATACGGATTTCCCTTACCTGATGGATTTGATAGACAGCTTTCAAGGGAATTTTGATATCTATATCCATATCGACAAGAAGTCCCATGTAAGTCCCTCGTTCCTACAAGGGCTTTGCAGAGAACGGAACGTAAGGGCTGTGGACAGTGTCTACTCAATATATTGGGGTGGGCGCAATCATGTGTCGGCAATCCTGTGGCTGTGTAGAGAAGCTTTGGAAAAATCGCCTTGTGCCACTCATTTCCATTTAATAAGTGGGAATGATATGCTAATAAAGGCTCCGAAAGACGTGATTCGTTACTTTCATTCTGCGGGGGATGCTAACTTCCTCGATTTTTTTTCTTTACCGTCAGAGCAGTGGGCCGGTGGCGGACTGAATCGACTGGAGTACATCCATCCAATGGATAGGTTGAATGTAAAGGATCGTTACGAGGCGGAAGTGTACGCTCGATATCTTCGTATGCAAAGACAATGGAATTTCCGACGTCCATTGCCGGAATATCCCCTATATGGAGGGTCTTCCTGGTGGAGTCTGACGCGTCGTGCGGTAGAATATATGATAAGTCATTATAATTGGAACGGCTGGTATTCTCGCTTGGAGAACACTTTCGCTCCGGATGAAATGTATGTGCAGACATTACTCTTAAATTCAGAGCTGGCCGGTACGATAGTCCCCAACCATCTGCGTTACATCTTATGGGAACCGCAAAATGGAAGCCTTCCGGCAATATTAGACGAGCGTAATCTCCCCCGGATGATACAGTCTGATGCCGTCTTTGCGAGGAAGGTCAATCGAACTATCTCACACCGCCTGATTGCGTTTTATCGGAGTCGTATAGGTTGATGCTTGTTCTGTATTATATATGGGCCGGTGCCACTTCTTTTGAGTGGGGAAAATGAGCGGCGGCGCCATTTTTTTTAGAATGCCCGTTTTTTTGAGAAAAAACTTGACGTGGGGAAAGGGGCGGAATGGGGGATTTGGGGGCGATTTCGGGTGGTTTTATTTACGATAGATAGGGGAATATAATATACGTTAGCTTAAATTTTTATGAAAGATACATTTGTGGAGTGCGCTTTTACTTTCGTTTGCATTAAGCCGGCGGAAATTTCGGCTTTTCCGGTATTTGGAAGATGTCTCTAAGAGTTAAAGATGCTGAATGACGGCCCTTGGGCAGTGGAGACGGCGTCGCGGCGCAACAAGTCCTGGACTCGTCGCGACAAGTCCGGGACTTGTTGAAACTTCTCCGGGACTTGTTTCGCCGCGCGGCGGCGGAGGCGCCGCGTCGTTTTTGACAGTATATGTCAAAAACGATACTTTTTTAACACGCCGGAAGACCTCGTGCGTGGCGCGCTCGGAGGGGAGAGACGGGCGCGGTGGATTTTTTCGATTCTCGCGGCCTTCGCGCACACTTTTTGAGGGGGTGTCGCTTCACGATAAGGAACGATAAGGGTGAGGGCGAGGGAGAGGAGAGTGCGGGCGAGCGTTCCGGCGTATCGGTGGTCGATGGTAGGGTCACGGCCGCCAGCAGTGGGGCGCAGGGCTCGTTTAGCGAGAACGGACGGAGGGTATTCCCCGCATGAAAGCGTTGGCGCATTCAGATATTATGTGTACATTTGTCTGCTTTTAACGTCGGTGATGACGATGCCCGTAAGGGGCACCGTGCGGCAGGACGGCGATGCCCTCCCCGCCGCGCGTGCCGGCGCAAAGCCTATTTGCACATGAAAATCAGTATTGTAACAGCGGCGCACCGGAGCGCCGCCACTCTGCGTAACGCCATCGAAAGCGTGTTGGCGCAGACCTATAAAGACATAGAATATATCATTGTGGACAGTGGTACCGGCGACGGCACCGCCGAGTTGGTGGCGCACTATGCTCCCCGCTTCGACGGGCGTCTGGTGTTTATCAGCGAGCCCGACCACGGCGCCTACGATGCCATGAATAAGGGTATTTCCCGCGCTACGGGCGACGTGGTGGGCATCCTCAACTCCGACGACTACTTCACCACCGTCGGCGTCTTGGCACAGGTGGCGCGGACGATGACACAGAGCAATGTCGACGCCGTCTATGGCGATGTACACTACGTGTCGCCGGCGCGCCTCGACAGGTGCGTGCGCTATTACAGTTCGCAGCAGTTCACCCCGCAGCGTATGCGCATGGGCTTCATGCCGGCGCACCCCTCGTTCTACTGTCGCCGGGAGGTCTATCAGCGCTATGGCGCCTTCGACACCACCTACAAGGTGGCGGCCGACTTTGAGCTCCTCCTGCGCCTCATCTATGTGGCCGGCATCACCACGACCTATATTCCCCTCGACTTTGTGACGATGCGCACCGGCGGGCTGTCGAACTCCGGATGGCGCAGCCATCTTCAGATTATGCGCGACCACCGCCGCGCCCTTCGTGCCCATCATGTGTCGACCAGCTACCTGCGTCTGTCGCTGCGCTATGGGTATAAGGTGGCCGATATCGTCAAGGCCCGCGTGAAGAGTATGTCGCGGTCGAAAAAGCACTGAGCCCCTCTTGTGGCCGGGCGGCCGGAGGGGAGCGGTCGGCGTCGCTACGCGTTGTCCTCCCTCCTCCGCCGTTCGCCTCTCCATGATTAGCCCCACTCATAAATATGATCAGCAATAGCCCCCTGCTATGAAGAAGAAACAATCCCTCCTAAAGAAAGAACTCCGCCTCGACATCATCTACGACATCATCTGGGCACGGCGCAAGAAATACCTGCTGTCGCTCGGACTGACGGCCGTCCTCTCCTATGTCATCATCTGCTGCGTGCCGCGCACCTACTCCGTCGACGTCATGCTGGCGCCGGAATACGAGAACGGCGGTAGCAGTATGGGGTCGCTGGCCGGTCTGGCCTCGCTGGCCAATATCAACCTGGGGAATATGAGCGGCGGCAACGACGCCATCGTCCCCACCTTCTATCCCGACTTGATGAAGAGTACGGACTTTATCGTCCCCCTCTTCGACGTCGTGGTGAGCACCGCCGACGGCAGTTTCAAGGGAAGCTATAAGGACTATCTCCTCAAGAAGCAGGACGCCCCCTGGTGGGACAAGCTCCTCTTGAGCCTCAAGCAGAAACTGTCGTCGAAGCCCATGCCCACCGTCGGCGAGGAGCACGTAGACCCCTTCCGCCTCACCAAGGGGCAGGAGATGCTGGTGATGGCCATCGGAGGGAGCATCAGCTGCTCCATCGACGAGAAGACCGACGTCATCTCCCTCACGGTGACGGCGCAAGACGCCCTGGTCGCCGCCCAGATGGCCAATGCCGTGAAGGCCAAGTTGCAGGAGTTCATCATAGAATACCGCACCAAGAAAACACGCATCGAGATGGAGCATATGCAGAAGGTGGCCAACGACACCCATCAGCGCTATATCGCCGCGCAGAAGGCCTATGCCGCCTATGCCGACACCCATCAGGACGTGGAACTGGCCTCCTATCGGGTGAAAGAGGAGGAACTGGAGAACGACCTTCAGGCTGCCTACAACGCCTATAGCACCGCCAAGCTGCAAGAGACCATGGCGCGCGGCAAACTTCTCTCGCGGACGCCGGCATTCACGACGCTGCAGAACGCCACGGTGCCTCTGAAGCCGACGGGGCCCAAGCGCATGATTTTTGTGGCCTTCATGCTGCTGTTGGTGTTCTTGATACAGTCTGTCGTCTACGTCATCAAGTATCGCCCGTTGGTCGATGAGGCCACCGACGAGGCCCCCCTGCTCGGCACGGCCGACGGGGCTGCTGTCGCTCTCCCCGCCGCCGAAGAAGGCTGCGGCGTGGAGGAGCCTGCCACGACAGCCGACGACGATGACGCCGCTCTCTAACACAGCGAAGCATCCTCGGGCATGTTTGTAGCACTCCTCATACTGATATTTCTCTGCGTGGCCAGCATCTGCTTCTTCGACCGGGAGAAGACACGTGCTGTCAAGGCGACGTATGCCGTCGTCGTGGCGGTATTGGTGCTGATGGCCGCCTTTCGTCCGGCCAAGATCGACAACGACTACGCCAGCTATGTGGCCAATTACTACGGCGCCAGTAGTCAGGTCATGGAGTTCACCTTCTACTGGATAACCGCGATGGCGCGCAGCCTCTTTCAAGACCCGCGCGCCCTCTTTGTGTGCTACGCCCTCCTGAGTATTCCACTGCGTAGCATCGCCATCATTCGCCATACACATCTGTGGCTGCTCTCGCTGCTGCTGTGGATGTCCCACTTCTACCTGTTGCAGGACATGACGCAGATACGTGTGGCCGTGGCCGCCTCTTTCTATCTACTGGCCGTTTCGTTTCTGGCCGAGCGCCGCCGCTGGGCCTATCTGGGTCTGGCGCTGTGTGCCGCCTGCTTCCACTATTCCGCCTTTATCCTGCTCCCCCTCGTCTTTCTGGGCAACCGCCCGCTGTCGACGCGGTGGCGCGTGGTGCTCTATGTACTCCCGCTGCTGGGCTATGCCTTCTACGTGATAGGTTTCAACCCCATCCTCAGCGTGCCCATCGACTTCGTACAAGACAAGATAGACATCTACGAAAAGCTTCAGAAGACAGGCATCGTCGGCGAGGGCATCAACGTGTTCAACATTGTCTACATGGTAAAGCTCTGCGCCTACTATTTCATCTTGTGGAAGTACGACATCATCGCCCCTCAGGTGAAGGCATTGCCGCTGCTGCTGAAGCTCTTTGCCATCTCTTATTTCTGCTTCCCCACCTTGGCGTTCATGCCGGTGATGGCCTACCGCGTCACGGAGCTTATCGGTGCCGTCGAGGTGGTGCTCCTGCCTTATCTGGCCCTCTCCGTCAAGACGGAAAACAACGGGCGCTTGCTGGTGGTGACCTATTGCATCGGCCTCTTCCTGCTCAACATCTTCTACAACCACCTCCTCATCGTTACCTAAGGTATCCCGCTCTCCTCTCTTATGAATACGCGCAGTCAGCTCTTCCTGAAAAATGTTCTCGGTTCCGTCGTCGTCAAGGGATGGTCGGGCGTCGTTCAACTCCTCCTGGTGCCCCTCTACCTGGTGTGTCTGGGGCAGTATGCCAACGGCCTCTGGATGACCATCAGCTCCATCCTGTTGTGGATAGACACCTTCGATATGGGACTGGGCAACGGCCTGCGCAATAAGTTGGCCACCTATGTGGCCCGCAACGACTGGGAGCGCGCCGGTCAGGCCGTCTCGACCACCTTCTTCATGCTGGTGGCCATCGTCGTGCCGCTCATCGCCGTTCTTCTGGCGGTGCTGAGCGGGCTGGACGTCTATGCCCTGCTCAATGTAGACCGCTCCCTCGTCGGCGACCTGTCGGCGACGCTGGCGGGCACCGTCGTCTTTGTCGGCCTCACCCTCATCCTCAAAGTGGTGGGCAATATCTATCTGGGTCTGCAGCTGCCGGCCGTCAATAACGCCCTCGTCGTGGCCGGGCAGACGCTCGGCCTCCTGGCCCTCTACGGCGCCCATCGCCTGGCGGGAGGCACCTTGCCGCTGCTCACCGTCGCCCTATTCTCAACGGCGGCGCCGGTGGTGGTCTATCTGGTGGCGATGCCTCTCACCTTCCGACGCTATGAGGCGCTGCGCGTGTCGTGGCGCAAGTTTCGCCGCGCCATGATAGGCGAACTGTTCTCCCTCGGCGTCCAGTTTTTCGTGCTTCAGGTGTCGGGCATGGTGCTCTTCTTCTCCTCCAATCTCATCATCACGCGCCTGCTGAGCCCGGCCGAGGTGACGCCCTACCAAATCGTCTATCGCTATTTCAGTTTCGTGACGATGCTCTTCAGCATTCTTGTGGCCCCGCTGTGGTCGGCCACCACTGATGCCTACGCCCAACACGACATGGAGTGGATACGCCGCACTACGCGGCGCATGAACCGTCTGATGCTCGTCTTTGTCGCCCTTCTGGCGGTGATGGTTGTCGCCGCGCCATGGGTCTACCGCCTGTGGGTGGGGCAGACCTACGGCATCACGCCGCAGCTGACGGCGATGATGGCCCTCTACACCCTGATACTCCTCTACAGCCTCTACTATGCCAATATTCTCTTCGGCATCGGGCATATCCGCCTCCAGATGTATGTCACCCTCGGCGAAGCCCTCTGCTTCGTCCCCCTGGCCCGGGTGGGCGTGCAGGCCTTCGGACTGGTGGGCATCCTCATGGCGCTGGCACTGGTCAACCTGGCCTGCGCCGTGACCAACCGCGTGCAATACGGCAAAATCATGTCGGGGCACGCCACCGGCATCTGGGTGCGCTGACACGCGGTCCTGTGGAAGGTACGCCTATTATTATGGTGTCTCTCGCGGACGGTGAGAGGAGATATCTCCCCCGAAAAAGCAATAATGCGCCCATTGTGACGTATAATAGAAAAAGTCTCACATAAAGGCGGTGTCGCCTGCCGGCCGCCCTCTCCCCATGCTCTCTACCTGTAGCGACATACTCCCCGTCATCGTCATCTATCGCACGCCGCTGCGCGAGGCGCAGGCCTACCGTACGCTGTTGGCCGCCGGCGCCTTTCGGCGTTATGTGGTCTACGACAACTCGCCGGCCGACTACGAGCAGCCCGCACTGCCGCCGGAAGCCGTCTATCTGCGCGATACCACCAACGGCGGCCTCTCGAAGGCCTACAATGCTGCTGCCCGCTATGCCGCGGAACAGGGCTATCGTCGCCTGCTCCTTCTGGACCAGGACACTCGCTTCCCCGCTGAGGCCGCCGAGGCCTACGGACGTGGCGACCGCAGCGTGGCCCTGTGGACACCGTCGGTGAAGACGCTGGCAGGCGCCGCCATGTCGCCGGGCTACGAGGTGTGGGGCGGCGTGCACGCCACGACGTTGGCGCCGCTACGCTATCTGCTGAAAGACTATGTCGTCATCAACAGCGGGATGTGTGTCGACCTCGACGCCTTCCGGCGCGCCGGGGGCTACAACGAAGCTGTGCGCCTCGACTTTGCCGACTATCAGTTTGTCGGGCGCCTGCGGCGCGTGGCCGACCTCTTCCAAGTGTTGGACTTTGTAGCGCTGCAAGACTTCTCGAACGAGATGACCGCCGTGGCGCCCCTCCTGACGCGCTACCGTCTCTATCTGGAGAGCGCCGCCGGCTGCGTCTTTGCAACGCGGCGGCGCCGTCTCAGCCACCGTCTGGAGGTGCTGAAGCACACCCTGCGCCTGACGCTGCGCACCGGACGGCCGGACTTCCTGGCGGCTTATCTCCGCGACGGCCGCCGTCGCTCCGTATGAGCGGCGCCTCTCCCTCGATTGTTTTATCTCCTACACAGAAATTATCTCCTCCGTGATATCCGTTTGCTTAGCTACCTATAATGGCAAGGACGTCGTCCTTGAACAACTCCAGAGCATCCTGCCGCAACTGTCGGCCGGCGACGAAGTCATCGTCTCCGACGACGGGTCGACCGATGGCACCGTCGAGAGCGTGCGCAGCTTGGGCAGCCCCCTCATCCGCCTGATAGAAGGGCCCCGGAAGCACTCCTCCACCGCCAACTTCGAGCACGCGCTGCGCGCCGCCAAGGGCGACATCATCTTTCTCTCTGACCAGGACGACCGCTGGGAGCCGGAGAAGGTGTCGGTCATGCTGGCCGCTCTGGAGCAAGCCGACTGCGTGGTGAGCGACTGCTATGTGACCGACGGAAGTCTGCATACCACCGCCGCCTCGTTTTACGCCCTCAACCACACACGGCCGGGGCGTGCCTACAACCTATGGGTGAAAAACGGCTACCTGGGATGCTGCATGGCCTTTCGCCGCAACGTGCTGGAGCGCTCGCTGCCCTTCCCGCGGCATATCCCGATGCACGACATATGGATAGGGAATGTGGCCGCCTACTGCTACCGCGTGGCGTTTATCCCCAACCGCCTCATCCGCTTCCGCCGTCACGGCCATAATGCCTCGTCGACCGCCGCCCCGAGCACCAACCCGCTGTGGCGCAAACTGCTCCTCCGCTGGCAGATAGCCCTCCCGCTGATAGGCCGCCGCTGTCGGCGCGGCTGACATTCTCCCCTCGTATCATCTCCTTCCTGATTGTTATCGTCTATGCCCGGTTATATATTCCCTCTCATCTCCTTCGTTGTGAGCTTGCTGGTGACCGCTGTCGGTATGCCGCCGTTGCTGCATCTGTGTCAAGTGTGCGGCCTCTATGATATGCCCAACGAGCGCAAGGTGCACCACAACAAGATTCCGCGTCTCGGCGGCATCTTCTTTGCCCCGGCAATGATTGTCGGCTTGGTGGCGTCCTTTCTCGTTATGTCGTATACGCAGCCGAAGATGCCTCAGTTTGGTATGCCCACCTTCTATATCTCGGTAGGCATCTTTCTGATTTACATTGTCGGCCTCATCGACGATATTCTGGGGCTGAAGGCGTCGCTGAAATTCCTCATCCAGTTTATCTCCGCCCTCTTCCTCCCCATCTGCGGCGTCTGTCTCAACAATCTCTACGGACTCTTCGGTGTCTACGAGATACCGATGGCGGTGGGCTATCCGCTGACGGTATTTATCGTCCTCGTCATCATCAACTCCATCAACCTTATCGACGGCATCGACGGTCTGGCGGGGAGTCTGAGCGTCGTGGCGCTGACGACCTTCTCCGTCCTCTTCTATCAGCTCGACGTGGTGAGCTATGCCATGCTCGGCGCCGGCCTCTGCGGCGCGGTGTTGGCCTTCCTCTACTACAACATGCTGGGGGATGCCGACCGCAACACCAAGACGTTTATGGGCGACACGGGAAGCCTGATACTGGGCTACGCTCTGGCCTTCTTTGCCATCAAATATGCGATGGACAACTCGCCGCGGATACCCTTCCGCCGCGACGCCCTCCTGGTGTCTGTCACCCTCCTCTGGCTGCCCACCATCGACCTGACCCGCGTGGCCATCGGACGTCTGTGTCACGGCGTGTCGATGTTCCATGCCGACAAGACACATATCCACCACCTGTTGCTGGGCACCGGTCTGACGATGCACCAGACGCTGGCCGTCATCGTCGGTCTGCAACTGGGCTTTATGGGCCTGGGACGGGCGCTGTCGACGATGGGCCTCGCCGTGGAGTGGATAGGCCTGGCCTATCTCCTCGTCTATGTCCTCCTGGTGGCCTTCCTCCTGCTGTGTCGCCGTGAGGAGACCCCGACGGCCCGCTAAGCCGCTGCCGTGCTTTTCCCCTGAATTGTTGTCGGTTTGCCGGAAATGCACTACCTTTGCCCCCACCAAATCCCCATACTCCGTCCTCATGTCCATCACCAAGACACGTCAAACACTGGTAGAGGTGGCTCGCGAGCTCTTCGCCCGCGAGGGCCTCGAAGCCACCACCATGAACGATATCGCCGCCAAGAGCGGTAAGGGACGACGCACGCTATACACCTACTTCCGCAACAAGGAAGATATCTATGCCGCCGTCATCGAGGGAGAGCTCGAACGCCTCTCCGAACGCCTCGACGAGGTGGCGGCGCTCGACGCCGAACCGGAACAGAAAGTCATCACCCTCATCTATACCCACCTCAACTTGATACGCGAGACGGTGGCGCGCAACGGGTCGCTGCGCGCGGAGTTCTTCCGCAATATCTGGCTGGTGGAGAAGGTGCGTCGCCAGTTTGACGAAGAAGAGCGCCAGATACTCTGTCGCGTCCTCGAGGAAGGCATCGCCCGCGCCAAGTTCCGCATCGACGACGTGAAGCTCATGGCCGACATCATCCACTACGCCCTCAAAGGCCTCGAGGTGCCCTACATCTACGACCGCCTGGGCGAGGGCCTCACCGAGGCACAGACACGCCCCATCGTGATGGGCATCGTGCGCCGCGCGCTGGGGATGAGCGGGCAGATAAAATAGCCACGGGGGGCGGGGGTGAGAAAAACAGAGATACAACAATCATCAACACACATACAAACACTATGGGATTATTAAACGGTAAGACCGCCTTGATTACCGGCGCCGCCCGCGGCATCGGTAAGGCCATTGCCTTGAAATTTGCAGAAGAAGGCGCCAACATCGCCTTCACCGACCTCGTCATCGACGAGAATGGCGAAGCTACGCGTCGCGAAATCGAAGAGAAAGGCGTGAAGTGTATCGCCTATGCCTCCAACGCCGCCGACTTTGCCCAGACGGAAGAAGTCGTTGCCAAGGTGCACGCCGACTTCGGCAGCATCGACATCCTCGTCAACAATGCCGGTATCACCAAGGACGGCCTCATGATGCGCATGAGCGAACAGCAGTGGGACGCCGTCATCGCCGTCAACCTGAAGTCGGCTTTCAACTTCATCCACGCCTGCACGCCCATCATGATGCGCCAGCGCAAGGGCTCCATCATCAATATGGCCAGTGTGGTAGGTGTTCACGGCAATGCCGGACAGAGCAACTACGCCGCCTCCAAGGCCGGCCTCATCGCTCTGGCCAAGAGCGTGGCTCAGGAGATGGGCAGCCGCGGCATCCGCGCCAACGCCATCGCGCCGGGCTTTATAGAGACCGCTATGACCGCCGCCCTCTCCGAGGACGTCCGTAAGGAGTGGATGAAGGCCATCCCCCTGCGTCGCGGCGGCAAGCCCGAAGATATCGCCGACGTGGCCACCTTCCTGGCTTCCGATATGTCCTCGTATGTCAGCGGCCAGGTTATCCAGGTCGATGGCGGCATGAACATGTAAGCCCTCTCCTTCTGAAAGGACACCCCTCCAACGTGCGCCTCACTCCCATAGCGAAGTGAGGCGCACGTTCTCTTTGGCGCCGTAGCGTGATAGATTTTGCCAAGACCATAAAAAGCCCGCTCTCCGGAAGGAAACGGAGGACGGGCAGGAGGAGAACGTCGGCGCTGCGGGGCGCCGGGAGGGGGAAGGCGTCAGGCCTTCAGCGCTGTCAGCCGGCGATAGGCAGCAGCATAGCAGCAGATGACGACGAAACATATCAGGGGAATGACGAAGGCCGACGCCATAGACTGTGTATAGTCGGCGATGACGCCCATCAGCAGCGGCGCGACGGCACCGCCGACGATGGTCATAATCAGGAGCGAGGAGGCCGTCTTGGTGTGGATGCCGAGGCCGCGGATGGCCAGGGCGAAGATGGTGGGGAACATGATGCTCTCGAAGAGGAAGCAGGCGAAGAAGGCGTAGTAGCCCACCTCTCCCGCAACAAGCATGATGAGCAGCATCGTGATGGAGGCCCCGAGGGCGAAGAGGAGGAGGAGGCACTCCGGACGCAGGTATTTCATCAAGACACTCCCCAGCAGACGGCCGCCCATGAAGAGCCCCATGCCCAGCAGGCCGAGCCATACCGCCGCCTGCGTTTTGTCGATGCCGGCACTCTCGTCGGCGTAGTTGATGAAGAAGCTGTTGATGCCCGTCTGCGCTGCCACATAGAAGAAGAGAGCGGCCAGGCCGAAGACGAAGTGGGCATGGGAAAAGAGCGAGGTGTGACGCTCGGCGGAGGACATGGCTTCGTCGGTGGCCTCGGCAATCTCAGGGAGCGGTACGCGCAGGAATACGAGGAGGATGGCCCATACCACCACGCCGACGACGGCATAGGGGAGGGCGATGTTGCCCCCTTCGTCGAGCACGCACAAGCCGCCCACCAGCGGGCCGAGAATCCACCCCAGGCCGTTGAGCGATTGCGATATGTTGATGCGGCGCTCTGCACCGTCGGGGGGGCCGAGTACCGTCACATAGGGGTTGGCCGCCGTCTCGAGACATGTCAGACCGCAACCAATGATGAAGAGCGAGAAGAGGAAGAAGGCAAACGACCCGATGTGGGCGCCGGGGATGAAGAGCAGGGCACCGAGACCGTAGAGCAGGAGACCGGTGGTGACGCCGGCGCGATAACCATAGCGACGGATGAGGCGCCCTGCCGGCAGCGCCATGAGGAAGTAGCCGCCGTAGACCATCGCCTGGACCAGTGCCGAGCGGGTCTTGTTCATGTCGAAGAGGTCTTGAAAGTGCTTGTTGAGGACGTCGAGGAGACCGTGGGCAAAGCCCCAGAGGAAGAAGAGCGAGGTGATGAGGACGAAGGGCAACCAGTAGTTGTGCCCGTCGTCGGTGCGAAAGAGGGAGGTTTTTTTCATAAGGGGAAGATAGTGTGGAAGAGGGGGTAACGGCCTGCCGCCGGGCGGTGCGGACGCCCGTTATTCGTCAATATAGCGGCGGGAGAGGTCGTGGAAGTGTTCGATGCGGCGGTCGCGGAGAAAGGGCCACCAGCGGCGTACCGTCTCGGAGCGCGTCATACTGATCTCGACGACGGCGTTGACTTCCTCCAGCTGCGGAGCGCGGTAGAGGAGCTCACCCTGCGGGCCGGCGACGAAGCTGCTGCCCCAGAAGGTGATGCCTCCTGTCTGTCCCGACGGGTCGGGCTCGTAGCCGGTGCGGTTGACGGTGATGACGGGGAGTCCGTTGGCCACGGCGTGGCCGCGCTGTACGGTGGTCCATGCCTCGCGTTGGCGCTCCTGCTCCTCGGGCGTGTCGGTGCTCTCCGTCCCGATGGCGGTGGGATAGATGAGGAGGTCGGCGCCGGCGAGGGCCATCAGCCGTGCTCCCTCGGGATACCACTGGTCCCAGCATACTTGTACGCCCAGTCGGCCGAGGCTTGTGTCGATGGGGCGGAAACCGAGGTCGCCGGGGGTGAAGTAGAACTTCTCGTAGTAGGCGGGGTCGTCGGGAATATGCATCTTGCGGTAACGCCCGGCGATGTGTCCGTCGGTGTCGAAGACGACGGCCGTGTTGTGATACAGTCCGGCGGCGCGGCGCTCAAAGAGTGAGGTGACGAGGACGATGCCGTGTGTGGCCGCCAGGTGTCCGTAGAACTCCGTCGAGGGGCCGGGGATGGGCTCCGCCAAATCGAAATAGTCCACCTTCTCTTCCTGACAAAAGTAGAGGGTGTTGTGGAGCTCCTGGAGAACGACCAACTGAGCACCGCGGGCGGCGACGTCGGCGATATTGTGTGCCAGCTTCTGCCGGTTGGCGGCGACGTCGGCCGAGCAGCTTTGTTGGATAATGCCTATCTTCATGATGATTCAATATTACGGGGAAATCTGTCTGTGTGGCGTGGGGATTGACAGCCCTTACACCACCACTCCACGCGGGTATTGCATGGTGGCACAGTGGAGTGAACCGTGCTGGCGTATCAGCGAGCGGCAGTCTACGCCGACGATGTCGTAGGTGGGGAAGACGTGTTGGAGGATGTTGCGTACCGCTTCGTCGTGATGCCGCTGGCGGTAGGTGGGATAGAGGACGGCGCCGTTGATGAGGAGGAAGTTGGCATAGGTGGCCGGCAGCCGCTCGCCGTCGGCGTCGTAGATGGCGTCGGGGAGCGGCACCGCTACCAGGCGGTAGGGGGTTCCCTCTGTGGTGCGGAAGGTGCGCAGCTGCTCCTCCATGGCGCGGAGGGCTTCGTAGTGGGCGTCTTGCGGATTGTCGCAGGATACGTAAACGATGGTGTCGTCGGGGCAGAGGCGCGCCAGCGTGTCGATATGGGCGTCGGTGTCGTCACCCTCCAGATGTCCGTGGTCGAGCCATAAGATGCGCTCGGCGCCGAGGGCTTCCAACAGACGCTTCTCGAGGGCCTCCCGCGAGAGGGCGGCGTTGCGGTTGGGGTGAAGCAGGCAGTGGGAGGTGGTGAGCAGGGTGCCGCGGCCGTCGCTCTCTATGCTCCCTCCCTCAAGGGTGAGGTCGAGATGGTCGACATAGGTACCGACAATACGGCCGGCGTCGTAGAGGCGGCGGTTGATGGCGTTGTCGAGAGCGGCTTCGAACTTCCCTCCCCATCCGTCGAAGCGGAAGTCGAGCAGTTCGGCCTTTCCCTCGGCAATGACGGTGAGGAATGCATGGTCACGGGCCCATGTGTCGTTGGTGGGGCAGGCGAAATAGCGGATGTTGTCGGTGGCGCGACGCGGCAGGTGTCGTTCCAGATATTGTTGTAGGGCCGCCGTATCGGGCGCCACGATGAGGAGCGGTTCGCGGATGGCTATCTCGTAGGCCAGGTGACGGTAGGTGTCGGTCACCTCGTCGAGCATATCGGCCCAGTCGGTGGCAGCGTGCGGCCAGGTGAGCTGGACGGCGCTCTGCGGGAACCACTCCGCGGGGAGGGTGCGGCGCAGGGCGGCGCAGGGCTCGTCGGTGTTGCCGCCTTTCAAGAAGCGGTCGAGAGAGAGGTCTTCGCGCGGCGATGCCGGCGGGAGGGAGAATAGTCCCATGGTGTGGAAAATCTTTTGGGGGTGGTTCTACAAGCGATGCTTCCGGGGGGGCGTCGGGAGCGGTCAACGGAGGGCTTCCTCCTTGGGCAGTACCGGAAAGGTGCGCAGGTAGTTAATAAAGGCGTCGGTCGTGGTGGGGAGCCCGTCGGTGCTCACCTCGTTTTCAAGGGGGAAGAGCGCGGGGTCGTAGCCGTCGCCGCCGGTGACGATAAACTCGTCGACGACGACGAGGCACGGCGTGTCGGTCGCGATGGGGCGCGTGCTCCCATCGGGGCCGCAATAGGCGAGGGCGTCGACGCTGCCGTCAGCCCCGCCGTCGATGTGCAGCCAGCCCGTCTGTAGCCAGCCGAAGCGGCGGTTGTGGCGCCCGAAGTCCACCAGCCGTCGCAATTGTTCCCCCGTCATGCGGAAGGCTCGTAGACGGTTGGCAAAGGGGAGCACTTCGCCGACGTCGAGGACGCTGACGGGGCCTTTGATGAAGCCGGAGCGTATGGTGCCGATATGGCTGGCGCCGACGATGACGATGCTGTCGCTCAGGGCGCGGCCGTGGCGGTAGGCTTCGGCGTAGGCCCGGCATACCAGGCTCCCCACGGGGCTCTGGCGGTATTTATTCTCACGCACATGTCCCAAGTCGTCGGTGGCCTCGGTGAGTATCTCGCCGATGGGCGTCCCGCCGTGGGTGGTGGTGTGTGTCAGTAGGGAGTCTACCTGCTGCTGCAGGCGCTGTGCCCGCGGCCCGAGGGGAAGGTCGGTTCTCACGGGGCATATTTCCGTGGTAACGCTACGCACGCGGAGCGTCTTGGGGTCGAGGTGAAAGAAGAGGGCACTGATATATTCCCCGTGCCACCGTCCTTGCACCACCGGGTATTGCGCCGTATTGATGCGTCCTTCTACCTTCTGGTGACTGTGCGAGGAGATGATGGCGTCCCACTCCGGTGATTGTATGGCTTCGAGGTGGGGCACGTCGAGGTCGTCCCATGCCGGCGTTCCGTTGCGCTGCACGGTGCCGATATGGGTGAGCAGCAGGCGGATGTGTGCGTTGCTCACGGCGTCGGCATAGCCGGGGAGGCGTCGGACACTGTCGAGGACGTCCTCATAGCGTCCGTCGAAGGAGAGCCCCACCAGTTTGGAGGCACTGGCCTGCTGTGGCGTCGATGAGGCGATGAGGCCCACCAGCCCCAGGCGCACGGTGCGCTTCTTGTCGATGGCTACCTCTGCTGTGGCGTAGGGGCGTACAAAGTCGGGCTGCCCGCCGGAGACCTTCCGCACATTGGCACATACATAGTCGATGTCCCAGTCTGTGGGGCGCTGCCGCACCTCGTGCCACTTGCGCGCCAGCGCCTCTTGCCCGTTGTCAAACTCGTGGTTGCCAAGGGCGGAGAGGCGGATGCCCAAATCGTTAAAGAAGGTGGGGAGGAGGGCGCCTTCGGTGGCGGCGTAGAAGTAGCTGCCGCCGAAGATGTCGCCGGCCGATACGGTGAGATGGTGCGGGTATACCTCTTTTAGAGAGTCGAGCGTCTGACAGACGGCAGCCGCGCCGGGGACGTGCTTGTTGTCGTCGCGCACGAAACCGCCGTGGAAGTCATTGAGTGAAAAGACGGCTACGGTGAGGTCTTCGCCGTGGTGCCGGCGGTTTTCGGCGGAGAGCGTCGTCGTCAAGAAGGCGGCGACGAGGAGGGGGAGTGTGTGGCGGAAATTCATAGTAGGTAAGTAGGAGGGTTGGGAGGCCTTACGACCGGCTCACCTGAAGACCGGTGCGTGATATCTTCATGTCGACGAAGCGGGCGTTGGGCGCAAGGGGATGCGCCGTGAGGAGCTCGCGGATGCGGAGGGCGGCGCAGCGGTCTTTGGCCACCATATAGAGGAAGCCGCCCCCGCCGGCGCCGGGGAGCTTGTAGCCAAGGCAGTAGTCGTCGATACGGCGGCACAGCGCTTCTATGGCGTCGGGGTTCGTTCCCGCGTCGAGGGCCTTGTTCTGCTCCCACGTGTTTCTGACGAGCTGCCCGTAGCGCTGGAAGTCCTCCACCTGTAGGGCATCGAAGAGTTGCAGGGCGTGCTGCTTCATCTCGTCGAGGAGGAAGAGGTGACGTGTGTTATTGAGGAACATACCGCGGACGATTTCCGTCAGGATATGTTTGGCGGTGCGGGTGATGCCGGTGTAGTAGAGCAGGTGGCACGGCCGCAGTTCGGGGTCGCTAAAGAGAGCGTCGGGCAGCCAGCGTACGGTGGCGTTCTGGTCGAAGCCCGGCGTGGTCTGTAGGAGCTTGACGCCGTGGAGCACACCGCCGTATTGGTCTTGCCAGCCGCCTCCCGTCGTGAGGAGCTGTTCAAGGATAAGGGTGCGGTTGCACACCTCGTTTTTGTCCCATCCCAGTCCGCAGAAGTCGCTCAAGGCGCCCAGGACGGTGGCCGCCAGGATGCTGCTGGTTCCCAAGCCGGAGCCTGCGGGGATGGCCGAGAGCAGGGTGATTTCTATGCCACTGCCGAAGGCCGTCAGCTGTTCGCGCAGCGAGGTGTACTTCTCCGTGCAAAATTCCGGCAGGAAGCCCGCCAGTGTCAGCGCCGCCTTGGGGATGGAGAACGGTGACCCCACCTTGGCATATTGTCGAAGTTCGTCGAAGGTCTCAATGCGTTCCATGGCGCTCAGGTCGATGGAGCGGCAAATGACGACCGGTTCGGCGCAGGGCTTGACGTAGACCTGCAGGGGCGGTTGCCCGTTGAGCTCGATGGCCACGTTGACCACGTTGCCCCCCGCCATGATGCTGTAGGGCGGGGTGTCGCTCCATCCTCCCGCCAAGTCGATGCGTACGGGACTGCGCCCCCATACTATCTGGTCGGCGCAGGTGGTGCTGTGCGGGCGGCAGGTGTGGTGGAGCGCTTCCGCCGTGAGGCCTTCGCGCAGAAGCCCGAAGGCCTTCTTCTCCTCGGCGTCGGCGGTGGTGCTGTCGGTGGCGTGGCACTGTTCGGAGCGGAACATCGCGTCGTGGATGCGCGTCATCAGCGGAGCCTCGTCGGAGAGGGCGTCGGGCAGGGGAAGGTGTAGGGCGGCATATTTCTCCGCCATGTCCTTCAGGTTGGTTTGGTAGAATACGCTGCGGCGCCAGTTGGCGGCGATGAGGGGCAGCGTCTCCCGCTGCAACTGCCGACGCTGGGCAAAGAGGCGGGGCAGCGAGGCCTCGGCCGACAAGTCGTCGGCCGAGAGACGGGGCAGGCGGCGCCAGAGGGCGGTGACGGCGTCGTCGGGGGTGCCGATAAACCAGTGGAGCAGTGGTTGCAATGCCTCCATCGAGGGCGCCACGGGGAAGAGCTGTGCCGCCTGAATGTCGTCGGTGCGTCCCAGGTCGGCGTCAGTGATGCCGCGGGCGGCGAGCCATTCGGTGACGGGCTGCTCCAGATATTGCGTCGTCGCCTCATGGATGTCGCCGCGGAAGGCGTCGTTGAAGCCGTAGGGGCGCAGGGCATAGGCCTCCTCGCCCACGGGGACGATGTCGACACATACGCCGTCGGGCAGCGTCACCTGCCAGTCGTTGCGGGGAATGCCGGTGAGGATATGCCGCGAACCGTAATGCCAGCCGTCGCCGAGATAGGCGTTCTCTATCCATATCTGTCGGTTGTCGGCGGTGGGGCGGTGGGCCACTACGGTGTTTTGGGTGAATACCGACGTGTGTCGCTTGACGCCCTTCTGGATGATGACGCGTTGGTCTTTGATGCGATTCTGGATGGCCATGGCCGATTCCACCATTTCCGGCGATGTCCCGAAGTGGTAGAATTCTCCGCCGGGGAGCGGCAGGATGGCCACGGTGAGGCCGGCGAGGTCGGCGTCGGGCTGCGAGGGTGTTGTCCCGAGGGCGCAGCCAAACTGTCCGTAGAGGTCGTAACCGTCGAAGGGACACGCCGCGTCGTCGGCGTCGCCCGGCAGCGCCTTGCGCCGCAGGGCGTCGACGGCTCTGTCGGAGAGCAGCCATACCCCGATGTCCATCAGTGAGAAGTGGGTGGGCATCCATCGTGCCTGTTCCTCTGTCGATGGCTTCTGTAGCATGAAGTCGAGCTGTTCGGGGTGGTGGCGGTCCATCATAAACACCCCGTGATGGGAGGCCTGCACGGGGTCGGCCCACAGTCCGTAGCATACGACGTCGGCCTCGGGGATATCTTGCAGCGCTTCGGTGGAGCGGATATAGACGTCGCCGCTGGCTACGAGGGTGCGCAGGGAGGTCGGCGCCTTGTCCATGATGCGCTCATAGAGCGGCATTTGCAGGTCTATGAGGCTCTGGTCGATGCGTTGTCCGCGTGCCCATCGGAAGACGGGGACGGGCGTCAGCACCTTCCCGCCGGGGGCGTAGGCCGGTAGCCGTCGGCTCTGCCCGCCGCCGTGTAGCAGGATGCGCTTGTCGCGTGCCAGCCATTCGTCGAAGGGCGTCGTTGGTGCCTCTTGGCGTCGGCAGGCTTCGAGGAGCCATAGGGTGCCTCCGCCGCTCCCCAGTTTGTGGTGAATGGGGTCGGAGGTGCAGAAATATTCGTCGGCCGACAGGCCGGTGAGGGTATGGAAACAGCCCACAACATTGGGCGGTAGGGAGAGCAATCGTTTCATGTGGGAAGCAGCGAGCCGTTGTTGTCGCAGAAGAAGGGGAGAGTGAATGGACGAAGAAGTAAAGTGTCGCCGCGTATCCTCCACTTCGTGAGAGAGATAGACGCGCCGTGACCGGTACTCCTCTTTTATATACGCAAAATTACGCTTTTTATTTTTGCCGCGTGACGTTAGCGCCGACATTTTGCGTTGCAGCAGTGCCTCTCGCGCCGTCAGCGTCGCCTCACCGCCGACGCCTTTTGCCGTATTGCCTCACCGGTGTCGTGAGACGGGAAGAGAATGGAGGAAAATGAGAAAACGGCGGAGATATTTCGCTATATAACTCACTTATACTACCTTTGCTCTTATCAAAACTTCTCCCTACATGTGGCATGCCCTTTTCATTTATCTCCTCCTGACGCTGTATGCGGTGCTTATCCTGAGTACGGTGACGATTGTCTTGCTTGAAAATCGCCAGCCCGCCAAGACGATTGCCTGGGTGATAGTCTTGGTGATGCTCCCCGTGGTGGGGCTGGTGTTCTTCTACTTCTTCGGACAGAACATCCGCAAAGAGCGCTATATCAGTCGGCGGCAGTATTCACGTCTGACGCAACGCCTGCTGTCGGACACCCACCACTTGCCGCGCGAGTGTCCCCCGGAACGCTATGTCCCATTGGTGCGCCTCTTTGAACGCACCAACCATGCCGTCTTAGTGGCCAGTAGCGGGGTGGAGGCCTACAATAGCGGTGCCGACTGGTTGGAGGCCCTCTTGCGCGATATCGCCGCCGCGCGTCACACCATCCATATCGAGACCTATATCATCGAGGATGACGCCGTGGGACGTCTCGTTGCCGATGCCCTCATCGACAAGGCCCGCGAGGGCGTGCGTGTGCGCCTGCTCTACGACGATGTGGGCTGTTGGGACGTGAAGACGCCCTTCTTCCGCCGTTTGGAGAACGAGGGCGTGGAGGCCGTCGCCTTTCTCCCCGTGCGCTTCCCGCGCTTGACGCACAAGGTGAACTATCGCAACCACCGTAAAATCTGCGTCATCGACAGCAGGGTAGGGTATATCGGAGGAATGAACCTGGCCTGGCGCTACGTGAGTCGTCGGGCACGTCCGTGGCGCGATATCCATGTGCGTCTGGAAGGGGGGGGCGTGGCCGATATGCAGCGCCTCTTCCTGACCGATTGGTATTTCGTCACCTCCGACCGCCACGTGCTCCGCGAAACGCCGCTCCTGCTGTCGGTGGACGGGCAGACTCCGCCGCCGACGGAAAACCTCATACAGATTGTCCCCTCCAGCCCCGTGTCGGAATATCCGGAGATTATGTACGGCCTGACGTGGGTGATGCAAAACGCCCGCCGCTACCTATATATACAGACCCCCTATTTCATGCCGACCGATGCCGTGCTACAAGCCATGGAGACGGCGGCGATGAGCGGCGTCGACGTCCGCCTGATGGTGCCCGAGCGCCCCGACAGTTTCTGGCTGCGCTGGGGCAACGACAGCTACCTCTCGTCGCTGCTCCGCGCCGGTATCCGCGTGTTCTCCTACAAGAGCGGTTTCTTACACAGCAAGTGTGCGGTCGTCGACGACGAATGGTGTACGGTGGGGTCGTCGAACATGGACTTCCGCAGCTTCGAGAATAATTTCGAAGCCAATGTTTTTGTCTATGGCACCCCCGCCGCCGAGGGGATGCGCCGCCTCTTCCTCGACGATATGGCGTGCTGCGACGAAATCGTCTATGCCGATTGGAAGAAGCGTCCCTATTATCGCCGCCTGCTGGAGTCGACAACGCGTATCCTGGGGCCGTTGCTGTAGTTGCCGCCTGTCACCGCCCTTCCCCTTCTTCGGCCCCCCTCCTCGTCTTTTGTGGGGGAAAGCGGGGACGGCCGTCTGCTTTTGTAGGGGATATGACCACCGCCCCCCCCCCTTGATAAATCCTTATTCCTCCTTTTGTCGTGGATATCAGGCCGGGAACGAGAGCGCCGTGGAGAGATTTCGTTTTCCTGATTCTTTAGAATTTGCAGCTTTTTCCGCCTTTCATTTGGAGGGAAAGGGAGAGAATTTGTACTTTTGCGGTGTACTACACGAGTGGTACACCAATACGCTCGGCGAAAAGTACGGCCGACGGAACGCCGGGGCGTCTGCGATTAAACGTAAAACACTATGTTACAGATTCATCACTTAAACTTTTCCTATGCGTCGGGGGAGCCGTCGGTCTTTGCCGACTTCTCGATGCAGTTGGTGGAGAGCCATATTTGCGGACTGCTGGGGCGCAATGGCGCCGGCAAGAGCACCTTGCTCTACCTAATGTGCGGACTGCTGCGTCCCGACAGCGGCGCAATAGTCTTTGAAGGCGTCGATGTCAAGCGGCGTCGGCCGGAGACCTTGTCCGATATCTTTCTCGTCCCGGAGGAATTTGACCTCCCCGACATCTCGCTGCGCAGTTATGTGCGCCTCAACGCTCCGTTCTATCCTCGTTTCAGTGAGGAGATGCTCCGCGCGTGTCTGGAGGAATTCGACCTCCCCGACGACCTGCGCTTGGGCCGCTTGTCGATGGGACAGAAGAAGAAAGTATTCATGAGTTTTGCCCTGGCAGCGGGGACGCGCCTGCTGCTGATGGACGAGCCCACCAACGGGCTGGACATCCCCGCCAAGAGCTTGTTCCGCAAGGTGATGGCGCGTACGATGAGCGAAGAGCGCACCGTCGTCGTCTCCACCCATCAGGTGCGCGACATCGACACGCTCATCGACCGGGTGGCCGTCATCGACCGTTCGCAATTGCTGCTCAACAGCGCGATGAGCGACATTGCCGAGCATTGGTGCTTCGACATTCTCCCCGCGGGGCCGCTCCCGGCGGACGTGCTGTATGCCGAACCGTCGCTGCAGGGCAACCAAGTCATCCGCCCCAATACGGAGCAGCGCGACACTCCCGTCAACCTGGAGCTCCTTTTCAACGCCCTTATCCACCGTCCGGACCTTGCCGGACAATTCCACCTTCATGCTGAATAAGATGAAACAGTTTTCTTTTTCCCGTCTGTGGGCCGTGATGCGTCACGACTTCTTCAGTCATTATTCCCGGATACTGACGCTGCTGGGGGGCATCACCCTGGGTCTTTATGCGTTGGAGATGGCACAATATTCCGGGAGCGTTGCCGGTATCCCCTTCCCCGAATCCCGCCTGTCGGTCATTGCCTCCTCCTTGTTGATGGCCATGCTCTTTATGAGTTATATATGTATCGGTAGTGCCTTTGCGGGCCTCTCTACCAAGCAAGCCCGTATCTCCCTCTTTATGTTGCCGGCCACGTCGGCCGAGAAGTATGTGGCGCGTGTGGTTGGCGGTCTTCTGCTGTCAACGGCAGGCATCCTGCTCTCCGCCCTTGTGGCTGATGTGTTGCGGCAGCTCTCCTCGCTGGTGCTGGGAGGTGACAGTTCTTCGCTCCTTCCTTATTATATATATATCTTGAAGGATGCGTGCTCTCTCTCCGGGTCGACTCCTTCCGGCTATGTCTCCTCGCTGTGGGTACTGACGGCTCTCTTCATGGCCTTTGTAGGGCGCTATTCCTTCTATCTCCTCGGCGGGGTCTACTTCCGGAAGCGTGCCTTCATGAAGACCTTTGGCATAGAGGTTCTCGCCTTCCTTCTACTGGGCCCCTCCCTGCTGAACTTCCTCTCGTGGCATTCCTACGCGCGCGCCACCATCTTCGACACCTCCTCCGGCTGCCTCCTCTTCTCCTTGCTGATGCTGGTGGTGACGGTGTTCAATACGGTAGCCGCTTACTACCTGTTTGCTCATAAGCAAGTCATCCCGCGTCGTCGTCGCCTCTTCTTCCTGCAAAAATAAGGCGTTATGGATTTCAAGGAAAGTCAACCTATCTTTGTGCAGATAGCCGAGCGTCTCTGCGACGAAATCCTCATGGGGCAATATCCGGCCGATGGCCGCGTGCCGGGGGTGCGCGAATATGCCGCCCTCCTCGAGGTAAACACCAATACCGCTGTCAAGTCGTATGATTTGCTGGCGCGTCGCGGCATCCTCTATAATAAGCGCGGGCTGGGCTATTTCGTCACCCCCGAGGCCGTCGCGAGTATCCGCTCCGAGCGTCGCCGCGACTTCTTCGCCGCCACCCTTCCGGAGGTGTTCCGCCGCATGCACCAGTTGGGCATCACGCCGGAAGAGGTGAAGGCACGCTGGGAGGCCGCCGCGCCGTCGGAAACGCCCTGACGTGTGGCGCTTCTCCACGATATGATATCCCCGCTTTGTTCTCTCTATCAGTGAGGAAACAGAGCGGGGATGCTTTCTGTTTTCGGGAAAATGCGTATCTTTGCACCCGCGGAGATATCCAGTCTCCCCCTTTAAGTATTTATGACACCCCTTTTATTAGACCGCCGGCCTAATAGTATGCCGACGCCCTTGACGGCGTCGCGTCTTGTTCTCGAAATCCCTTTTTGGAACGCGTTGTTTTAGGAAAAACAACGGGGCTCTGACGTAGGCGAAAGCCGGGAGTCCGTTTTTTGTCGGGGCGCTTCTGAAGGAAGCGGCCCTCTCTCTGTGTATATTTATCACTCTTCTTATTTTTATTCTTTTTCTATGAGTAAGCATCCCCAATACTTATTCATGGCGATGTTGTGTGGAACGCTGTGGTCGACGCCTCGGGCGACGGCGCAGGAGAAAGTGTCGCTCAACATCCGCCAGGTGATGGAGTATGTGTCCCGTAACAACAGTGAGGTGACCACCGCGCGCCAACAAGTAAAGGTGGCGCAGCAAGGCGAGCAGGTGGCACAGACGGCCAAGTTGCCCGACTTCTCGCTCGATGCCGGTGTCAACTACCTCGGCGACATCACCATCATGAACCGCGACTACAGTCACGCCATGCGTGCCGCCGTGCCGCATCTGAACACCACCTTGGAGCTGTCGCTCTACCAACCGCTCTACACCGGTGGCGCCATCACGGCCGGCATAGAGATGGCGGAGGCCTCTACGCGCCTGTCGGAGAACACGCTGGAGCAGACGCGTCAAGCTACGTCGATGCGCGCCATCGCCTGTTTCCTGGAGCTTTTTAAAGCGACGAACCTGAGGCAGGTGTATGACGAGAACATCGCCATGACCTCCCATCTCCTCGAGGAGATGCGTGCCCGCTACGAGCAAGGCGTCGTACTCAAGAACGACATTACGCGCTACGAACTGCGCCTGTCGACGCTCAACTACGACCGTCTGACCATCGACAACCGCATCGGCGTGCTCAACCGCGACTTGTGTCTTCTGCTGGGGCTCGATACGCAGAGCGAGGTGACGGCCGTCCTCGACGACGACCTGCAGCAGTTGCCCGCCGTCCTCGACAAGGCGTCGTGGGTGCAGACGTCGCTCGACAACGCCCTCTCCTTGAAGGCGCTCGACGTGCAGCGCGACCTCAACAGTCTGCAGCGGCGACAGCTGATAGCCGACCGTCGTCCCAAGATCGGGTTCGTCGCCGTCGACAACCTCACGGGGCCTATCACCTTTGAGATTCCGGCCATCAACAGCAACTACAACGTGTGGTTCTTCGGGCTCAATCTGAAGTATAACCTCTCCTCCCTCTTCAAGACCGGCAAGTCGCTGACAAAGAATCGCTATGAGCGCGACGCCATCGACGCCGGCCGTCGTGCCACCGAGGAACGCCTCACGCAGACCGTCGACGACAACTATACGCAGTATGCCCAGGCTTACAAGATGCTCTCCACGGAGACGAAAAATGTAGAGCTGGCGACGGAGAACTACCGATTGGTGGAGAATCGCTACAATCACCAGCTGGCATTGCTCACCGACATGCTCGACGCCTCGACGGCCAAGCTCGACGCCGAAGTGCGCCTCGTGAATGCCCGCGTCAACATCATCTATTATTACTACCAACTCAAATATAATTCCGGAACATTATGAAACAAAAAACACGCCGTCTGCTACAAAATATAGGAGTACTCGCCCTCATCGCCCTCGGACTGGGATGGGTGGCCTATCGCTTTATGGGATTTACCTCGTCGACATATACCGACAATGCCAGTACACAGTGTCACATGGTGCCCATCAACAGTCGCGTGCAGGGCTTCATCAAGGAGGTGCGCTTCGACGACTATACCCCCGTCCACCGCGGCGATACCCTCGTCGTCATTGAGGATGCCGAGTTCCGCCTGCGCCTGGCACAGGCCGAGGCCGACCTCCAGAACGTGACCTCCGGGCGCGCCGCCGTCCACACGTCGATTTCCACCATCGAGAACAACCTGAGCGTCTCCGACGCTTCGCTCGCCGAGGTCGCCGCTCTGCTGCGCAACGCCCAGCGCGACTATGAGCGCTACAAGGCACTGCTGGCACAAGATGCCGTAACGCAGCAGCAATATGACGCCGTGGCTACCAACTATGAGGCCCTCAAGGCCAAGTATGAGACCTTGTCGCGACAGAAGCGCTCCACGGCGCTGACCTCAGAGGAGCAGAAGCACCGTCTGGGGCAGAGCACGGCAGGCATCGACGTGGCGCGGGCCGCCGTCGACCTGGCCCGCCTCAACTTGTCGTACACCGTCATCACGGCGCCCTGCGACGGATATGCCTCGAAGAAAGACCTTCATGTGGGCCAGCTCATTCAGCCCGGGCAGACGCTGCTCACCGTCGTCGATGAGGCCGACTTGTGGGTCGTTGCCAACTATCGCGAGACGCAGACCACGCGCATGGCCGTCGGCGACGCCGTCGATATCACCGTCGACGCCCTCGACAACGCCCACTTCCGCGGCGAGATTGTGGCCATCTCTCCGGCCACCGGCGCCCAGTATTCCGCCGTGCCGCAAGACAACGCCACCGGCAACTTCGTCAAGGTGGAGCAGCGCGTACCGGTGAAGATTCGCTTCTCGGCCGACAACGACCGCGACGCCATGAAGCGCCTGCGCACCGGACTGAATGTAGAATGTAAAGTGAAGAAGTAATGGCATTTCCCCATATGCCGCCGGTGAACCTCATCCGGCAACTGTTGATGTTCCACCCCGGCGTGCCCCATCGCGTCCGCTTCTGGAGCATCGTCCTGATGGCCTTCTGCTACCAGATTGTCGGCGGCGTCTACCTGGCGTCGCTCTCGCAGATGGTGGGCGAGCTGGGCCTGCTCAGCGAAGACCTCACGATGGCCAACTACTGCTCCCTCATCGGTCTGAACGTCATCTTCCCGATGCTCTTCCGCTGGAAGTTCGGCCTCTATACGCGCCAGCTGTTTTTCGTCTCTGCCGGTGTCATCATTGCGTGCAGTGTGGCGGCGCCGTATGCGACGACGCCTGTGGCCTTCTGGGTAATTAGTTTCGTGGCGGGCTACTTCAAGATGATGGGAATGTTTGGCTGTATGAGCAGCATCCAGTTGAACATCACGCCGACGCGCAACTTCGCCGTCTTCTTCCCCGTCATCTATGTCATCGTGTGCAGCTCCATCCAGCTCTCCGGCACGTTGACGACCTATGTCACCTACTATACCGACTGGCGCATGATGCATCTCGTGGCGCTGGTGCTGATGTTGATAGTGGAGGCCATTGCTTATTTCTTGATGCGTCCCGACCATCGCTCCGGGCCGCCGGTGCCCCTCAAGGGCATCGACTGGACGGGACAGGCGCTGTGGACGGCCGTCTGCGGCATTGCCGCGTGGCTCTTCACCTATGGCGAGCACTATGACTGGTGGGAGAGTAGAGAGATATGGCAGGCCACGTGGTGGCTCATCGCCGTCCTGCTCGTGACGCTGGTATACAGTCATTATAAGAAGGAACCGTATATCGCCTTGCAGGCGTTCGGCTATCGCGCCACCTGGCAACTGGTGGTGCTACTCTTCGGTATGACGCTCTTCTCCGGCGCCGTCCATCTGTTGCAGGGAACGTTCCTCGGCGGGGTGCTTCATTATGACGCCCTCAATACCGCCTCGCTCAACCTCCCCGAGATCGCCGGCATCGTGATGGGGGCCATCCTGGCCTACTTCATCCTGATGCGGTGGCGCTGGGGCGTGAAGCGCTACCTGCTGCTGACGTTTGCCATGGCCACCTACTATGTGTTGTCGATGTACTACCTCTGCGACACGGCCACCGACAAGGAGACGATGTATCTCGCCGTCTTCGCCTTCGGTGTGGCCGAGGTGATGATGGAGACGATGGCCACCTATTATCTGTCGCAGCGTATCCCCTTCCCCCACTTCTTCATGAATATCGCCATCATCGGCTTCGTGCGTTGTGGCGTAGGCACCGCCGCCGGGGCGGCCCTTGTCCACCGCCTGTTCCACTGGTCGTTGACCAAGCAGGGCATGGTGGTGTCGGAGCATCTCGTCGTCGGCACCGACGGGCGCGTCATTGCCGATGCGATGTCGAAGCAGCCGTTGCTGCTGGCGCTTCAGGAGAGCTACGGCGTATTGATTGTCGTTGGTGTTCTGCTGATGGTCATCATTCTGCTGTCGCACTATCGCTCTACGATGACGCATTTCCTGCCGCGCCTGATGGCGGTGAGAATGTGGATGACGCACCGTCGCACGGAAGACCCTATGCTGGAAGCCTGACGACGCGCGCTTCCGGTTCCGCCCTATAACGAGAGCGGCCCCGCACCCTTTTGGGATGCGAGGCCGCTTTCTTCATAGGTAGTATTCTGTTCTGTTCGTGAGGAGGGTGGTTCTCTTTTCAGGAAATAGGACGTCCCGTTTCCCGGAACCGCCGTTACTGAGCCACCACCTTGCGGCGACGGTCGGTCACGTAGATTTGTCCCTTGGTGAGCGCCTTGACGCGGCGTCCGCTGAGGTCGTAGTAGGTCTCGGGCTGTGCTGCCTCGGCGCCTGCCGTTACGCTGTCGATGGCGGTGACGAGGTCGGTGGGCTCGATATACCACTGCGAGGCTTCACTGCCGGTGGTCCAAGGCACGAGCTTGGTGAGGTCACCGTTCAGGTGGACGGCGGGATAGCTGCCGTTGGTCGGCGTGGTGCTCTGCAGGTAGCTTAGGCCGGACTGCGTGGATACCACCTTGTATTCGCCGGCTTCGGCGGCGGTGGACACTACGGGGAAGGCGGTGTAGAGGGCGGGGGCACTGCCGAAGTAGATGCCGGCATCCTCATTGGCGATGATCCAGGTGCCCTCGGTGGCGCCGGGGTAGAACTCGAAGAGCTCGCCCGTGTTGCTCTCGTCGATGGTGGCGCAGCTCAGGGGGTAGGTCTTGCTGGCGTCGTAGAGCATATAGTAGTTGCCGGTGCCGCGGTCGTAGTTGCGCAGGCGGTATTTCACGTGGCTGGTCAGCTGGATGGTCTCGGCGCCCTGAACGGTGCCGTTGTAGGCCTCATAGGTGCTGCGCGAGGGCGTGGCGACGTAGGTCTCGTAGGCTGTGGCGATGCTGTTGCGGGAGGTCTCGCTGATGTTGCCCACGTTGGTACCGATATAGGCCTCTACTTCGCTGCTGTAGACGTCGGCAATCGTCGAGGAGACGAAGGCGTTGGCGTCGTTGGTGGCGCTGTAGGTATAGGCGCTGTCGGTGATTTGCTCGAGGGAGTACTTCTTATAGGCGATGGTATAGCCGCCGCCGCCGGTGCCGCAGTGGGTCTCTTCCTCATAGAGGACGCCGACGGTAGAGTCGTTGAGCAGTTGCAGGGTGGAATAGGCGGAGCCGATCTTGCTGACAATCTTGCATCCGTCCCAGTCCTTGGCATAGTTGGCGGAGTTGCTGAAGTCGGACAGCGTGGCGAGTTCCTTGTAGGAGATACCTACGCGGGAGCGTGTGCTGGCGGTAGGCAGCGACTGCATGGCAATCCATACCTGCTTGTTGTCGCTGACGCGTACGGCGGGAACGATGAGGGCTTCACCGTTGCAGGAGCTCGACTGCTGGGCCACACCGTTGTTGCTGCTGCCGGAGAAGGCTACCGAGCCCCAAGCGCCTTCGGCCTTCTCGTGGTTGGAGAAGTGGAAGATGTTGAAGTAACGGCCGCCGCCCACACGCGAGCTGACGAGGATGGAGCCGTCGGGGAATTCTTCCGTCTTGGGCTCGTCGCCGCCGCTGGGAACGGGAGCTACGTCGATACCGCCGAGAACGCCCCAGGTGCCGCCGAAGTCGTCGGAGTAGAGCACATAGTTCTTGTTGGTACCGTTGATGTCCTTATAGAGGATGGAGCAGTAGAGGCGGTAGTAGTCGCCCACCTTGGTGGTGGCGCTCTGGAGGATACGTCCGGAGCCTACAAACATGGACTTGGGGCTGCCGATGGCGCTGTTGTCGAACTGCGTGTAGATGCTCTCGGAGATATCGTCGGGGGTGCTCCATGTCTTACCGTTGTCTTCGCTGTAGAAGCGGGCGATGGCCTGGTGGTTGTCGCGCGTAGCGCTGGGGAACATCACGTTGCCCGAGCACGACAGCATCAGTACGCGGTTGCTCTCGCGGTCGGCCACGATGGCGGGGTCGCCGAAGCCGGTGTTGATGAAGCCGTTGGTGACGCTGCCACCCTCGATGATGGTGAAGATGTCGTCCCAGGTGTTACCGTTGTCGTGCGAGATACGTCCGCGCAGGTCAATCTTGCCGGCGCCGATGTCGCCGCGGCAGTGGCGGTAGTCGGCCACGGCGATGAGGTCGCCGTTGGAGGCTTTGGCCAGGGCCGGGATACGATAGGGGATGTCGCTCGTCGTCAGTGTGGGGAATACCTCATACTCCCATTCATTCTCGATGAGGCGGCTGATGCTCACCTTGAAATCCTTGAAGACGACGCCCTTGTTGCTACCGCTCAGGACGAAGGTGGCCGTCGGGTCGGCACCACCCGTGACGGAGAGCGTCTGGTCTTCCGACGAGGAGGTGAAGCTCTGGTCGCCGCTGCTCACCGTGATGGCGTCGCCGCCGTTGGCGATGCTGAAGGTGTAGGAGAAATCGGTGATGATGTTCGTGGCATCGGTCGTCAACGTGTAGGTCTGCGGGGAGTAGTTGCCCACGTAGCCGGCGATGTAGCCGTCGCTCGTCGTCATATTGTTGTAGCCGCTGTTGAGCGTCAGTGTGATGTCGGTGTCGCTGTGCTTCCAATTGGACGACCACGTACCGGCGGCGTTGCTGGAGGTAAACGTACCCGTCGAGGCGTCAATGGTGAGCGTTGTCTTGGCAAAGTTAATCATCAGCGTACTGCCGGCGTCGGCACCGCCCGTCCAGAAGGCGAACTTATTGTCGCGGTTGTTGACACGGTTGGCCGAGTTGCCCTGCTGTGCCATATACTGTCCGCCCGCGTCGAGGTTTTCGGAGTCGCTAAACACCCACAAGTCGGTGTAGCCGTCGGGCAGGCTGTCGGCGGTTTGGAGTACGGGGTAGGATTCGGCACCGGTGGTACCGCTCATCGTCGTGGGGGCTGCCAACACTTTGTCGGTGCCGTGCGCCTTGTTGTAGAGGCGGTAACCGGCGGTGTTGTCACCTACGAAGCACCACAGGTCGGCGTCGGCCAGCTTCGTGTTGACGCTGTCGAGCGCAATGTAACTTTGCGTGTCATTGTCGGAGATGTAATACCCGGCGGCACCCAACTGAATGGTGTACCAGCGCGTGTCATCCGCTAACTTCCCATCGGTGATGGTAGTGGCCTTAAACGGCACGTCGGCCCAGCTTGCCGCTGTACACAGCGAGGACAGCAGCACGGCCAAAAGTCGTGTAGATTTAAGCATGTAGTAAGGATAAAGTTTGGATTAGGTAATTGTTCTATTTCTTTTTTCCGCCCCAAAAATAAGAATTTATCAAGAAACAGTCGCCCTCCCGACGGACGTTTTTTCTCAGATAACTGATATTTAACATATTCGCCTCCGCGCGCCGTCGGGCCTCCTTAATATATAAGGAGACTTTCCCTCCCTGCACGCTGTCCTGCAGCCGGGGGTGGGCGGCAGCTCCCCGCGCGCATTTCCCGGTTACGCTCTCCGCCTATTCACGGCCCTCGGCGGCGGCATCGCCCTCGGAGTGCATTTTTTTGTGGAAAGAAGTAAGGAAAGGGCCTGATTTTGATGAAAAAACTTGACACGCAAAAATGCGCGGAAACGCGCAAAAACGACCCGTTGCGGCCTGCTTTTTAGATGAAATGCTACAGAAAAATACATTTCTTCACGTAGGATTTACGTAACTTAAGAAATAGTCGCGTCGTTTTTACTTTTGTTTGCGCGCATCCCGCCGTTTTTCCTTCGTTTTTCGGGAAAAAATCTCGCTCCGAAGCACCCCGGAAGTCCCCTCTCACGTTAAAGAATGTGAGAGAAATGGCAAGAGGCGAGGCGCCCGGATTCGGGCCGAACAAGTCCCGGATCCGTTGGAACAAGTCCGGGACTTGTTGAAACTTCTCGGGGACTTGTGACGACGCGCGGCGGCCCGGCAACGACGCCCTTTTTGACAGTATATGGCAAAAACGGCGAAATTTTAACACTCCCAAGCGCCGCGTGCGTGCGCTGCTTGGAGGCGAGGGCCAGGGCGGTGGATTTTTTTCGATTCTCGCGGCCTTCGAACACATTTTGACACCCCCTCTCGCTTCACGATAAGCGCGGAAGAAGGGAGGGGGCGGCCTCTCGCCGCGGGAGAGCGTCGCCGGCGGGGGACGTCTACCCTGATAGATAGGAGCGGCGGCGGGAGAAACGGGGAGGGCGTCACGGGACCTGCCACCGTCGCCGGAGGGCCGCCCTTCTCCGCCGTCCTCGCGACTCCTCCGGTCTCCCTTGCCGCCTCTGTGCCCCCGGCTGCCGCTCTGCATCGTAAAAAAGTCGGTCACGACGGCGGGAGATTCCCCACAAACCGCTAAATTTGTTCGTCGTTCGTCGGCCCTCGTCGGCAGCGGCAGGGCGCGGCGTCTTGCGTCGTCGCGCGCTTTCCACAGATTTCCACACCTTCTCCCTTCCCCTCATGTCTTGCATCCGCCCCTCTCTCGCTCCCCTCTGCAGGGCCTTCGTCGTCCTCGGTATCAGTATCCTTCCCTCCGTCCTCCGCAGTGCCCCCGTCGATACGCTGGCGGCGCGGCAGCAGGCCGCCGACTGGCTGTGCCGACAGAGTGGGGCGTCGCTCACGCGGGCCCTGCGGGCGCAGCAGGCCACCGCCCTCACGCTGTGTGCCGCCAACGAGGGGGCCTACCTCTTCACCGCCGCCGACGGGCGCTTTGTCGTGACGTCGGCCGACGACCGCCTGCCGACGATATTGGGGTATGGCACGGCGGCCGACCGTGGCGACAGCGCCGCCGCCCATCCTCTCGCCGCCGCGCCGCCGGCAGCGCTGCGCGGCCTTCTTGCCGCCTATGCCCGCCGCCTGCTGACACTGCCGATGACGGCGGCAACGCCCGCCGCCGAGGAGAGCGGCGACGCCGTGGATCCCCTGCTCACCGCCGTGCGCCATCAGAAGGCCCCCTACAACGCCTATTGCCCCTATTATATCGCTGACGACGGCACCGTCAGCAGTGAGCGCTGCGTGGTGGGCTGCGTGGCCACCGCTCTGGAGGAGGTCATTAGCTACTACCGCCGCACGGTGACGCTGCGCGACACCCTCCATGGCTGGACAACGGCACATTATCAAATCGACGACGTACTGCCGTCGACGACGGTCGACACGCGCCTGGTGCGCGACAACTACGACGTTGCCGGCACCTACAGCGAGGAAGAGGCCGATGCTGTGGCGCGCCTGTCCTACTACTGCGGGATGGCGGCACATATGAACTGGGGCCTCGATGCCAGCGGCGCCGGCGTGTGGCGCCTGGAGGAATCGCTGCGGCGCGCCTTCGGGATGGGTTACGTACACTATGTCGACAGTTATCGATATCTCCCCGCCGACTGGCTGGCGATGATGCGCCGCGAGATACGCAGCGGGCGCCCCGTGCTCTATGCCGGCTATGCCATGCGCCTCAACGGTCACGCCTTTGTCCTCGACGGCCTCGACGAGGAGGGACGCTTTCATGTCAACTGGGGCGTCGACGGCGACTACGACGGCTATTTCCTGCTGGACATCCTCAATGCCGCCGAGCCCGCCTACGACCTTACCGCCGCGGGCGCCTATGAAGGCTTCTTCTGCAACCAGGAGGCCCTGCTGCTCCACCCCGACACCCTCGCGGTGACGCTCCCCGACACGCTGGCGCGGACAGGAGAGGAATTGGTGGTGGAGAGCGTCACCTTCGACCTGGCGCCGGAGGCCGGTAAGGTGTCGCCGCTCCACCTGCGCCTGCGCAATACCGCCGCTACGGCGCTGACGACACCGTTGGAACTCTTCCTCAACACTCCCTCCGACACCGCCCTCTTCGAACAGGGCTTCTATCTGGCCCTCACCGGGGTGACACTGGGGCCCGGCGAGGTATGCGACCTCCCCGTGATGGGACTCTTCGGCAGTGCCGGCGACTACGTGCTGCACCTCTCGGCCGACGACGTGCACATCCTGAGCAATACCCCCGTGACGGTAGCGGCGGCCCGCGGCGCCCGACTGTCGCTGGCCGCGCCGGTGGTCGACTTCCCCGAGGAGGGCGTCCTGCGGGTGTGCGAGACCATCGACAATGCCGCCGATGCCGGACGCGCCGGCGGGAAGGTGACCTACGAACTATTTGAGGGAGAACCGCAATACGACCACAACGGGACGGCCCATGCCGACTACTGCTTTCTGGCACCGGGGGGTACGGAGACCGACACGGTGCTGTTTCGCGGACTGACACCGGGGGCCGACTACACCCTCTACGTGCGCTACCCCTGGACGGTGTGCCACGAGGTGCGCGTGACCTGCCCCGTCGTCGACGCCCTCCGCCCTGTCACCGCCGATGTCCCCGCGGCGCCCGACGCCCTCTACGACCTCAGCGGGCGACGCCTCCGCCACCCGCAACGCGGCACCCTCTACCTGCAACGCGGAAAGAAAGCGGGAATTTATTTGCCGGAGCATAGCACGGTAACGCAATAAAATTCGTAATTTTGCCCCTATGGGAAGTTCCCGCCCAAGGCTGACAGCGCCGCCACGCCGGGAACGCCCTCAATCACCACTCCTACAGATGGACGATTATCACGCGACAAATCATTAGGTTGGGGAGGTACTTTCCATAGGCCGCCCCGCACCGCTCACGACGGCACTGCCGACAGTGCCGTCACCACCGACAGGGCGCTCGCTACGGGCGACGGCCCGGTCATAAAAGGTATTGGAGAAACGATATGCGAACCTTTTGGAATATCAACCACACCCTGCGCACTCTCGACGAGTGGCAACCCGACTGCTGGGTACAAGTGACCTGCCCCTCCGTAGACGATGAGGCCTTCTTGAACAACACCCTCAAGATTCCCGACTACTTCCTCGACGATATCCGTGATAAAGACGAACGCTCGCGCTATGACTACGACGACGGGTGGTCGCTCATCATCCTGCGTATCCCCTACGTCCGCGAGGGGCATTCGCGTACGCCGCATACCACCGTTCCGTTGGGCATCATCCTCAACAAGGGCGTGTGTGTCACCGTCTGCAACTACGAGACCAACATGATGCTCGACTTTGTCTCCTATCAGCTGAAACGCAACCTGGGATTCACCGACTCCGTCGACCTCGTCTTCCGCCTCTTTCTCTCCGCCGCCGTGTGGTACCTCAAGCGACTGAAGCAAATCAACGGACTCATCGAAGAAGCCAAGCGCAATCTGGACAAGAAGATAGACAACAAAGACCTCGTCGACCTCTCCCGCCTGCAGGATAGCCTCACCTACTTCATCACCTCTATCCGCGGCAACGAGACCCTGCTGTCGAAACTGAAGTTTAAGCTCCCCATCGACGACCTCGACGCCGACCTCATCGAAGACGTCACCATCGAGATGAACCAGGCACGCGAGACGACCAACATCTACGTCAACATCCTCGACTCCACCATGGAGACCTACGCCAGCGTCATCAACAACAATATGTCGGCCACTATCAAGCAAATGACCAGTGTGAGCATCATCCTCATGTTCCCCACGTTGATGGCGAGCGTCTTCGGTATGAACCTCATCTCGGGACTGGAGAATGTGTGGTGGGGCTTCCCGGCCGTCATCCTCCTCACCCTGGTCATCACCGTCCTCTTCTATGTCCTCTTCCGCCGACAAGCGTGGATATAAGGCGATGCCGACACCGGTGCGCCCCTGTCCTGCCACCCCGTCCGCGGGGAGAATGCCCCGTAAATATCCCCACATATTCCATATCCCCTGCAACGACCCTTAAAAAATGCAACGTTTTCTTGGTCACCCCGAGAAAAATAACTTCATTTGCATATCCAACATACGTTTCACTACTTACCGTTAACCCCCGTAGGACGGCCGCACCCTTGAGCCGCCCCCATCATTCAGACAATTCCACCTAAAATATATGGACGAAAAGAAAAGCCCTGAAATAGAGAGCAACGACATCCAGGCTGCTGCTGCCGCCGAGACGGCAACCGCTGTGCCTGCCTCTGTAACGCCCTCTTCTGCCGAAGAAGAGGCCTCTGCCCCTATGGCCACCCCCACAGAAGAAACGCCCGCCGAGGCTCCTGGCGCCGACACCGACATCGCCACCACGGCGAGCCTCCGTGTGCCCGACACCGCCGAAGGCATCATTGCACGGCTCAAGGAAATCGTGAGCGGCAGTGAGGAGATAGACCGCAACGAGATAGACCTGCTCCGGCAGAACTACTACAGAATACACAATGCCGCCATCCTGCAAGCACGCGAGGCCTTCCTCGCCGAGGGAGGCGCCGCCGAGGACTTCATCCCCGCCGCCGACCCCAACGAGGAGAATTTCAAGGCGCAGATGGGACGCATCAGAGAAATACGCGCCGAGGCCATCGAAGCCCTGGAACGCGAGAAACAAGCCGGACTGGAGAAGAAACTGGCCATCATTGAGAAGATAAAAGCCATGGCCGCCACCCCCGACGACGCCGACAAGAACTACGACGCCTTCAAGACCCTGCAGGCCGAATGGAAAGAGGTGAAGACGGTGCCGGCGGAAAAGGCTACGGAACTGTGGAAGAACTATCAGCTCTATGTGGAACAATACTACGACCAGCTGCACCTCAACCACGAATTCCGCGCCTACGACTTCAAGAAAAACCTGGAGATAAAGACGCGCCTCTGCGAGGCCGCCGAAAAGCTCGCCCAGGTGGAAGACCCCATCTCGGCCTTCCATCAGTTGCAGAAGCTCCACCAGGAATTCCGCGAGACGGGGCCCGTTGCCAAGGAGTATCGCGAAGACATCTGGAAGCGCTTCAAAGACGCCTCCACCGTCGTCAACAAGCGACACCAGGCACACTTTGAAGGGCTCAAGGCGCAGGAGGAAGAAAACCTCAACAAGAAGACCGACCTCTGTCGGCAGATGGAAGACATCGACCTGACAAAGCTCAAGAGCTTCGCCGACTGGGACAACACCACCAAGCACGTCCTACAGCTGCAGGCAGAATGGAAGACCATCGGCTTCACGCCCAAGAAGATGAACACCCGCATCTTCGAGCGCTTCCGCAACGCCAGCGACCGCTTCTTCACCGCCAAGACGGCCTTCTTCAAACAGGCTCGCGAGACCTTCGCCGCCAACCTGGCCGCCAAGAACGCCCTCTGCGAGAAAGCCGAAGCCCTCAAAGACAGTACCGACTGGAACGCTACCGCCAACCAGCTCGTCGCCCTCCAAAAGGAGTGGCGCACCATAGGGCCCGTCGCCCATAAGGTGTCGGAGACGGTATGGAAGCGCTTCAACGACGCCTGCAACTACTTCTTCGAGAAGAAAAACGAGGTGACCTCCGGACAACGCAAGGAGGAAGAGGCCAACCTGAGCACCAAGAACGACATCATCGCACAGCTCGAAGCCCTCGTGGCCGATGCCGGCGACGACGTGCAGCAGAAGGTGCGCGAACTGCAGGCTCGATGGAACGAGACCGGCCACGTGCCCTTCCGCAAGAAAGAGAAGGTCTACAAGCGCTACCACGACGTGTGCGACCGCATCTATCAGGAGCTGCACATCTCTGCCGGACGCCGCCATCTGGAGAACTTCAAGAAGACGGTGGCCGAGAAGGGAGGCAACGAGCTCACCCGCGAGCGCAGTCGCGTACAGGCCGCCTACGACGCCAAGAAACAGGAGATTAACACCTACGAGACCAACGTGACATTCCTCAGCGGGAAGTCGAAGACCGCCTCGGCCTTCGTCGACGACATCCACCGCAAGATTGAACGCCTCAAGGAAGACCTCCGTCTGCTGGGCGAGAAGTTGCAAACACTCAACGAGAAAATAGACGCCGGCGAATAATGCCGGACACTCCCCCCTAACGGCGGGCCGCTACGCATCGGTGCGTAACGGCCCGTCGCGCGTTGGGAGAGGCCAAAAGAACGGGCCGCGGCGGCGCCGTACGCGGAGAAATTACTATCTTTGTCCTCCGTGGAAGTCGCCCCACACCGTGCGCCGGCTCTCACGTCATCCTCTATCCTTCGATATGTCTACCATCCTCTATCCCTCGCCCATCTTCGGCCCCGTCCACAGTCGCCGTCTGGGGCTCTCCTTAGGTATCAACCTCATGCCCGCCGACGGCAAGGTGTGCACCTTCGACTGCATCTATTGCGAATGCGGCTTCAACCGCCAACGGCGCCCCCATCAGTCGCGCCCCACCCGTCGCGAGGTGCAGGAGCAGCTGGAGGCACAGTTGCAGCAGATGAAGGTCGACGGCCGCCTGCCGGACGTGCTCACCTTTGCCGGCAACGGAGAGCCGACGGCGCATCCCGACTTTGCCGACATCATCACCGACACCCTGGCACTGCGCGATGCCTATTGCCCGCAGGCGCGTGTCAGCGTACTGAGCAATGCCACCCTGTGCCATCGCCCGACCGTCCGTGAGGCCCTATTGCGCGTGGACAACAACATCCAGAAGCTCGACACCGTATCGCCGGAATATATTGCCCGCGTCGACCGCCCTACCGGCGCCTATGAGGTGGAACAAGTCGTGGACGCCTTGTGCGCCTTCCAAGGCCATGTCATCATCCAGACCTTATTCATGAAAGGCCTCGACGAGGAGGGACGCAGCGTCGACAACACCACCGAGGCCTACGTGGCACCGTGGATAGAAGCCGTGCAGCGCATCGCTCCTCAGTCGGTCATGGTGTACACCATTGACCGCGAGACGCCCGACCGCTATCTGCAGAAAGCTTCCCACGAGGAGCTCGACGCCATCGTGGCGCGGCTTCGGGCCGTAGGTATCGCCGCGTCGGCCTCTTACTAACTCCCGGCGGATGGCCGTCGGGCCGTTTGTCATTCTCCCCGTTTCTAAAAAAATCTCCATGCACCTTCCTCCCCCCTCCTCCTCGGTATTGGTCGCCCTCAGTGGCGGCGCAGACTCGGTGGCCCTGCTGCTGATGCTCCACGACGCCGGTTATCGGTTGGGGGCCGCCCATTGCAACTTCCATCTGCGGGGCGAGGAGAGCCTCCGCGACGAGGCCTTCTGCCGCACCCTCTGTCGGCGTCTGCAGGTGCCCCTTCTGGTGAAGCACTTCGACACGACGGCCGAAGCGGCCGCCCATGGCGAGAGCATAGAGATGGCGGCGCGGCGTCTGCGCTATGCCTGGTTTGAAGCGTGCTGCGAGGAAAAAGGCTACGACGTCATCGCGGTGGCCCATCACCGGAACGACAATGTAGAGACCTTCCTCCTCAACCTCACCCGCGGTACGGGCATCCACGGACTCACGGGGATGCGCCCGCAGCGGGGACGCATCGTGCGCCCGCTGCTCGACACCGACCGTGCAGAGATACTGCGCTATCTGGAAGAACGGGGACAGGATTTCGTGGTCGACAGTACAAATAGCGACACCCGCTACAAGCGCAACTATATCCGCCATCAGCTGATGCCCGCCCTGCGCCGGCTCAACCCCTCTATCGACAAGACGCTGACAACGGTGATGCGCCGCCTCGCCGCCGTCGAGGAGGTCTATCACCTCGGCGTGGAGCGCGCGCTGCACGAGCTCCTGCTCCCTGTCGCCCACGGCTACCGCCTCGACCTGTCGGCCGTCTCCCATCGTGCCGTCGTCGATGCCCTCGGCGAGCGCTTCGGGTGGACGGAAGACATGGTGGCGCACCTGTGGCAGTGGCAACGCCTCAGCGAGCGTGCCGTCTTCGAGAGCGACGACTACCTCGCCGTCGTACGCCGCGGGTGGCTGGAGGTGACGCAGCGCCCGCCCCGCTTCGCCCCCGTCATCCTCCCCTCCGAGGGCCGCGTCGCCCTTCCCGACGGCCGCGTCGTCACCCTACGGCGGTGTGCACGCGCTGCCCTGTCGGCCATCCCTCGCGAACGCCACCGCGTGGCGCTCGACGCCGATGCCCTCCACGGGCCGCTGGTCTATCGCGCCCCTCTCTCCGGCGAGCGCCTGGCCCCCTACGGTATGAGGGGCACCAAAGCCATCACCGATTACCTCTCCGACCGCGGCTACACCGCGCCGCAACGCCTCTGGGCGCGCGTCATCGCCGACACCGACGGCGTACTGTGGCTGGCCGGCGAGCGCCCCGACCGCCGCGGCATCCTCACCGACGCCACGCAGCAGGTGGTGGTGGTGGAGTGGGAAGACGTAGCCGCCTCCTGAGTATTTCGGGCGCTTTCTAAAAAGTTTCTGTCGCTTCTCCAAGTGTTTCTGTCGTTTCTCCAAGTATATTTTGAATCCCCCTTCTCCGACTATGTATCGTTTCTCCTCCTTTCTCCTCCTCACTTCTTCCGTCCTCCTGACGTTGGCGGCCTGTCATCCCGTAGACCGTTCCGACGAACAGCCCTTTGCCCCTACGGTGATGACGCTCGACGCCACCTCCGACGCCGACAGCCTCGTGTTGCGCGGACAAGTGCTCGCGAGTCCCAACAGTCCGCTGACGGCCTGCGGCTTCACTTACGGCAACGATACGTTGCGCAAAGAGGTGAAGATGGAAACGCCCGCCGACGCCTTTGAACAGCGAGTGGCGCTGCCGAAGCCCGGCACCTATTACGTGGTGGCTTATGCCGCCAACGGCGTCGGCACCGGTTATGGCGACACTTTGCGCTTTGTCATCCCTTAGAATGATATCAGGAACCCTTAGCATCCGCCCATGAACTTCCGGAAAATATTCTTCCTGTCGCTCCTCCTTGCGGCGCCGCTCTCCGGGCAGACGGTATTCACGGCGCCCGATGAGGCTTCGGCGCCTCTCTTGTCGTGGGACGCCCCGCAATGGGCCGCCGCACCTCATCGCGAGGTGCGGGCCGTATGGCTCACCACGCTCAGCGGCCTCGACTGGCCCTCGCACCCGGCGCGTACCGCCGCCGAGCAGCAGCGGCAGCAAGACGAACTGTGCCGGATATTAGACCGCCTGCAGGCCGTCGGCATCAATACCGTCCTCTTTCAGACGCGCCTGCGTGGCACCACCGCCTACCCCTCCTCCTACGAACCCTGGGATGCCGCCTTCTCCGGGAAGATAGGGGTGGCACCGCCCTACGACCCCTTGGCCTTCGCGTTGGCGGAGGCCCACCGCCGCGGCATGGAGCTCCATGCCTGGGTGGTGGCCTTCCCGCTGTGTACCGTGGCACAGGAGCAACAGCTCAAGCAGCTCTCGCTGCCGCGGCGCCATCCCGAGCTCTGTCGGCGGAGCGGCGACCGCTGGATGATGGACCCCGGCGTACCGGCAACGGCCGACTACCTGGCGCAGCTCTGCCGCGAGATAGTGGAGCGTTATGACGTTGACGGCATCCATCTGGACTATATCCGCTATCCCGAGAAGAACCTCTCTTGGGACGATGCCGCCACGTATCGTCGCTATGGCGGCGGACAGCCCCTCGCCGCCTGGCGGCGCGAGAATGTCGACAGGGTGGTGCTGCGCATCGGGGCGGCCGTCAAAGCCGTGCGCCCATGGGTGAAGCTCAGTTGCTCGCCGGTGGGGAAGTATGCCGATTTGCCGCTCCAGAGCAGCTACGGATGGAATGCCCGCGATGCCGTCTACCAAGACGCCCGGCGCTGGCTGCAGGAGGGGTGGATGGACCTCCTCTTCCCCATGATGTATTTTGACGGGAAACACTTCTATCCCTTCGCCAACGACTGGCAAGAGCAAAGCGCGGGGCGTCCCGTCGTCCCGGGGCTGGGCATCTATTTCCTCAGTCCCTCGGAAAAGGACTGGCCTCTTGGCGTCGTCACGCGGCAGTTGCAGTTTGTACGTCAGCGCGGCATGGGCGGCGCCGCCTATTTCCGAAGCCGATTCCTGACCGATGATGTCAAAGGCCTCTACACCTTTCTCCGCGACACCTATTACGCCCGTCCTTCCCTCCCTCCCGCGATGACGTGGTACGACAGTGTCGCCCCGACACTCCCGCAGCTCACCGTAGAACGGCAGGGAAGAGGATGGCATCTCCGCTGGACCGCTGCCACCGACAACGCCCCCGCCACTCCGGTGCGTTACAACCTCTACCGTCTGGCCCCCGGCGCGACGTCGCTTGCCGCCGCCGACCTCCTGGCGGCCAACCTCCGCACCACCGACTACGACTACCTTCCCGCGCTCCCTCTGCCGAGCGGCACCTCCCTCGTCGTTACCGCCCTGGACGCTTACGGCAATGAGACGCCGCCGACGCCGGAGGTCAACCGGTGGACGGTGTCGCCCTCTTCCCCGTCCTCTCCGCTCCCCGTCGCCGTGAGTTCCCTCCTCGTCGCCTATCCTCGCGGCGTAGAGGCACAGCGCCTTCGCCTCACCGATATCTCGGGGCGTTGCGTCGGCACCTATCCTCCGTCCGACAGCCTCGATGTCACCTCTCTCCCTGTCGGTGTCTATCAGGTGGAGGCCGTTGACCGGCGCGGTAGGGTGACGCGCCTCTCCTCTTTTCGGAAAAATCCGTAGGAAAAAGGGCTTGTGTTCGTAGCCGGGCGGCCGCCTCTTCCTGCCGCCGTGCTGTTGCTGCCGTCCCCGGCTTTTGTCCGAAAAAGTCAGTGCCCGCCCCCTCTCTCGGCCGAGAGAGGGGGCGGGCACTGGTATGCTCGGCATGCATATTATCTAACGGGTGCAAGTCCCGAATGAGCCCTA
>CAZXFS010000014.1:0-57630 GCA_964640535.1 uncultured Prevotellamassilia sp. | reverse complement strand
CAACGACCCCCTGATTAACAGTCAGGTGCTCTAACCAACTGAGCTACTGAAGCAGAAGTGACCGGAAATGTCGACTTCCTTGTGAATTGCGGTGCAAAAGTAATGGATATTTTTGAAATAAGCAATAACTTTGCAGGAAAAATAAAGAGAAAAGAGAAAAACAACTACGAAAACTATTCCGGATGAAAAAGATTATCGGTATTGGCAACGCTCTCGTCGACGCCCTCTACAGCGAAACGACGGAGGAACTCCTCGCCACCCTCGCCCTGCCGAAAGGCTCCATGCAACTGATTGACCGCGCGCACTTCCTCGCCCTCGGCGAGCGCATGAGCGGCGCCCGACGCGAGCGCACCACCGGCGGCTCGGCCTGCAACACCATCCTCGCCCTGGCGCGCGTGGGACAGCCTACGGCGCTCATCGGAAAGGTGGGGCACGACGACGACGGCGACTTCTTCGGGCGTAGCTTCCGCGAGGCCGGCGTGGAGACGCACCTGCTGACCGACGACGCCCCCACCGGCGTGGCTTCCGCCTTCATCACCCCCGACGGGCAACGCACCTTCGCCACCTATCTCGGCGCCGCCGCCCATCTGAAGGCCGACGATATCGCCGCCGCATGGTGGGCCGACTGCTCCTATCTATATATAGAGGGCTATCTTGTGCAAAACCATGCCCTCATCGATACCCTCGTCGACACGGCACGCGCCGCCGGACTGCTGGTGGCCCTCGATATGGCCAGCTACAACGTGGTGGAGGCCGACCGCGACTTCTTCGGCCATCTGTTGCAAAAGACCGACATCGTCTTTGCCAACGAGGAGGAGGCGCGTGCCTTCACCGGACGCGAGGCCGACGATGCCCTCGACGCCCTGGCGGAGATATGCCCGCTGGCCGTCGTCAAGGTGGGCCCGCGCGGCGCCCTGGCACGCCGCGGCAGCGAGAAGGCCTTCGTGCCTGCCGGCGATGCCGTCAAGGTGGTCGACACCACGGCCGCCGGTGACTACTTCGCCGCCGGCTTCCTCCATGCCCATGCCCGCGGCGAGGGCCTCGAGGCATGCCTCAGCGAGGGTACCCTCCTGGCCAACGAAATCATCCAGGTGGTGGGCACACGCCTCGACGACAGCGTATGGCAGAAGATGGCCGCCCGGTTATAAACGTTCCCCTCTTTCCCACACCTCCTCTCTCATGAAGCATCTCTCCCTTCTCGTCGTCGCCCTGTGCTGCGCCTTGTCGATGTCGGCACAGGACAAGAGCCGTCACCACATCGAGACGGCCAAGCAGCTCAGCATCTTCAACGCAATCTATCGCGACCTCGACAAGAACTACGTGGATACCCTCGATGCCAAGAAGAACATCGAGAATGCCCTCCTCTATATGCTCGACCAGTTGGACCCTTACACGGAATACTTCCCCGAAGACAAGACCGACGACCTCAAGCAGATGACAACGGGGAAGTATGCCGGCGTCGGCGCCGTCGTGCAACCGCGCAAGGACTTGGGACGCTGCGTCATCGCCTCGACCTTCGAGGGAATGCCCGCCGATGAGGCCGGACTGCGCGCCGGCGACATCTTGCTGTCGATCGACGGCAAGGACTTGGGGCGCCTCACCACGCAGGAGGCCGCCGACTACTCGTCGAGCGTCAGCAATGCCCTCCGCGGCGAGCCGGGGACGACCATCACCGTGGGCTTCCAACGCCCCGGACAGGCACCGCGCACCGTGCAGGTGACACGACGCGCCGTGACGGTGCCCAGCGTGACGTGTAGCGCCATGGCCAACGATACGGTGGGATATATCTATCTCGAGGGATACACCGAGAATACCACGCGCGACGTGCGACGCGCCATCGTCGACCTCAAGCAGCAGGGAGCACGACGCCTCCTCCTCGACTTGCGCGGCAACCCCGGCGGACTGATGGAAGAGGCCGTGAGCCTCGTCAACCTCTTCGTGCCCCGCGGAAAGGAGGTGGTGACAACGCGCGGCAAGTTGCGCGAGAATACCGTCACTTATAAAACACAGAACGACCCGCTCGACCTCGATATCCCCCTGCTCATCCTGACCAACGGGAGCACCGCCTCGGCCGCCGAGATCACCGCCGGCGCCCTGCAGGACTACGACCGCGCCGTCGTCGCCGGCGGTCGTACCTATGGCAAAGGGCTCGTTCAGGAGAGCCACCCGACGGCCTATAACGGCGTCGTCAAATTTACCACCAGCAAATACTACATCCCCAGCGGACGCTGCATCCAGGCCTACCGCTTCGAGGACGGCGAGCCCGTCGCCCTCCCCGACTCGCTGACCCACGAGTTCCACACCGCCGCAGGACGCCCTGTGCGCGACGGCGGCGGCATCACCCCCGACGTCCCCATCGCCGCCACGATGGACTCGCTGCCCTCCATGCTGCTCTACCTGACGTCGGAGGAGGCCTTCACCGACTACTGCGTCGACTACAACAACCGCCACGACGTCCTCCCCTCGCCGGAACGCTTCCACCTCTCCGACGCCGACTATGCCGACTTCTGCCGCTTCATGAAGAATCGCGGGTTTACCTTCAGCCGACAGAGCCTCCGCGTCCTGGAGAAGCTGCAACAGCTCATCGACATCGAGGGCTACGGCGACGAGGTGAAGCCGGAGGTCGACGCTCTGCGGAATAAGCTCGACCGCGACGTGGAGGAGGACTTCCGCCACTGGGAGACCCCCATCCGCATCATGGCGGAGGGCGTCATCATGGGCTACCGCTACTATGCGCGCGGCGCCGCCCTCTACCTCCTTCACAACGACGCGGCCATCCATGACGCCCTCTCCATCCTGACCGACGACGCCCGCTACAGCCACCTCCTCAAGAAGTAGCGCCCATGGCCGTCGGCCGACGCCGACGCACGCCTCTCTCTCCCCTTCCTTTCTTACGATGTCCGCCGAGACGCCCGGTTCTTACCGAACGTCTCGGCGGACGCCGTTGTGGGGGGGACGGAGGATATAAAAGAAGGAGGGGAAGAGGGGGAAAGGGAGAAGGGATAGAGGGGAAAGAGTGGGGGAGAAAGAACAGAATGGGAGGAGAATACAGGAGAAGCGGGGGAGAAGAAGGGAAGAGAGGCAGTAGGGCCCCGGCGTCAGCGGATAACGACGGACGCCGTGGCGGTGCCCTGTACCGACCACACACCCTTGCCGCCGCTCACCGTGGTCGGCAGACTTCCGGCGGGGGTGATGAAGAGACTGGTGCCTACGGAGACGGCCTCGTCGTAGGCCGACCAAAACTGCCACACCTCCTCCGTGACGGCACAGAGGCGGATGTCGACGGTGTCGCCGAGGGCGAAATGCGGCGAGGCGGACCGCGTGGTGTCGGCAATGTTCTTGGGGGAATATACCGGGATGGTGGTGGGCAGCGCCCCGTTGGTGACGACGGCGCCGAGGCGTGCGGGCAGACAGCGGTAGTGCTTCCCGCGGACGCGGCACTCCACGTGATAATAGTGGCGGCCCTCCGGCGGCGTGAAGGTGAGCTCCACCTGTCGGAGCGTGTCGCTCTCGGGCAGCGCCCGCACCACGACGGTATCGATGGGCGTCACCGGCGGCATGACGCAGTGGGCGGTGGCCACGCGGCCGTGGTCGCTCACCGTCACCGTATAGTCGACGCCGGGCTTCCCGCGGAAGGCGTAGCTGCGGTAGATATAGGGCGGCGTATAGCGCTTGTCGGCGCTCCCTGTCAGGAGGTAGCTGTGCTCGCCGTCGCTCACCGACACCGTGGCCCACCTCACCAAGACGTCGCTGAGAGGCAGGTCTTTGTCTTCCCGCCCCGCGAGGGGGAGCGACGTGGTGACGACGACCATGGGGAAGCCGTCGGCGTCGAGCCAGCCGTCGATGACCAGCGTGGCGTCGGCGGCGGGGACGTCGTCGGAGCAGCCGACGAGGCAGGGCAGGAGGGCGAGGACGCCGAAACCCCGCAGGAGGCGGGGAAGGGGGAGGAAGGGCATAGGCGTGGGGGATTAGAAACGCAGGGAATAGCTCAGCGAGGGCAGGGCGCGGTAGAGCGAGACAATCTTGCGGCAGACGACGTTGCCCGTCTTGCGGTCGACGTTGTAGGAGAGCATCTCCACGTTGTTGTGGGCGTAGGCGTTGATAAAGGCGAAGTGGAGGAAGTGGTCGCGTCGCCGCCGCGAGGGCAGGTGATAGGTGGCGGAGAGGTCGAGGCGCTGGTAGGCGGGCAGGCGGGCACTGTTGCGCTGCCCGTAGTCCATCATCAGGTTGTTGGCCACCAGGTAGACGGAGCGGATGGGCGTATAGGGACGCCCCCCGGCGTAGGTGAAGGTGGCGGCGAGCTCCCAGCGGGCCGACAGTGTATAGGCGGCGGTGGCACAGAGGCGGTGGCCGGGCTCCGTGGCGGCGGTGACCTCGTAGGGCGTCGTCGGGTAGCGGCGGCGGGCGCGCCCCCAGCTGTAGGCCAGCGACGTCAGCAGCGCGCGGCGGCGGTAGGCGGCCCACAGGTCGACGCCGTAGTTGTAGCCGCGCCCGGTAAGGAGGTGGTCGAAGACGTCGTAGTCGCTGTCGAGCAGGTCGAGCACCTTGCCGTCGTATTCTGCCGTATGGCGCAGCGTGCGGTAGTAGAGGTCGGCGGCGACTTCTCCCCATGGGAAGGCATAGGTGATGTTGGCAGCGTAGTTGTAGGAGTGTAGGAGGGGCACGCGGCGTTCTGCCGGCAGCCAGAAGTCCGACGACATACCGATGTCGGAGAATCCCACCTGATGGAGACTCTGCGTGTAGGCGCCCCAGTGGAGGGCGGCGCGCAGTGCGTCGCGGGCATAGTGGAGGGTCACCACGGGGTCGAGTGTCGCGGGGCGGTAGGTGCCGCAACGGTAGCCCATCCCCTTGGCGCCGGCGCCGACGCTCCAGGCGTCGCCGAGGCGTACGTCGGCCTGCAGATAGGTGCGCAGCAGGCGGCTGTCGACGCGCGGTGCCGCCGCCGTCTCCCCCGTGCCGTAGCCCACGAGGGTGGCCTGCTGGGGATGTGCCGTGACGGTGCGGTATTCGTAGCCGGCGAGGAGGCTCGTGCGCTGCCCGAGCCTCACCTGCCAGTCGCCGCCTGCCGACCACTGGGTGATGTCCGTGGGCACCGCCAGCGCCACCTGTTGCATCTCGTTGACGAAGTGGTTGTCGAAGGTGCTGTAGGCGAGGCGGTGGACCTGCGTGGCGCGTGCTCCCCGGTGCTCCCAGGCCGCCGACGCCGTGGTGTTGTGCCAGCGCAGGACGGTCTCGAGGGTGTAGCGGCGGTCGTAGTAGTTCAGGCGGTCGTGGCTGTGGAAGACGTTGAGGGTAAGGCGGTCGGTAGCCGTGACGAGGGGGCGTACCGTCGCGTTGACGTCGCTGAAGTCGTAGTCGATGTGCACGCTTCGGCGGTTCATCATCCCGCGGTAGAGCGTGTTGATATACGAGAGGCGGCCGGAGAGGCGCAGGTCGCCCTGCCGCCCGAGGGGCGACTGCAGCAGGAGTGTGGAAGCCATCATCCCCGCGTTGACCGCTCCGCCGATGTGTGTCGTCCGCTGCGGCGCTGTCTGCAGGGCGATGCTCCCTCCTACGCGGTCCGTCTGTGCGGCGGTGTGGATGGACTTCTCCAGGGTCACACGGGGATAGTGGTCGGGGTGGAAGGTGGAGAAGATGCCGCCGAAGTGGAAGGGCTGGAATACGGTGGCCCCCTCGAGGCGGTAGTCGGTGGCCGAGAGTTCGTTGCCCTGTAGGGAGAGGCCGCCGCCATACTCCCCTACGCTCCCCACGCCCGGCAGCGTCTTGAGATAGAGGGTGGCGTCGGCCTCCCCCAGGGAGCGCAGGCGTCGCCCCACCTCGGCGGCGTCGAAGCGCAGGGCGTCGCCGCTCCCCACGCGCCGCGCCGTGCGTCGCACCGTGCTCACCACCTCGGCGGCCCCGAGGGCGACGCTGTCGACGGCACTGCTGTCTGTCGGCGCCGCCGACAAGCACAAGGCAAGAAAGGACAGTAGCGCCGTGGCTACTGTCCTTCTGTGGAGGGCGTGGGGGCGAGGCCCCGGGGGAGGGGGTGTGTGCAAGCTGAGGGGGAGAAAGAGGGTTAGCGCCAGTATCTCTCGTAGGTGTCGTAGACGCCGGAGAAGATGTCGGTGAGGTTGCCGAAGCGCAGGTCGTCGAAGTATTCCTCGAAGGTGTAGGAGCCGCCGCCGTTGACGAAGGTCATGACAGGCTCTACGCCCCAGTCTTCATACGTCGTGTCGCCCCATCCCCAGCTGTCGTAGAGATAGGCTTGCCAGGTGACGTCGGCCTGCTTCACCGTCGAGTTGAAGAAGAGCTGTCCTTGGCAGATGCCGTTGAGCAGGTTGGCGCTCTTGCGGGCAGTGGCCTCTTTGGCGGCATTGGTGCTCTCGTCGTCATCGCTGTCGAGGTTGTCGCTGAACTTCTGGAAGTCGCTGATGCTGCCCCTGACGGTGACGCGGTCGAGGACGGTCAGCTCTGCCGTTCCGGCGGTGAGATAGTCGCCGATACTGGCGTCGTCGTAGCCATAATGCTCCTCATAAGAATAGTAAGGGGAAGAGGTGCTCGTATAGCTGTAGTCAAACAGCGAGGCCAGTCTGTCCTTGTCGCAGAGGTGGTTGCCCTGCAGGGTGGCCGAGGCGTAGTAGACGCGTGTGCCGCTCACCGTCATCTCCTGCGTCACGGCGATGGTGGTGTTGGTGGCGTTGTAGGAGGCCTTGCTGCGGATGTTTTCTATGGTGACGTCGACGTTGGCCGTCATCTTCGTTTTGTCGCTGAAGGCGCTGGTGACGTTGCCGCTGACCAGCGTGGTGCCGCCTTCCGTCAGGGTGAAGGACACCTCCGACGGGATGGTCAGGTAGTAGTTATAGGTCTCATGAGAGCTCCACCCCCAGTAATAATCCTCACTCTCCGTATTGCTGAAGTTAAGGTCCCACGAACGGCTGGAGAATACTACCTTCAGTTCGCAGGTGGCCCCGTTGTGCCAGAAACGGAAGATGATGTCGTTGCTGCTTTCCTTCTTCACCCACGCCTCTTCGCGGCTGACGGGTTCATAGACGCCGCGGAGCTCGTCGGGGTGTAGGTTGAAGTTGCCCACCCACTCTTCTACGGCGCGTGTGGCCGCCGATACGTTTCCCTTGCAGCTGCGGATGAGCAGTTCCATCGTCTTTTTCAGAGAGGGAGCGTAGTAGTCGTCTTCATCGTCCTCGAAGTCGAAGTTGTCGGGCATGTCATAGTCGCCATAGGTATTCAGGAAGTCTTTTGCCAGTTGGAGGGTCTTCTGCTGGTCGTTGGCGTTGAAGAGGTTGAGTACGCGCTGTGCCGTCTCGTTGAGGTAGTCGCCGGCGGCGCTGGAGTTGAGCGCGTCGGTGGGCCCGCTGCCGTCGCCGCTGCCGGGCGTCGGGCTGTCGCTGTTGCCGGAGTCGTAGCCATCGCCTTCGCGGTCGTTGCTGCTGTCCGGGGTGCTGCTGTTTCCATCGTCACCGGTGGGGCCCGTCTCTTCCTTCGGGTCGTCACCGCAGGAAGTCATCGTGGTCATTGTCGCGCCGGAAAGACCGACGGCCAATAGGAAAATGAAAAGGGTGTGCTTCTGCATAAGAATGAATAAGGGATTAGAGGTTGTAAATCGTACTAAGAGAAAAATCTCTCTGCAAACTTAATACTTTTTTACGGTTGGGGGGGGTAAATGTTGAGGAATCGAAATCTTTTTAAAGAAATAGGAAAAATGGATGCCGGAGATGAAGGAAAAGGAGAGGGAGGGAGGATGGGCGGACGCTCCCTCGGCGCGTCGTCGGTGCGCGGCGCTGCCGAGGCGGCGGCCGGCGGTGATTTTTGTCGGTGGCCCCCTCCTTCGGTACATACACCCCGCCCCCTTTTTCCTCCTCCCCTCATTTTTTTCAAAAAAAATAGAGAACCTCGTCTGTTTTGCAGAAAAAACTTGACACGGCGGAGAGCGTGAAAAATGCGGAGAAACGACCCTCGGGGGGCACAAAATGCCGCCGGCGGCCGCGGAAAGACGCCTTTCCTCTCAAAAAATTACAAGAAGTTAAGACGATGATGCCGCCTTTTGACGTTTGTTGATGCTGTGGCGGCGAGAAAAGCGCGCGCCGCGGCGCACGGAAGCCACGCCGATTTGTTAAGGCGTGTGAAGCGCGGGGCACATCTCGCGGCGTCGGCGGCGCGGCGCAACAAGTCCCGGACTCGTCCGAACAAGTCCGGGACTTGTTGAAATTTCTCCCGTACTTTTTTCGCCGTGCGGCGTTGGCGTCGCACCGCCGTTTGTGACAGTATATGTCAAAAACGGCGCTATTTTAACACTTCAAATACCTCCTCCGTGCCCTTCTTCGACGGAGAGACGGGCGCGCCGGATTTTTTTCGATTCTCACGGCCTTCGCGCACCGTTTTCGGGCCCCTCTCGCTTCACGATAAGCGCCGTTAAAGGCGCGCGGCGCCGTCGGGGCGCCCGTCACGGAGCGTCGGGCGGCGTCGGGCGCTATCCGTCTATGGCAGAAGAGGCTCTGATGAAAAAAAGCGGAGAGAGGGAGTACGGTTAAAAACTTTTTGTAATTTTGCAGTTTTGAAGGAAAGTATAAAACACAACAAATCAACATGGAACCTGCAAAAGGAAAATTAGGTGTGATGTGTGTCGGCCTCGGGGCCGTCACCACCACTTTTATCACCGGTGTGCTGATGGCTCGCAAGGGCCTTGCCAAGCCTGTTGGCTCAATGACCCAGTATGACAAGATTCGCGTGGGGCGCGGTGAGAACAAGAAATATCTTCACTACGGCGAAATTGTCCCCCTGGCCGACCTGAACGACCTGGTGTTCGGCGCCTGGGACGTCTATCCCGCCAACGCCTTCGAGAGCGCCGTCAATGCGGAAGTGCTCAAGGCAAAGGATATCCTCCCCGTCGAGGACGAGCTCAAGGCCATCGTGCCGATGAAGGCCGCCTTCGACATCAACTACGCCAAGCGCCTCGACGGTCACAACGTGAAGGACTGCGCCACCCGCTGGGAGATGGTGGAGGCCCTGCGTAAGGACATCCGCGACTTCAAGGCTGCCAACGGCTGCGACCGCCTCGTCGTTATCTGGGCCGCCTCGACGGAAATCTATGTACCCGTCGACGAGAAGGTGCACGGCTCCCTCGCCGCCCTCGAGGCCGCTATGAAGGCCGACGACCGCGAGCACGTGGCTCCCTCGATGTGCTACGCCTATGCCGCCCTGAAGGAGGGCGCTCCCTTCATCATGGGGGCCCCCAACACCACCGTCGACATCCCCGCCATGTGGGAGCTCGCCGAAGAGACCAAGATGCCTATCGCCGGTAAGGACTTCAAGACGGGACAGACGCTCGTGAAGTCGGGCTTCGCCCCCATCATCGGGACGCGCTGTCTGGGCCTGGCGGGATGGTTCTCCACCAACATCCTGGGCAACCGCGACGGCCTCGTGCTCGACGAGCCCGCCAACTTCCACACCAAGGAGGTCAGCAAGCTCTCGACGCTGGAGAGCATCCTCGTCCCCGAAGAGCAGCCCGACCTCTACACCGACTACTATCACAAGGTGCGCATCAACTACTATCCGCCGCGCAACGACAATAAGGAGGGATGGGACAACATCGACATCTTCGGCTGGATGGGCTATCCCATGCAGATTAAGATCAACTTCCTCTGCCGCGACTCTATCCTCGCCGCCCCGCTGCTGCTCGACCTCGTACTGCTCTCCGACCTCGCCGCCCGTAAGGGACGCTACGGTACGCAGCGCTTCTTGAGCTTCTTCCTCAAGAGCCCGATGCACGACTATACGAAGGGCGAAGTCCCCGTCAACCACCTCTTCCACCAGTATGTCATGCTCAAGAACGCTATCCGCGAGATGGGTGGCTACGAGGCTGACGAAGAGATCGACTAAGTATCCTCCCCGGGGAGGCTCCCGGCGCTCATCGGCGTCCTCCCCGTAGCCCGCACATACCGCCTCTCCGGCGAAGAGAGGCGACACGGAAAAGCCGTTTTCGGCCATCTTTGTATTTTTTTGAGAGAAGCGCCGCACAACCTACCTCGGTAGAGCTGTGCGGCGCTTTATGGATGGGTGCGGGGCCTGCGGCGACGCCTCCTATGGGGTGACAACGGTGAGCGGCAGGGAGTAGTGCTGCGACGTCACCACCGTGATGGCGCGTAGGGTGTCGCCGCGCTGCAGCGTGACGGGGCCCTCATAGCGCGGCGAGTGGAGGGTGGGGAGCTGTCCGTCGGTGGTGTAGTGGATGCGGGCACTGTCTACGTCGCATGCCAGCGTGAAGGTGGCGCCGTCGGTCGTCGGCTGCTGCGCGGTGAGGCGCGGCAGGGGGACGCGGTAGTGGCACCCCTTGGCGTCGAGGCGCGTGAAGTGGGCGGCCAGGCGCTGTCGGAAGTCATCGTAGTCGCGTCGGCGCTGTGCCGTCCATCCCACCTCGGCAAGGGCCAGCAGGCGGGGGAAGGTGAAGTACTCTACATAGTGCTCCGAGCGGTTCTCGTCGAGCGGGGCCAGTTCGGGAAGCCCGCAGCCATGGATGAAGAGGTCGCTCCACATACATCCCTGCACGCCGAGGGTGGCGCTGCCGGGAGCGTAGTCGGCGACGGGGAGGGAATAGGTCTTCTCCAACGGCACATGGGGCTGCCAGGTGGCATGGGGCGGCTCGCCGGGGAGGTCGCTCTCGGGGAAGTCGAAGTAGAGGTGCGAGGCGGGCGACAGCAGGGCGTGGTGGCCGTCGCGCCGGAGGGTGAGGGTGTCGCCGACGTTGTGCCACACCACACCGACGACGGGCGTCGACACCTTGCCGCGCATGACAATCTCCTCCCATCCTACGGCCGTGCGACCCCGCTCGCGGAGCCATCCCGCCACGACATTGGTGAGCCAGCCCTGGAGCTCCTCCGCGCGGGAGAGACCCTCGCGCTGCATCAGCGCCCGGCAGCGGGGACACTGCTCCCAGCGGGTGTAGACGGCCTCGTCGCCGCCGATGTTGATGTAGCGCGAGGGGAAGAGGTCGGCTGTCTCGTTGAGCACATCGTGGAGGAACTGCAACGCCTCGGGCTTGCCCACACAGAGCAGGTCTTGGCTGATGAAGTGGCGCGTAGGCACCTCGTGCGCCTCGCCCGTACAGCTCAGCCAGGGGTAGGCGGCCACGGCCGACAGCAGGTGGGCGGGGAACTCTATCTCGGGGATGACTTCGACGCCGCGGACGGCGGCATAGGCAACGATATCGCGGATGTCGTCCTGTGTGTAGTAGCCGCCCAGCCGCTCGGTCTCGCTGCCCGCCCAGGCACCGACGGAGGTCAGCTGGGGGTATTTCTTGATTTCCAGGCGCCATCCGCTGTCGTCGATGAAGTGGAACTGGAACTTGTTGAGCTTATACATACTCATCATGTCGATAAACTTCATGACAAACGCCTTGTCGTAGTAGTAGCGCGCCGCGTCGAGCATCATTCCGCGCCAGGGACGTTGCGGGGCGTCGGACACGACGAGGGCCGGCGCCGTCCACCGGACGTCGCGCTGTCGCCGCTCGCTGTAGATGGCGGCGGGGAAGCACTGCAGGAGGGTCTGTATGCCATAGTAGGCGCCCGCGGCATCGTGGGCGCGCACCTCCACGCCGCGGTGGGTGATGGTGAGGCGGTAGCCCTCGGCGGCCCCGACGGCAACGGTGTCGAGGAGCAGGCGGAGGGTGCCCTTGCCGCCCGCGCGCAGCGACAGGTCATAGCCCGTCGAGGCGGCGACGACGTCGCGCAGGTAGGAGGCCTGCGGCAGGAGCTCCGGCGTATAGGCGATGGAGGCCTTGGCGGTGAGGGTGAAGGGAGCGCCGCCGGTGAACTGCTGCTCGGCGGGGCGCGGGAGGAGGGAAAGACCGTCGGCCGACGCCGTCAGGGGGAGGGCGGCGAGGGCGAGACGCGTGAGGTAACGGGAGAGGGTGGAAAGCATGGGGAAGGGAGAAGGGGAATAAGAGGTGAAGGGGGGAAGGGTGCGAGGTGTCATCGGTGGCGCACGGCGCGAGGCTTTCGTGCTACGGCGGTAAACGACGTCGGCAACGGGACGCGCTCTTCCTGCGGGAGGATACGTTTTTTCCGTGCAACAAGAGAGGAGCCCTACCTATCGTCGGACGGTTCCGGCGTGACCTTGTGCGTTGCCAGAAGGACATGGCGCTCGTCGGCGAGGGTGACGGCCCACCAGTAGGCATCGCCGCCGTCGCCCACCTTGAGGCGTCGTCGCAGGTCGGCCACCGTCCCCGGGAAGTTGCGTACGGCGATATTCGCGCGGGGCGTGTCGGCACAGAGGGCGCGCAGGCTCTTCTTGGAGAAGTCGCAGACGCCATCGACGCGGAAGACGCGCCCCGGGAAGTCGGCCACATAGCGCTCGGAGGTATAGAGGTGGGTGTTGGGATGCAGCGGGGCGACGCCGTAGTGCGCCGCCAGCCAGCGGAAGAGGCCGCTCTTCATCACCGCGGCGCCGGGGTCGTAGAGGTAGCGCTGCGGCGCTGCGGCGGCGGTGGCGGCACAGTGGCGCTCGGCGTCGAGGGGGAGGACGAGGCGGTGGGCGTCGTCGGCCACATGGAGCTGCGGCACCGCCGCGGCTGCCGAGGGGGCGCGGAGCACCAGCAGGAGCTCCTTACACTCCCCTCCGGCGCCCACGATGTGCACCTCGTCGACGGTCGCGCCGAGGGTCTCGACGGCGCGCTGTATGTCGAGCATGGGCGACAGCTTGACCATTACCACCGACGACTGCCGCAGCAGGGCGGGAAGGAGGTGAACCACGTCGGGGCGGCAGTCCTCGATGAGCACTGTCTTGCGCCCCGCCGCGTCGCGGCGGGCGGGGTCGAGATAGAGAAAGTCGAGGGGCGGCAGCGTAGGGAGGGCCGCCACGCTGTCGGCGCAGAGGAGGTGCGCCGCGGGGAGCCCTAAGAGCGGCAGGTTGTGCGCCGCCAGACGGCATAGCTCCTCTTGCTGCTCCACATAGTAGGCGTGGGCGAAGTGGGGCGCTATGAAACTGAAGTCGACGCCGTAGCCGCCCGTGAGGTCGGCCATCGTACCGCCGGCGGGTACCAGACGCTGCACGACGGCGGCCTTGTAGCGCGCCGCCGCCTCGCCGGAGCACTGCTCCTGCGCCAGCCGCGGCGGCAGCAGGAGCCCTTCGACGGCGCCCCACGAGGGCACCTTGGCGGCGAGGCGGCGCCGTGTCGCCTCGGCTTGCTGCTCCCGCAGGTCGAGGGCGCCGCGGCGCGGTGTCGGGATGTGTTTCTTCTTGACCATAACAGAGAAAACGGGAAAAGAGAGTGTGCCTCAAAGTTACGAAAAAAGAATAGCCCGACACAGGGTCGGGCTACACAGGATTCAAAAATGCGACTCTCGTCGAACTTCTGAGAAAAGTAATCTGGAGAGATTGTTCACGGCCACCTGACTCCCGTCAGACGGGCCGCCTTCTCTCGAACATTGAAATTGAGGATGGATTGATGAATGATATGGTCTATAAAAATGTATAGACCGGCGGATTGTTATTTCAACTTTTCAGCCAACTTCTCCAGCATGTCGCGCGTCATGGCGTCGAGGTCGTAGGAGGGCTTCCAGTCCCACTCTTGACGTGCGCAGACGTCGTCGAGGCTGTTGGGCCAGGAGTCGGCATTGGCCTGCTTGAGGGGGTCTACATCGTAGGTCATCTCGAAAGCGGGCTTGTATTTCTTGATAGCGGCAAAGACACCTTCGGGGTCGAAGCTCATGGCGGCGATGTTGAAGGCGTTGCGGTGGATGAGGCGGGCGGGGTCGGCTTCCATCAGTTCCACGGCGGCGCGCAAGGCGTCGGGCATATACATCATGTCCATGTAGGTGCCTTTGGAGATGGGGCAGACAAACTTCTCGCCGCGCACGGCGCTATAGTAGATGTCGCAGGCGTAGTCGGTGGTACCGCCGCCGGGAGGCGTCACATAGGAGATGAGGCCGGGGAAGCGGACGGCGCGCGTGTCGACGCCATACTTGCGATAGTAGTAGTCGGAGAGCAATTCTGTCGTCACCTTGGAGACGCCGTAGATGGTGCGGGGGCGCTGGATGGTGTCCTGCGGCACGTTGTTGGCGGGCGTCTCGGGGCCGAAGGAGCCGATGGAGCTGGGGGTGAAGACGGCACATCCGTGTTCGCGGGCTACTTCGAGGACGTTCCACAGTCCGTCGATGCCAATCTTCCAAGCGAGTTGGGGGCGTCCTTCAGCTACTACGCTGAGCAGGGCGGCGAGGTTGTAGATGGTGTCGATATGGTGTTTCACCACGACGGCAGCAATCTGCTCGGCATTCGTTACGTCGCAGAATTCAAAGGGGCCGCTCTCGCGGAGCTCGCCCTGGGGCTGAGCGCTGGGGATGCATCCGCAAACGACGTGGTCGTTGCCATAGATGCCACGGAGCTTCATGGTCAGCTCGGAACCGATCTGTCCGGTGCCGCCGATTACCAGAATATTCTTCATCGAAGTCTTGTTGTTGTAGGGTTGGTTGTCGGAGGACGGCCATACGTGGCCGTTTTCTCCTTTGCAAGCGGCGGTGAAAGGCACGGAGAACACGCGCGGGGGGTAGTGTTTTCTCGCTTTCGCTTGCTCTTGCAAATTGCACCTGCAAAGGAAATATTTTTTTTTAGAAAAACAACCGCGACGCCCCGATAATTTCAATTTTTTACGTTCCTTTGCATCGCTACCGGCCGCTGAGGCCGCGCGGCGCGCTCCTACGGGGCGCTTACACCTTTACTATATAGTATTATTACTCCAATAATCCCCGAACGATTATGTACGGAAAATTTCAAGCTCACCTCCAGAAGGAATTGGAGGACATCCGTCAGGCCGGTCTTTATAAGAACGAGCGTCTCATCGAAGGTCCTCAGCAGGCTGCCATCCAGGTGGCCGGTAAGGAAGTGCTCAACTTCTGCGCCAACAACTATCTCGGTCTTTCCAACCACCCGCGCTTGGTGCAGGCCGCCAAGGACATGATGGATCGCCGCGGCTACGGTATGTCGAGCGTCCGCTTTATCTGCGGAACGCAGGACGTTCACAAGGAACTCGAGGCTGCCATCTCCGACTTCTTCAAGACGGAAGATACCATCCTCTACGCCGCCTGCTTCGACGCCAACGGCGGTGTCTTTGAGCCCCTCCTCACGGCCGACGACGCCATCATCTCCGACGCCCTCAACCACGCCTCCATCATCGACGGCGTGCGTCTGTGTAAGGCCAAGCGCTATCGCTATGCCAACGCCGATATGGAAGATCTCGAGCGTCAGCTTCAGGCCGCCCAGGAGCAGCGCTTCCGCATCATCGTCACCGACGGCGTCTTCTCGATGGACGGCAATGTGGCCCCCCTCGACAAGATTTGCGACTTGGCAGAGAAGTATGACGCCCTCGTGATGGTCGACGAGAGCCACTCTGCCGGCGTGGTAGGTGCCACGGGCCATGGCGTGAGCGAGTTCTTCAAGACCTACGGCCGCGTAGATATCTACACGGGCACCCTCGGCAAGGCCTTCGGCGGCGCCATGGGCGGTTTCACCACCGGCCGCAAGGAGATCATCGACCTCCTGCGCCAGCGTTCGCGTCCTTACCTCTTCTCCAACTCGGTGGCTCCCGCCATCGTCGGTGCCGCCCTCGAGACGTTCAAGATGCTCAAGGAGGACACGTCGATTCACGACAAGCTCGTGGAAAATGTCAACTATTTCCGCGACAAGATGATGGCCGCCGGCTTCGACATCAAGCCCACGCAGAGCGCCATCTGCGCCGTGATGCTCTACGACGCCAAGCTGTCGCAGGTATATGCCCAGCGCTTGCAGGAAGAGGGCATCTACGTCACCGGTTTCTACTATCCCGTTGTCCCCAAGGACCAGGCGCGTATCCGCGTGCAGATTTCTGCCGGTCACGAGCGTGCTCACCTCGACAAGTGTATCGAGGCCTTCATCAAGGTAGGCCGCGAGCTCGGCATCCTGAAGTAATCGCCGTCGCTCCGCTTCTATAAAAAAGGCCCCCTGCCGGATGTGTTTCCAGTGGGGGCCTTTTCTTTGTGGGGAAAAGGGAGGGGGATCATACGAACTCCCCGCATCGTCCGACGAGGGGCGGTGCGGGGAGTCTGTGGGAGTGGCCTCGCCGCCTTTGCGGGGCGGCAGGAGGCGTATGGGGGGATGGCTTATCGGCGGGGACGCTCGCCACCTTCGCGGCGGGGACGGCGTGCGGGACGCTCTTCCCATCCTTCGGGCTTTTCTTCGAGGGCACGGTGGGAGAGGCGGAACTTGCCCGTCTTCTCGTCGATTTCGAGGAGCTTGACGCTGATGGTGTCGCCTTCCTTGATGCCGGCTTCTTCGACGGTCTCGAGGCGCTTCCAGGCAATCTCGCTGATGTGGAGGAGGCCTTCCTTACCTTGCATGAATTCTACGAAGCAGCCGTAAGGCATGATGCTGACCACCTTGGCCTCGTATACCTTGCCCACCTCGGGGATGGCGACGATGGCGCGTATCTTGGCGACGGCGGCGTCGATGCTCTCCTTGTTGGGGGCAGACACCTGCACTTTGCCCACGCCGTCGACTTCGTCGATGGTGATGGTGGCGCCGGTGTCTTCCTGCATACCCTGGATAATCTTTCCGCCCGGGCCGATGACGGCGCCGATGAACTCCTTGGGGATGTCGAAGGCTTCGATGCGGGGCACCTGCGGCTTGAAGTCGGGGCGCGGGGCAGCCATCGTCTCGGTGATCTTGCCGAGGATGTGCTCGCGGCCGGCCTTGGCCTGCATGAGGGCTTTCTCGAGGATTTCGTAGGACAGTCCGTCGCACTTGATATCCATCTGTGTGGCGGTGAGGCCCTTGGCGGTACCGGTGGTCTTGAAGTCCATATCGCCGAGGTGGTCTTCGTCGCCGAGGATGTCGGAGAGGACGGCATATTTGTCTTCACCGGGGTTCTTGATAAGACCCATGGCGATGCCGCTGACGGGGGCCTTGATGGGCACACCGGCGTCCATCAGGGCGAGGGTGCCGGCGCAGACGGTGGCCATGGAGCTGGAGCCGTTCGACTCCAGGATGTCGCTCACCACGCGCACGGTGTAGGGGAACTCGTCGGGCAACTGACCCTTGAGGGCGCGCCAGGCCAGGTGTCCGTGGCCTATCTCGCGGCGGCCTACGCCGCGCTGAGCCTTGGCTTCACCGGTGGAGAAGGGGGGGAAGTTGTAGTGGAGGAGGAAACGCATATAGCCCTTGTCGAGGACGTCGTCGACGAGCTTCTCGTCGAGCTTTGTTCCCAGCGTACAGGTAGAGAGCGACTGCGTCTCGCCACGGGTGAAGATGGCGGAGCCGTGGGGGCCGGGCAGGGGGTCTACTTCACACCAGATGGGGCGGATGTCGGTGGTGGCACGTCCGTCGAGGCGCTTGCCCTCGTCGAGGATGCAGCGGCGCATGGCGTCGCGCTCCACGTCGTGGTAGTAGCGGTCGATGAGGGCGTTCTTCTCTTCGAGTTCGTCGGCGGAGAGGTCGGCGTGGGCGGCGGCATAGGCCTCCTTGAAGTCTTCACGGATTTTGGTGAAGGCGTCTTCGCGCTGGTGCTTGTCGTGGTCGCCGGCTTCGGCGATGGCATAGGCGGGGGCGTAGCACTCCTTCTTGACTTGCTCGCGGAGCTCTTCGTCGTTGACCTCGTGGCAGTATTCGCGCTTCACGTCCTTGCCCAGCTCCTTGGAGAGCTCTTTCTGCAGGCGGCACATGGGCTTGATGGCCTCGTGGGCGGCCTTGAGGGCTTCGAGCAGGGCGCTCTCGGGCACTTCCTTCATCTCGCCTTCCACCATCATGATATTTTCCTCGGTGGCACCGACCATGATGTCCATGTCGGCCTGCTCGAGTTGTTCGAAGGTGGGGTTGATGACATACTGTCCGTCGATGCGTGCCACGCGTACTTCGGAGATGGGGCCTTCGAAGGGGATGTCGGAGCAGGCCAGGGCGGCAGAGGCGGCGAAGCCGGCGAGGGCATCGGGCATATCTACGCCGTCGGCGGAGAAGAGGGTGATATTAACAAAGACCTCGGCGTGATAGTCGGCGGGGAAGAGGGGACGCAGGGCGCGGTCTACCAGACGCGAGGTGAGAATCTCGTAGTCGGAGGCGCGGCCTTCGCGCTTGGTGAAGCCACCGGGGAAACGGCCCACGGCGGAATATTTCTCTTTGTAGTCACATTGTAGCGGCATGAAGTCGGTGCCGGGATTGGCCTCCTTAGCACCGCAGACAGTGGCAAGGAGCATGGTGTTGTTCATGCGCAACATCACCGCGCCGTCGGCCTGCTTGGCCAACTTGCCGGTCTCAATGCTGATGGTACGTCCATCAGGCAATTCGACGGTCTTCGTAATCACGTTCATCGGTTGATTGATTGTATTTATTTCACGTTATAAGTCGCGCAAAATTAGCAATTTATTTTGAGGATGGGAAGCGAGCTCTCTTTTTTTTGAAAAAAACGTGACATTTGTGGGCTGCGGGAGGGGAAAAGGCGCCGCGGCGCACCGCCACAGGGGCGCGACGGAGGCCCGGGCGAGCGCCGCGCGCTGTGCCCCGGCGGGGAGATAAACGGCGCTTATCGTGAAGCGAGAGGGGGTGAAAAAGTGTGCGCGAAGGCCGCGAGAATCGCAAAAAATCCACCGCGCCCGCCCCTGCGTCCGAGGAATGCACGCACGGCGCCTTTAGAATGTTAAAAAAGCGGCGTTTGTGACATATACTGTCAAAAACGCAGGAAATGCGCCGCCGCCGCGCGTAAAAACTTGTCCCGGAGAAGTTTCAACAAGTCCGGGACTTGTTGCGACGAGTCCGGGACTTGTTGCGACATGCCGCCGTCGCAGCGTTGGCGGGTCGGACGCTCACATTTGTTAACGTTAGAGGGATTTTCCGGGGGAATGAGGAGGAAGATTTTTTCCGAAAAAACGAGAAAGAAATAGAGGGGGAAATGTAAACGAAGGTGAATAAGGTGTCTATTCCTCTTAGCAGATGTGAATCTTTGGGCAAAAAGAGGTCTCTCCCGGCCGCATTCTGCCGATTTTGTCGGTCGGAACGGGTCTTTTTCGCCCTTTCCCGCTCCGTTTGGTGTGTCAAGATTTTTCTGCGAAACGGGGTGTTGTTCTTATTTTTTTTCGAGGTTTTTCTAAAAAGCTCTCCTTCCTCAAAAAGGGAGGCTCTTCTTTTGCCCATCTCCTTTCCAAAAAAAGTCGCCCCACGCAAGAGGAGCGCGGGGCGACGATGAAGGAATCATATGACGGGGGGAATCGTATGAGAGACGCCCCGAATCATTCCCTTTCGTAGAAGGGATGGCTACAGACTTAGAGGGGATAATCGTCGAAGGCGTAGAGCACGGTGGAGAGGTAGCGCTCGCCGGTGTCGGGGAGGAGGGCGACGATGGTCTTGCCTTCATTCTCCGGCTGACGGGCCAGTTCGATGGCTGCGCTCACGGCGGCACCGGAGGAGATACCTACCAAGAGACCTTCGTGGCGGGCCAGCTGGCGCGAAGCCTGGATGGCGTCGTTGTCGGCAACGGGCAGGATGCCGTCGATGGCGGCAGCGTCGAAGTTCTTGGGCACGAAGCCGGCGCCGATGCCCTGAATCTTGTGAGCGCCGGAGGGCTTGCCGGAGAGGACGGCGGAGGTGGCGGGCTCTACGGCATAGGCCTTCACGCCGGCCTTGTGGCTCTTGAGGCCGTTGGCTACACCGCTGACGGTGCCGCCGGTGCCGACGCCGGCAACGAAGATGTCGACGCTGCCGTCGGTGTCTTCCCAGATCTCCTCAGCCGTGGTGGCCTTGTGGATGGCGGGGTTGGCGGGGTTTTCAAACTGCTGGGGGATGAAGCTGTCGGGGCGCTCGGCGCTGAGCTCTTCGGCGCGACGGATGGCGCCCTTCATGCCTTCGCTACCCGGCGTGAGGACGATCTCGGCGCCGAGGGCACGCAGCAGGTTGCGGCGCTCTACGCTCATCGTCTCGGGCATGGTCAGGATGATGGGGTATCCTTTGACGGCGGCTACCCAAGCCAGACCGATACCGGTGTTGCCGCTCGTCGGCTCAATGATGGTGCTGCCCTTGTGGAGCTTGCCGCTCTTCTCGGCCTCTTCAATCATGGCGAGAGCAACGCGGTCTTTCACGCTGCCGCCGGGGTTGTTGCGTTCCAGCTTGACGATGACGCGGGCCTTCAGGCCCAGTTCGGCTTCTACGCCGGTGAGCTCCAGGAGAGGAGTGCGACCGACCAGTTCGGTCAGTTTCTTATAAATCTTACTCATGTGAGATATTTTTTGGTTTCGTTTGATGATGCAAAGGTACGGCGACTCCTACAGCGGTGCAATACCACGGCCGTGGTATATTTCGCAAGGAGAGAGATAAGTGGGTAAGAGATAGCTTGTTTCTCCCTCCCTCGCGCGGCGTCGGCGCGGCCCGTTATGACATAAAAACGGCTCAGCAGGCGTCGCTGCCCCGGCGGGGCGACGCTCTCTTGAGCCGAAAGAAGAGGGAGGGACGGGACAGCCGTGCCTTAGAACTTGGTGCACTGCTCCGGGGCGGAGCATTGGAAGGCGTGCCCCTGCTGCACGTGGATGAGGCGGCGCCGATGGAAGAGGGTGCCCACCTCGGGGTCGTGACTGACGATGACGATGGCGCGGCGGCCGTACTCCTCGCCGAGGAGGGCATAGAGGAGGTGGCGGTTCTCGTTGTCGAGATGGGTGTCGGGCTCGTCGAGGAGCAGGAGGTCGGGGTTGCTGACGAGGGCCCGTCCCAGGAGGGTGCGCTGCCACTGCCCGCCGCTGAGGGCGGCGATGGGGCGTCGGGCCAGGTCGGCGAGGTCGAGGCGTTGCAGCAGGGCGTCGACGGCGGTGCGGTGGGCGGCGCTGAAGCGGTGCCAGAGGGCCTTGCGCCCGACGAGGCCGGAGCGCACCACCTCGCCGACGGTGATGGGGAAGTGGCGGTCGATGTTGCGATATTGCGGCAGGTAGCCGATATGTAGGCCGCGGCGCTGTTGGAGCGTCCCCGACGTAGGGCGGATGAGGCCCGCCATGAGGCGCAGGAGGGTGGTCTTGCCGCCGCCGTTGGGCCCGTTGAGCACCACAAAGTCGCCCGGCGACACTGTCAGGGTGACGTCGGAGAGGATGGCTTTGTGGTCGTAGGACACGGCGATGTGGTCGAGGGTGAGGAGGGGGGACGACATTCTTCGGGGGACGGTTGATTCCTTATAGAAAAGGTGAAAGAGACGGCGGGACAAACGTGCGGCGGCTTAGCGGCGTCCGATGGTCTGCTCCAGGGCGCTGACGATTTTCTCCATCTCCTCCTCCCACTGTTCCGAGAGGGGGTGGATGCTGACGATGGGGAGGTGGAGCTCGTCGGCGATGAGGCGCACGGACTGGGCGGAATATTCCTGCTGGAGGAAGAGGGGGGCGACGTGGCGCGTGCGGCAGGTGTCGAGGAGGCGGGAGAGCGACTCCGCCGTGGGGGCCTTGCCGTCGCGCTCTATACTGAGCTGCTGCAGACCGTAGTCGCGTGCCAGATAGGCCAGGGCGGGGTGGTAGATGAGGAAGGCGCTGCCGCGTAGGGGCGCCAGACGGCGGCGGTAGTCGGCATCGAGGCTGTCGAGGTGTTGCTCGAGGCGGTCGAGACGCCGGGTGTAGTGCGCCGTCCTGCTACTGTCGAGGCGGCAGAGGGCGCGGCAGATGTTGCGGGCGATGACCTTCATGTTGCTCACCGACATCCAGGTGTGGGGGTCGCCGCCGTCGTGGTGGTCGTCATCGGGCGTGTCGATGAGGGGGAGGCCCTCCGAGGTGTCGACGAGGGGCAGGTCGGGAAGCTCACTGACAAGGCGCTGCAACTGGGTGCGCTCGAAGCCCAGCGTCCCTATGCGCAGATAGGCGCGGCTGTCGTGGAGCGACGTGAGCTGCTGCGGCGTGGGCTGGTAGGTCTCGGGGCTGGCGCCGGCGGGCGTCAGGATGTGAAGGGGGACGCTGTCGCCGACAAGGGCGCGCGTGGGGTAGGTGAGGGCGCCGATGCTGACGGTCAGTGCCTCGTCGGCGTCGGGGCGCACCGTGGTGCAGGCGCTGATGAGGAGGGAACAGAGGAGCAGAAGGGAGGAGAGGGTACGCATAGGAGGGGACGAGGGGATACGGGCACCGCCGTCATACGGCGGTATAGGCGCTGACGAGAATCTGATAGCGCAGGTATTTACTCAGGGTGATGGTGAGAAACGACGACAGGCGCGGCGTCCGCAGGTAGCCCATCGCCACGACAACGAGGGTGCCGAGGGCCGGGAGGAAGGCCAGCAGACCGGCCCAGGGGCCGTAGCGCTTCACGTAGTTCTTACCGCGTTCGAGCTTCTCCGGCGGCACGTGGGCGTAGCGCGTCATCCATTCTTCGCGCCCCAGCGTGCCAAGGGCGTAGTTGACAACGGAGCCCAGCACATTTCCCACCGTCCCCCACAACAGCAGGGCGGTGGCGTCGACGCCCATGCCGAGGAGACCTATCATCACTACCTCGGAGGAGAAGGGCAGAAAGCTCCCCGCCAGAAAGGCGGCGATGAACATCCCCAGCGGGCCGTAGGCGACAAACTGGTCAATGAGCGCTTGCATAGGCGTAGTAGAGGTTGGCAACGACGGCGCCTACCCAGGCGGCGAGGACGACGACATACCAGATGTCGGCGCTGCGACCGCGGGCCAACGTCACGTGGTGGGCGAGCAGCGGCGCCGTGGTGGCGGTGAGCAGGGGGAGGAGTACGTCGGCATGCTGCGGCTGGGCATCGACGCCCATGATGAGGAAAATCTCGAAGAGGATGAGCGTGTAGAAATACATGCGCGTGCGTATCTTGTCGTTATAGTAGGTGCGCCGATAGTGGACAACGGATATCCATCCCACCACATTGAGCCCGATGCCCAGAAGACGCTGCATGGGTGTGAGGGCGGCATAGTCGGGGGCGGCGAAGTGGAACGCGTCGACGAAGGGCCGGAGCATCTCCGGGCCGCGTCCTTCCCAGATGGCGATGCCCGCCAGAAACCAGTAGGGCACGGCGGCGCCGAAGAGGAGCGCCGGGAAGGTGCGACCGCTCAGGGCGCGCAGGTGGAGGGCCAGCGCGAGGAGCAGGGGGAGGAGAAGCAACAGCAGCGGGGGGTAGACAAGGCTTCCCAGACTGATGAAGAGGGAGGCATAGAACACGCTGCCGGCGGCGGCCGGCGACTGATAGGCGGCAAAGAGGGGGAAGAAGGCGGCCACGAGGCCCGCGGCGGGGAGCAGCGACGACACCTCGTCGCCGAGCAGCCACGGCGTGGCGAGGGAGAGTCCCAGGAAGGTGGCGCATACCATGCGGGAACGCACGCGCAGCAGGGCATGGCGGTTGTTGAGCTCCAGGAGGAGGTAGCCCTCTACAAAGGTCAGCAGGAGCGACCACCACGACCCCGGGCCGCTCAGCGCGCTCCCGCCCCCTACGAGGAGGACGAGGAGGGCGGCGGTGACGAGCGTCAGCGTACTGGTGGTGCTGCGGGTTCTAAAGTTCTTTTCGCGCATAGCGGCCGGACGTTATTCGGATAGGGGGGATATATAGGGGGCGTCCCTGTGGAGAAACGCCCCTATTCCTAAAATACTGTCCCGGGAGGGCCTTCCTCTTACAGGTCGGCACCGATGTCGGAACGGAAATACTTCTTCTCAAACTGTATCTGCCGGGCACCGGCCATCGACCGCTGCAGGGCTTCGCTGCGCGTGGCGCCATAGGAGCTCACGGCGATGACGCGGCCACCGGCGGTGACGAGGCGTCCCTCGGCGTCGAGGGCGGTGCCGGCGTGGAAGACGACGCTGCCCTCCACCTCGGCATGGGTGATGGGGAAGCCCTTGTCGTAGTGCTGCGGATAGCCGCCGGAGACACACATCACGCAGACGGCGGCGCGCGGGTCGAAGGTCACCGGACGTCGGTCGAGGTCGCCTTGTGCTACTCCCTCGAAGAGGTCTACCAAGTCGCTCTGCAGACGCAGCATGACGGTCTCCGTCTCGGGGTCGCCCATGCGGCAGTTATACTCGATGACTTTCGGGCCGTCGGCGCAGTTGATGAGGCCGAAGAAGATGAAGCCCTTGTAGTCGATGCCCTCGGCGGCGAGACCGTCGACGGTGGGGCGGATAATGTCGCGCTCCACGCGCTCCATCCAGGCGGCGTCGGCAAAGGGGACGGGCGAGACGGAGCCCATGCCGCCCGTGTTGAGGCCGGTGTCGCCCTCGCCGATGCGCTTATAGTCCTTGGCCTCGGGGAGTATCCGGTAGTGACGCCCGTCGGTGAGGACGAAGACGGAGCACTCGATGCCGCTGAGGAACTCCTCAATGACGACGCGCGACGAGGCGCCGCCAAACATGCCGCCGAGCATATCGCGCAGTTCGCGTTGGGCCTCCTCGAGGGTATCGACGATGAGGACGCCCTTGCCGGCGCAGAGGCCGTCGGCCTTCAGCACGTAGGGGGCGCGGAGCGTCTCGAGGAAGCGACAGCCTTCTTCCACATGGTCGCCGTCGAAGGTGGCGTAGGCGGCGGTGGGGATATGGTGGCGTGCCATGAAGCCTTTGGCAAAGTCCTTGGAGCCTTCCAACACGGCACCGGCCTTCGAGGGGCCGATGACGGGGACGGCACTGAGCGACGGCGTGTCGCGGAAATAATCGTAGATGCCCTTCACCAGTGGGTCCTCGGGGCCCACCACTACCATGTCGATGCCTTCGCGCGTGACGAAGTCGCCGATGGCGGCGAAGTCGTCGGCCTTGAGGGCTACGTTGGTGCCCACCTGTGACGTGCCGGCGTTGCCGGGGGCGATGAAGAGGTGGTCTACTTTCGGACTCTGGGCGATTTTCCATGCCAGGGCGTGCTCACGGCCGCCGCTACCTAAGAGGAGGAGTTTCATACGTCAAACTTTGTGGCGCGCCTCCGCCGGAGGAACGCCGATTTCTAACATTTGGGCAAAGATAAGAAAAAAGTGGCAAAGGTGGAGGGGTTCACAAAGGCCCTTTCGCACCGACGGACGTCGGCGTGAAAGGGCCCGTAGCTTTTTCTCGGGGAACACTCCTCCTTAGAAGGTCATGCGGAGCATGAAGCGGATGCCCCATTTGTCGGTGCCGGGGCGCTCGGTGTAGGTCAGGCGGCGCACGTATTCCACGTGGAGGATCTTGAAGATGTTGTGGATGCCGCCGATGACTTCCACGTAGGGCTTTTTCCGGTCCATCACCGTGGAGAGATATTCAAAGCTCCCGTCGTCGTTGAAGTGGCCGGGGAAGTAGAACAGACGGCTGTCGGCGGCATTCTTCTCGAGGAAGGGGTTGTTCTTGTCGGTCAGCGTGCCCCAGAGGACGTTACACCCGATATACTCTCGCCACTTCAGGCGCCGCAGGAAGGGGATGCGGTTGAATATCTTGCCGTTGAGGTCCCACGAGGCCATGAGCGAGGCGTAGCGGTCGTTGAGAAATTCCATGTTGTCGATGAGGCTGAAGGTGTTGTCCTCCATGATATACGACAAGTTGGCTGCCGGCATGATGAGTAGGGGGAAGGGCACCTTGTCCCACTGGATGCCGCCTTTGAGATAGGCATCTATCTTTCCCCATGAGGCGAGCCAGAAACGCTTGTAGATACCGCCCTCGGTGAGGTTGTAGGTGTGGTTGCGGCTGTACTGCTCGTAGAGGCCCACCGTGTGCGACAAGGTGTAGAGGGGGGCGTCGTTGTTGGCGGCGATGCGGCGTTGCTTGGTGTTGATCCAGGTGACGCCGGGCTGATAGGTGAGGGTGGTCGACACGTCGGAGGTGCGAAACTGCTGTCGGTGGCTCGCGGCGTCGGCTGTCGGGGCGCCGTTTCCGTCGAGCGACTGATAGAAGAGAGCTGCCGTGGGACGGTCTTTCTCCGTCCGGGCCTGAAGTTTGAAGCGCAGGCCGTTGTTCCACTCGCGGTCCCACAGCAGGCGAAACGTCTCGTAGTACATCATATGGTCGACGGTGGTCCATTTGAAGGAGGTGAAGACGTTGTCCTTGTCGGTGGGGAGAAACTTATCACTGGGCGCCATGACGTCGCGGTTGTAGGTGAACGTCAGGTTGTTGACGGGGAACTCGCGCGGCAGGTAGGCCTTCTTGTTGAAGGAATAGGTCACCTCGCCGAGGCCCTTCCACTCGTTGTCCTTGAAGCCGTAGGCCACATAGCCGCGGAGGAAGAGCTGCGGGTGGAAATGGGCCGTCGTCTGTGCCGAGGCGCGCAGGCGCAGGCCGTCAACGAAGTTATGGGATATCATCGTATTGACAGGCCCGATGTCGACCTTCGACGGATGGGCGGGGTCTACGCTGGTTTCTACGAAGTTCTCGATGAAGGCCTTGGCCACAAAGAGGACGGCCTTGAAGCCCTTGACCTGTTCCAGCTGCTTGACGAGGAGGTCCATGCGGCTCTCGCTGGTGGAGAGCGTGTCGGCACGGTGGGCGGCCCAGAAGTCGTCGGGGCGCATGCGGGCGTTGACGTCGGTGAGCTGCTCGCCTTTGAAGCGGAACGTCTTGTCGGGGAGGGGGGCGAAGGAGAAGTTGCTGTATTCCGTGACGCGCTTCACCTGAAACTGATGGAGGAAGCTGGCCACCTTGAGCTGTACGAGCATATCGTCGCGCACCAGCACTTGTTCGCCGCCGGGGAGGGAGCCGAACTCCTGGATGACGCGCATACTCTCCACAAAGTTGACGTCGGAGCGGCGCGGGATGCCCAGGTCGGCCTTGGCCACGCGGTAGGTGGAGTCGGCGAGGATGTAGAGCGAGCCGGAGAAGCCGAAGTCTTGTGCGTTGTTGGGGGTGAAGTCTACGCGCCAGCATTTGGCGCCGTCGACGTAGGTGGTGTCTTCGATGAAGTAGCGGTAGAAGCTGATGGCGCTGCGCGACGAGATGGGGCTGGTGAAGGGGTACTGCAGGAGGCGCACTTCGTCGTCGTAGATATCCACGTCGGTGAAGCAGTCTTTCAGTACGGTGCTGAGTATGTCGCCGGTGTGGAGCAGGTCGTTGACGCCGTTGCTGCGTTGCCCCAGGATGATACTCTTCTCCGTCTTGGGCTCTTTGCGGTAGATTTGGCGCACGACGGTCTCGTCGACGGATATCGGCAGGATGAGTTTTCCCGTCTCGTTGCAGGTCTCTACGTGCTCTTTGAGGAAGGGGAGGCGCTTAAACTCGCCCTCTTCAAAAATCTTGTCGGTGACGTCGTTGAAGGCAAAGGTGAGTTTCGAGTACTTGTCGATGCTGTAGTAGTCGTGCTGCCGCAGGTCGCTCTTCTTCTTGGCGGCGATGACCTTGCGCATGAGTTCGACGGCGGGGTTGTTCTTGCGCGAGTATTTCTTGCGCCGCGAGGTGGTGACGACGGCCTCGCCGAGTGAACTTGTGTTGTCGTGCAACTGTATGTGGAGGGCGCCGGGCTGACTGACGGTCACCGTGCGGGTGTCGTAGCCTATCATCGACACGCGGAGCTTCCCGGCGCGATAGGGCAGCGAGAACTTCCCCGCTTCGTCGGTGCGCGTGTAGCTGCCGCCGACGAGGGCGACGTTGGCAAAGGGGAGCGCCTCGCCGGTGGCCCGGTCGGTGACGATGCCGGTGATGCGTTGCGCCGCAGCACTGAGCACGCTGAGGAGGGTGAGTAGGAGGAGAAAGAGACTGCGAGTCATTGTCGGTAAGGGACGATAGGGAATATTTGTCTTGAAAACTCGGCAAAGGTACAGAGTTTCTCCGGAAGTAGAGGGGCGGAAGGGAATAAATAAACCTAAAAGAGCGGTGGCAAGGCCTCGGCGCCCCATAGCGGCGGCGCCGAGGGGCTTCATCGGCCGGTGAAGCCCTCCAGGGAGTTGAGGAGGATGACGGCCAGGACGACGGCGCTGATGAGGGCGTAGAGCCAGTCGCGCTCGCGGAGGAAGTCGACGAGGGAGAGGGCCACGCGCAGGATGGGGGTGAGCAGGAGGACGAGGACGCCGCACTGTATCCAGCCTACGGCGGTGAAGCGGCACAGTCCGTCGATGATGCCGTGGAGCGTGGTGTAGCTCGCCAGGGTGGCGGCGTCGGTGTCGGCGTTGGCGGGGGCGAAGGTGGTGTAGTCTTTCATCGGTTCGCCGCCGTGTTGCAGGAGGTAGAGGAGGCCGCCGATGAGGGCGATGAGGCAGGCCGTGGTGACGCCGATGCGCAGCGTGTTACCGATGAGGCGTTGCATATCGCGCTGGGCGCGGAGGGCGTCGGTGGGGGTGGAGGGAGAAGACATTGCTTAGAATTTTCCGGTGAATCCTTGGTAAATCATATTGATGGCCACCAGGAGAATGGCCACGCAGAATATCTTGCGCAGCAGTCCCACCTGGAGCGTCTTGAGCAGGCGGGCGCCGGTGAGGGCGCCGAGGAGGACGCCGATCATCGTGGGGCAGGCGATGCCGGGCTCTATCTGTCCGCGCTGGATGTAGACCACCGCCGAGGCGCAGGCGGTGACGCCCATCATGAAGTTGCTCGTCGTGGTGCTCACCTTGAAGGGTACCTTCATGATGCCGTCCATGGCGATGACCTTGAGGACGCCGGAGCCGATGCCCAGGATGCCGCTGAGGATGCCGGCAATATACATCACGCCGAAGCCGCCGCCGACGTGCTTCAGCTGGTAGTGCTTGACACTGCCGTCTTTCTGCGGCCATGTGCCGAAGAGCTTCAGCCGCCGTGCCGCCTCCGAGCCCACCACGCCGTCGTGGTCGGACTTGCGGCGCTGCTGCATGGCGGCGGTGAGGATGAGGACGCCGCCATAGATGACGGCGATGATGTTGTTGTTGAGGTAGATGGCGATGGCGGCGCCGCAGACGGCGCCGATGGTCGTGGCTATCTCGAGAAACATGCCCAGACGGATGTTGGTGATGCCCTCCTTGACATAGGCGCTCCCCGAACCGCTCGAGGTGGATATCGACGCCACCAGCGCGGCGCCGACGGCGTAGTGGAAGTCTACGCCGAAGGCCAGCGTGAGGAGGGGGATAACGACAACGCCACCGCCGAGGCCGGTGAGCGAACCGAGGAGGCCGGCGCAGTAGGCGCCGACGAGCAGGATGAGGGTAAATGCTAAGATGGTCATAGTCTTTTTCGTAGGGGACGGAGGAGACGCCGTGGCTGCTGCCGCCGATGGGAGAGGGCGTGAGGAAGGCGACGATGCCCTGCGGCGCCGTCCCGGGCGGCGGGGAAGGGGAAGCGGCGGCTGTGGGATACCTATTATATATAGGTGTAGGCTCCCGGTCGTTCCTCTCCTTCCGATGCGATAACGGATCCTTCCGATGTGAGGAAGGAGTTCTCTTGCCGCGCCATCGTTGACGGCCTACAGAATATAGGAGTGCAGGGGCAGAACACGGTAGCTCGCCCTCCGTGCCGTTTTCGGCGTGCAAAGTTACGGCTTTTTTCTCAAAGGTGTCTCCCTCCTCCCCTTTCCCTCCACCGCTGCCGCTCCTTCCCCGTCCTTTCTCACCCGAAAAGGGCCCCCGGCGCTCGAAAGCGTGGAGGCCCTTGAGGGAGCATATGACAAGTAGGGGGCGTGGAGGGCGCGGCCCTCCTCAGGAGCGGCATTGGTAGATGGCTGCTGCCGCCCATGCCAGCGCCATGCCTCGCAGCGACAGCGCGATGTCGGCCGGCCACAGCAGGCACAAGCCGGCCAGTTGGGCGTGGAGCAGGCGGAGGGTTTGTCGCGGCGTCACCGTCTCCTCGAGGAGGAGGCTGTAGAGGTGTGCCAGGCGTCGGATGATGGGGAGGCGTGCCGCGGTGTCGGCGACGGCGCGGCCGAGGTGCTTCAGTGCGGAGGAGAGGGAGGCACCGCTACGATAGGCGGCGTAGGGGGCCGAGAGTGTCGGTGTGTAGTCTTTCTTTGTCATCATCTGTCGTTTTTAGAAGTTTGATGGGGCAAAGAAAGCACCGTTTTGTGACACCGGCTGTCACAACGCTATTTTTTGTGTTAAATCTCGCGCTCGCTCGGTGATATATTTTTTGAAGTCGGGGGAGTCTATCACTTCGATGTCGTCGAAGAGGCCGAGGACAAAGCGGCCGATGCCCTTGAAGCTGCACACCTGTGTCGTCAGGTCGTGGCGTCCGTCGGCGCAGAGCGTCAGCTGGCCCTCGGCGCCGGGGTATTCTTCCAGCAGGATGCTGGTGGCCAGTGTGCCGAGGCGCAGGGTGACGGTGTGGCGCTCCTCGCCGGAGAAGTGGAAGAGGTCCATGAAGAAGGGGCGGTGCTTCTCCTTGTGCGACCACAGCAGGTCGATGGCCTCCACCGTCTTGGCGCGTGCCAGCTTAAAGGTCTTGTTGGTGCCCGAGGTGATTTCGTAGCAGCGCACCTCGCTGTTCTCCGGCAGGAAGATATAGGGCTCCACAATGCGGTCGGACACCTTCTTACTGTTGGTGGAGGCGTAGTCGCGGAGCACGACGATGCGCTCATCCTGAATGGCGTGGTAGATGACACTCAGGTTGCGGGCCAGATGGTCGTCGACGCCGTAGTGCGCCATGATGTGGAAGTCGTAGAGCGACGATAGCTTCTCGCGCAGATGACGCATCTGCGGCGAATTGCTCTCCACGGAGTTGAGCACCTGACTGATGGTCAGGGCCTCCTCGGTACTGAAATGGATACGGTTGGTAATCTCCCGGAAGAAGGGGGAGTCGTGGTCAATACTATAGCGGCCACCTTCTCGGCGGATGATAAAGCCCAGCTGGCGGAAAGCGTCGAGATAACGGTAGATAGAGCGTACGCTCAAGTCTAAGTCGCGGCTGATTTCTTCAACAGTGCCTCTGTTGCGTTGGGTGAGCCGAATCAACAGTTTGAGCTGCTTTTCGAACTTTTCTAACTCCATCATAGGTAAAAGGGTTTAATACTCCGTCTGCGAAAGTACGAATAAAGTTTGTAAAAAACACGGAAAAATCCGAAATAATGCCCCGAAAAATCACCCCCCCGTTTTTCTTATGTTTCAGGAATGCGAGAGTGTTCGCGCCGCTATCCGCCGGGAAAGCCTCCCTGTGGGGCGCACAGAGGGGGCGACTGTCGGCGGGGAGGAGAGGGAGGAAGGGGGGAAGAGGGCGACTGTCGGCGGGGAATATCGGGGGACGAAATGTTAAATATGCCGCCGCGAGGCCTCGCGGCGGGGGCGGCGGGGCGGAGGCGGCGCGGAGGCGTTCCGCTTTTGGGGAAGGAGAGGGGGCGATGATGGCGGCTTTGCCTTTGTCGGTAGGCGATGCAGGACGTTGCGAGGGGGCTCAAAATGCTTCCGAAAAGGGAGGCGACGGGGAGGCGTCGTGGTGGTAAAACGGGGGCGCCGGGAGACGGCCTGAAACGTTAATGTGGTGATAATTAGTGCGAAGGCATTTTGCCACCTCGCCGAAAAGTCGTACCTTTGTCTCGCAAACCACACGAGGAGGGCCCCTCACAGAGCGTTTCACACCGTCGTCAGACGGCGGCGCGAGGTGCCCGCTGAAGGGTGGAACGGCCCCCTGAACGTCTCCCGACGCACCGTCCCGAGCAGCCACGCATCCGTTTATTGCCGCTATGCATCTGCCTCGAGCCGCAACGCATTCATCCCTTGCGGCCGCGCATCCCACGGAGCTGCCGCCGCCGGACATCACCTCTCCGCCGCGCCCCGCCGTCGGAGAGTGCCGAAGGAGTCTTCGCCCGGTCGCACCACACGAGCCTCCGCGCTCACCGTCGCCTCGTGACAAAAGCTAAAAAATGAAGTTAACACATCTGATTGGTACACTCGTAGCACTTTTCATGATTTCCGGCATCGCAACGCTCCCGGCGCAGACGCGCAAGGCAGCCGGCGACGCCACCTACTATGGACACAGTTTCCACGGCCGTCGCACCAGCGACGGCTCCGTCTACCATCGCGACAGCCTCACCTGCGCTCACCGCACGTTGCCCTTTGGCACGCTCCTCAAGGTGCGCAACAAGAACAACGGTCGTGAAGTCGTCGTGAAGGTCACCGACCGCGGGCCCTTCCGCCGCGGCGGTATCGTCGACCTCTCCTATGCCGCCGCCAAGGAAATAGGCATGGTGGGCTCCGGCGTCGTCCCCGTGGAGGTAGAGACCGTCACCGCCGGTACCGCCGCACAGCAGAACGGCGTCAAGGGCTCCCCGCAGCTCCCCGAGCTCCAATTCCTCGACCCCGCCGACGGCAACTACTACTCCCTGACGGAGTGGCTCAAGCGCGGCAAGGAGGAGCGCGAACGCGCCAAGGTGCAAGCCGCCCTCCAGCAACACGCCAACAATATGGCCGCCGAGATGTCGAAGGCCACCTGGCGCGTCCTGAACGACCAGCTCACGGCAAAGGCCGACAACAAAAACAAGAAGTAATCCCCCTCTGCGGGGCCCCGTCACCTCTCCGGCGGCGGACAATAGAACAACGACACCCATCGCGGCGCAACAGCCCGGTGGGTGTCGTTGTCTTTGCAGCCGGCGGCACCCTCCCGTTGAAGCGCGCCCGGCGATGGGCGACTGTCTCCCGGGCCTTGCGGCAAGGCGTCGCTCGCTCGGCGGCCGGTATCATCGTTGGTGAAACAGCTGTCGTCCCTTCGGCGGCGCCTCCTCTTTTATCGGCGCTTATCGTGAAGCGAGAGGGGGGCAAAAAGTGTGCGCGAAGGCCGCGAGAATCGCAAAAAATCCGGCGCTCCGCCCTCTCCCTCCGAAAGCGGCAGCGACGTGGCGGCAGGGAATGTTAAAAAGACGCCGTTTTTGACATATACTGTCAAAAGTATCGTGCCGCGGGGGCCGCCGCGCGGCGAAAAAAGTCCCGTAGAAAATTCAACAAGTCCCGGACTTGTTCGGCCGAGTCCGGGACTTGTTGCACCGCGCCGCCGTCCCCGATTTTCTCGCCCGGTTCTTCAAGAATTTTAACAACCCGGCGCCACGCCCGACTTCCTCGGCGTGTCCTTTTCTCGGTGGTTTTGTGTAAACAAACGTAAAAACAAAACGTCTTTTCCTTAACAGATGAAAATCTTATGTGAAGGAATGTTTCCTTCCGAAAACTTATGTATGAAAAATGCCGCCGTCCGCCCCGTTTTTCTCCGTCACGGAGCTGTTTCTCGTGTCAAGATTTTTCCGTCTTTGCCGCCTCTTTCGCTATTTTTTTTTCAAAAATGAAGCGTGGCGGTGAAGCTCTCTCTTTCGGCGTCCTCGGTTCCTCCCTTCGGCTCTCTAAAAATCTACGGCTGCCTCTCCCCTCGGCGCGTCCTTCCTTGTCGTGCCGCCCCGGCGGGAGGCTTGTCGGCGGGCCGCCGCGGCGCTCTCCGTGTGGCCCGTCGGCGTCTCGCCGTCCCTCACGTCGGTCGGCACCGTCGGCGTCGGGTGGGGCGCTGTCGGCGTCCTCGTCTTTGATAAAACAGAAAAAAGTCGTTGCAAATCACAGGATTCACAACGACTCGTAGTACCCGGAGCCGGGATCGAACCGGCACGGATTTCTCCACTGGTGTTTGAGACCAGCGCGTCTACCGATTCCGCCATCCGGGCGGCTTCGCTCTCGCCACAAGGGTGTGGGGACGAAAGCGGTGCAAAGATAGGCATTTTTTTTATTTCAGACAAGAATAGCTCCGGAAATAACGTCGATCGTGTGATGGGGAGCAGGGGAGGAGAGGGGGCGATGCTGCCGGCTGCGCCGCGGAGCTCGGCGGCCGTAGGGCCGGGTAGGGGCGGCGGTAGGCTGTTCCCGGCTGCGGCGCCGCCGCGCCGTCGTAGGGGCGACAGCGGCGTTTACTCCATCTCCCGGTTGGCCTTGTCGTCGGCTGTCGCGGCGTCTTTCTCGCCGGCGGTGAGGAGGGCCGGATCCTTGCCGTTGAGGTTGCGGCGGGCATAGTTGCTCACGCTGAGTATGGCGCCGAAATAGGCGGAGGTGATGAGGGTCGACGTACCGCCGCGGCTGATGAGGGGGAGGGGTTGTCCTGTGACGGGGAAGATGCCGACGGCCACCAGAATGTTGATCATGGCCTGCAAGACGAGCAGCAGCGTCAGTCCCATGGTGAGGAAGGCCGGGAAACCGCGCTCACAGCGACTCGCTATGCGGCCCGCTCGGAAGAGGAGGATGACATAGAGGGCGATGACGAGGCCGGCACCCCAGAGGCCCATCTCCTCAATGATGATGGCAAAGATGAAGTCGGAGTAGGCCTGTGCCAGATAGTCGCGCTGCTTGGAGCGCCCCGGCATCTTCCCCACACCGTGGCTCGAGGCAATGGCGATGGCGGCGTGTGCCTTCTGCGAGTTTTCGTTGAGATACTCCTGCAACACCGGCACGTTGAGCGCCCCGCTGTCGGTATAGAACTCGCCGGTGCCCTCGCTCTGCGTGGTGAGGCGGCTCTTCCACGTGCTGACACGGTGGAATACCTTATACTTCTCAAAGGCGCTGTCGGGGACGATAAAGAGGGACGCCAGACCGATGAGCCCGACGCCGACGATGCCGCCCGTCAGTTTACACATCAGGTCGGCGGGGGCGCGCCCTATCAGCATCATGATGTAGACCGTGGCGGCGAGGAGCATGGCGGTGGAGAGGTTCTCGGGCATGATGAGTCCCACGATGATGAGTGTGGGCCAGAAGATGATCCAAAAGGCGCGCCTGTCGGCATTATCGCCTTTGCGGAGGGACGACAAGAAGAGGGCCACCCAGATGATGAGCGACGGCTTGGCCACCTCTGAGGGCTGGAAGCCCAGAAACCAGCGGGAACTGTTGTTGACATCCGAGCCGAAGCAGAGCGCCAGGAGCAGGAGCAGGATGCTGCCCGGTACGGCGAGGATGGGGAGGATGCGGAAGAAGCGGCAGGGGATGCGGTGAACGACCCATGCCACAACGGCACCGAGAAGAATGAAGAAGAGCTGCTTGAAGAAGGGCGCCATGAAGTCGCCGGAGGAGTACGACAGCGCACTGGCGGCGCTGAATACTTCCACCAACGATATCATGCAGAGCAGGAAGTAGATGCCCCAGATGACAAAGTCGCCCTGAAAGATTCTTTTGGAGAAGAAGGACATAGGGGATAAGGGATTTAGGGGGCGGTATCAGCGCTCGGAGCGTTGGCGCACACAGTCCTTAAACTGTTCGCCGCGGTCTTCCATATTCTTGAATAGGTCGAAACTGGCGCAGCAGGGGCTCAGCAGGACGGTGTCGCCGCGCTCTGCCAGTTGGGCGGCGGCCGCTACGCAGTCGGCCATGCTATGGGTGTCGGCCACGGGGAGGCCCAGAGCGTCGAAGTTGTCGTGCAGTTTGGCGTTGTCGGCGCCGAGATAGACGAGGGCGCGGCATTTCTCGCGTATCAGTGGAAAGAGGACGCTGTAGTCGTTGCCTTTGTCCTTCCCGCCGACGATGAGCACCACGGGCGTCGTCATGCTCTCCAGAGCGCAGAGGCAGGCGTCGACATTCGTGGCCTTGGAGTCGTTGACGTAGTGTACGCCGTCGACATCGCCGGCACGTTCCAGGCGGTGCTCCACACCGGGGAAGTCGCTGAGGCCTTCGCGCACCACCTCCTCCGGTACGCCGGCGGCCAGAGCGGCCATGGCGGCGGCCAAGGCGTTGCGCAGGTTGTGGCGCCCCGGCAGCGACAGGCGGTTCAGGGGCAGCGTGAAGGGTTGCGGCTGCAGCAGGCGGAAGGTGTCGCCGTCGCCATAGCCCACGGTGTTCTCCTGCGGCGTATCGCTGAAGGGCAGCAGGCGGGCGGCGACGTCGCGCTTGGCGAGCTCGCGGCCGATATATTCGTCACCGTCCCAGTAGATGAAGACGTCGGCGGCCTGCTGGTTGCGCACGATGCGCATCTTGGCATCCACATAGTTTTGCATGCAGAAGCCGTAGCGGTCGAGGTGGTCGGGGGTGATATTGAGGAGTACGGCAATATGGGTGCGGAAGTCGAACATCCCGTCGAGCTGAAACGACGACAGTTCGATGACATAGGTGTCGTGGGGCGCCTCGGCCACCTGGCGGGCCAGACTGAAGCCGATGTTGCCGGCCAGTCCCACGTCGAGGCCGGCCTTTTTCAGCAGGTGATAGATGAGAGAGGTGGTCGTTGTCTTCCCGTTGCTTCCCGTGATGCCTATCATGCGGGCGTCGGTGTAGCGTCCGGCCCACTCTATCTCGCTGATGACTTCGATGCCGCGGCGGCGTGCCTCTACGACGAGGGGAGCCTCCTCGGGGATGCCGGGACTCTTGATGATGGTGTCGGCGTCGAGGATGCGTTCGGCCGTATGGCCCCCCTCCTCCCACGGCAGGCCGCGCTCGGTGAGCTCCTGCTTGTAACGGTCGCGGATGGTCCCCATGTCGGAGACGAAGACGTCAAAACCTTGATGGCGCGCCAGGATGGCGGCCCCTACGCCGCTCTCGGCGGCGCCCAAAACAGCTACTTTCATTATCTTATCTTCAGGGTGATGATGGTGGCGGCGGCAAGGAGGATAGTCGTTATCCAGAAGCGAACGGTGATCTTCGACTCATGCCAAGCGCCGTGGGGCCAGTTCTTGAAAACGTAGGAACAGGTGGGGTCGAGCTGCGTCGGCAGCACGCGGAAGTTGTCGTGGATGGGCGAGCGCTTGAAGAGGCGCTGACGGCGTCCGCGGCGCTTTCCCCACTTGAAGTATTCCACCTGCAGGATGACGCTGAGGCTCTCCACGAGGAAGACGCCGCAGAGCAGGGGGATGAGGAGCTCTTTATGAATGATGATGGCCAGGACGGCGATGACGCCGCCGATGGTCAGCGAACCCGTGTCGCCCATAAAGATCTGGGCGGGATAGGCATTATACCAGAGGAAACCTATCAGCGCCCCCACCATGGCGGAGATGAAGATGACGAGCTCTTGCGACCCCGGCACATACATGATGTTGAGGTAGCTGGCATATTCTATGTGGCTCGATACGTAGGCCAGGATGCCCAGCGCCACGCAGATGATGGCGGAGTTGCCCGCCGCCATGCCGTCCATACCGTCGTTGAGGTTGGCGCCGTTGCTCACGGCGGTGATGACAAAGATGGTGACGACGACGAAGAGTATCCATCCCGCCGTCTCCTTATGACGGCCGCAGAAGGACATCAGTTCGGTGTAGTCCAGGTTGTTATTCTTGACAAAGGGTATCGTCGTCTTCGTCGACTTGACGGCCTCGCTCTTATGCACCACTTCCATGGTGTCGCCCTGACGTTGCATCTCCACGTTCTCGCGGATGACGGCGTCGGGGCTCAGGTAGAGCACGAGGCCGACGATGAGGCCCAGAACGACTTGCCCGAGGATCTTGAACTTGCCGGGGAGCCCGTCCTTGTTTTTCTTGAAGTTCTTGATATAGTCGTCGAGAAAGCCCAGCAGGCCGAACCATACCGTCGTGACGAGCATGAGGATCATGTAGATATTGCGCAGACGTCCCAGCAGGAGGCAGGGCACGAGGACGGAGACGATGATGATGATGCCTCCCATGGAGGGCACGTTGAGCTTCTGCACGCCGAAGGGGTCGATAGAGGCGTCGCGCTGCACCTCGCTGATGTTGTGGCGCTTCATCCACTTGATGAAGTATTCGCCGAACCAGGCCGAGATAATCAGGGCCAGCATGAGGGCCAGAAGGGCGCGGAAGGAGATGTAAGACCAGAGGTTGGAACCGGGGATGCCAAATTGTTCCAGAAAGCGGAAGAGATAGTAGAGCATGTCGTTGAGGAGCGGCTACAAGAGCAATGAGGATTTTTTGTGAGGGGAGGAGAGGGGGATGCCTATTCGATGCCGAAGGCGGCGCGCACCTCCTCGTGGTCGTCGAAGTGGTGCTTGACACCCTTGACGTCCTGATAGGGCTCGTGTCCCTTGCCGGCGACGAGGATGACGTCGCCCGGTACCGCCATCATGGCGGCGGCGCGGATAGCCTCGCGGCGGTCTGCTATGCTGACGACGTGGGCTTTCTGCGTGTCGTCGAGGCCGGCGAGCATATCGTTGATGATGTCTTGCGGCTCCTCAAAGCGCGGGTTGTCGCTGGTGATGATGACGCGGTCGCTGCGGTTGGCGGCTTCCCGGGCCATGAGGGGGCGCTTCCCCTTGTCGCGGTTTCCGCCCGCGCCGCAGACGGTGATGATGTGTCCCTTGCCGCGTAGAATGTCGTGGATGGCGGTGAGCACGTTGGCCAGGGCGTCGGGGGTGTGGGCGTAGTCGATGACGGCGCTGTAGCCCTTGGGGGAATGGATGGCCTCGAAGCGTCCGTTGACGGGGTGGAGGAGGGTCATCACGCGGAGCACCTCGTCGGGCGTGCGCCCCAGCATGAGGGCGGCGCCGTAGACGGCGAGGAGGTTCGACACGTTGAAGCGTCCCACAAAGCGCACGCTGGCCTCGCGGCCGTCGATGTCGAGGAGCATGCCCTCGATGCTTTCTTCGATGATGCGGCCCTTATAGTCGGCGGCGGTACGTGTGGAGTAGGTCTTGACGGTGGCGGCGGTGTTCTGCACCATGACGGCGCCGTTCTTGTCGTCGGCGTTGGTGATGGCAAAGGCGTCGGCGTCGAGGCCGTCGAAGAAGGCCTTCTTGGCGTCGCGGTAGTTCTCGAAGGTCTTATGATAGTCCAGGTGGTCGCGCGTCAGATTGGTGAAGATGCCGCCGGCGAAGTGGAGGCCGCCGATGCGTCGTTGCTGGATGGCGTGGGAGCTGCATTCCATGAAGGCATATTGGCAGCCGGCGTCGACCATCTGTGCCAGCAGACTGTTGAGGGTGACGGCGTCGGGCGTGGTGTGCTCCGTGGGGAGGGCGCGGCCGTCGATTTGGTTGCACACGGTGGAGCACAGGCCGCAGCGGAACCCCAGATGGCGGAACAGGTGGTAGAGGAGGGTGGCGATGGTCGTCTTTCCGTTGGTGCCGGTGACGCCGACGAGCGTCAGGTGGCGGCTGGGGTCGCCGTAGTAATGCGTGGCGAGGGGCCCTACGGCGCCTTCCGTGTCGGCGACGCGCACATAGGTGACGCCTTCCTGCGGCGTTGCCGGCAGGGCGTCGCTCTGTACGATGGCGACGGCGCCGCCCTCGAGGGCTTTGGGGATGAAGGCATGGCCGTCGGCCTGTGTCCCTTTGACGGCGATGAAGAGGTGGCCCGGCTCTACGCGGCGCGAGTCGATTTGTATGCCGGAGATATCTATGTCGAGCGGGCCCTGCGTCTCAATGACGCTGACGGCGGAGAGAAGTGTCGAGAGTAGCATAGGATGTAATATATAATATAGGTGGTCGTTGCGACCGTCGTTGCATATTCTTGGGGGAGGATTTCTGACGATGTCTCGTGCGGCGGGACGTCCCTTAGCGGCGTGCCCCTGTCTGCGAGGTGTCGGTGGGTGTTGTCGTTACCGTTGCCGCTATCGCTGCCGCTGCGGCGGGGCGCGTCGGTGTCGGGCGCTTGTCGCGTGACGGCGTGGCGAGGGTCAGCGTGATGACCTCTCCGCGTCGTATGGCGTGTCCGGCGGCGAGGCTCTGCGCCGTGACGCGGCCTATGCCGTGCGTCTTGACGCGCAGTCCGAGGCTCTCGAGGCGGTAGACGGCGTCGCGTAGCCCGTAGCCCTTGACGTCGGGCACGTGTTGGCGGCTCTCGTCGTCCTGACGTGCTGCCGCCTTTCCGCCGACGTAGTCCATGGCGCCCCATACGGCGTGGTGACTGTTGGCAAGGGGTGTGGCGGTGTCCACGTTGAGATGGTGGAACAGGCGCGTCGTGGCGGCGACGTTGCCGCTGACGATGAGTTCGCGTGCGGCGTGGAGTGTGTCGCACGCTGTCGAGTAGTCGCTGAGGTGGTTGTGGGCCATGACCGATTCCGCCACGCGCTTAAACACCGGGCCGCACATGCCGCCGCCGGAGGCCGGCGCCGGTTTGCGGATGCAGACGATGCAGGAGTATTTCGGGTGGTTGGCGGGGAAATAGCCGGCAAAAGTAATAAAATATTCCGAGGTTTTTCCGCCGCCGGTCCATATTTGCGCCGTTCCCGTCTTGCCGGCGACGGGGAAGCGGCGCGAGTTGGCCGCCTTGCCCACGCCGCGTGTGGTGACATACTCCAGGCATTCCTGTATGTTGCGGATGGCTTCGGGCTTGGCCATGTGTTCGCGCAGGACGATGACGGGGTATTCCTTCACCACCTCTCCGTTGCGCATGATGGCCTTGACGAGGCGGGGGCGGAGCATCTTCCCGTTGTTGGCGATGCCGTTGTAGAAGTTGAGGGTGTTGATGGGCGTTATCTGCGTCTCGTAGCCGATGCTCATCCAAGGCAGGGTGGTTCCCGACCAATACGGCTTTTCTCCCGGTCGGCGGATGCGCGGTTTCTCATAGCCCGGCAGGGGAATGTGCAAGTCTTCCGCCGACCCGATGCGGTAGAGGCCGTCGACGAACTGTCGCGGGTTGTTGTGGTAGTGCTCGTTGATGAGTACGCTGACGCCGACGTTGGACGAGTTGCCGATGATTTGCGGCACGGTGAGCGTGCCGTAGCCGCCGGAGCGCCAGTTGTGGTCTTTCATGGAGCGGTTGCCGAACTTATAGATGCCGCCGCCCACGTTGACGGCGTCGGTCATCTTGATCATGTTGTCGTCGAAGGCCACGAGAAACGACTGCGGCTTAAACACCGACCCCGGTTCGTAGAGGTCGGTGACGGCCAGGGCGCGGTCTTCGGCATAGGTGCCGTCGGCGTGGCGCGAGAGGCTGCTCATCGCTTTGATGTCGCCCGTGGCGGTCTCCATGAGGATGCACACGCCCGACTTGGCGTTGATCTCCCGCAGCTTGTCGCCGAGGGCCTGCTCCACGATTTCCTGCATGTTTACGTCGATGGTTGTCACCACGTCGCATCCGTCGTCGGCGGGGCGGTCGATGACGGGCAGTTTGCGGTTCATCACCTTCTGGTAGTGGAAGGTGCCGGGCTTTCCTGCCAGGATGGAGTCGAAGGTCAGTTCGAGGCCGTAGCGCGCCGTGTCTTTGTAGTCGCCGACGGTGCGGACGGCCAGGTTGCCGTAGGGGCGTTTGCGCAGGTCTACCTTGAGGTAGTTGACGCTGGAGCGCACGTTGAAGAAGGGCAGCTCGCGCACCTCGCTATAGTCGATGTAGGTGATCTGTCGGTTCTTGCCGGGGCGCAGGGCGAGCTTCGTCACCTTGTCGACATAGACCGGCCAGTAGCGGCTCTTCGCCTTGCGCCCCTCGCGCAGGTGTTCCTTGAGCTTCGCGGGGTCGATATCGGGGAAGATGCGGTGCATCCCCTCGCAGGCCGGGTCGAGGATGGAGTCGGTGAGGAGCTTGTCGCGGCGTTCCTGGTCTTTGACGCGCTGTGTCGAGTCGCGCTCGGAACTCATGAAGTCTACAAAAATCTGATATTCCGGCAGCGAGGAGGCCAATACCTTCCCGTCGGCCGACAGGATGTTGCCGCGCTTGGCGGGCAGCGGTCGTCCGTTCTTCACCAGCAGGCTGTCCATCTTGACCCACGGCTCGGGGTTGATGGCACAGGTGTAGAAGGCTTTGCCGAAGGCGATGATGCCCAACAACGCCAGCAGGGAGGCTACGAAGACATAGCGGCCCATGATTTTCTTGTACTGAAAGTTCATAAGCAGGTGGCGCCGTGGCGCTTAAAGGGTGAGGGAAAAGGGGGAGGGGGTGAAAGGCTTCAGCGGACGCTGTCGGACGAGGTGTCGTCGAGAAGGTCGTTGCTCTCCTCCGTTTCCTCTTGCGACTCGTTGATGTACAGGTTGTAGCCCGGCTGTACCGGCGTTTGCAGTGTCGTGTCGGGCAGGTTCTCGAGGATGTTGGTGCTCATGGAGAACTCCGTCAGTTCGGCGGCGATGGTCAGTGCCTTAAACTTGCGGTCGGCGAGGCGGTTGGCGAGCTCTTCGCGGCGGATGGTCTCGCGCTGGCAGGCGTAGCGGTTGGCTACGTAGACGATGGCCATGGCGCAGAGCATGGCGATATACAACAACTGTCGGCGGAAGGCGCGGTGTCCCAGGATGTCGCCGCCGAGGATGCTGCGGAGTGTCAGCGGCGTGTCGTCGTCCTCGTCGTCCAGGCTCGTCAGTTGCTTCAGCAGGCTCTGCTTCTCCGCTTTGTCGTCCTTCTTCGGCTGCGTCTTGGTGGCGGCCTTCTGGCGGCGTGCCTTCCGGGGGCGGGCGGCGGTGTCGGTGTCGGCGGCGGGGTCGTCGTCGGTCGGCGCTTCGCTCTCGGCACGGCTCAGGAGCATGTCGAGCGAGGAGCTCTCGTCGGTCGGCGGGGTGTCTGAGGAGGGATGGGAGGAACGGGGGGTAGACATATGCGGGGGTATTTTTTTAGGAAGGAGGGAAAAGGCCGCTTCGGCCTGCCGCGCGTGCTGCATTCAACGCTCCGGCGGAGGCGCGCTCAATGCTCCGGTGTGGGGAGCTCCACCTTTTCGGCGATTCTCAGTTTGGCGCTGCGGCTGCGGGGGTTGCGTTCCTGCTCGTCGGCATCGGGCAGGATGACCTTGTTGGAGAGGGGGCGCATGGGGCTCAGGCGGTTGCCGAAGAAGTCCTGCACCACTTCCCCCTCGACGTTGCCGCTGCGCATGAAGTTCTTCACCATGCGGTCTTCCAGGGAGTGGTAGGTGAGCACCACCAGGCGGCCTCCGGGGCGCAAGACGCGCATGGCGGCGCTGAGCATCTCGCGGAGGGCGTCCATCTCGTGGTTGACCTCTATGCGCAGGGCCTGAAACACCTTGGCCAGGTCTTTCTTCGTGCGGTCGCGGCCCATGAGCGGGCGCACGGCGTCGACGAGCTGTTCCACGGTATGCAGTTCCCCCTGCTGTCGGCTGCGGACGATGGCGGCGGCCAGCTGTCGTCCGTTCTTCAGTTCCCCGTAGAGGCGGAAGAGGGCGGCCAACTGTGCCTCGTCGTAGCTGTTGACGATGTCGGCGGCGTTGCGTCCGGCGCGCCCGTTCATGCGCATATCCAGCGGGGCGTCGAAGCGGAAGGAGAAGCCGCGTGTCTCGTCGTCGAAGTGGTGGCTCGAGACGCCGAGGTCGGCCAGTATCCCGTCGACGGTCGTCAGGCCGTAGTAGCGCACCCAGTTGAGGAGGTAGCGGAAGTTGCTGCGCACAAAGGTGAAGCGCTCGTCGCCCTCGGGGATGTTGCCCTCGGCATCGGCGTCCTGGTCGAAGCTGTAGAGGCGTCCGTCGTCGCCCAGGCGCGAGAGTATCTCGCGGCTGTGGCCGCCGCCGCCGAAGGTGACGTCGATGTAGACGCCGTCGGGGCGTATGTCGAGACCGTCCACGCTCTGATGGAGCAATACCGGGACGTGATAGGTGGGTGCCGTCGTTATTTCCATAGTGGGGTTACTGTCGTTGGGGCGCCGCGGTGCCGCGGGGCATCGGCGGGCAGAGAGAGGGGGGATTACTTTCTGTGGGGATTCTTTCGGTGCACCGGTTGTCGGTGTGGTGGCGTCGACTGTTGGTGCAGCGTCGGTGGGTGCGGCCCTGTGCCGCATGTCGCGGCGGCGCCTCAGAGGAGCGCTTCGCCGCCGGGGGCGCCCAGAGTGGTCTCCATGAGGGCGGCCAGTTCGTCGTCGGGCTTCGCCAGGGCGTTTGCCGCCTCCACGTTCCACAGTTCCACGCGGTCGCCGACGCCGACGAAGGCCACTTCGCGGGCAATGTCGACTTCTTCGAGGCGGCGTTTGGGGAGCAAGAAGCGCCCGTCGTCGTCGAGTGTCAGGAGGTCGGCGCCGGCCATGAAGCGGCGGAGGAGCATAGCCTCGCGCGGGTTCCACCGGTTGAGGCGTTGGCCGAGGCGGTCCACCTCGCTCTCCCATACCGTCCGGGGGTAGACCACGAGGCACGGCTGGTAGACGTCGCGGCGTATCATGAGGTCGCTGTCGGCAGCGGGGAGCTGCCGACGGAAGGCCGAGGGAAAGTATACGCGTCCTTTCGCATCGAGCTTGGCGGTGATGATGCCGGAGAACCTCATGGGCGGTGTTGGGGAGGGGGTGGATAAGGCTTCGTGGGGGCGGCGTCGTACCATGGCTGGCCGTCGTCTGCGCCTCTTTCGAAAGAATTTCCAAAATTACAGATTTTCCCCCACAATTCCCCACTTTGCAGGATTAAAATTTTTATTTCCTCCTGATTTATTTTGAAAGATAGGTAGATTTTACTGAAAAACAGTAGAATAGGAGGCGCTTCCGACGGTAGGGGATAGGTGGGGCGGCGCCCCGTTATTGCTGCCTCGCCGCTCCCTCTTGCGGCGGGGGCGAGGGGGCCGTTGCAGGGGCCTCCCGGAGGAGGAAGAACGGCATTCGGTGGGGGGCGTCGGGGGAGTCCGGGCGCGGTGGGGCCGGAGAGGAACTTTGGGTGAAACCCCGGCCGCCCTGTCCTCCCTCTCGAAAGCCGGAGAGACGGCTTTTCCGCTTCATGGCCGGACGCTCCCTCTGAGGAGCAAGAGCGGAAGACGTTCCGCCCTCGGCGGTGGAAAAGGCCTCGCCGTGCGCCGCATTTATCGTGCTTATCGTGAAGCGAGCGGGGCCAAAAACGGTGCGCGAAGGCCGCGAGAATCGCAAAAAATCCACCGCCCCGGCCTCCGTCTCCGGCCGCTGCCGCCACGAGAGCTTTGGCGCGTTAAAAAGAGTTTCGCTTTTGACACATACTGTCACTATCGGGGTGAAAACGGCGCTGCCGCGCGCTGGAATAAGTCCGGGGAAAATTTCAACAAGTCCCGGAGAAGTTTCAACAAGTCCGGGACTTGTTGCGCCGAGTCCCGGACTTGTTGCGACGCGGCGTGTGCCCCGCTTTTCTCCATCGGGCGGTGACACTTCTTAACAATTGGCGGGGATTCGCCGTGGCCGGGAAACTTATTTTTTCCGCCGTTTCTATATGAATAAAAGTAAAAACGATAGGATGAAGTCTTAATCTATCAAAAATAAAAGGCGGAAAAGCCCGCCTTTTTCTAAGATTTCATCTCATTTTCGCCGCAAAAACGGTGTTTCGGACTTCTTCCCATGCCTTTTCCTGTGTCAAGATTTTTCCTAAAAATCCGTTCGTTACAAAATATTTTTCAAAAAAAATGACTCCCGGCAGGTTCTCCTCCCCAAGAGTCGCCGCCGGCCGCCGCCGTCGGCCCCGATGCCGCGGTTCCCGCCGCTCTCACGCGCAGCGGGCCGCCTTCCGGAGGGGGAAGACGGCCCGCAGTGGGGAGGAGGCGTCGCCGGCGGCGCGCCCCGTAGGGGGTATGTAGGGCGCCGCTTAGGCGTCGATATTGGCATAGGTGGCGTTGCGCTCGATAAACTCGCGGCGCGGGCCCACATCGTCGCCCATCAGCATGGAGAAGATGTAGTCGGCCTCGGTGGCGTTTTCGATGGTCACCTGCTTGAGGAGGCGCGTGTCGGGGCACATGGTGGTTTCCCAGAGCTGCTGGGCGCTCATCTCGCCGAGACCTTTGTAGCGCTGCGTCTGGATGTCGTTTTCGGTGCCGTCGCCGTAGGTCTGGATGAAGCGCTGGCGGTCGGCGTCGTTGTAGCAGTATTCTTCCACCTTTCCCTTCTTGCAGCGGTAGAGCGGCGGCATGGCGATGTAGAGGTAGCCGTCGCGGATGACCTGCGGGAAGTAGCGGTAGAAGAGGGTCATGATGAGGGTGGCGATGTGCTGACCGTCGACATCGGCATCGGCCATGATGATGACTTTGTGGTAGCGCAGCTTCTCGATGTTGGCCACCTTGCTGTCGTCGTCGACGCCGAAGCGGATGCCCAGGGCTTGGATGATGTTGTTGACCTCGTCGCTCTCGAAGGCTTTGTGCCACATGGCTTTCTCCACGTTGAGGATCTTACCGCGCAGGGGAAGGATGGCCTGTGTGGCGCGGCTGCGGCCCTGCTTGGCGGAACCGCCGGCCGAGTCACCCTCGACGAGGAAGAGCTCGCACTCGGCGGGGTCTTTCGACGAGCAGTCGGCCAGCTTGCCGGGGAGGCCGCCGCCCGACATGGGGCTCTTGCGTTGCACGCTCTCGCGGGCCTTGCGGGCGGCCACGCGGGCGGTGGCGGCCAGGATGACCTTGTCGACGATGAGCTTGGCTTCCTTGGGGTGCTCCTCGAGGTAGTTGGTGAGGGCTTGCCCGACGGCTTGGTTGACGGCGCCGGTGACTTCGCTGTTGCCGAGCTTCGTCTTCGTCTGACCTTCAAACTGGGGCTCGGCCACCTTCACGGAGATGACGGCGGTGAGGCCTTCGCGGAAGTCTTCGCCGGTGATCTCTATCTTGGCCTTCTCGATTTGCTTGGCGGCGGTCTCTTCGGCATACTTCTTCAGCACACGTGTGATGGCCTGGCGGAAGCCGATGAGGTGCGTACCGCCCTCGATGGTGTTGATGTTGTTGACGTAGGAGTGGAGGTTCTCGCTGTACGACGTGTTGTACATGATGGCCACCTCTATGGGGATGCCGCTCTTGTCGGTGTTGATATAGATGACGTCGTCGATGAGGTGGGTGCGCGAGGAGTCGATGTGGCGGACAAATTCGCGGAGGCCTTCGTCGGAGTGGAACACTTCCTGGCGTGTCTGCCCTTCCTCGTCCTTGCGCAGGTCGGTCAGGGTGATGGTGATGCCGGCGTTGAGGTAGGCCAGCTCGCGCATGCGGTTGGCCAGGATGTCGTATTTATAGACGGTGGTGGTGAATATCGTGTCGTCGGGCCAGAACTGCTGGCGCGTGCCGCGCTGCTCGGTGGTGCCTACCACCTTGACGGGGTAGAGGGGGTGCCCTTTGGCATATTCCTGCTGATAGATCTTTCCGTCGCGGAACACCTGCGACACCATGTGCGTGGAGAGGGCGTTGACGCAGCTCACACCGACGCCGTGGAGGCCGCCGGATACCTTGTACGACCCCTTGTCGAACTTACCGCCGGCGTGGAGCACCGTCATGACGACTTCCAGCGCGGAGCGGTGCTCCTTGGGATGCTCGTCGACGGGGATGCCGCGGCCGTTGTCTTGCACGATGATGGAGTTGTCCTCACAGATGGTCACTTCGATATGGGTACAGTAGCCGGCGAGGGCTTCGTCGATGGAGTTGTCTACCGTTTCGTAGACAAGGTGGTGGAGGCCCTTCTCACTGATGTCGCCGATATACATGGCGGGGCGCTTGCGCACAGCTTCCAGGCCCTCGAGGACTTGGATGTTACTGGCGGAATAATTGCCCGCTGTCTCTTGTATTTCTTCCATAGGATGTATGCTTTGTCAGCTTGATAATTTTCCTCACAAAGGTACGTTTTTCTGCTGACATGGCCGCGGCTGTTTTTCCTGTTTTTTAGAATAAATGTGGGGGGAAGGGCGTGTTTTTGAGGACGTAGGGGGTGTTGAGGTGCAATGGGGGCGAAATGTAGGGTGCAGGGGCCGGGAAAACGGTGCGGCGAGGGGCCGTCGGCGGGGCACGGCGGCGGGCGCCGCGGGCGGCAGCGGGAGGGGGCTTTCCCGCAAAAAGAGCAGCCTCCCTCTTCGGCGCGGGGCGAAGGGGGAGGCTGCTCGTGGAGGCGGTAGGGCCTTACCAGATGTCTTCAGGCGTGGTACCGTTGTAGATGTTCTGCGGAACGAACTCGAAGTAGTCGAGGAAGAACTGCGAGTCGAGCTTCTTGAGGGCCGACTTGAAGCGCAGGTAGTAGGTCTTGTCGGCGTCCATCGTCGCTGTGGTGATGATGCGGCGCACGCAGGCGACGCTTCCGCTGCGGTTGCGGACGGGGGTCTCTGCCTTGCCGTCGGTGATGGTGAAGTAGTTGGGGCCTTTCAGGTAGCCCTTGTTGCGCATATTCTTGTCGTTCTCGGCGTTGGTGTCGTCGTCGTTGGTGTCTTCCACCCAGGGTATCTCCGTATTGCTGCTGCTCACGTATTGGCGCATGTCATAGGGGAGGCCGGCGGGCGCCAGGCGAAGGGGGTCACTGCCGAAGTATATCTGGGCCATACCGCGCATGGGGTTCATGCCGACGCCCATACGGATTTCGTAGGTTCCGGTGCGGGGAACGGGGGGCAGGCGCAGGATAAAGTCGTAGAGGCCGCAGAAGAGGTATTCATCGCCCTGGTAGTCGTTCCAGCCGCCGCCGCTGCGGTCGCATACATAGGTAATCTTCGTGTCCGCCGACTCGTTGGTGATGTTGTCGAAGTAGCCCGTCGGATAGAGGTGGTAGTCGGCGCCGCGGTCGTTGTTGGAGGCCATCTCGGGGAGCATCGACACCAGGTCGATACGCATGCGCTCCTGGCTCATCAGTCGGCGGATGTCGTCGTCGTAGACGAGCACCTTGGCAATGGGGAAGTAGTAGCCGTTGCGGGCGTTGTTGTCGTTGTCGCCGTTGTCGGCCAGCAGGAGGATGCCGGGGTCTCTGACGCCCGTCTCGTGGTAGTCGTCGTGGCGGCCGTTGGCATATTCCGATACGCGGTTGATGTAGATCTTGTGCTCGGCATAGTCTTCGGCGGAGCAGCCTTCGCCCGTGCCCGTACCGGCATCGCCGAGCTGCATAATCTTGACGAGGCCGGCGTGTTGGCCCATCGTGGTGTAGTAGTCCCAGATGTTGGTGGGGCAGCTGGCGGTCTGCGGCGACTTGATGTCGCCGTATTTGTAGTTATACTCGTTGAGGTGACGCACGAAGCCGTTGTAGGCGCGGGAGCCATACAGCAGGTGGTAGGCCACAAAGCGGTTCAGGGCGTTATCGGGGTGGCTGTAGTCGCCGCGGGCGGCGGTGCCGTAGACGGCCTCGCAGTGGCTCTGCAGCTGCGACAAGACGTCGTCCCAGTTGGTGATACGGCCGTCGGCGTCGACGTGGGCGTCGATGCCCCAGTCGTTGGCATAGACGTCGTCGGTCTCCACCAGCGCGGTGTAGCCGATATAGCGGTGGGTGTTGCGGATGATGACGTGGGTGGTCTCCGACGACAGGCGGTAGTCGGTCTCTTCCTTGTAGCCCTCGTTTTCATAATCCATGTCGATGTACTCCGTCAGCGAGTCGGCCCAGGTGGTGAGTGTCAGGAGCTGCGAGAACACTTTCATGTTGTCGGCGGCGGCAATGCGCGAGGCCAGGTTGTCGGCGGCGGGGGCGATGACGGCGTTGACCTCATGAACCACACCGTTGGAGAGCGAGGTGACGGCATCGCCGACGATGCGCGACGTCCTGTTGATGACGTAGAAGATGTCGTTGCCCACGGTGTCCTGGCGGCAGGTCAGCGTGCGGTCGTTGAGGTTGGAGATGGCAAAGGCGCCGCCGTCGGTGGGGAAGTCGGCCTGCTCGTAGGCGTCGTCGTCGCCGTTGTCGATGATGCTGTTGCGGGCGATGAGGGCGGCCTCGTCGTCGCTCAGCTCGTCAATGCTGCTCACGCCCAGTTGGGCGAGGTAGGCGTCGACGGCGTCGTTGTTGGGGGCAAAGACGGTGTAGTTGCCGCGTGCCGAGAGTACGCTCGACAGCGGAGAGGCCAACGTGTCGTTACCCAACGTGACGCGGCGATAGAGGGCGCTGATTTTGGTAAACTGGCTCCTGTCGCCGAGGTAGTCGGTGACGGTCTGTTCGCTCTTGATGGCGAAGTCGCCGGATTCGGAGTTGTCGGTGCATCCAACGATGCTCAAGCATAGAGCCACGAGGGCAAGGGCGCCGAGAAGGCGGGGACGGAGGGCGGCTCTCATCAGTGTGTTCATAAATGGTAACGGTTGCGTAGCGACGAGGGGACGGCGATGTGCCCGGCAGCGGCGCCGGAGGCGGCCCTTGCCGAGCGGCGCGGGGCTCCCCGGGGCTACGGATGAAAAAACATCGCAAAAATACTTATTTATTTTATACAATCGGAGAAAAGAAGAATAAAAAAAGAGAGCGCCCCGCCGCTTTTCTGCGGTGGGGCGCTTCTCGCTTATGATGACTCGTTTAAAAGTCGTGGGGACTCACGAGGGAGTCGGCGTGTCTTACTTCACGATGACCTTCTGGCCGCCGATGATGTAGAGGCCTGCGGGCAGGTTACCGGCAGCGCCGGCAGCCTTCACATTGCTGCGAACGCGTACACCGGCAACGGTGTAAACGTCTACCGTGGCGTTGCTATCGGTGATGATAGCGTTGGCAATGCCCGTGGTCATGCTCTCGGAGAGAACAATCTGAGCGTCGCCGGTCTCGGTGGTCTCGGCATAGTTGATGTAACCCGTGTTGGCGTCGATGGCACGTAAGCTCTCGGCGGTGTCGTTACCGATAACGAGGGCGGCGCCGTTGCGCAGGATGGCCTTGGCTGTGCCCTCTACGGTGCTTTCGCTGATGACACCCGTGATGTTACCGGCGGTGAGACCTTCGGTAGCATAGGTGATTTCGTCGAAGCTGTTGGCATCGGTGATGAGGGTGATGCTGGATACGCCGTCTTCAGGAACGAAGAGGAAGGGCTCACCGGCCTGGAGGCTGGTGCCGTCGGCGATGGTCTTCAGCTCGAGGGTGAAGACGCCGTCGGTCTCCTTCTGGCCCAGTACGGTGTAGGCGGTGCCTTCACCGGGAACGGTAACGGCGAACGGAAGGGTGATGATCTGCTTTCTGCCGGCGGTGACGGGCCATGCGGTAGCACCCGTATATTCGTCCGTCATCTCTTCAAACTTGATAGAGCTGTTGTCGGCGCCGGAAGCGGAGCTCCAAGCTACCATGTTGACGCCCTGGCCCTGGAAGTTGACATAGAGGCCGTCACCTACGATGAGGTTGAAGCCGCCACCTACGCTGATGCCCTGGATGCCGAGCTCGGTGGGCTCGGGAACGTTCGTGATGGCACCGTTGAGCGAGCTCTGGGTGTTCATATAGTAGCCCGTACCTACGTTCTGGAGGGTGATCTTACCGTTACCTATGGCGGTGACGCGCCACAGGTAGTTGAGGTTCGACGAGAGGTCGAGGTCGGCGTATTCGGCAGCGGTCGTGGCGAGCGACTTCAGATAAGTCGTGGTGCCGTTGCCGGTGGAGTAGATGGGGGCGTCGACGGCGCGCGTGTTGTTGGCGTCGGTCGTCATGCCGCGGAGCACGTAGATCTTACCTGCTTCGGGGAGGATGAGGGTGGCCTTGAAGGCGGCGACGGCGGCGTCGAGCTTGGCGATGCCTTCGTTGATGGCGGTGCGCGTCATGTTGTCGGTGACAGTAGCTTCAACAGCTTCGATAACGCTGTCGAGGTTCTGCTGCTCGTCGGCGGAGTAGTAGCCCAGTTCGTCGCCGGTGGGATAGCCGGTGCTCGTAGCCTTGGCGGCGCTGATGGCGCTCGTCAGGAGGGTGACGTCGGGATACTGAGCTTCGAAGGTCTCGGTAGCGGCCTTGAGGGCGGCGATGGTCTCGGCGGTAGCCTTACCACCGGCCTGCTCGGCGAGGGCGGCGTCGATAGCGCTCTTGAAGGTGGAGGCTACGTCGGCGTCGATGTTCTCAAAGACGGAGTTGGCCTTGTCGTAGGTACCGTTGCCGTAGAAGTGGAGCTCGCTGAGGTAGAAGTAGGGGTAGCCGTTAATCTTACCGGTGTTCAGCTGCGTCTCTACCACGGCAATGCGCACGTAGCGATAAGCCTCGCTGTTCTCGAAGCCGCGGATACCGATGAAGTTGGAAGCCGTCTCTGTATCGCTGAGGGTGGCTTCATAGTCGTAGGTGAGGGGGAAGGTGCCGCCATAAGTCCAGTTCTCGCCGTCGTTGGAACCGTAGAAGCGAACCTTCGTGGGGTTGAAGTTCGTCTGGTTGTTGTGACGCTTGGAATACTTGATGACGATGTTGCTGACAGCCTGGCCCAGGTCGGCCTGGATGTAGTGGTAGTCGTTGGGGGCTTCGCCGCCGCCGACCGTCGTGCCGCTCCAGCAGGAGTGGAAGTAGGTGGAGAAGTCGCCGTCGACGAGGTTGTCGAGAGAACCTTCGCCGGCTTCGGTAGCGTTGGAGCTCAGCTTGTCTACGCTGGTGACAAGGCCCGGCTCGTCGAAGAGGTCGTCGGCGGTAGCGCCTGTGGCGGTGCTGATGCGGCCCTTGTTGTAGAGGGCGGTGGCGTTGTCGATAGCCGTGGCGAGCTCTTCGTTGAGGTTGTTCTGAGCGGCCTGGCTCTCAAGGGCGGTGGCGATGGCGTCGTCGCAGACGGTGAAGGCGAACTGGTCGCCGGCGGCGTCAGCGTCGTTCCAACGTACCATGTTCATGCTGGCGTCGATGTGATAGTACAGCGTGCTGTTGTGGATGTTGAAGCGACCGGCGGCGAGGTTGCTCTTGTAGGTCAGCGTGAAGGCCACGGGGGTGTCGGAGGTGGGCACCTTCGCGGAGGTGGTGGCCTGTTCGCCGGCATACTTCTGCGTGCCGATGTTCAGGAAAGCCCACTGTCCGTTGCCGGTGCTGATGGCCTTCCAGATGTAGGCGGCGTCGCTGATGGTAGCCGTCTCTGCCGTCGGCACCTTATAGCTGCTGGAGCCATGGAGGCCGGAGGCGTCGGCATAGACGTAGGGATTGCCCGACTGGAAGCTGTTGAAGAAGTAGTACTTACCGTCCTGCAGCGTGATGATGGCGGCTTCGGCGGCATCGGCGGCCTTGTCGAGGGCGGCGATGGCGGCCTCAGCTTGTGCCTCGGTCGTGCCGCTGGCGTTCGACAGGTCGAGAGCGGCCGTGTAGGCGCTGACGAGGGCCTGATAAACGTCGGTGGGTACATTACCGGGGTTGCTGCCGGAGACGTAGAGGCTCTCTACGCCGTTGGGGTAGTTGCTGTCGAGGTAGGCGGCCAGCTTGTCGGCGCCCACGAGCTCCTTGGCTTCAAAGATGTCCCACTGGATGCAGTCAGCGTAGATGGTCAGAATGCCGCCGCCGTAGGTACCGAAGTGGGCATAGCTGCCAAGAGGCTGTGCCGTCTTTTCCGTGAAGACGAAAGATTCTGTGTCAACATCTCCGTCTACCTTCGTACGAACGTCGCTGGACCCTTCAACGGGGTTCAACGCCGTGAATTCATAGGCGTTGGACGTGCTGGATGTATAGGTGTAGTAGCGGCCTCCGGCGTCCGAGGGAGGAAGGTCGGAAGTATCGTCGCCGGTGGCACCAGTAATACCGGTGTTGAATACTTCGGTGCGGATGTATTTGCCTTCGCTGACACTGTAGAGGTAGTAGGTGGGGGAGCCGTCAACAGTGTTGCCGGTGGCCTCAAACTTGTAGAGACCGGTGGAGGCTACCGACTCGGTAAATCCTTCGGGAGACAGATAGAGCCCCGGGCTGCAGTGAGACGCATTGGTCATAGCGCTCATGAGCAATACCGGAGTCCCGTCGGCGGCGACTTTAGCAATATCGGTGACTTGGTCGCCGGTCTCATACTGCTTGTCCGTCTCCGCCCATGTGGTGCTCAGGCCCAAGAAGGCGAGGGCACCGGTGAAAAGGTAACGTAACTTTTTCATGAGGTTGGTAAATTAAATAAAAAAAGAATGTTCTGTGGAGGAAGAATGCCTGTGGGAGGTATCCTTCCGGTGGGGGATATTCCGGCCAAAATTACGGGTTAAATAGTAATGCACCAAATGTTTTCCCAAAAAAATGTGGGGTGGAGGAAGAAAAGTAACACGTTTGTGGCATGACGGCGGCGGAGGCGGAATCCTCCTATCACGCGCGACGTCCGCCGCAGGGCCCCGGGGAAGGGGTGCTGCGGCGGACGTATCAGGGGAACCTCCCGGCGAGGGAGGGGATGTCGCTGAGAGAGGTGTAGAGGCCGGCAATAAGAATGTGTCGGCGGGCGGCGCGACGGTCGTCGACTCCTATATAAAGAGGGTTGACTCCTACGCAAATAGATTCGGCCTCTATACGAATAGGTGTGGCGCGCTGTCGGCCTCAGTCCTTGCGGGGCTTGCCGTGGTGCTCGCCGGGGCGTCGGTCGCCGAAGGGTCGTCGGCTGCCGTCGGTGCGCTTGCGGCGCTCTCCTTCGCGGCGCTGGGGGCGTTCGCCCTGTGTGTCGCGCTGTCGGCGCCCGAAGGTGCGTTCAAACTCGCGGTGCTTGTCGCGCAGGATGGCATATCCGGCGCTGTCGAAGTCGTCGCCGAAGCTTTCGGTGTCGTCGTCCTCGCGGTTGGCGTAGCGCCCGTTGAAGTCGCCGCGGTTCTTCTTGAAGCGTCGCTTCTCGCTCATGCGTCGGCGCTCCTCGTCGGTCTTGACATGGCCGCCGGCGGCGCGGAAGTCGTTGAGGCGGCCGTCGAAGAGCTGGTATTTGCGGAACTCGCAGTCGAGCGAGCCGTTGTAGAGGGGTATCTTGATGCTGGGCTTGAGGCCGATTTCGTCGAAGCACTCCTCGCGGTAGCTGATGATCCAGGCCTCGCCGCCGGAGAACTCGTGCTTGAGGCGCTCGCCGATGCTGCGGTAGAGCCCGAGGAGGTCGGGCGAGGTGATGCGCTCGCCGTAGGGCGGGTTGGTGACGAGGAGGGCGGGGGCGTCGGGCTTGACGAACTTCTTGAAGTCGCGCTGCTCGATGGTGACGATGTCGGCCACGCCGGCGCTCTTGGCGTTGGCGATGGCGGCGTCGACGGCGGGGATGTTGATGTCGTAGCCGTAGAGGTGGTGGTCGAAGGTGCGCTCCTGTGAGTCGTCGTTGTAGATGCGGTCGAGGAGGTCGCGGTCGAAGTCCTTCCACTTCTCAAAACCGTAGGCCTTGCGGAAGACGCCGGGGTAGATGTTGCGGGCCATGAGGGCGGCCTCGATGAGGAGGGTGCCGGAGCCGCAGAAGGGGTCGACGAAGTCGCTGTCGGCCTTCCACCCCGTGAGCTTGATGAGGCCGGCGGCGAGCACCTCGTTGATGGGCGCCTCGACGGTGGCCACGCGGTAGCCGCGCAGGTGGAGGCTCTCGCCGGAAGAGTCGAGCGAGAGGGTGCAGCGGTCTTCGGCGATGTGCATATTGAGCTTGATGTCGGGGTTGGTGATGCGGATGTTGGGGCGTTGGCCGGTGGTGTCGCGGAAGTAGTCGACGATGGCGTCTTTCACCTTGTAGGCCACAAACTTGGAGTGGCGGAACTCCTGCGAGTAGACCACGGAATCGACGGCGAAGGTGGTGTTGACGTCGAGGTATCGGCTCCAGTCGATGGCGCGCACGGCGGCATAGACCTCATCGGCATCTGCGGCATTGAAGTGCTTGATGGGCTTGAGGATGCGTACGGCGGTGCGCAGGCAGAAGTTGGCGCGGTACATCATTTCCTTGTCGCCGGTGAATGACACCATGCGTCGGCCTATTTCTACGTTGTTGGCGCCGAGTTCTGTCAGCTCTTGTGCCAACACTTCCTCGAGTCCTTGAAAGGTCTTGGCAATGAGTTCGAATTCTTCCATATGATGAGGTCTGTCGTTTTCTTGCGCGAGGCAAGTGAAAGTCCTTATTCTTGCAGAGAGAAGGAATAAGGGAGTGTGTGAATGTACTTAGAGAATAAAAAAGAGGTGTACTTATATAATAAGGTGTTGCTCCGCTGTCGGGGCGTCGTTGTCTTGTTAGTCGTCGGTGCTGTGGTTGCTGTCGTCTTTGACGACGCGTTCTCCGTCTTTGACGTCGCGCGAGAGCCACACGTTGGCGCCGATGACGGCGCCGTTGCCTATGGTGACGCGCCCCAGGATGGTGGCGTTGGAGTAGATGATGACGTCGTTGCCGATGATGGGATGCCGCGGGTTGTTCTTGATGGGGTTGCCGTCGGCGTCGAGGGGAAAGCTCTTGGCGCCGAGGGTGACACCTTGGTAGAGCTTCACATGGTCGCCGATGATGCAGGTGGCGCCGATGACGACGCCTGTGCCGTGGTCGATGGTGAAGCTGCTGCCGATATGTGCTCCGGGGTGGATGTCGATGCCCGTCTCGCTGTGTGCCATCTCGGTGATGATGCGGGGGATGAGGGGCACGCCCATGCGGTGGAGCTCGTGGGCCACGCGGTAGCAGGTGAGGGCTTTGATGGCGGGGTAGCAGCTGATGACTTCGCCGTAGCTCTGTGCGGCGGGGTCGCCGAGGTAGGCGGCTTCGACGTCGGTGGCCAGCGTGCGGCGTATCTCCGGCAGGCGCGTGATGAAGAGGGCGGCTTGCTCCGAGGCGTGGACGTGGCAGTCGCTGCCCTGACTGTCGATGTCGGGGTTGGCGGCGAAGCACAGCCCGGCCTCTATCTGTCCCGTCAGGAGGGTGAAGAGGCGCTCGATGGCGATGCCGATGTGATATTTCACCGTGTCGGGATGCAGCGGCGCCGTCCCGTAGTAGCCCGGGAAGAGCACGGCGCGGCACAAGGCTATCATCTCTTCCAGCAGCGGTGCCGAGGGCAGGGGATCGCCCGGGCGGCGACGGTGGGAGAGGCCTTTGAGGGTCGACGGGTCGGAGAGGGCTTCGACGGTGCGCGTCAACATGCCGGTGTGGCTCTTGTGGAGGTTCATTGTGGGGAGGATACGATGGCTGATACTGTGACTGCCGTCTTTTTCGGCCCTATGGCGGGGCCCTGCAGCAGGGCGGAGAGCCCTGTCCGACAGACGGTGATGTCTTTTTCGAAGAGCAAAGGTAGATATTATTTTTGAAAGTAAGAAGATGGCGAGGGCGTTAATTCGCTTTTCTCCTCACAGATAACGTCCTAAGGGATATCGTGCTCCGCCGTGCCGCCGCCCTTAGATGAAGTATTCCACGGGGTCGGCCAGACCGGCGCGCAGGGCGTAGCGTGTCACTTCGTAGACGGTGTTGACCTCCAGTTTTCGGAAGATGTTCTTCTTGTGTGTGATGATGGTGTGGATGCTGGAGTGTCGCTGCTCGGCAATCTCGCGGGCACTGAGGCCGCGTGCCAGCAGGCGCACCACCTCCTGCTCCGTGGCGGTCAGCGGACTGTCGCCGCTGTGCGGCGTCCCGGTGGCGAGGCGCTCGCGGATGCTCTCGGCGACATAGCGTCGCCCTTCTGCCAGTTCGTCGAGGGCGCGTCGCACCTCGTCGCCGGCGCTGTCCTTGGGGAGGAAGCCTACGCGACGCTCGCCCGACAGCAGGCGCAGCAGGTCGCTGCCGTAGTCGTCGGAGACGAGGAGCCATGTGGCCTCGGGGAAGCGGTGGGCCACGATGAGGAGGTGCTCGGGGCTCTTCAGGTCGAAGAGGGCGTAGTCGAGGAGAATGCCGGCGGTGGGCATCTGCTGCAGGAGGGCGGTGAGCCGGTGGATATCGGCGGCGCAGTGGTGCGGCGCGTTTCCGACGAGGTGGAGGAAGCCGGCCTGCGTCAGTGCCTGGTTGTCGGCGATGATAAGGGGGTGGGATGTTTTACTGAAAGACATACTGCAAAAGTACGCTTTTCCTGCTGATGCGTATTGCCGCGGCGGCGAAAATATGAGCGATAGAGCGTTGTTGACCGCTCGCCCTTGCCCATTGTCTTTCGCTCTTCGTCCTTCGTCCTTTGTCCTTTGTCTTTTGTCCTTCGTCCTTTGATAGTGGACGGTTTTATCTCTCCGGCCGTCAACATTTCACAAAAGAAGGCCCCGCCGCTCTCTTCGCGGAGAGGACGGCGGGGCGTCGTTAGTCCTTGAGGCTCCCGATGGGGAGGATGTAGATGCCGTCTTGTCGGCGGTAGGCATACCCGCCGACGGCGGTGAGGATGGCTTTGAAGGCCGGCGCTTTCATGCGTGTCGTGTCGATGCGGTTGGCAAGGGTGGTGAGCGTCTTCACCCCCTCGGCGATACCGGTGTCGCCGCCGAGCTTGATTTCTATCAGTCCGTAGCTCCCGTTGCGCAGGTGTACCACGGCGTCGCATTCCAGACCGTTCTTGTCGCGGTAGTGATAGACCCTCCCTCCCAAACTGTCGGCATAGATGCGGAGGTCGCGGAGGCAGAGCGTCTCGAAGAGGAGGCCGAAGGTCTCCGGGTCGTTGATGAGGTCGTCG
>CAZXFS010000013.1:0-57713 GCA_964640535.1 uncultured Prevotellamassilia sp. | reverse complement strand
CAAGATATACAATCCGGTGGGAACGACGTAGGTCGACGCCTCGTTGGTGTCGTCGCTACTGCCGGAGGTGAAGGTGAGGGCGTCGGAAATGCTACCTATAGCGTTACCCCCCCCCCATCCGTCAGGCACTGAGGCCCAGGAAGTTACCGTAGAAATGACGGCGAGAGCCCCTGCTGAAAGAATGTGATGCACTTTCATCGTGTGTTAGGGTTTTAGGTGAATAGGAAGGGCGACGCCGATGTCGGCCCCGCCCCTATGGTGAGAATGTAGTTGTTTCGCAGAATGCGCCTTAGCATTCTCACGAACGCCAAGGCGCATCGGACGACGGAGATGGATGGAGTTAGTAAAAAGATGACCTTGCGGTAGATTTTGTCGTCCGATCTTTGGAAAGGGGTTAGTTGACGCGGCAAAAATAAGAAGAAGCCGCCTTACGTTCCAAACGCAAATGGAAAGTTCTTAGGAATCAGGAAATAATTCTGAAAGAGTCGGAAAAATGATGACAAAAAAGCGCCGCGAAGGGCCCGGCGGGGGCCTTCGCGGCGGTAGTGGGGGAGGGTGACGAGGCGTCGTCGTCGGTGGTGGTACTTCGCCTCTCGGGGGAGGCGGTGGCGCGGCGTTGATGTCTTGCGTCGTCGTCGTCGGTGGTGGTGCTTCGCCGCTCAGGGGAGGAGGAGGGCGATGCTGACGAGGAGGGCGAGCACCAGCATATTGCGCGAGGTGAGTCCCAGGACGCGGTTGAGGGCGCGTCCGTGGTGGAGGGTGACCATGGTGTGCCACGTGCCGAGGTGCAGGACGAGGTAGGGGGCGGTGACGAGGGGCGTCCAAGGGTGTCCGTAGAGGGCGAGGGCGGCGGCGCAGAGGTAGGCGCCGATGCCCTGCAGGAGGTAGAAGGCGCTGCCGAAGCGCTCTCCCAGGACGACGATGAGGGTGCGCTTGCCGCTGCGGCGGTCGGTGTCGCGGTCGCGGTAGTTGTTGAGGACGAGGAGGGTGTCGGCGGCGAGGGCGGCGGTGGCGGCGAGCCATCCCACCTCGGGGCTGAGGGCCCCGGCCTGCACGTAGTAGGTGCCTGCCACGGGGACGAGGCCGAAGAATCCCCACACCAGTACGTCGCCCAGTCCGCAGTAGCTCAGCAGGGTGGTGTAGAGGAAGGCGAAGACGACGCACGCCGCGCCGATGCCCAGGAGTCCGATGCCGCCGTAGGGGAGCAGGGCGAGGCCCGCGAGGGCTGCCGGCAGGATGACGACGGCGATGCCGCGGCGCATGGCGTGCGGTGTTATCCACCCCTGTGCGCAGGCGCGCTCCGGTCCCAGGCGGTCTTCGCCGTCGGTGCCGCGCAGGTAGTCGAAGAGGTCGTTGATGAAGTTGGCCGCCACCTGCATCAGTGCGGCGAAGAGGAGGCACAGCAGCGCCGGCACGGCGCGGAAGTGCCCGTTGGCGGCGGCCAGCGCCGACGCCGTCACCACGGGGATGAGGGCGGCGGTGAGCGTCTTGGGGCGGGCGGCGAGGCACCAGGCCCGGGGACTGTTGGGGCGTACGGGGGAGGAAGACATAGAGGGAGTGTTAGAGGGTGAAGGCGTGGCGGTATCGTCGCCTGTTCGGCGGACGCCTCGCCGCTGTCGGCGGCGTGGCGTCCGCTGTGGATAGAGGCGTTGTTTATATATAAAGGAGTCCTCCCTACAGGTGGAGGTGTCCTTATGCCTGCTTACCGTCGGTTTTCTCCGTGCTGTGGATGGTGGCGAGGTCGACGAATCCTCCGCGCTCGCGTCGTTGTTCGATGAGGCTCTTCAGGAGGCGTTGTCGGTCGGGGGCCACCCATCGTCGGGCGAAGATGTTGGGGATGGCCACGCCCAGGGTGATGCAGAGGAGGGTGAGTGCCGAGTTGGTGCCGAACTTCATGGCGTAGGTCACCTCGTCGACGGCGCCGTCCATCTCGATGACGCCGATGAGGGCGCGATACATCAAGACGCCGGGAATCATGGGGATGACGCTGGGGATGCTCAGGACGTGGTTGGGGACGTGTGTCCAGTGTACCACCCTCACGGCGAGGAGGCTCACCAGGGCGGAGCCGGCGAGTGAGCCGATGGCCAGTCCCATGTCGAGGCCTATGTTGCCGTTGCTGGGGCCCAGGTTGACGAAGTTGCGTGTGCAGACGGCGATGATGCCGCCTATGGCCACTACCCACAGCAGGCGTCGCGGGATGTTGAATATCATGGAGAAACCCATGGCCGATATGGCGGCGGCGACGGCATACTCCCAGTAGGCGTGGTGGGGGGTTATGGGGATGGTCTTAAAGAGCTCCAGGTCGAAGCCCGATATCTTGAGGAAGAAGGCGATGCCGAAGGACATGGCGGCGATGGACAGTACGGTGTTGATGGCGCGTACGAGTCCTACCTGTATGTAGTTGTCGAGCATATCGTCGACGAAGTTGATGAGGGGCACGCCGGGCACGATGAAGAGGGCGCAGGCCAGCAGGGGGTGCAGCGGCGTCGTTGTCCAGGCGGCGGGGAGGAGGGTGGTGACCCATGCCAGGAGGGTGGCGACGAAGGCGGCGGCGGCGATGTTCATGTAGTGGTTGAGTCCGCAGGCGTTGAGGAAGCCGCGCAGGCGCATTCCCACGGCGGCGGCGATGGAGGCGTAGAGGAAGGCCATCCAGTCGCAGCCAAACTGCACGCAGAAGCCGCCGCAGGCGAGGCCGGTGCCGATGGCCACCTGCCACGGCGTGTAGTTGCGGGGTCGGCAGCGAATCTCCTCGAGCTCCGCCTCGTAGCGTTCCAGGGAGTAGTCCTCGCGTATGGCCTTCCACGACAGACGGCTGACGAGGGAGAGGGTGGTCATGTTGACGCCGTGTTTCTCGCAGCGTTGGAATTTGGAGAACGAGTGCTCGGCGTCGCTGAGGTTGACCATGAGGATGTTGTAGTTGACGTAGATGTGTAGGTGTTCCTCGGGGAGTCCCAGATAGGCGGCCACGCGTTTCATGTTGCGCATGATGCGGTTGGTGTCGGCGGCGCTCTCCACGAGTAGTTTCCCGGTGCGCAGCAGCAGGTCGAGCTTGTGGCGCAGCAGTTGTTCGGCGTTTCTGTCGGTCATAGTGTCGTTGTCTGTCGTAGTTTCTGTGTTTCTGTGTGTGGGGGAAAAAACGGAGCCACCGCCCGCGGGGCGATGGCTCTTTATGGTGTGCTTCGTGTGTCACGTAGGGGGGTGTGAAAGCCCTTTCGTGCGAAGACGGTGCCTTACTCACCCGGGGAGATGGCGCCGGAGGGGCATACATCGGCGCAGGTGCCGCAGTCGACACAAACGCTGGGGTCGATGGAGTACTTTTCGCCCTCGGAGATGGCACCGGAGGGACATTCGTCGATACACGTACCGCAAGCAATGCAGTCGTCGCTAATTACGTAAGCCATAATGGTGTGAATTAAATGTGATGGTTATGTTCTGTCAGTCTCAGCGTATGCTGAAGATTTTGCAAAGTTACGCGATGGGTTTCTAACGGCCAAGGGAAAGGCGCTTTTTTTCTTTACGTGCGGTGTGCGCCGCGGGGCGTGTTGCGGGGTGCTGTCAGCGCATCTCGCCGTTGCAGATGACCTTTTTCTTGTTGCATTGCAGTTGGTCGATGTGTGCTTTTCCGCTCCCCGCAAAGATGAGGTGTGCGCTGTCGGCCCGTCCGTCGGCGGTGACGTCGCCGCTTCCGTTGACGGTGGTGTGTAGCGTCTTGACCTTCAGTCCGTGGAGGAAGAGGCGTGCCTGTCCGTTGGCGGTGGCGTTGAGGCGTGTGCTCTCCACGTGTTTCAGGTCGACGCTGCCGCTGCCGTTGATGTTGAGCTCCACCTCTCCCGCCACCACGCTGTCGGCGGTGATGGCGGCGATGCCGTTGGTCTCGATGGTCAGGGGGCTGGTGAGGCGCAGGGTGCCCAGGCGGAGGCATTTTCCCCCGTTGAGGTCTATCTTGTTGAGGAAGGGAGCGTAGAGGTCAACGACGATGAGGGCATCCTGCGGCATGCGGTAGCGGCGGTCGATGGAGATGACGAGCTCGTCGTCGGCCGTCGACACCTCGAGGTGCTGCATCACCTGCTGCGGTGCCTGCAGGCGTACGCGGGTGTCGGCGTTGGCGGTCTGGTGTACGGTGACGTCGGCGAAGCCGTTGATGCTGACGCTGGAGAAGGCGTTGGTCTGTATCGTCTTGTCGGCGAGTCCCGTGGTGTCGGCGGGGGCTTCGGCCAGGTCTTTCACCACCTGGTAGATGTTGCGGTGCTCGCAGGCGGTGGTGGTGAGGAGGAGGAAGAGGGAGAGGAGGGGACGTAACATGGTGTAGGAGATAAAGAGGAGAGGTGGGGGAATACTATCGTCGCCGCCGTCGCAGAGGGCGTCGACGCCGGTTTATAGGTAGTCGTCGACGGTCTCGTTGACAAAGTCCATGAAGGGCTTCATGGTGCGGAAGGCGTCGGCGGCGCGTTCCTGCCATCGGCTGTCGGCGAAGAAGGCGTCGGGCAGCGGCACGAAGAGGTCGTAGATGCGCGGTCGCAGGTAGTCGGGGTAGCGGAAGTCGCGCGGGAACCCTGCGGGGCAGGTCTTGAGGCGTTCTTCGCCCATGACGGCGTGCAGGTCGGCCAATGCGCTGTCGCTGACGATGCGGTGGAAGCGCTCCGCCTCGTTGACGATGCTCCATCGCAGGGCGCGCAGCACCTGCGGGGTGAGGCAGTAGGAGCCTACGGCCAGACAACTGTTGTCGCCGGGCTGCAGGTGCAGGTAGTATCCGCCGTGCATCGACTTCTTGCCGCGGGGGTTGATATAGCTCCCCAGGTGTCGCTTGTAGGGTGCCTTGTCGGGGCTGAAGCGGGTGTCGCGGTAGATGCGGTAGAGGGTGTCTTTGACCTCCACCGGGGCGACGGCGGGGTCGAAGGCGGCGATGCGTTCCTTCATGTCGCCGACGATGGCGCGGAAGGCCTGCTGTGCCGTGTCGTAGTCGGCGCGGTGTTCGGCAAACCACTGCCGGTCGTTGTGGGCGGCGAGGTCGCGGAGGTAATCCAGGATAAACTGTGTGGTAGCCATAGTAGCGGATGAGTGGGGGCGGTGCGGAAGGGGCGGCGCGCCCTGTGAGGGGATGCGGTGAGGGGGCTCGTCCTTAGTTGTCGCGCCAGAAGGCGGGGACGAAGGGGAGGAGGAGGGAGAATATCTCCAGACGTCCTGCCAGCATGAGGAACGACGAGAGCCACAGGGCGGCGTCGGGCAGCGAGGCCCATGTGTCGAGGGCGCCGACGGAGTGTCCGAAGGCCGGCCCGGCGTTGCTCAGCATGGAGATGGCCATGCTGAAGGCGTCGAGCAGGGGAAATCCCATGACGAGGTAGAGGAGGGCGCCGCCGAACATCAGGACGACGTAGGCCACGAGGAAGGCAAAGACGGAGTGCGACACATTGGCGGTGACGGGCGTCTGGTTGAGACGCAGGGGCAGCACCGCCGAGGGGTGGAGGAGGCGTCGGAACTCGCCGGCAAAGAGCTTGAGACTGGTGAGCAGGCGGATGCACTTGATGCCGCCGGCCGTGCTGCCGGCGCAGCCGCCGAAAGCCGAGAGGAGGATGAGGAATATCCACGTCAGCGGGGGCCATTGTGCGGTGACGGCGCTTGTCATTCCCGTGCTCGACTGTAGCGAGGTGGCGTTGAAGAAGCTGTGGCGCAGGGCCTCGGGCCAGGGGTAGTGGTCGTAGACGACGAGGGTGGCGGTGATGGCTGCGATGCAGAGGACGAGGAGGGTGACATAGCAGCGCAGTTCGCTGTCGCGCCACACCCGCTTGAGCCCCCCCTTGATGATGAGGAGGTAGAGGAGGGTGAAGTTGACACCGCTGAGAAACATGAAGACGCCGGCGATGACCTCCAGTGTCGGCGAGTGGAAGTAGGCAAAGCTCGCCTGATGGGTGGCGAAGCCTCCCGTCGACACGGTGGAGAAGGCGTAGTTGACGGCGTCGAAGGGTGTCATGCCCCCCAGGTAGTAGGCCGCGGTGCAGGTGAGGGTGAGGACGAGGTAGACGCCCCACAGCCATCGCGCCGTGATGCCGATGCGCGGGTGTATCTTGTCGTTCTTCAGGCCCGTGGCTTCCGCGGTGAAGAGCTTCATGTCGCCGGCGGCGCCCATGGAGGGGAGGATGGCGATGGTGAAGAAGACGATGCCGAGTCCGCCGAACCAGTGGATGAGGCTGCGCCAGAGGAGGAGGCTGTGTGGCAGCGTGTCGATGTCTGTCATGGCCGTGGCGCCGGTGGTGGTGAAGCCCGACATGCTCTCGAAAAAGGCCGCCGCCAGGCGCGGCTCGTGCCCGCTGAAGAGGAAGGGCAGGGTGCCCACGACGGTGAAGAGTATCCACGACAGCGACACGCAGAGGTATCCGTCGCGACGGCTCATGCTGTTGCCGCCGCCGTGGCCGCAGCGGTGGAGGATGAGCCCCGTTGCGGCGGCGATGGCGGCGGGGAGGCCGAAGCTCCACAGCGGGTTTTCGCCGAAAGCGTAGCCCATCCCCAGGCAGGTGAGGAAGAGGAGGGTCTCGAGGACGAGGAGGGCGCCGAGGACGCGGTAGATGATTTTTCGATTGATCATTGTGAGAGGATAGGAGCCGTCGCGGCGTGTATGGCCGACGGCATATCGGCGCCGTCGGGCGCGCGGCGTGTGTCGCCGGTGTTATTTGAAGAATTTCTCCAGTCGGCTGATGCTGTTCTCCAGGCAGAAGGCCACCACGGTGTCGCCGGGTAGTACCTGCGTCATACCGTTGATGAGATATCCCTGCCCGTCTCTGACGAGTCCGCCGAGGGTGACGCTGTTGGGCAGGTCGAGGTCTTTGACGGGCTTGCGGGTGATGCGTGCCCCCTCGCGCACCACAAATTCCGCCACGTCGGCGTTGGCCACCGTCAGCGACTTCATGGTTGTCACGTCGGCTTTGAGCATCATCTGGTAGATATGGCTGGCGGCGAAGGCCTTCTTGTTGATGATGGTACCTATGTCGAGGCTTTCCGCCATGGCGATATAGTCCATGTTTTCCACCATGGCCACCGTCTTGCGTACGCCGAGGCGTTTGGCGGCGAGGCACGCCAGGATGTTGGCCTCCGAGTTGTCGGTGAGGGCGGCAAAGCCGTCGGTGTGCTGTATGCCCTCGTCGACGAGCAGGTCGAGGTCGCGTCCGTCGCCGTGCAGGATGAGCACGTGGTGGTGGCGGATGATTTCGTTGAGGCGCTCGCAGCGTCGTGCGTCGACCTCCACGATTTTGGCGTGCATATAGTCGGGCATATACCACAGTGCTTGTACCGTCGTGCTGCCTCCGCCCATGATGAAGATGTTGCGCACTTTGGGGTAGTCCTCCTTGCCGGTGACCTCCTGCAGGTGGTCGACATACTTGGGGGTGGTCATGAAGTAGACCACGTCGCCGTCGTGGAGGCTGTCGTCGCCGTGGGGGATGATGGTGTCGCTGCCGCGCTTGATGGCCACGATGTGATAGGGGGCGTCGGGGCCGCAGAGCTCGCGCAGCGGTCGGTCGAGGAGGAGGGCGCCGCGTCGCACTTTGATGCCGAGCATGACGAGGGCCCCGTCTTGTATCTCGAGCCACTGTCTCACCCAGCTGTGCTTCATGTTGTGCATGATTTCGCGTCCGGCGAGCATCTCGGGATAGATGATGGAGTCGATGCCCACGGAGTGGAGGAAGTCTTGGTATTCCGGGCGGGTATATTCGTAGTTGTCGACACGTGCCACGGTGCGTGCTGCTCCGAGTTTGGAGGCGAGCATACAGCACGTCATGTTGTGTGCCTCGTCGGGGGTGACGCCGATGAAGAGGTCGGCGTGTCCCACGCTGGCCGTCTTGAGGGTCTCTATGGAGGAGGGCGAGGCGCAGATGGTGAGCATCTCGAAGTTGGTGGCGACGCCTTCCAGGTGGGCCGGGTCGTCGTCGATGAGGGTGATGTCGTGGCGCTCCCGCGAGAGGAGTTGTGCCAGATGGGTTCCTACGGCGCCGGCGCCGGCGATGATGATTTTCATAAGGAGAGAGATATGAATGGCTGCCGTTGTCCCTGTCAGGGATGTTCTTGCAGCATTTGTTGCAGGGCGGCGGCGATGCCGTCGCTGTCGATGCCCGTGAGGTGTTGCAGTTGTCCTACGGTGCCGTGCTCCACGAAGTCGTCGGGGAGCCCCAGGCGTTGCAGGCGCGGGGTGAAGCCGTGGTCGGCCATCCACTCCATGACGGCGCTCCCCATGCCTCCCGTCCGCACGCCGTCTTCTACGGTGACGATGCGGTCGAAGCGTGTGGCCACCTCGCGGAGCAGGTCGTCGTCGAGGGGCTTGAGGAAGCGCAGGTCGTAGTGGGCGATGCTGCCGCTCCCCTCCCGCTCCATGCGGGCGATGGCGTCGGCGGCGTTCATGCCGATGGTGCCCAGGGTGATGACGGCCATGTCGCTGCCGTCGTGGAGGCGTCGGCCGCGCCCTACGGGCACCTCCTCGAGGGGGCAGTGCCACGACGTCAGGCGTCCGCGTCCGCGGGGGTAGCGGATGACGAAGGGCCCCTTGCCCTCCAGCTGTGCGGTATACATCAGTCGTCGCAGCTCCTCCTCGTCGAGGGGTGCGGCGATGGTCAGGTGGGGGATGGGGCGCAGGGCCGCCAGGTCGAAGGCTCCGTGGTGTGTCGGCCCGTCCTCGCCCACCAGTCCGGCGCGGTCCAGGCAGAGCACCACCGGCAGCGACAGGAGCGCCACGTCGTGGATGATGTTGTCGTAGGCCCGCTGGGCAAAGGAGGAGTAGATGTTGCAGAAGGGCAGGAGGCCGTCTTTGGCCATCCCCGCGGCAAAGGTCACGGCGTGTCCCTCGGCGATGCCCACGTCGAAGGTGCGCTCCGGGTGAGCCTTCATCAGTATATTCATGGAGCATCCCGTTGCCATGGCCGGCGTGACGCCGACGATGCGCGGGTTTTGCTCCGCCAGTTCGAGCAGTGTCTGCCCGAAGACGTCCTGAAAGCGCGGCGGCAGGGAGGCGTCGGTCTCGACGAGGCGTTGTCCGTTCTCTTTGTCGAACTTCCCCGGGGCGTGCCATACGGTGGCCGCCTCTTCCGCCGGTTTGAAGCCCTTGCCCTTGACGGTGTGGATGTGCAGGAGCTTGGGCCCCGTCATGTCTTTTATCTCGTTGAGCACGCGCACCAGTTCCCCGACGTTGTGCCCGTCGGCGGGCCCGAAGTAGCGTATGTCCATCCCCTCGAAGATGTTCTGCTGGTTGGTCAGCAGTGCCTTGAGGGAGTTGTTGAAGCGCAGGATGGTGCGACGTCGGTCGTCGTTGAGCCATCCCCATTCCGAGAGCTGTCGGGCAATGCGGAATCGCAGTTTGTTGTAGGCCGCGCTGGTGTGCAGGTGACTGAGATAGTCCTTCATTCCCCCGACGGCGTGGTCTATGCTCATATTGTTGTCGTTGAGGATGATGAGGAGGTTGTTGGGCGTTGCGGCGGCGTTGTTGAGGCCCTCGAAGGCCAGGCCGCCGCTCATGGCGCCGTCGCCGATGACGGCCACCACGTGTCGGTCGTCCTCGCCCTTGTTGACGGCGGCCACCGCCATGCCCAAGGCGGCCGATATGGAGTTGGAGGCGTGTCCGCAGGCAAAGGTGTCGTAGTCGCTCTCCTGCGGTGAGGGGAAGGGGCGTATGCCTCCCATCTTGCGGTTGGTGGAGAAGCGGTCGCGCCGTCCGGTGAGTATCTTGTGGCCATAGGCCTGATGCCCCACGTCCCACACGATGCGGTCGTAGGGGGTGTGGAAGACATAGTGGAGGGCCACGGTGAGTTCCACCGTCCCCAGGCTGGAGGCGAAGTGCCCCGGGTTGTCAGCCAGTTCGGTGATGATATCCTCCCTCAGTTCCGCGCAGACTTCCGGTAGTCGGTCTACGCTCAAGGCCCTCAGGTCGTCGGGGCTGTCGATGTGTCCCAAGTATTTGAAGTCGTTGTCTTCTTTCATCCGGTCTGTTCTTCTCGTCGGCGCCGTCGGCGTCGCGATAGTTTCTGTCTATAGATGAGGCAAAATTAGTACAAAATCATCGAATGACTCTCTTTTGCGGAAAGAAAGTGGGCGGAGAGGAGGGGAGAGGCGCGGCGCCCGCCGACGCGTCGCGCCCCGCCGCGACACCCCGCGTCGGCGTTGGAGGCACCGCGCGTCGCCGCCGCCCGACGGCGCTTATCGTGAAGCGAACGGGGGTGTCAAAATGTGTTCGAAGGCCGCGAGAATCGAAAAAAATCCACCGCCCCTGTCTTTGTCTGCAAGCAGCGCAGTGTCGCGCCCTTTGAGAGTGTTAAAAAGAGGCCGTTTCTGACATATACTGTCAAAACACACGGCGCCGCCGCGCCGCCGCGCGGCGAAAAAAGTACGGGAGAAATTCGAACAAGTCCCGGACTTGTTCGGCCGAGTCAGGGACTTGTTGCGCCGCGACGCCGGGACGCCGAATGTTGCCCCGGCGCTCACAATCTTTAACGAATGAACGCCGCGCCGCCGCGCCGCGGCGCCGCCTTTTTCTCCCAAAAACGAAAGGGAAAAGGCGGCCTGTGTATGAACAAAAGTGAAATTGTCGCCGCGAATTCTTAACTTCTCTGAATTTCACGTGAAAAAAAGTTTCTTTTGGCAGCGATTCGTTGAAAAAACGGCGCCGGAAGGTGCAAAAGTCGGCGTTTTTGCGCCGTTTTGCGTGTCAAGATTTTTCTGCAAAATCAGGGCCTTCGAAAAACTTTTTTCAAAAGAAATGCAGGCCCCCTCCGTCGCGTGGCGCCCCCTCGCCGACACACAAATGTCGCAAAGACTTTCCCACCTCGCTCGTTTCCATTATCTTTGCACCTTATATATAGGGGCGTTCTCCCGCCGAGACGCCCTATCCGCGAGGGGATAAAGCGCCGCGTCGCCGCGCGTCGGCCGCCGTCGCCCCTCCCCGCCATTTGTTCACCGCTCTATATCGTCACCTCATGAGGGTACTCCTTATCAATACCTCCGAGCAGATAGGTGGGGCCGCCATCGCCGCCTCACGCCTGCTGCATGCACTCAACCACAACGGCGTGGAGACAGAGATGCTGGTGCGCCGTCGGCAGACCGACAACCCGCAGGTGATGGCACTGGCCGACACGCCGCTGCAGCGCGCCCGCTTCCTCGGCGAGCGCGGCGAGATATTCCTGCGCAACGGGTGCTCGCGGCGCCACCTCTTCGCCATCGACACGGGAGGGTGGGGCACCGACATCACGCGGCGCCCGGAGTTTCTCCGTGCCGACGTCATCCACCTGCACTGGGTCAACCAGGCCATGCTGTCGCTGCGCGACATTGCCCGCATCTGCCAATCCGGGAAGCGCGTGGTGTGGACGATGCACGACATGTGGCCCTTCACCGCCCTGTGCCACTACGCCGATACGTGCGACGGCTGGCGCCACGGCTGCGGCAACTGCCGCCTGCTGCAACACCCCGCCGAGCACGACCTGTCGTGGCGCGTCTATCGCCGCAAGGAGGCCCTCTTCAGTCGCTACCGCATTGACATGGTGGGGTGCAGCCGCTGGCTCACCGACCTGGCACGCGAGGCCCCCCTGCTCCGCCGCCAGTATGTCACGCATATCGCCAACGCCATCGACACGACGCGCTACGCCCCCATCGACGGGCCCATGGACCGCCGCAGCGCGCGCCACCGCCTGGGGCTCCCCGACGACCGCCGCCTGCTGCTCTTCGTGGCCTACAAGGTGACCGACCCCAAAAAAGGCATCACCTACCTGCGACGCGCCGTAGCACGCCTGTGTGCCGACCGCCCCGAGATGGCCGACCGTCTGGGCATCGTCGCCGTCGGCCGCGAGGCGGAACTGCTGAAAGGCACCTTCGCCGTGCCCCTCTATGGCATCCCCTATGTGTCGGAGACAGCCACGATGATAGACCTCTACCACGCCGCCGACGCCCTGGTGATGCCCACCCTCATGGACAACCTCCCCAATACCATCGTCGAGGCCATGGCCTGCGGACTGCCTTGTGTGGGATTCAACATCGGCGGACTGCCGCAGATGATATCCCACGAGAAAGACGGCTACCTGGTGCGCTATAAAGACACCGACCACCTGGCGGAATGCATCGAACGCCTCCTCACCACCGCCCCCTACGACGCCATTGCACGGGCGGCACGGCGCAAAGCCGTCAAGTACTACGGCGAGGAACAAGTGGCCGACAGCTATCTGCGCCTCTACCGCCGCCACGACGACGAGGCGGCGCAGCCCCTTACGTAAGATAACCCATTTACTGATAAACCCTTCAACATCCCGGGACGGCTCGTGAAACGGGACGGCGGGGGGGATGACTCTTCTCTGCAAGGACACCCCGACGAGGTGGCGGGAAGCATAGCCGATGACGCTATTCGCCCCTCCTCCTCACCACGACAGACGCAGAGCGACGCCCCGCCACCCATCGCCACCGCGGCTCCGGCCACGGCATCCCGCCCCGCCAAAAATCCTCATTACCCAATTCCGACACCTATGTCAGAACCTCCGCTGAAAATTACCGTAGCCACCGTGTGCTACAACGCCGCCGATGTCATCGAGCGTACCATCCACAGTGTGGAAGAGCAAGACTATCCCCACGTCGAGCACGTCATCATCGACGGCAACTCGGCCGATACGACGCTCGAAATCGTTCATCACTATCAGGAACGCAACAGCGTGGCCGACGTGCCCCACGAGATTACCTGCCTCAGTGAGCCCGATGAGGGCCTCTACGACGCCATGAACAAGGCGCTCACGCAGACAACGGGACAGTATGTCCTCTTCCTCAACGCCGGCGACACCCTCCACAGCAGTACCACCCTCAGCCACATCGCCCGCGTGGCACAACAGACGCCGACACTGCCGGCCGTCATCTACGGCGACACCGATATCGTCGACGCCGAGGGACGCTTCCTGCACCACCGACGCCTGACGCCGCCGCGCCATCTCACCTGGCGCTCGCTGAGCAACGGGATGCTGGTGTGCCATCAGGCCTTCTTTGCACGTACCGACCTGGCACAGGCCTTCCCCTACGACCGACACTATCGCTACTCCGCCGACTTCGACTGGTGCATACGCCTCCTCCACGAGGCCAAGCGACGCCGCGAGGCAGTGGAAAACGCACATATCATCGTGGCCAACTACCTCAGCGAGGGACTCACCACGCGCCACCACAAGGCGTCGCTCATCGAACGCTTCCACATCATGGTGCACCACTACGGGTGGGTCGTGACGCTGGCCAAGCACGCCTGGTTCGTCGTCAGAGCATGGGTGCACCGACCCTGACAACGGCCGACGGCCCGTCCCCCGGGAGGCTCCCCCGAGAGACCTCTCTCCTACAACACTACAGCTAAGACTTCTCGTTCATGCTTACACCGGAACTCGCCTACCAACGCGCCGCGGCACGCTGCGCCACCACAGAGTACAGTTGCGCCGACTGGCAACGCCGCCTGACGGCGCACGGCCTCAGTAGCGACGAGGCACGGCAGGTGGTCGACCGCCTGGTCAGCGACGGCTTCATCGACGAGGCCCGCTTTGCCGCCGCCTACGTACACGACAAGGTGCACTTCGACGCCTGGGGGCCCAACAAGATACGCCAGGGACTCTATGCCAAAGGCCTCGACAGCGCCCGCATCGACGACGCCCTCGCCGCCATCGACGACGACACGTGGCACCACGTGCTCGCCGACCTCCTGCAACGCCGCCGTCGCTCCCTCCATGCCGCCACCGGTTATGAGCTGCGGCGGAAACTGGCGGCCTATGCCGCACAGCGCGGATTCTTCCCCGAACAGATATTCCGCCTCCTCCCCGACATCACGGACGCCGACGACGAGTGACGACGGCATCCCTCTCCCCTCCCTCTCTCCAACAGTATGAAAAAACTATTTATCGAAACCTACGGCTGCCAGATGAATGTGGCCGACAGCGAAGTGGTGGCCTCCGTCATGCGCATGGCAGGCTATGAGCCCTGCGAGCAACTCGAAGAGGCCGACGCCGTCTTCCTCAACACCTGCTCCGTACGCGACAACGCAGAACAGAAAATCGTACACCGACTCGACGCCTTGCACGCACAGCGACGCAAAGGACGACACTTTATCATCGGCGTCCTGGGATGTATGGCAGAACGCGTCAAAGAGGGACTCCTCAACGAGCACCACGCCGACCTCGTGGCGGGCCCCGACGCCTATCTGACGCTCCCCGACCTGGTAGCACAGGCCGAGGGCGGACACAAAGCCATCAACATCGAACTGTCGACCACAGAGACCTACCGCGACATCGTCCCCGAGCGCATCTGCGCCGGACACGTCTCGGGATTCGTCAGCATCATGCGCGGATGCAACAACTTCTGCCACTATTGCATCGTACCCTATACCCGCGGAAGAGAACGCTCGCGCGACATCGACAGCATCCTGCGCGAGGTGAAGGACTTGTGGGACAGAGGATATAAAGAGGTTACCCTCCTGGGACAAAACGTCAACTCCTACTGCGCCGTCGACGGCGACACCACAACACACTTTGCCGACCTGCTGCGACGCGTGGCACGCTGCGTGCCGCAGATGCGCATCCGCTTCTCCACCAGTCACCCCAAGGATATGAGCGACGACACCCTGCGCGTCATCGCCGAGGAACCCAACGTGTGCCGACATATCCACCTGCCCGTGCAGAGCGGCAGCAACCGCATCCTCCGACTGATGAACCGCAAATATACCCGCGAGTGGTACCTCGACCGCGTGGCCGCCATCCGACGCCTGGTGCCCGACTGCGGACTGTCGACCGACATCTTCGCCGGATACTGCTCGGAGACGGAAGAAGACCACCAACTGTCGCTCTCGCTGATGGAACAGTGCGGCTACGACTCCGCCTTCATGTTTAAATACAGCGAACGCCCCGGCACCTACGCCTCGAAACACCTCCCCGACGACGTCGACGAGGCCGTCAAGGTGAGACGCCTCGAAGAACTCATCGCCCTCCAAAACCGACTGTCGGCAGAGAGCAACGCACGCTGCATCGGACGCGAATATGACGTCCTCATCGAAGGCGTCTCGAAACGCTCACGCGAACAGCTCTTCGGGCGGACGGAACAAAACAAGGTGGTGGTGTTCGACCGCCACGACTGCCGCATCGGGCAGACCGTCCGCGTACGCATCACCGACGCCTCCTCCGCCACCCTCAAGGGAGAACTGCTCGCCTGACGCCGACAGCATCGCCGCCGACGCCCGACACAACAGGCATACTCCTATTATAATATAGTCACGTATCATGACAAAAAATATCACCATCCGCTGCAAAAATACCGGCCGCAGCCATAAGGTGCCCCTGGGCTACAACCTCGAAGAGGTCTATGAGCTCCTCGAACTCGATATGCCCTACGGCGCCACCAGCGCCAAGGTCAACAACAAGGTGGAGGGCCTCCACTACACCCTCTTCGGCGACAAAGACGTGGAGTTCCTCGATATCACCTCCTCGTCGGGGATGCGCACCTACACGCGCTCCCTCTTCTTCATCCTCTATAAGGCCGTGCGCGACCTCTACCCCGGCGCCCACCTGCGCATCGACACGCCGGTGTCGAACGGCTACTACTGCCACCTCCACATAGAGGGGGGCGTCAACGCCGACGTCGTGGCGCAACTGCGGCAACGGATGAACGAGATAGTGGCGGCAAAACTACCCTTCCACCGACATACGTGCCTCACCGAGGAGGCCGTGGCGCGATTCCGCAACGACGGACTCGAAGACAAGGCGCGCCTGCTGGAGAGCTGCGGCTCGCTCTATACCACCTACTACACCCTCGACGACACCGCCGACTACTTCTACGGCTCCCTGCTCATCAACACGGGACAAATCACCCTCTTCGACGTCGTCCCCTACGACGAGGGGCTCTTCCTGCGACTCCCCGACCCCGCCCGCCCGGAGCAGCTGCGACCCTTCGTGCCGCAGCCCAAGATGTTCGACGTCTTCCGCGAGCAACACCGCTGGCAGCACATCCTCGGCGTGTCGACCGTCGGCGAGTTCAACAAGGCCTGCGACGACGGCATGGCCAACGCCCTCATCAACGTGTCGGAGGCCCTGCAAGAGAAGAAAATCAGTCAGATAGCCGACCATATCGCCGCACATCCCGACATCAAAGTGATTCTCATAGCCGGCCCCTCGTCGAGTGGGAAGACCACCTTCTCCAAACGCCTGGCCGTACAGCTGATGGCTTCCGGCGTACATCCCGTGCCGGTATCGCTCGACGACTACTTCGTTGACCGCGACAAGACACCGCGCGACGCCAACGGCGACTACGACTTTGAACACGTCGAGGCCATGAACATCCCCCTCTTCAACGAGCAGGTCAACGCCCTGCTGCGCGGCGAGGAGGTGGAACTGCCCCGCTACAACTTCCAGACGGGACGCAGCGAGAAGAGCGGGCAGCACCTGCGACTGGGAGAACATATGCTCCTCATCCTCGAAGGCATCCACGCTCTCAACCCCCTCCTGACAAAGAATATCCCCGCCGCCGCCAAATACAAAATCTACGCCTCGGCGCTCACCTCCATCCTCCTCGACGACCACAACTACATCCCCACCGCCGACAACCGCCTGCTGCGACGCATCGTGCGCGACTACCGCTACCGCGGATACAGCGCCATCGACACCATCCGGCGCTGGCCGTCGGTGCGCGCCGGAGAGGAACGATGGATATACCCCTATCAGGAAGAGGCCGACGTGATGGTCAACACGGCCCTGCTCTTCGAACTGGCGGCGCTGCGCACGCAGGCCCTCCCCCTGCTCGAGCAAGTGCCGGAAAACGTGCCGGAGCACTCCGAGGCCTACCGCCTGAGCAAGTTCCTGCACTACCTGCAACCCATCTCCACCGAAGGACTCCCGCCGACCTCGCTGTTGCGCGAGTTCCTGGGAGGAAGCACCTTCAGCTACTAACAGCAGCGACACATCCCCTAAGACAAGAAACGGCATGAAGAAACTGGTTTTCGCCACCAATAACGCCCACAAACTCGCCGAGATTCGCGACATGGTGGGACACTCCTTCGACATCCTCTCCCTGGCCGACATCGGCTGCCACGACGATATCCCCGAAACCGCCGACACCCTCGAGGGCAACGCCCTCATCAAGGCGCGCTATGTGGCGGAACGCTACGCCCTGGACTGCTTTGCCGACGACACGGGCCTCGAAGTCGCCGCCCTCGGCGGCGCTCCCGGCGTACACACGGCGCGCTACGCCTACCCCGACCGCCACGACCCGGAGGCCAATACGCGCAAGCTCCTCGCCGCCCTGGAGGGCAGCGACGACCGCCGCGCCGCCTTCCGCACCGTTATAGCCCTCATCATCGACGGCGAGGAACACCTCTTCGAGGGCCGCGTCGACGGCGAGATAGCCACCGAGGAGCGCGGCACGGAGGGCTTCGGCTACGACCCCGTCTTCATCCCCGAAGACAAGGGCCTCACCTTCGCCGAACTCGGCGTGGCCGCCAAGAACGCCATCAGCCACCGCGCCCGCGCCGTGCGCCAACTTTGTGAATTTCTTTCCCACCCATGAAAAAGCTCCTATATCTCCTCTTCCTCCTCCTCCCCTTCGGCGCCACCTTGCGCGCCGGCGTCACGGGGACGTGGACATTCTATCAAGCCTACCACAACGCCCAAAAGACGGTGGCGGCGGGGAATACCCTCTATGCCCTCTATGGCGGTAACCTCCTGGGCTACGACCGCACATCGGGCGAGGTGCGTTTCTTCTCGAAGAACGACGGCCTCTCCGGGACGTCGATTCAGCACATCGCCTACAGCCGCGAGGCGCACACTCTCCTGATTGTGTACAGCGACTTCGGCCTTGACCTGCTCGACGACGACGGCACGGTGACGACGATGCCTCAGCTGAAAAACGCCAACGAGGGGAAGACCTCCCTCAACGACGTCACTGTCAGCGGCGACAAGGCCATTCTGTCGATGAGCGACGGCGTGGTACTCCTCCACCTGAAGCAGATGGAGGTGATGGGCTACTATCGCTGGGGCGTGGCGGTGAAGAGCGCCACCCTCCTCGACAATACCATCTATGCCGCCACGGAGAACGCCTTGCTGACGTGCAGCCTGCGCAGCAACCCCAACGATGCCTCCTTGTGGCAGACGGTGGCCGCCGTGTCGGCGCGCTACCTGACGGCCTTTGCCGACCGCCTCTACTATGTTGTGGCGAGTGGCAGCGTCGGCCTGTGGCAACTGCAGACATCGGCCGACGGGGCGCTGCCCGTGCCGCAGCGCCTCACCCAGCGCGTCTATACGGGCGTCAGCATCAGCCACCATCGTGCCTTGTTCTACAACGCGCGCCACGCCGCCGTCTATATGGACGACGCCCCGACGGTGGAATACAGCCTCGTGGCGGTGCCTTCGGCGATGAAGCAGATGACAATAGACGCCGACGGCACCTATTGGGTGGCCGAGGGGATGAGCGGCGTGGTGGCTTATGCCGCCGACGGCAGCGAACTGGCGGCGACGGGGCAGGTGCTCGGCGGCTACGGGCCGCGGCGCGACTATACCTACAACCTGCACTACGACGGCGACCGTCTCCTGATTGCCGGCGGCCGTCTCGACCCCTACGACGCCGCGCACTACGAGGGGACGATTATGGTCTATGAAAACGACACCTGGCGCGCCTTCCGCGAAGACAACATCGCCGCCGTTACCGGCGTGACCTACCGCGATATCACCCGCGTGGTGCAAGACCCCGCCGACAGCAGTCACCACTTCGCCTCGGCCGCCGGTACGGGCCTCTATGAGTACCGCGGCGGCGAGTTTGTCAAGAACTACAGCATCCACAACAGTCCGCTGATATCGGCGGCCCCCGGCTCGAAACGCTATGTGCGCATCGACGGCGTCAACTACGACGATGCGGGCAACTTGTGGATGGTCAACAACTCGGCCGACTCCCTCATCTGCGTCTTGAAGGCCGACGGCACTTGGTCGCGCTTCTACATCCCCGCCGTGAGCAAGGCGCCGACGGTGGAGAAGACCTACTTCGACAGCAAGGGCCGCCTGTGGGTGTGCTCGCGCCGCACCGTCTCGGGCTCGATCAGTCACACGGCCGGCCTCCTCTGTCTGGATTATAACCACACCATCGACAATACCGCCGACGACGTGGCCACCTATCGCACCAGTGCCTACAACCAAGACGGGACGTCGTTCGACATGAGCGGCGGCGTCTACGACATCATCGAGGACATCGACGGCAGCCTCTGGGTGGGGACGGCCGGCGGCCTCGTCGTGGTGAGCAACCCCGACGACTATGCCTCCAACAGTTTCTCGCTGACGCAAATCAAGGTGCCGCGCAACGACGGCACCAACTACGCCGACTATCTGTTGTCGGGCGTAGCGGTGACGGCCCTCGATATCGACGGTGCCGACCGCAAGTGGATAGGCACCGCCGACAACGGCCTCTACCTCGTCAGTGCCGACGGGACGGAGATCCTCCACCACTTTACGGCCGACAACTCGCCGCTGCTGTCGGACAACATCTACGACATCGCCGTCAACGCCACCACCGGCGAGGTGATGATAGGCACCGACGTTGGTCTCTGCTCCTATCAGAGCGACGCCACGTCGGCGGCGCCGACCCTCGACAAGAACGGCGTCAGCGTCTTTCCCAACCCCGTTCGTCCGGAGCATAGCGGCAGCATCACCGTGACGGGCCTCACCGCCGACGCCGACGTCGTGGTGACGACCACCGGCGGTCAGGCCGTAGCGCGCGGCACCTCCCTCGGCGGCACCTTCCTCTGGGACGGTCGCAACGCCTCGGGACGCAAGGTGGCCTCCGGCGTCTATTATGTGATGGCTACGACGGCCGACGGCGAGAAGGGCATCGTTGCCAAGATTGTTATCATCCGATAAGTATCGCCCGGGAGCGGCGCGGCGGCCGACGGCCGCCGCCGTTTCCCGCCGCGGATAATCGACCGAAAATAAGGCAAAAACGCCCTCTTTCGGGGCTTTTTCGCAAAAAAACGCCCCGAAAATAAAAAAAATGAGAAAAAAGTTTGGAGGGAATATCGACTTCACTTATTTTTGCGAAGTGATAAGGCTGAAATTCAGCTCTCACGCCCGCCATTTCCCGTTGCGGTTGTCGCTGCATTCCCTTGCGTGACGCCGCCTCCGTGGCAGGTCTCATCCCCCATATCTCATTTCTAATACAGTTATACGTATGAACAAAAGTGAACTCGTAAACGCCATCTCTGCCGGTGCAGGCTTGACCAAGGCTGACGCCAAGAAAGCCCTCGACGTAACTCTCGGCGCTATTGCCGACGCTCTCAAGAGCGGTGACAAGGTAGCCCTTCTGGGCTTTGGTAACTTCGCTGTTACGGAGCGCCCCGCTCGCGAAGGCATCAACCCCGCCACGATGCAGAAGATTCAGATTCCGGCCAAGAAGGTCGTGAAGTTTAAGGCCGGTGCCGAGCTGGCCGACGGCTTGAACTAATCTGAGCTGCTTTCCCGGAAAGCATAAAACCGCCGCCTTACGGAATTCCGTAGGGCGGCGGTTTTGCGTCGTGACGCGGCCTCAGTAGATTCCTACGCGGCCTCGTCGTGTGGGGGCGCTCAGAGCGCCTCACCGTTCTCGTCGTAGTTTTGGAAGAGGAAGTCGTTGTAGGGATATTTCTGCACGTGGAGCTGCTTGACGCGGGCATAGATGAGTTCGCGCAGTTCGTCGATATTGGTGCGCTCGCGTGCCGAGATGAAGATGCAGTCGCCCTCCATGCGTGCCATCCACGTATGGCGCAGTTGCTCGAGGGAGACGTTTTCGCGTGTGGCCGGCGTCAGGTCGTCGTCGGCCTTCTCCGTCCAGGTGTAGGCGTCCATCTTGTTCAACACCAGCAGTTGCGGTTTCTCGGAGCACCCCAGGTCGCAGAGTGTCTTGTTGACGACGTCTACCTGTTCCTCAAAGTCGGGGTGCGACACGTCGACGACGTGGATGAGGAGGTCGGCCTCGCGCACCTCGTCGAGGGTGCTCTTGAACGACTCCACGAGGTCGGTGGGGAGCTTGCGGATGAATCCCACGGTGTCGGCCAGGAGGAACGGCAGGTTGTCGATGATCACCTTGCGCACGGTGGTGTCGAGGGTGGCGAAGAGCTTATTTTCGGCGAACACCTCCGCCTTTGCCAACAGGTTGATGAGGGTGGATTTTCCCACGTTGGTATATCCCACGAGCGCCACGCGGATGAGCCGCCCGCGGTTTTTGCGTTGCGTCGTCTTCTGGCGGTCGATGTCGGCGAGCCGTTGTTTGAGGAGGGAGATGCGGTTGAGGATGATGCGTCGGTCCATCTCGAGCTGCGTCTCGCCCGGTCCGCGCAGTCCCACGGAGCCTTTTCCGCCGCCGCTGCCGCTGCCGCCGCCCTGTCGCTCGAGGTGTGTCCACAGTCGCTGCAGTCGGGGCAGCATATAGCGATATTGTGCCAGTTCCACCTGCGTCTTGGCGTTGGCCGTCTGTGCGCGCATGGCGAAGATGTCGAGGATGAGCGAGGTGCGGTCGAGGATTTTCACCTTGAGCTCGCGCTCGATGTTGCGGAGCTGCTTGGCCGACAGTTCATCGTCGAAGATGACCATGCCCACTTCGCGCTCGGCGTCCTCCTCGTCGACGATATATTGTCGTATCTCGTCGAGCTTTCCCTTGCCCACATACGTCACGGAACTGGGCCCGTCCATGCGCTGTGTGAAGCGCTTGACGGTGACGGCGCCCGCTGTCTCGGCGAGGAATTCCAGTTCGTCGAGATATTCCTCTGTCTTGCGCTCATCCTGGTTCTTGGTGATGAGGGCTACGAGTACGGCGGTCTCCGCCTTGGCTTCTGTCTGGATAAATTCTTTCATGGCTGCAAAGGTACGATAAAGTATTGGACTAAAGGGAGGGAAAGGCAAAATAGCCCGCCGCTTCGCCCGGCAGGGCCGCTCAGAAGATTTCCAGTCGCAGTCCGACGGCCAGTGAGAGGATGTCGCCGAGGGTGACCTGCCGGTTGGGGATGGCCGACACCAGCTTCAGGTCGCTCGTACTGAGTATCCCGATACAAGTTTTCATGGCGGCAAAGATACGATGGTTTGGCGACGTAGAGCGGTCATCGGACTGTTAAGAAAGCGTAGGAGGCGAGGCCGGAGCGCCGCTTTTGCACGGTGCCGATTTTTTTGAAAAAAGTTTTCCGAAGGGGAAGATTTTGCCGAAAAATCTTGACACGCGAAACGGCGCGAAAACGCCGACTTTCGCGCCCTCCGCCGCCGATTTTTCAACGAATGGCGGCCCAAAGAACCCTTTTTCTACGCAGAATTCAGAGACGTTAAGGATTCTCGGCGATAAATTCACTTTCGTTTACGCACAGCCCGTCGATTCTCCTTCGTTTTTTGGAGAAAAAGACGCCGCCGCGCCGGCGCAGAGAGGCGCTCGTATGTGAAAGGATGTGAATGACCGGGTGACGTCCGCCGCGACGGCGTCGCGGCGCAACAAGTCCCGGACTCGTTGGAACAAGTCCGGGACTTGTTGAAACTTCTCCCGTACTTTTTTCGCCGCGCGGCGTCGCGGCGTCGCCGTGTGTTTTGACAGTATATGTCAAAAACGGCCTCTTTTTAACACACCCCAAGGGCACGCCACTGCGTTGCTTGCGGACAAAGACAGGGGCGGTGGATTTTTTGCGATTCTCGCGGCCTTCGCGCACCGTTTTACGCCCCCTCCCGCTTCACGATAAGCGTCGAAAACGAGCGGCGCCACGGGGCCTCCGCCGCGCCGCGTGCCGCCATCGTTGGCGCCCGCTGTCGCCCGTCGCCATCGCCGTGGCGGCGGGCGTGTTGTTTTTCTGCCGTCGGCCGTTTCGTTTTTGGGAGAAAGGGACGGCGTAACTCACACATTTTGTTTAAATTTGCACACAGAAACCGTTGTAGTGCAAAAATGGCTCCGCCTCCCCCTCTTCTCTCGTGCTGTGAGAGGGCAACAGAGGTCGGCGCAGGATGGAACTGCAGCGGGAGAGCGGTTGTCGCGGCAACGGCTCGAACCCGGAAAAACGCAAATCATCATCGTTACAGGGCCGTTCCAGGAAAGGGTATCCCCCCTTGGAACAACCCCTCAAGAAGGCAGGTTCTATGAAAGGGCCGGCGTGGATAGTCGGACTGTCTGACGGGCCGCGGCGCGGCCGACGGTGGGAGCGTAGCGAGCTGCGTATCCCCCGGCGGGCGACGACACGGCGCACGGAGCGTCCTCCCTCCCGCCGTCCCCGTTATCCCGGAATCACTCAGGGCGCTGCATGAAGCGCATACCCCCTCCGGGGTGTGCGGCCAAGTACGCCTCCCTTATATTAACCGGGTGGCCTGACGGAAGGCCCCCTCTAAAAACATCTTATGGCAAATCACTCCAGAATCATCCTGGCCGCGCTGGCGCCGGCATTCGCCGTTTGCGCGCAGGCACAGGTGACCACGTCTGCCATCAACGGTAGTGTGGTCGACGAGAACAGCCAGCCCGTGATGGGCGCCGCCGTCATTGCGACGCACACCCCCTCGGGCACGCGCTATCGTGCCGTCAGCAATGCCGACGGACGTTTCGTCATTCAGGGTATGCGTACCGGCGGTCCCTACACCGTCACAGTGAGCTACATCGGCTATGCCACCACCACCTACGAGAAGCTCTATCTCGAGCTGGGCAACGCCCTGCCCCTCAATGCCGTGGTGAAGCCCAGCGACACGCAGCTCGGCGAGGCCACGGTCACCGCTACGGCGAAGCCCAAGGGCGGCGGGGCGAAGAACTTCTCCCTGACGACCATCACGTCGACGCCGACGGTAGACCGCTCCATCTCCGACATCGTGCGCAACACGCCGATGGCGCAGACCTCCAAGAACGGCGGCATCACCATTGCCGGTACGAACAACCGTTACAACAGTTTCCAGATTGACGGTACGGTGGCCAACGATGTATTCGGCCTCTCTGCCGGCGCCACCAACGGCGCGCAGACGGGCTCCAACCCCATCTCGATGGATGCCATCCAGGAGATTCAGGTGGTCGTGGCGCCTTACGACGTGCGCCAGGGCGGCTTCACCGGCGGCGGTATCAATGCCATCACCAAGCAGGGTACCAACACGACACACGGGACGGCCTATGCCTACTACAACAACCAGAAGATGTATGGCAAGTATAATGCCGCCCGCGACTATCAGAGAGACCCGCTGAGCAAGCAGCACGAGCAGACCTTCGGCGGTACCCTCGGCGGCGCCATCCTCAAGGATAAGTTGTTCTACTTCGTCAGTGCCGAAGGACACCGCGAGACCTATCCCTCGAGCTACTATCCCGGCTACACCTCCAAATATATCAACGAGGCTACGGCACAGCAGATTCTGGAACGCTATCAGGAACTCACGGGCCTGACCGACAGCTACGGCGCCCGCGACATCGACCGCAAGTCGTTCAACCTGATGACGCGCATCGACTACAACATCAACGAGCGTAACACGCTGGCCCTGCGCTACCAGTATAACAACTCCTACAAAGACTCGTGGAGCTCGGGAAGCAGCACCTACTACTTCGTCAACTCCGGCTTCCGCTACAACAACAAGACCCACTCCCTCGTGGCCGAGTTGAATTCTCACCTCTCCGACGTCCTCTACAACGAGTTCCGCGGCTCCTATACCCGCGTGCGCGACAAGCGCGACGTGCCCTATCTGGGCCCCTACGTGAGCATATCCAATGTGAAGGGCGACGACGGCGAGACCAACAACACCGTGCGCATCGGTACGGAATACTCCTCCGGCGCCAACGAGCTCGACCAGGACGTGTGGTCTGTCGAGGACAATCTGTCGTACTACCTGGGACAGCACACGCTGACCTTCGGTACGCACAACGAGGTCTATAGCATCCGCAACCTCTTCCTGCAGAATGTGGCCGGTGGCTGGACCTATACCAGCTTGGCCAACTTCATGGCCGACAAGCCGTCGAACTTCTACTACGCCTATACCGACCCCGACCTCACCGGTAGCCTGCGCTATGCTCCGACCTGCAAGGCGGCACAATTTGGCTTCTATGCTCAGGACAAGTGGGTGGTCAACAGTGACTTCAACTTCACCTACGGCTTGCGCTTCGACATCCCCACCTTCTTCAATAAGCCGACGGAGAACACCGCCTTCAACACCTTCGCCGACCAGCGCGGTCTGGGCGTCCATGTGGGCGACGTGCCCTCCACCCGCCTGATGGTGTCGCCGCGCGTGGGCTTCAACTGGTATGCCGACGCCGACCACAACACGCTGCTGCGCGGCGGCCTCGGCATCTTCACCGGTCGCGTGCCCTTCGTGTGGATCTCCAACGTTTACAACAACAACGGCATCGAGGTGAAGCACTTCTCCATCTACGACAGCAGCAACAACGCCCCCAACCTGGCCGACCATAAAGACGACCTCGTGGGCACCGTGCAGGGCCTCGCTGCCAAGAGCGAAGACATCGCCGTGGTGAGCAAGAAGTTCAAGTTCCCGCAAGTGTTCCGCGCCAACCTCGCCCTCGAACAGCAGCTCCCCGGCGACATCAAGATGACCCTGGAAGGCATCTACTCCAAGAACCTCAACAACGTGTTCTTTGAGAACCTCGCCCTCGTCAACAACGGCGCCAAGGTGTACGCCGTCCCCGGCGTGGAGGCCTCGGCAGCGCCCTACTACTCGCAGGTGAGCGGCAACTACTCCAACATTATCGGCCTGCGCAACACCAATAAGGGCTACTCCTACGCCCTGTCGGCCCTCCTCGAGAAGCACTTCAACTTCGGCCTCGACCTGCAAGCCAGCTACACCTTCGGACACTCCAAGTCCGTCAACGACGGTACGTCGTCGGTGGCCTACTCCAACTGGCAGTATAACTACTCCCGCGATACCAACGGTTCCGGCGAGCTGAGCTACTCCAAGTTCGACATCCCCCATCGCATCATGGTATCGGTCAACTACAATTCCAAGAAGTACCTCAACGGGTTGATGAGCACCACCGTGGGCATCATCTATAACGGTACCTCCGGCGGCCGCTACAGCCTGACGATGAACGAGACCAAGGACTACAACGGCGACGGCGCCAGAGGTAACTCCCTGCTCTATATCCCGACGAACGAAGAGCTCGCTCTGATGAACTTCGCCAGCGAGGAAGACCGCTCCAAGTTCCAAAACTGGATTGAGAACGACAAGTATGCCAAGGACCACCGCGGCCAGTATGCCGTCCGCAACTCCAATATGACGCACTGGGAGAACGAGATCAACCTCCACGTGGGCCAGACCATCTACAACCCCAAGGGTATCGGCAAGCTCGAGATTACGTTCGACGTGATGAACTTTGCCAATATGCTCAACAAGAAGTGGGGCGCCACCTACGGCAACGTATATAATGTGTCGCCGCTGACCCTCTCGAATGTGACGCTGAGCGAAGACGGTATGACGGCCTCGCCCACCTTCAAGTATAACAGCAACAGTGCCCCCTCGCACGCCGCCATCGACTCCCGTTGGCACTGTCAGGTGGGCCTCCGCCTGAGCTTCTGACGTCGGCCCCCGGCCAACGCCCTATATACACAGCGCCCCGCTACATCTCTCGGATGTGGCGGGGCGCTGTCGGTAGTGGCGGTGGCGGCGGCTTCAGTCGGCGCTGTTGAGACGTCGGAGCCGGAGGCCGATGTCGCGGAGGCCCGGGAGCGGGTCGCGGCGCATGAGGTGGCAGAGGCGGTAGGTCGCCGTATATCCCTTCGGCAGCGTGACGGTGTCGAGGGGGATGTCCAACTGCGACAGGGCGGTGCCGTTGCCCTCCATGTCGCCGCGTTCCGAGGTGAGCGACAAGCGGAGCGTGTCGCAGCCGACGGCGGAGGCGGCAGTGCTGTCGCCGTCGGCGCGGCGCGGCTCCTCGCGCATCACGGCGAGGAGGAGCTCGGTATAGGGGTAGGCTACGGGCGCCGTGGCGGCGCGCAGGCAGAGGGTGACGGCATAGCGGCCGGCGGCGGACACCGTGTCGACCTCAAAGCAGAGGGTGTCTTCGCGCCCCCAGCCCTCCTCGGGGAGGGAGCGGAAGGCGTGGAGCGGCGTGTCGTGGCGGCACGCCGTGGCCAGCGTCAGCAGGGCGACGAGGGCCGCCGGCGCGGCGCGGTGGAGGCAGGGCATCAAGCGGGGCATGGGCAGGCAGGCGTTACTCGGCACGGTCGGCACCGCCGCGACGCGGCCCGCGGGGGGTGCGGCCGCCGGGGCGCTTGGCGGCGGGGCGCTCGTCGGCCTCGCGCGGTGCCTTCTTGCGGTTGTTCTTGCGACGCTTCGTCTTGTCGAAGCGCGTCAGGTCGTCCTGCTCGGCCAAGTCGACATGGCTGTCGCTGTCGTCCTTCACATGCTCGTCGAGGAGCAACGGCTTCTCGCCGCGCTTGTTGAGGTCGATGACCTCGAGCGCCCGCGCTGCGGGGATGGTGACGATATTGGCAGCCATGCGCTTGTCGGTGCTGTAGGTCACCAGCCCGGCAAGGATGTCGGCCTTGAAGTAGTAATAGGTGGCATCGGCCGTCTCGAGCTGCACATCGCGCGGTGGCAAGCGGCGGGCGGCTTCCACATAAGTGTCCACCTCATAGTTGAGGCAGCACTTCAGTTTGGCACACTGCCCGGCGAGCTTCTGCGGGTTGGGAGATATCTCCTGGAAACGTGCCGCCGCCGTCGAGACGGAGTTGAAGTTCTTCATCCATGTGGCGCAGCACAACTCGCGGCCGCAGGGGCCGATGCCGCCGATGCGGCCCGCCTCCTGGCGTGCGCCGATCTGCCGCATCTCGATGCGCACATGGAAGGCGTCGGCCAGCACCTTGATGAGCTTGCGGAAGTCCACACGGGCATCGGCGATATAGTAGAAGATGGCTTTGTTGCCGTCGCCCTGGTACTCCACATCGCCGATTTTCATCTGCAAGTCGAGCTCCTTGGCAATCTGGCGGGAGCGTATCATCGTTTCCTGCTCCAAGCCCTTGGCCTCCTCATACTTCTCCAAATCGACGGGGCGCGCCTTGCGGTAGATGCGCTTGATCTCGGTGTTGGGCTTGAGGCAGGCCTTCTTCATCTGTAGCGGCACGAGCTGCCCGGTGAGCGTCACCACGCCGATGTCGTGGCCCGGCGACGCCTCTACCGCCACCATGTCGCCCTTCTGGAGGTCCAGGTGGTTGTCGTTGTGGAAGTATCCCTTGCGCGTATTCTTAAACTGCACCTCCACCAGGTCGGTGAGGTCGGCATTGCCGGGGATATCGGCCAGATAGTCGTAGGTATTGAGCTGCTTGTCCTGTCGGCCGCAGCCCTTGGCGCAGAAGCAGCGAGGACAGGAGCCTGAGGTGAATTCTTGGTCCATAGTATATATATGTATAGCGTGCTGCAAGGAGCACGAGATGTCGGTGTTATCTCAGAAGGAGGACAATCATCTTGAGGGAGAAGTCGAAGAAGACCATCTTGGCGTTGACATTCTGCACCACGTCGCGGCGCGCCGCGTTGAGCTCCTCCATGATGTCGATGACGTTGCGCTCGTTGATGAAGCGCGCAAAGCGGACGGCGAAGTCGCTCTCCCGCCGGTTCATATAGTTGAGCTCCGGTTGCGAGAAGTTATAGATGAAATTTTCGCGGATGAGCGCCAGGCAGTAGTCGAGGAAATCCTTCTGCCGCTCGCGGCCCCAGGCGGCGACGCGCTCCGACCATTCGTGGAGGTCTTTGATCTTGCGCTGGTAGCTCAGGCGCATGAGGAGCACAAACATATCGAAGAACAGCGCGCGGTCTTCGTCGACCTTGAGCTGGGCACAGGCCTTCGTGTAACTGCCGTTGCTCAGACGCGCCACGACGCGGGCGTCATCGGGCTGCAGGCCGTGGCGCTGTTGGAGCGCCGCCTCGATATCGGCGGTGGCGATAGGGGGGAAGTCGATGCGCTGCGTGCGACTGAGGATGGTGGTCAGCAGGCGCCCGGGAGCATTGCTGACGAGGAGAAAGCACGTGTCGACGGGCGGCTCCTCAAGGATTTTCAGCAGTTTGTTGGCGGCGGCGACGTTCATCAGCTCCGGGAGCCAGATAATCATCACCTTGCGGCGCCCCAGGCGGGCCTTTCGGCTCAGCTTCTGGAGGATGAGGTTGCTCTCGCCGACGCCGATTTGCGACTGCTGGTTCTCTACCCCCATCTTCCCCAGCCAGGTGAGGTGGTCGAAGTAGGGCGTCGCCGTCACCATCTCGCGCCATGCGTCCAGATACTGGTCGCTGACGGCCTCGCCCGACTGCCCCTTCTGCTTGATGACGGGGAAGACGAAGTGCAGGTCGGGATGGGCGAGCTTCGCCGCCAGACGACAGCTCTGGCAACTGCCGCAGGGCGCGCCCTCGTGGGGGTGCTCACACAGCAGGGCGCCGGCAAAGGCCAGCGCCATCGCCATCTTGGCGCTGCCCTCCGGCCCGGCAAACAACTGGGCGTGGGGAATGCGGTCGGCGACTACTTGCTGCTGCAGCAGGCGGCGGATGGGTTCCTGACTGATGACGTCGTGGTAGGTCATGACTTAATAGATGCGTTTGGCTATCTCGACGATGCTGTCGACGGCAGATACGGTGTAGAAGTGGAGGCTGGGGACGCCCTTCTCTATCAGTTCGCGGCATTGCGCCACGCCCCACTCGATGCCCAGCTGGCGTGCCTCGTCGTCGTCTTTGCAGCGGAGGGCCTCGCGTGCCAGATCTTCGGGGAGGTCACAGTGGAACGTCTTGGGCACCGTGCGGAGCTGCGACAGCTTGGTGAAGGGCTTGATGCCGGGGATGATGGGCACGGTGATGCCCTCGGCGCGGGCCCGCTCGACGAAGCGGAAGTAGGCCGCGTTGTCGTAGAACAACTGCGTGACGCCGTATTCGGCGCCCAGCTCCACCTTGCGCTTGAACCACCGCAGGTCGGTCTCCAGGTTGAGGGCCTCCTCGTGCTTCTCCGGGTAGCAGGCGACGCCGTAGCTGAAGGGCGTCCCCGGCGACTGTATCGGGGAACCGTCGATGAAGAAGCCTTCGTTGTAGCGGTTGATTTGCTCGATGAGCTCCGTGGCGTGGCTGTAGCCGTCGGCGGAGGGGCGGAAGAAGGCGTCTTCCTTCGCCTTGTCGCCGCGCAGCGCCAGGACGTTGGTGATGCCCAGAAATTGCAAGTCGAGGAGTACGTACTCCGTCTCTTCGCGGGTGAATCCCGAGCAGAGGAGGTGGGGCACCACCGGTACGTGGTATTCATATTGCAGGGCCGCGGCTACGGCGACGCCGCCGGGGCGGCGTCGCAGGCGGGAGCGTTGCATCAGTCCGTCGCCGAGGTCTTTGTAGACCGTCTCCGAGCGGTGAGAGGTGATGTTGATATATCGTGGCCCGAAGTCCATCAGTTTGTCGACAGTCTTTTTCAATCCGTCGATGCCGCGTCCCTTGAGGGGCGGCAGTACTTCAAAGGAAAAGGCGGTGGCTTCGTCTTGGTGGATGAGTTCGGTGATGGTCATATTTTCTGCGGATGGGATGAAAGGAATAGGGGCGGAGGGATGCCTCGCCCGGGAGTTATACGTTGGCCACGCGCATGATATCTGCGAAGACGCCGGCGGCGGTGACGTCGGCCCCTGCGCCGTAGCCCTGGATGAGCATGGGATATTCGTGATAGCGCTCTGTGGTAATCATGATGATGTTGTTGGAGCCCTCGAGGTCGTAGAAGGGATGCCCCTCCGGGATTTCGCGGAGCCCTACGGAGCCTTTTCCGTCGGCCCACTCCGCCACGAAGCGCCAGCGCTTGTGCTCTTGCGCCAGGCGTCGGCGCTCCGCCTCGAAGTCGCCGTCGAGCTCCGACAGGTGTGCCCAGAAGTCGTCGAGACTGCCGTCGAAGAGTGCCCGGGGGATGAAGAGCTGTCGCTCCACGTCGCCTGTCTCCAGGCGGTAGCCGCTTTCGCGCACCAGGATGGTGAGTTTGCGCACCACGTCCTGTCCCGAGAGGTCGATGCGCGGGTCGGGCTCGCTGTAGCCGTTCTCCCGGGCGCCGCGGACGGCGTCGCTGAGCGTCACCGTCTCCGACAGTGTGTTGAATACGTAGTTGAGGGTTCCGCTGAGCACGGCTTGTATGCGCAGGATGGTGTCGCCCGAGCCCGTGAGGTCGCCGATGGTGTTGATGATGGGGAGTCCGGCGCCGACATTGGTTTCGAAGAGATATTTCACGCCCCGTTCGCGCGCGGTGTGCTTCAGTCGGGCGTAGTTGTCGTAGGCGGAGGAGGCCGCAATCTTGTTGGCGGCGACCACCGACACGTTGTGGCGCAGCAGTCGCTCGTAGCAGGCCGCCACGTCGGCCGATGCCGTGCAGTCTACAAAGACGGAGTTGTAGCTGTTCATGGCCAGTATCTTCTCCACCATGTGGTCTACGCCGCCGTCTTCTCCGCTGTCGGCCATGGCCTCGCGGTAGTGTTGCGGGTCGATACCTTCTGCGCGGTAGGCGCCGCGGTGGGTGCCGCAGACGCCGACGAGGTTGATTTTCAGCCCTCTCTCGTGCATGAGTTGCTCGCGCTGTGCCGCTATCTGCGCCAGCAGGCTGCCGCCGACGGTGCCTGTGCCGCAGACGAAGAGGTTGAGCTCTTGGTAGTCGCCGAGGAAGAAGCTGTTGTGGAGCACGTTGAGCGTCTTGCTGAGCTGTGTGCGTTCCACGACAAAGGAGAGGCTCATCTCGAGGGCGTTGAGGGCGCTGGCGGAGATGCTGATGCCGTTGCGTCCCAGGACGCTGAAGAGCTGTCCCGAGATGCCCGGCGTGTGCTTCATCCTCTCGCCGACGACGGCCACGGTGGCCATGCCGTCGAGGAGCTGTGTGGGGTTCATGGCGCCGTCGGCGATTTCGCCGCTAAACTCCTCGTCGAGCAGGCGGCAGGCGCGGCGTGCGTCGGCCGGTGTCATACACATCGACGTACTGGTCTCTGAGGAGGTCTGCGCCACCATGAATACGCTGATGCCTCCGTTGGCCAGCGTGGCGAAGATGCGTCGGTTGATACCTATGACGCCGACCATGGAGAAGCCGCTGACGGTGACGAGGCTCATCTCGTTGACCGACGAGATGCCGCGCACTACGCGGGCGGCGGCGTCGGCTTCGCGGCGGATGACGCTTCCCGGGGCGTCGGGGCGGTAGGTATTTTTTACGTAAATAGGAATATTCTCCGTGCATACGGGGAATATCGTGGGGGGGTAGATGACTTTCGCGCCGAAGTTACACAGTTCCGATGCCTCGGCATAGGAGAGCTGCGGGATGGTGTAGGCTGTCGGCACCAGCCGCGGGTCGGCGGTGAGGAAACCGTCGACGTCGGTCCATATCTCGAGGGCTTCGGCGTGGAGGGCGGCGGCGAGGATGGCGGCGGTATAGTCGGAGCCTCCGCGCCCCAGGTTGGTCGTCACGCCGCTGGCGGCGTCGGTGGCGATGAATCCTCCGGTGACGGCGAGGGGGCAGCGTGTGGCGAAGGTCTCGCGCACCAGTCGGTTGGTGAGGTCGAAGTCTACGATGTGGGTGTCGCCTTGTCGCTTGGTCTTGATAAAGTGTCGGGCGTCTTCGTGGCGGGCGCCCAGCAGGGTGGCGACGAGGAGCGACGAGAGGCGCTCTCCGTAGGCCACGATGGCGTCGGCCGTTTTGGGCGTCAGGTCTTGGATGAGGCATACGCCGTGCAGGATGCTGCCGAGCTCGTCGATGAGTCCGTCGAGGGTGTCGAGGAGGGTGTTGCGGCGCGGTGCGTCGGTGATGACGGCCTCGGCTATGTCGTGGTGGCGTTGCCGCAGTTGGTCGACGACGGTGCGGTAGCCGCTGTCGGCGGCGGCCGCCTGTCGGGCTACGGCGAGGAGGGCGTCGGTGACGCCGCTCAGGGCGGATACGACGACGATGAGGGGGCCGTCGTTGTGGTGGATGATATCTTGGATGTGCGTCAGGCCTTCGGGAGTCCCTACCGACGAGCCGCCGAATTTTACAATCTTCATGAGCTAAGGGCGTGGTGGTTAAAGCTTCACTTTCGTCTTGACGGCCTTCGACTCGTTTTGCAGGCGGTCGAGGGTGGTGACGACATAGGTATATTTCTCTTTGCCTGCCTCATAGGGGAGTTGCAGGAGGGTCTCCGGTGTGACGGCCAACAGGTGGTCGGCGTTGGAGAGGTCTACTTTCTCGCCGTCGGCAAAGCGGTAGACGGCGTAGTAGCGGGCGCGGTCCATCTCGCTCTTGGCGGCGGGTGCGCTCCAGAAGAGGTAGTATCCGTCGGGCATCCACAGTGCTTTCACCTTGCGGGGCTTCCCCGGTGCCTTCTTGTCGATGAAGGGCATGAGCGGTTGCAGGGCGGGTCGCCGCTGGTAGGTCTGCTTCAGTGCGGTGGCATAGTTTCCCGTGTTGCCGACGACGGCGGCGGAGTACCACAGGCAGTTGCCCACGACGCCCGGTGTGGCGCGTTGCAGGCGGAATTTCTCCGGCATCTGGTTGCTGGCGGGGTTCTTGAGGTCGGCGGCTTTGACGGTGCGTTCCACGTCTTGTCCGATGACGAGGGGACGTGCGGCGGCATAGTGTCCCCACCATTTGACGAGGGTCTCATAGTCAGCCGTCTTGTGCCCTATTTCCCAGTATATCTGCGGTACGGTGTAGTCCACCCATCCCTGGTTTATCCAGTAGAGCACGTCGGCGTAGAGGTTGTCGTAGTTTTGCAGTCCCCCCGTGTTGCTTCCCGGCAGGCTCTCCCCGCTTTTTGCGTTGTGGTAGATGCCGAAGGGCGACACGCCGAATTTCACCCACGGCTTGACGGCGCGTAGCGTGTCGTGGAGCATGGCGATGAAGCGGTTGACGTTTTGTCGCCGCCAGTCGGCGCGGTCGGAGAGTCCGTTGCTGTGTTGGCGGAAGGTGGCGTCGTCGTTGATGACCTGTCCTGCTGCGGGATAGGGGTAGAAGTAGTCGTCGATGTGTAGTCCGTCGACGTCGTAGCGTCGCACGATGTCTGCGGCGATGTGGCAGATGTAGCTACGGTTCTCCGGCATTCCGGGGTCCATGATGAGGAGGTTGTCGTAGGCAAAGCAGCGCTCGGGGTGTTGTGCGGCATAGTGGGTGGCGGCCAGTGCCGTTGTTCCTTTCGTCTTGGCGCGGAACGGGTTTATCCAGGCGTGCAGCTCCATGCCGCGTTGGTGGCATTGCTCCACCATCCACGCCAGGGGGTCCCAGTAGGGGGCGGGTGCTTTGCCCTGCTGCCCGGTGAGGAAGCGGCTCCAGGGCTCGTAGGGGCTGGCATAGAGGGCGTCGGCCTCGCCGCGCACCTGGAAGATGATAGTGTTGACGCCGCAGGCCTGCAGCTCGTCGAGCTGATGCGTCAGGTTCTGCTGCATCTGCGTGCGCTCCATGCCTTGGAACTGTCCGTTGATGATTTGTATCCATGCGCCGCGAAACTCGCGCTTGGGCATGGTCTGTGCGGCGGCTGTCAGCGACAGGAGCGTCAGGAGGAGAGAGAGTAATCTGTACATGTGGGAAGGGTGAGGAGTCTCCGGCTTTCGCCGCGGGGCGTGTGGCCGGAAGAGAGGGTGGTGGGGACGTTGGTGTGAATCCCCGTCAAATCCTTGCAAATTTAGTGCAAATGAGTGGAATGGCGAAGCAAAACGCGTGTTTTGCTCCGCCATTCCTAAGGGGTGATGCCGGGGCGCGCGGCCCTCGACGTATTATTTCAGTATCTTCTGCCCGTCGCCGGTGAGGTAGATGCCGTGTCCGGTGTGGTAGACGCGGCGTCCGCTGAGGTCGTAGAGAGCGTCGTTGCCGCGTCGTTCGACGGTGATGGGGGCGATGCCCGTCAGGTCGTCTTCGATGGGCGTCAGTGTCCAGATGGAGGCGCCCCAGTCATAGGGCTTCGTCAGCAGGTAGTTCCAGGCGTTGGGGTTGGCATACCAGCTGTAGGTGCCGCTGCCGTCGATGATGGCCACTGCCGTGGTTCCCAGGTCGGTGGTCACCTCTTGGAGCGTCCATTCGTAGTCGCGTCCCAGGCGTATTGTTTGGTCGGCGGCTTCGCTGGCGATATAGGCGGCCTTTCCCGTCGACTTACTGATGATGATGACGTTGCCGTTGTCCTGCTTCTTCAGTTGCCAGCGGAAGGCGTTGTTGGTGGCGGCGAGGTCGGCGGGGATGACCTGCGTGCCGGAGGCCTTGGCGTATTTGGTGGTGTGGTAGGCGTTGGCGATGTAGTAGTAGCAGTCTTCGCGGATGCAGTCGGCATAGGAAGCCTTCGGAATGTCGAGATATTCCTGATAGCGCTGTGCCAGTGCCTGATAGACATCCTGTGTGATGGCGTCGCTGCCCTGCAGGGCGGCGTTGGCCGGTGTCAGCACCTCGTCGTTGAGGAAGGTGAGCGCCGCCGTCGTGGGCTGTCCCGGGGTGTCGGGCGTGGCGGTGGCGATGAGTCGGCTGCACTTGTCGGCCAGGCGCTGCACGAAGAGGGTGAAATCGGTCACCTCTTCCAGGCGCCATGTTCCGGGATAGCATAGGGCGGCATTGCTGTAGGCAATCACCATGCCCGATGTATTGCCGTAGAAGCGCTTGATGCCGCTGCTGCCCTCGGTGGCGCCGGCGTCGGTGAGTGTCACCACGCCGGGAAGGTAGCTGTAGCTGCCTGTCGGCGTCGTTGCGGCGGCGATGCGCAGCGTCGTCCCTCCGGTAGCGCCGAGGGTGACGGCGGCGTTGTAGGTGTCCATGGCGGCATAGTTCTCGCTGAAGGCTTGCTGCAGGAGGAATGAGCCGTCGCTCTGTGGGAGGAACGACCATATCTCTTCGGGCTCCAGTTGCGGGGTGTAGTGGAAGAAGAGGCGTCCGTTTTTCTCGTAGACGGTGGACCCTTCGTAGCGGTTCTTATAGTAGGTGGCGGCCGATACTATTTGGTAGAGCTTCCCGTCCTGCGGCAGGGTGATGTCGGCGTTTTTGTAGGCGGCTATCTGCACTGTCAGCGTGCTGAGGGCGTCTTCGCAGCCGTCGGCGTCGTAGTTGCTGAGGGCGGTGTAGAGGGCGTCGTAGGCCTCCTGTTTGGGGTGACCGACGGCGCCGGGCGTGGAGGCCTCGAGCAGGGCGGCTGCCTCGGCGCGGGTGGCGTCGGCGGTGCTGACGTCGGCGTCTTCAAAGGCATAGCCGGCATAGCGCACCTGCAGGGCGTCGAGGATGGCGCTGTGCTTCTGCAGGCGTTGGTAGAAGCTGTTGTAGCTCTTCTTGGCGGCCGGCAGCCATGCCGTCTCGCTGAGGGCCAGCAGTCGCGGGAAGAGGCAGTATTCGGCGGCCTCGTTGCTGCTGCAGCTCTCCGTCCACAGGTTGGCCTGTGTCCCGAGGCAGTAGGACTGCTGTGCCGTCGAGAGGCTGCTCAGCGGGTTGTAGTTGTAGACGGAGGTGATGGCGTTGACCGAGCCGTCGCCGTAGCCGCCCATATAGGGGGCGTCGATTTCCATCTGGTCGGCCGAGGCCTGCAGCAGGTCGAAGTAGAGCGGCGAGGTGGGCACGGCGATGCTTCGGAATCCCTTGGCGGCAGCGGCGCCCGGGGTGCTCGTCCAGGCCATCATGATGGGTTGCAGCGTGTAGTCGCTGCGCCAGTTGGTCTGCAGGTCGTTCCAGGCGATGACCTCCTTGCCGTATTTCTCGGAGATATACGTGCCGAGGGTCTCCAGGAGCCACGGCTGCAGTTCCTCCACGCCGCTGAGTCCCTCGTCGCTGATGCGTTGCAGGCACTCCGCGTTGGTGCTCCACTGCGTGGTGGGGCATTCGTCGCCGCCGAGGTGGATATAGTTGCCGGGGAATACTTCACACACGTGGTCGATGACACACTTGAGGAAGTCGATGACGTGGTCGTTGCCGATATTGAGGACATCCGACGAGATACCTTTGGCCACGCGCACCTCGTAGGTCTTCGTCGGGTCGCAGCTCAGTTCGGGATAGGCGGCGATGGCGGCCACCATGTGTCCGGGCATATCTACTTCGGGGATGATTTCCACGTGGCGCTCGCGGGCGTAGGCCACCACGTCGCGCAGTTCGTCGAGGGTATAGTAGCATCCGCGTCCATACTCCGTGTCGTCGTAGAACTCGACGCCTGCTGTAGGGTCGTTGAGCGTCAGCGAGCGGCTGCGCACGGCGCCCACTTCCGTCAGGAGGGGATATTCGGGGATTTCTATGCGCCATCCCTGGTCGTCGGTGAGGTGCCAGTGGAAGCGGTTGAGCTTATAGTCGGCGGCCACGTCGATGAGTTTCTTCACCTCGTCGGTGGTGAAGAAGTGTCGCGACACGTCGAGCATGAAGCCGCGGTGTTGCAGGGCGGGGGCGTCGACGATGTCGAGGCCGCTGACGCTCCAGTCGGCCTCGGCGTTGGCATTGCCGCCGTAGATGGCTGCCGGCAGCAGCTGTCGGAGGCTCTTGAGGGCGTAGAAGAAGCCGGCGCTCCCGGCGGCGGTGATGTGGATGCCGTCGGCGGTGATATGGAGGCGATAGGCCTCGTCGGCCAGTGTCGTGTCGGTGCCGAAGGTGATGGCGCCGCTGACGGCGTCGCCCGTGCCTTGGCCGACGGGGAGGGTGATGCCGGCGGCGCGTTGCAGGTCGGCGGCCAGCGTGGTGGCGAGCGCGTGGGTGTCGTCGTCGCAGTAGAGGATGCCCGTGGCCTGCTTCAGGTCGAAGCTGTCGCCGCCGGCGGTGATGTCGGCGGGATAGGGGATGAGCGACGCCGTGGGCGTGGCGGTGGAGAGGTCGCTCTCCTTGACAAAGCGGATGACGGCGTTGGCGTCGTTCTTGTAGTAGAGGGCCAGCTGGGCGCCGATGCTGTTGCCGCCCCACGGGTTGAGGGAGAGCGAGGTGGCCGTTGTGGGGATGATTTCGTAGCCGGCGCCGTAGGCCGTCAGGTTAAAGCGGTTGCCCGCGGTGGGGGCGGCGGCGGTGCGCAGGTGGGTGCTGTAGGTGGCGGGGTCGACATAGAGCTGCTGACCGGAGCGCGACGTCAGGGTGTAGCCGGCAGCGGCGCTGCCCTCTATCTTCCATAGTTGGGCGTCGCGGCCCGTGGGGATGGCCACTACGGGGATGGCGCCTTCGCCCTTGGTGGCGATGACATCGTCGGCACTGTTGAAGAGCAGGTAGTACCAAGTCTCGTCGGTACCGTCGCTCAGGGTGGGGAAGGTCTGTGCCGATAGCCGTGGCGTTGCCAGGGCCAGGAGGCTGACCAGTAGGAGTAGTATTTTCCTCATGAAAACAACGGGGTTATGGGGGATAATTAATGGGGCGTCATCACTCGTCGAGACGTTATCCGAAACAAAAATACGAAAAAATGAGATAGGAGGCCTTCTCCGGTGTCCGTTTTATAGTCCCCCTCGTTGTCGTCCCCTTCCTTTCTTCCCCTTTGTGAGCCTCCGCCCCGTTCTTTCCCCGGCTGCCTTTCCCCCGTAAGGCAGGCCGTGCGGCCGCCCTCGTCGTCGTCGGCGTGTTTTTTTTTGGAAAAAAGTTCTCGGGAGGTACCTATTTTGCAGAAAAATCTTGACACGGGAAAGGAGGTGGGTTCGACGAAAAACGACCTGTTTTTCTCTTGAAAATGCCGCGAGAGGTTGTCGGCAGAGGCTGAAGGGTCTGAGAATTTTTGAGATATTAAGGAATGTGTATTCTGTTTTCACGTCTATTGACGCTTTGTCTGCCGTTTCCTTCTCGTTTTTTCAGAAAAAATCCGGTTCCTCGCCACCCCGAAAATCTTCTTGTTTGTTAAAAAAAATAAGGACTCCGACAAGAAACGCCGCGCCCGTACCTCGTTGGAACAAGTCCCGGACTCGTTGAAACAAGTCCCGGACTTGTTGAATTTTCTCCCTGACTTGTGGCGCCGCGCGGCGGCCGGGCTTTCTCTTTGTTTTTGACAGTATATGTCAAAAACGACAGTTTTTTTAACGCTCTGACGGCCTCGTGCGCGCGTTGCTCGGAGACGGGGACGGGGGCGGTGGATTTTTTTCGATTCTCGCGGCCTTCGAACACATTTTGACACCCCCTCTCGCTTCACGATAAGCGCTTTTTTCGCGGTGCCCGGATGCCCCTATGGCGGTTGCCGCCCGGCGGTGCTGCGGCGGTGGGGATAGAAAAGCGCTCCGGGGCGCATCGCCCGGCCTTGCGGTCGGTGATACGCCCCGGAGTAGAGGGGGCCGACGGAGCGCGGGCTCCGTCGGGATGTGTCATGAGGGGAAATCGCTTAGAGGCTCCAGTCTTCCTTCGACTTGCGTACGTAGGAAGCGTAGCGGCGCTGAGCGGCGGCCTTGGTGGCGTCGAAGAGCTCCTGTGCCTGCTCGGGGCGTGCCTTCTTCAGAGAGAGGAAGCGCACTTCGCCTTCGAGGTAGTCCTGGAACTTGTCCCAGTCGGGCTCCTTGCTGTCGAGGGTGAAGGGGTTCTTGCCTTCGGCTTCGAGAGCGGGGTTGTAGCGCCACAGGTGCCAGTAGCCGCAGTCTACGGCGCGGCCTTCTTCAGCCTGCGAGCGACCCATGCCGCCCTTGATCTTCAAACCGTGGTTGATACAGGGGGCGTAGGCGATGATGAGCGACGGGCCGGGATAGGCTTCGGCTTCGCGGATGGCCTTGAGGCACTGTGCCTGGTCGGCACCCATGGCCACCTGGGCCACATAGACGTAGCCGTAGGTCGTCTGCATCAAGCCGAGGTCTTTCTTGGCGATGCGCTTGCCGGCAGCGGCAAACTGGGCAATGGCGGCGATAGGCGTGGCCTTGGAGGCCTGGCCGCCGGTGTTGGAGTATACCTCCGTGTCGAGGACGAGGATGTTGACGTCTTCGCCGCTGGCCAGTACGTGGTCAAGACCGCCGTAGCCGATGTCGTAGGAGGCGCCGTCGCCGCCGATGATCCACTGGCTGCGCTTTGTGATGTAGTGGCTGAGCTCGTCGAGCTCGAGGGCCAGTTCATGACCCTTGGCCACGCCGCCGGCGATGAGGGGCTTCATCTTGTCGGCTACCTCGCGGGTGACGTCGGCGTTGTCCTTGTTGTCCAGCCACTGCTGTGCCAACGCCTTCATGTCGGCGCAGGAGCAGTCGCACTGGGTCACCTTCGTGAAGATTTCTTCCAGACGCTCGCGCTTCTTCTTGTTGGCGAGCACCATGCCCATGCCAAACTCGCAGAAGTCCTCGAAGAGGCTGTTGGCCCAAGCGGGGCCCTGGCCCTTCTCGTTGGTGGTGTAAGGCGTGGAGGGGATGGAGCCGGAGTAGATAGAGGAGCAACCCGTAGCGTTGGCAATCATCTGGCGATCGCCGAAGAGCTGGCTGACGAGCTTGACGTAGGGCGTCTCGCCGCAACCGGAGCAGGCGCCGGAGAACTCGAAGAGCGGCGTGGCAAACTGCGAGTTCTTCGGGTTGGAGGCGATGTCGATGAGGTGCTGCTTGGTGGTCACCTTCTTCACGCAGTAGTCCCAATTGGCAGCTTCGTCCATCTGTCCCTGCAGGGGTACCATGGCCAGCGCCTTCTCGGTGACGGGCTTACCGTCTTCGCCGCGCAGCGGTTTGCCGTCTTCGCCCTTCTTGGGAAGGCCGGGACATACATCGACGCAGTTGCCGCAGCCCAGACAGTCGAGGACGTCGACTTGCTGAACGAAGTGCATGCCGCGGAGGGCGGCGGGAGCCTTGATGTCGAGGGTGGTGCCGGTAAAGCCCTTTACTTCCTCGTCGTCGAGGGCGAAGGGGCGGATGGCAGCGTGGGGACATACAAAGGCACACTTGTTACACTGGATACAAGACTCGGGCTTCCAAACGGGAACGAAGGTGGCCACGCCACGCTTCTCGTAGGCGGCGGTGCCCTGGCTCCATGTGCCGTCTTCGCTCACCTTGAAGGCGCTGACGGGGAGCAGGTCGCCGTTCTGAGCGTTGATGGGGCGCACCAGGTCGGAGATGTAGGAGGGCTCGTCGCGCTCCACCTTGGCATCCTCGGGGAGGGTGGCCCAAGCGGCGTCGACGGTGAGCTGCTTGTATTCGCCGCCGCGGTCGACAGCCTGATAGTTCTTGTCGACAACGTCCTGACCCTTCTTGCCATACGACTTGACGATGAACTTCTTCATCTGCTCAACGGCAAGGTCTACGGGGATGACTTCCGTAATGCGGAAGAAGGCCGACTGGAGGATGGTGTTGGTGCGGTTGCCAAGGCCAATCTCCTGTGCAATCTTGGTGGCGTTGATATAGTAAACGGTGATGTGGTGCTCGGCGAAGTAGCGCTTCACATTGTTGGGCAGGTTCTTGACCAGTTCCTCGCCGTCCCAGATGGTGTTGAGGAGGAAGGTGCCGCCGTCGCGGAGGCCGCGGAGCACGTCGTACATATGCAGATAAGCCTGTACGTGGCAAGCCACGAAGTTAGGCGTCTTGATCTGATAGGTGGAGCGGATGGGCGTATCGCCAAAGCGCAGGTGGGAACAGGTGAAGCCGCCGGACTTCTTGGAGTCGTAGGAGAAGTAGGCCTGGCAGTACTTGTCGGTGTTGTCGCCGATGATCTTCACGGAGTTCTTGTTGGCGCCCACCGTACCGTCGGCACCGAGGCCGTAGAACTTGGCCTCGAAGATGCCTTCACCGCCCAGAGCCATCTCCTTCTCGAGGGGCAGCGACTGGAAGGTGACATCGTCCACGATGCCCAGGGTGAAGTGGTCTTTCGGCGTGTTCAGTGCGAGGTTCTCATAGACGGAGATAATCATCGTCGGCGTGGTGTCGCACGAGCCGAGGCCGTAGCGGCCACCCACGATGAGGGGATGACGGTCGGCGTTGTAGAAGGCGTCCTTCACGTCGAGGTAGAGGGGCTCGCCGTTGGCGCCGGGCTCCTTTGTGCGGTCGAGGACGGCAATGCGCCGGCAGGTGGCGGGAACAGCCTCGAGGAGGTGCTTCACGGAGAAGGGGCGGTAGAGATGAACGCTGACCATGCCGACCTTCTCGCCCTTCTTGTTGAGGTGGTCGATGGCTTCGCGGGCAGCCTCCGTCACGGAGCCCATGCAGATGATGACGCGCTCGGCGTCTTCGGCGCCGTAGTAGCTGAAGAGCTTGTACTCGCGGCCGGTGACGGCGGAAATCTTGGCCATATATTTCTCTACGATGCCGGGGATGGCGTCATAGTAGGGGTTGCATACCTCGCGGTGAGCAAAGAACGTCTCGGGGTTTTCAGCCATACCGCGGGCCACGGGATGCTCGGGCGTCAGGGCGCGCTGGCGGAAGGCCTTCACCTTATCCATGGGGACGAGGGGACGAATGGTCTCCATGTCCATCTCCTCAATCTTCTGATACTCGTGGCTCGTGCGGAAGCCGTCGAAGAAGTTGATGAAGGGGACGCTGCCTTCGAGGGCGGCGAGATGAGCCACGGCGGAGAGGTCCATCACTTCCTGTACGGAGCCCTCGCAGAGCATGGCGAAGCCGGTCTGGCGGCAGGCCATGACGTCGCTGTGGTCGCCAAAGATACACAGGGAGTGGGTGGCCAGCGTACGTGCCGATACGTGGAAGACGCTGGGAAGGAGCTCGCCGGCAATCTTGTACATATTGGGAATCATCAGCAGCAAGCCCTGAGAAGCGGTAAAGGTGGTGGTCAGCGCACCGGCCTGAAGAGAGCCGTGGAGGGCACCGGCGGCGCCGCCTTCGCTCTGCATCTCCTGCACCTTCACGGTGTCGCCGAAGAGGTTCTTGCGACCCTGAGCAGCCCATTCGTCGACGTGCTCAGCCATCGGCGAAGACGGAGTGATGGGGTAGATGGCAGCAACCTCGGAGAACATGTACGCAATGTGCGCAGCAGCCTGGTTGCCGTCACAAGTAATAAATTTCTTGTTCGCCATAAACTATTGTCAATGTGCTCCGCGCAGGCCGTAGCGGAAGCCCCTCCACGACAGAGAGTGTCGGCGGGGCGCGTCGCAGGGCGCAGCGGCGGTCGGTGCGGAGCGTGTTAATATATAATTGTTATATCTTCAGATGAAGGGGGAGAGGCGCGGCACGGTGCGGAGAGAGGCTGCATGGCGTTGCCGACGGCTCCGGGCAAACGGCCCTCACGGCGGGGTGGGTACGCTGCGTGTGGGCACGGGTTTTTGCCTTGCAAAGGTACTACTTCTATTTAATTTGTAAAGGGAACATTGCAAAAAAATCTCGCAAGTGTGCAATCCCCTTTTGCCGCCTCCCGCTCTCCGTCGCCCACCCCTCCGGCGATGCCCGCCGGAGGCCGTGGCGGGAAATCGGCGGGGCGGTGGTATATGACGGATTTTCGTTATCTTTGTAGGCCCGTCTATGCCCGCCTGGCATAGACCCCGGAACCCTTACCATTATTCCCATGATGCAAATCACCAAACGCAACGGGGCGATAGAGCCCTATGATAGAGAGAAAATCGCCGTGGCCATCAGCAAGAGCTTCGGCAGCATCGGCAACGACGCCGCCGCACCGGCGGTGGAGGCCGTGGTGGAGGCGGTGGAACACCTCCTGACGACGACGCCCGAGGCGCGTACCGTAGAGCGCATACAGGACGAGGTGGAGCGCGGACTCATGGCACAAGGCTGCTATGATGAGGCCAAGGCTTACATCCTCTACCGCTACCGCCGCACGGAGCGTCGCAAGGCCCGCGAGCAAATCGCCGAGCGCTGCGGCATCGCCGCCATCGCCGCCGTCCTGCGCGAGGCGGAGAGCGACTATCCCGCCGAGACCTATGCCGCCACCATCCTGGCGGAGAAGTTCGCCGGCTTCTGCAAAGACGCCATGAGCGTCGACGAGCGCCTCGCCGCCCTCATCAAGGCGGCGGTGGAACTGACGACGCCGGAGGCCCCCGACTGGGAGTTTGTCGCCGCCCGCCTGCTGAGCTTCCGCCTCCATCGCGACCTGGAGGCGCGCGACGCCGCGGCCGGCGTGACGACGCTCTATGACAAGCTGCGCCGCCTCACCGACGCGGGGCTCTACGGCGACTACATCCTGGCCGCCTATACCGCCGACGACATTGCGCGCGCCGCCGCCTTCCTCGTGCCGCAGCGCAACCACCTCTTCAACTACTCCGGCCTTGACTTGCTGGCCAAGCGCTACCTGCTGCGCTCCCGGCAGGGCGACATCGTGGAGTCGCCGCAGGAGATGTATCTCGGCATCGCCCTCCATCTGGCCATGCCGGAGCAGCACGACCGCCTGGGGTGGGTGAAGCGTTTCTACGACATGCTGAGCCGTCTGGAAGTGACGATGGCGACGCCCACCCTCTCCAATGCGCGAAAGCCCTACCACCAACTCTCCAGCTGCTTCATCGACACCGTCCCCGACAGTCTGGAGGGCATCTACCGCAGTATCGACAACTTCGCTCAGGTGAGCAAGTATGGCGGCGGCATGGGCCTCTACTTCGGCAAGGTGCGCGCCGCCGGCGGCAATATCCGCGGGTTCAAGGGCGTGGCCGGCGGCGTGGTGCGCTGGATGAAGCTGGTCAACGACACCGCCGTGGCGGTAGACCAGCTGGGGATGCGACAGGGCGCCGTGGCCGTCTACCTCGACGTATGGCACAAAGACCTCCCAGAGTTCCTCCAGTTGCGCACCAACAACGGTGACGACCGCATGAAGGCCCACGACATCTTCCCCGCCGTGTGCTATCCCGACCTCTTCTGGCGGATGGCCAAGGAAGACCTCAACCAGCCGTGGCACCTCTTCTGCCCCAACGACATCCTCACCATCAAGGGCTACAGCCTGGAGGACTACTACGGCGAGGAGTGGGAGCGGCGCTACAAAGACTGCGTGGCCGATGCCCGCCTGCCGCGCCGCACACTGACGGTGAAAGATATCGTGCGACTGGTGCTCCGCTCGGCCGTGGAGACGGGGACGCCCTTCACCTTCAACCGCGACCACGTGAACCGCATGAATCCCAACGGACACAACGGCATCATCTACTGCTCGAACCTATGCACGGAGATAGCGCAAAACATGTCGGCCATCGACACCGTCAACACGGAGGTGCGCACCACCGACGGCGACACGGTGGTATGCACAACGGTGCGCCCGGGCGACTTTGTGGTGTGCAACCTCGCCAGTCTCTCCATGGGGCATCTGCCGCTGGAGGACGAGGCGCGTATGCACGACATCGTGGCCACCGTCGTGCGGGCCCTCGACAACGTCATCGACCTCAACTACTACCCGTTGCCCTATGCCCGCATCACCAACCGTCGCTACCGTAGCATCGGCCTCGGCGTGAGCGGCTACCACCACGCCCTGGCCCTCCGCGGCATCCGCTGGGAGAGTGAGCGCCACCTGCAGTTTGCCGACGAAGTATTTGAGCGCATCAACCGTGCCGCCATCGAGGCCAGTGCCGACTTGGCGCGCGAGAAGGGCCGCTATGAAGGCTTCGAGGGGAGCGACTGGCAGACGGGGGCCTATTTCACCAAGCGCGGGTATACCTCCGACGAGTGGCAGCGCGTGGCACGCAAGGTGGCCGACAACGGACTGCGCAACGCCTACCTGCTGGCCATCGCTCCGACGAGCAGTACGGGCATCATTGCCGGTACCACCGCCGGCGTCGACCCCGTGATGCAGCGCTTCTTCCTCGAGGAGAAGAAGGGCGCCATGCTGCCGCGGGTTGCCCCGGCGCTCTCCGACAAGACCTATTGGATATACAAAGGTGCCTACGTCACCGACCAGACGTGGAGCGTGCGCGCCTCCGGCGTGCGGCAGCGACATATCGACCAGGCACAGAGCATGAATCTCTACATCACCAACGACTACACCATGCGCCAGGTGCTCGACCTATACATCAAGGCCTGGGAGTGTGGCGTCAAGACCATCTACTACGTGCGCAGCAAGTCGCTCGAGGTGGAGGAGTGTGAGAGTTGCGCGTCGTAAGCGGGCGCCCGCCCTTTCCCCTCCTCTTCCATACCTTATATATAGATAGCAAATCCTTTCCCCCCAAAAAACAATCCCATCCCCCCCTCAAAGCATAAGTATATGTCGACACAGATATTGAAGAAGAACGCCCTGTTTAACCCTCAGGGCGACACCGAGACCCGGCTGCGCCGCATCATCGGCGGCAATACCACCAACCTCAACGATTTCAACAACCTGCGCTACCAGTGGGCCAGCAGTTGGTATCGTCAGGCGATGAACAACTTCTGGATACCGGAGGAAATCAACCTGGCCCAGGACGTCAAAGACTACCACCGCCTGCTGCCGGCAGAGCGTACGGCCTATGACAAAATCCTCAGTTTCCTCGTCTTCCTCGACTCCCTGCAGAGCAACAACCTCCCGGCGCTGGGCGAATATATCACCGCCAACGAGGTCAACCTGTGCCTGCACATACAGACCTTCCAGGAGTGTATCCACAGCCAGAGCTACAGCTATATGCTCGACACCATCTGCAGTCCGGAGGAGCGCAACGACATCCTCTACCAGTGGAAGACCGACGAGCACCTGCTGCAGCGCAACACCTTCATCGGCGACTGCTACAACGACTTCCAGGAGCGTCAGGACGGTTTCACGCTGATGAAGACGGCCGTCGCCAACTTTATCCTCGAGGGTATCTACTTCTACAGCGGCTTCATGTTTTTCTACAACCTGGCACGCAACGGCAAGATGCCGGGCTCGGCGCAGGAAATACGCTATATCAACCGCGACGAGAATACCCACCTGTGGCTCTTCCGCAACATCATCCTCGAGCTTAAGAAGGAGCAGCCGGAGCTCTTCACCCCGGAATACCTCCGGACGTATGAGGAGATGATGCGCGAGGGCGTGCGCCAGGAAATCGCCTGGGGACGCTATGTCATCGGCGACGACATCCCCGGACTGAACACGCGGATGGTGGACGACTATATCCACTATCTCGGCAACCTGCGCTGGACGAGTCTGGGCTTTGAACCCCTCTATGAGGAGCATCGCACGGAGCCCGACGACATGAAGTGGGTGGGGCAATATGCCAACGCCAACATGGTGAAGACGGACTTCTTTGAGGCCAAGAGCACGGCCTATGCCAAGAGTACCGCCCTCGTTGACGACTTGTAGCAGGAACGCGGCGGCGGGCTTCGTCGCCGCGCCCTTTCCCCGATACGCTGCCCGGCACCTCTCTCGCGAGATGCCGGGCAGCGTCGGTATGGGAGGCCTGCTGCGCCCTATCGGGGTGGCCACAAGAAGAGCGGCGCCCGTCCCGCCTCCCACTGTCGTGGAGAAGCAGGGCGGGCGCCGCCGGCGGAGGGGGGGGATGGGGAAGCCTCCTTAGTTGAGCTTGACGAGTATCGACTCGATGCGCGTGTCGTCCATGCGGAGGATGCGGAAGCCGAGGCCCTTCCATGTGATGCGCTCTCCCTCGTGGGGGATGTGCTGCAGAAGGTCGAGGAGAAGGCCGCCGACGGAGGTGTATTCCGTCGTGTAGCACTCTTCTTTGTTGAAGAAGGTCAGGAAGTCGTAGAGCGAACAGCTGCCGCTGACCACCCAACTGCACCCGTCGGCGCGCGTCACGATGTCGGGCTCCTCCGTGGGGTCGTCGATGCTGCCAACGAGGCCCTCGAGGATGTCCTTCAGTGAGATGATGCCCTGCACGAGGCCGAACTCGTCGCACACCAGGGCACGGTTGAGGCGCTGCGACTTGAGGCGCTCCAGGGCCTTGTAGACCGTCATCGTCTCGGGGAAGTAGACCGGCTCGTGGCAGAGCGCCGCCAGCGAGAAGTCGTCCTTGCTCAGGTGCAACACGAGATCTTTGAGGGTAACGAGGCCGAGGATGTTGTCGAGACTGCCGTCGACGACGGGGTAGGCGGCAAAGGGCGCACTGCGGATGACACTCTCCACCTCGGCCGCCGACATGGCGCTGTCGAGGGTGACGAGGTCGGCGCGCGGCGTCATGAGCGACTCCACCTTGCGGTCGCCCAGCGAGAGGGCGCGCTCCATGATGTCTTGCTCCACCTCTTGCACCTCGCCGGCATCGGCGCCCTCTTGTATCATCGTCTTGATCTCCTCCTCGGTGACGTGCGACGTGTCGCGGTGGAGGTGGCAGAGGCGGATGAGGAGCTCCGTATTGTGCGACAACAGCCACACAAAGGGAAACGACACGCGGGAGAAGAACATCATCAGCGGAGCGCAGAGGCGGGCGGCACGGTCGGCCAGGTCGATGCCGATGCGCTTGGGGAAGAGCTCGCCGAGCTCGCACTGCAGGTAGGTGGCAACGATGACAATGAGCGTCTTGGCAACGGCCGGCGCCAGCGTGGCCGACAGGCCGTAGTCCGTCAAGAGGGCGGCGAAGTCGTCGGCGAGGGTCTCGCCGGAGTAGATACCGGTGAGTATCGACACAATGGTGATGCCTATCTGTGCCGTCGACAGGAACTTGTCGGGGTCGTCCATGAGCTCCAGAGCGGTGCGCGCCGCCCGGCTGCCCTCTTTCGCTTGCGTCTGCAGACGACTGCGGCGCGCGGAGATGAGGGCCACCTCGGCCAGCGAGAAGAAGCCGTTGAAGGCAACAAGAATGAGGATAATGACGATATCGGTCATAGGCGGGAGGAGTGAGCGGCGTCAGTCGCGGCGGCCCATATAGATGAGGACGTAGTAAATCAACGTGCCGATGGAGCTCAGGGCGGCCACGACGTAGGTGTAGGCGGCGGAGCGAAGGGCACTGACGGCCATGGGGTGTTCCGACGAGGAGGTGATGCCGGCGCGGTTGAGCCAGGCCGTGGCGCGCATACTGGCGTCAATCTCTACGGGGAGGGTGATGACGCTGAAGAGGGTGGTCAGCGCAAAGAGGCAGATGCCGATGAGCAACAGCTGCGGGAATACTTGTATCGTCAGGATGCCGATGAGGAGTATCCACGACAGCCATGTCGAGGTGGCCGACACTACGGGAACCAGCGCGGAGCGCAGCTGCAACGGGCCGTAGGCGGTGGCGTGCTGCACGGCATGGCCGCACTCGTGGGCGGCTACCGCGGCGGCGGCGACGGAGGTACTGTTGTAGACGCCCTCGCTCAGGTTGACGGTACCGTTGGTGGGGTTGTAGTGGTCGGTGAGCTGACCGGGCGTGGAGATGACGCGTACGTTATAGATGCCGTTGTCGCGGAGCATCTTCTCGGCCACCTCGCGGCCGGTGAGGCCGGTGGCGATGGGTACCTTGGAGTAGCGCTTAAACTTGCTCTGAAGGTTGAGCTGAACCAGGTAGCTCAAGAGAGCAATACCAATAAATAAAATCCAATACATAGCGGGGATTCTTTTTGTGAATATACAAAGGGGAAAAGGAACGCGGAAACCGTGAAGACGCGCGGCGGCAGGCGTGAAGAGGGGGTGGCGGCTGTGAAGACGCGCGGCGGCCTTATTCTTCCTCGCCCACCATCACGCGGCATACCTTGTCTTGAAAGGCGCGGCCCCGGGCGGCCTTGTAGACGCCCTGGTTGAGGATGGCGAAGCAGAGGCGGTGTCCGTTGTCGGCGGTGCAGTAGCCCGCCAAGGTGCTCACGCCGTCGACGGTGCCCGTCTTGGCGCGGACGTTGTCGCGCGTGCCGCGGCTCTTGAGACGGCTGTCGAGGGTGCCGTCGCGCCCGGCGATGGGGAGGGTGGGGAGCAGGTGGCGGTAGAGCGCAGCGTCGTGGTAGGCGTAGCGCAGGAGGGCAACGAGGATGTGGGGCGTCGTCCAGTTGTAGGGCGACAGTCCGCTGCCGTCGGCCACCTTGTAGTCGGCGTCGATGCCTACTTTATTCTTCAGCCAGTGCTCTATCTCGCGGATGGCGTCCTTATGGGCGGCGTCGGGGTGACGGGGCTTGAGGGCGGCTATCTGATAGAAGAGGCTCTCGGCATAGAGATTCTTACTGTCCTTCATCATTGGCTGCAACACCTGGTCGATGGTGTGACCGACTTGCGCGATGCACTCGGCATGGGAGGGTACCTCGTCGTAGATGGCGGTTTGCGGTACGCTGAGGCCGCTCTGTTGCAGGGCTTGGATGAATTGGCTCTCCAGTCCCGTCCGTCCGTTGTAGAGCAGCGGCGTCAGCGGTGTCACCTTGTCGTCCCAGCACCATCCCCAGCCACGGCCGGCGGTATCTTTCATCGTGCGGTCGAAGTGGACGGGGCCGTCGAGGCGGGTGATGCCGCGGCGACGCAGACTGTCGGCCAGAGCACGCACATCGGCGTCGCCGAGGAGGGGGTCGAAGCCGCCGCGCAGGTAGACGGTGGCTGTACTGTCGGTGTCACCGCCGACGAGGTAGAGCTGCGTGCGGTAGCGGTAGTCGGTGCCGAGGAGGCTGAGGCCGGCCACGGCGGTGATGAGCTTCTGGCACGAGGCCGGACGCATCAGCTGTTGCTCGCCGTAGCCGTAGACGGCGCTGTCGGCGTCGAGGTCGTAGACGTAGAGACCCACCTGCGAGTGGCGGAGCAGGGCCTCGCCGTCGACGAGTTGCTGCAGACGATCCGAAAGCGACGCCCGGGGGCACAGCGTGTCGAGGCTGTCGACGACGACGGTGTCGACGACAGCCTCGACGACGGTGTCGGCAGCGGTGTCGGCAGCGGCAGCGGCGGGTGTCGGCGCGGCGGTGACGAGGAGTGGGCCGAGGAGGGCCGCGGGGAGGAGCAGGAGAAGGGAGCGAAGGGGGGAGTAAGACATGAGGAGCAGGAGGTGGGGGGACTGAAAATGCAAAGAGGAATTGGCGGCGCAGGAGAGTCCGCACCCCAATTCCTCAGGTATTTTCTCAAGCGCCGACGGCGCCGTGTGGTCTTACTTCGTATCGAGGCTCTTCAGACCGAGCTTGTCCATCACCTTCTTGGTGACGTCTTCGCTCAGCGCTTCGTTGATGATGATGCCTGCACTCTGGCTGGCGGTCTTGTCGATGATGTAGAGATAGTTGCCCTCTTTGGCTACCGTGTTGACGGCGTCCATCACTTTCTGCATGATGGGCTGCATCTTGGTGGTGCGGGCTTCGTCGAAGGACTTCTGGTTGTCTTCGTTGGCCTGCTGGTAGCGCTGCTGGAGGTCTTCAATCTCCTGCTCGCGGCGGGTACGGATGTTTTCGGGCGTCGACTCTTTGACTTCGCTCTGGTACTTCTCAATCTTGTTGCGGATTTCCGACTCCATGCTCTGGAGCTCTTCGGTGTATTGCTTGCCCATGGCTTCGAGCTCGCTCATGGCCTTCTTGGTCTCGGGGAGCGACTGGATGATGGAGGTGTAGTCGAAGTGTGCAAACTTCTGAGCGGCGAGGCTCAGCGGGGCTGCCAAGAGGAGCAGCAGGAGGATTTTCTTAATCATTGCGTTATAGTTGTGTAATTATTAGCGGAATGGTGTGAGAGAGGGTGGGCCTAAGGCGCTGCAAATATAGGCAAATTAATTGGAATACCCTAACTTGCTGAGCACCTCGTTGCTGATGTCTATGGAGGGGGAGGCAAAGATGATGCCGGCGCTCTCGGAGGCACGGTCGAGGATGAGCTGGTAGCCGCGCGACTGGGCAATGCTCTTGACGGCGTTGTAAATCTCGTCCTGAATGGGCTCAATGAGCGACTGGCGCTTCTTGTAGAGCTCGCCCTGAGGGGCAAAGTATTTCTTCTTGAGCTCAGAGGCTTCCTTCTCCTTGTTGACAATGGCCTGTTCGCGCTCTTTCTTCTCGTTTTCACTGAGGAACATGGCCTCGTTTTGGTAGTTTTTGTAGAGGGTCTTGGCTTGGTTGTCGACGGCCTCCACTTCGGCCTGCCACTTCTTGGAGGCTTGGTTGAGTTGCTCGTTGGCGCGCTCGTAGGCCGGTATGTTGCTCATGATGTACTCCATGTCAACGAGGGCAAACTTCTGGGCCATCGCGGCCAGCGTGCATCCGGCAAAAGCCAGGAGGATGACGATGATTCTTTTCATGATGTGTATGTATTTGTGTAGAGAAATGTCGATGACGGCCGGAGAGCGCGGCGGAGGGGCGCAGACCCCGCGGTGCTTAGAACTCCTGACCGATGATGAAGTGGAACTGGGAGCCACCGGCATTGACGCCGTTGATGGTCTTCTGGAAACCGTAGGCCCAGTCGATACCCATCAGGCCCACCATGGGCAGGAGGATGCGGACACCGAAGCCGGCGGAGCGGCGCATATCGAAGGGGTTGAAGTCCTTGACGTGGGTCCAGGCATTACCACCTTCGACGAAGGCAAGGGCGTAGAGGCTGGTGGAATTCTCCAGCATCAGCGGGTAGCGCAGCTCCAGCGTCATGCGGCTGTAGGCGTAGGCGTTGCTGCTGTTGTTGCCGGCGAGCGAACCGTTGTCGTAGCCGCGCAGACCGATGGTTTCGGTGGCATAACCGGTGGAGTAGCCCGACATGCCGTCACCGCCGACGTAGTAGGTCTCGAAGGGGGACTTCTTATAGCGGTTGTAGGCTCCCAGAATGCCGAACTCGGCGCGCGTCATGAGGACGGGGGCCTTCACGGCGCTCGTCAGGGCGGTGAAGCTGCGGAACTTGACCTTCCACTTGTGATATTCTATCCAGCGGTATTTCTCCTGGGCTTCTTTCTGATAAGCTGCGCTGTTGTAGTTGGTGGCCAGATTCTTGTAGTCCTTTCCGTCCCACAGAGAGTAGGGCGGGGTGAGGGTGACGCTGGCGGAGAACTCGGAGCCGCGGCGGGGGTAGAAGGGGTGATCCGTCGACGAGCGGCTGAGGGTGAGCGACAGGTTGATGTTGTTACAGTTGCCGTCGGTGATGAGGAAGTACTGCCACGACTTGAGCATGTAGCGCGTGTAGGAGAGCTCGGCCATGAAGTTGAAGTAGTCGTCGGGCCAACGTAAACGCTTACCCAGACCGACGGAGAAACCAAACATCTTGACGTATTTGTCGGGCTCGTAGTAGCTGCTATAGTCGTAGTAGCTCGAGTTGGTGCCGTAGCCGTAGTAGTAATTGTAGATATTGCTGTAGTTGCTGTAGTAGCTCGAGTTGACGTCGCTCTGCTTGGAGTAGTAGAGAGAGAAGGAGAACTGCGTGGGGCGCTTGCCGCCAAACCACGGGTCGACGAACTGCAACGAATAGCTCTGGTAATAAGTACCGTTGGTCTGCCCGCTGAGAGAGAGCGTCTGCCCGTCTCCCTGGGGAATGAAGCCTGCACGCTTCTCACCCTTGCGGAAGAGATTCTGCATGGAGAAGTTCGTCAGCTTGAGGCCGACGCGCCCTACGATACCCGTCTGTCCCCAGCCGGCGGAGAGCTCCACTTGGTCGCCGCCTTTGGTGACCAGAGGGTAGGTCATGTCGACGGTGCCCGACGAGGGGTCGGGCTTGATATTCTTGGAGAGCTCCGAGGAGAGGGCCTCGGGGTCAAATTGGTTCATATTAGACAGCTCCATCACCGAGCGCTTGATGGCGTCCATGGAGAAGAGGTCGCCGGGCTTGGTGCGCAGTTCGCGGCGGATGACGTTCTCGTAGACGCGCGTGTTGCCGGAGATGCGGATATGGTTGAAGGTGGCTTGGTTGTTCTCTTCGATGCGCATTTCCAAGTCGATGGAGTCGCGGTCGATGTTTATCTCTACCGGGTCGAGGTTGTAGAAGACGTATCCGTTGTTGTAGTAGAGGTTGCCGATGGCATCGTCGTCCTCGTGGAGGCGCTTGCTGAGGAGTGTCAGGTCGTAGACGTCGCCTTTCTTCATGCGCAGGACGTGTTGCAGGAAGTCGGAGGTGTATACCTTGTTGCCCACCCACTCTACGTTGCGCAGGTAGTATTTCTGTCCGCGGTAGACGTCGATGTAGACGTCGACGTGGGCGTCGTCGACATTGACCACGCTGTCGCGCTCCACAAGGGCGTCGCGGTAGCCCCATGAGTTCATACGGTCGACGAGGAATCCCTTGTCTTCGGTGTATTTCTCGGGGATGAATTTCTTGGAGCGGAAGAAGTTGATGAGGGTCTTCTCATGGGTCTTCTTCATGGCGTGCTTGAGCTTCTTGGCCTGCTTCTCGTCGACGCCGGCGATATAGATGCGGTGTACCTTTATCTTCTCGTTCTTGGTGATGTTGATGTCGATGTTGACGCGGTTGTCGTCGGCCGACACTTCGCGTTGGAGGATGTCCACCTTGGCGTCTTTAAAGCCTTTCTCGTCGAAGTAGCGCTTGATATACACCTTGGCGCGGTCGGTCATGTCGGGGGTTATCTGGTTTCCCACCTGCAGGCCCAAGCGCTTCTCTATCTCTTCGCGTTCCGACTTCTTGACGCCGGAGTAGTTGATGTCGGCGATGCGGGGCTGCGCCGCAAGGTAGATGTGCAGGTAGATGGTGCTGCCGACGATGCTGTCGGCTTCGATGCGCACGTTAGAGAAGAGCTTCTGCTTCATATAACGGCGGATGGCTTCGCTGATATCGTCGCCGGGGACGTCGTAGACATTGCCGACGGTGAGGTCGGAGATGCTTTGCAGCAGTTCTTCGTCGTATTCCTTGCCGCCGTCGATGGTCAGGCCGCCGAGCACGTAGCGGGAGCGGTCTTGCGAGTAGGTAATTTCCGGCTGCACCTGCGAGGACACTTCGTTTTGTGCCTTCGCGGTGGTGGCAGCGAGGGCCATCAGGCAGAGGGAGAATATGCTGTGGATAGGTTTCATCAATGGGGGTATTTGCTTCGGCTTATGGGAAGGGAGGGCGCTGCGCTTAGCGGGCGGCGTCGGTCACTTGTTCGCTGGTCTTTCCGTAGCGGCGCTCGCGGTGGCTGTAGGTGTCGAGGGCGCGACGGAAGTCGGCCTCGTGGAAGTCGGGCCACAAGGTGTCGCAGAAGTAGAATTCGGTATAGGCGCACTGCCACAGGAGGTAGTTGCTCAGCCGCTGTTCGCCGCCGGTGCGGATGAGCAGGTCGGGGTCGGGCATGAAGGCGGTGGCGAGATGGCGGCTGACGGTGTCTTCGGTGATGCTGTCGGCGGCGAGACTACCGTTGGCCACCTCTCGGGCCATGCGGCGGACGGCATCGGTGATTTCCCACCGTGCCGAATAGCTTAGGGCGATGACCATCGTCATTCCCGTATTGGCGGCGGTACGTTCTTCGAGGCCGCTGATGGCGGCGCGTACGTCGTCGGGCAGGCGTCGGGTGTCGCCGATGGTGCGCAGGCGCACGTTGTTTTTCATAAACAGCTCCTCCTCCATGGCGGTGATGATGAGCGACATGAGGGCGGCCACCTCGTCGGCGGGACGGTTCCAGTTTTCAGTGGAGAAGGTGTAGAGCGTGAGGTAGCGTATGCCCAGGCGTGAGGCCAGGGTGGTAATCTCGCGCACCGTCTCTACGCCTTGTTGGTGCCCCATGCTGCGATGCATACCGCGGGCTTTGGCCCAGCGTCCGTTGCCGTCCATGATAATGGCCACATGCTGTGGCAAACGCCGCGGTGTGGCGGCGTCGGACTGCGACGAGGGGGAGGGAGCGGAGGTGTTCATATCTGTGGAAGATGCTGTCAAAATGTGAGGGGGCGCGTTAGCGGCGGTCTTTGTTGCACTCGGGGCATTGCGGCGAGATGTCGTAGGTGACGGTGAAGAGCGTCAGCGCGTAGTGGTCTTTGTTCTTAAAACCTGAAGAGGAGATGCCCAGTGGAGCTTTGAGGCCCTCGAGGCGGTCGCTGAGGGAGAGGTGCATGCGCCACTCCAGTCCCAGATTGAGACGGCGTCCGGCTTTATATTTCAGGCCGGCGCCCAGCGGGATGTTGACGGTGAAGGCGTTGCCGGCGTCGGAGTAGGTGCATCCCAGGCCCATCTCTATATAAGGAGTGAGGCGTCGGAATCCCTGATAGCCGGCTATGTATCCGTAGGGCAGGAAGTGGAGCTCGTAGAGGGCGCTGACGTCGGTCAGCCCGCCGCTCACGCGGTAGTCGAGGCGCTCTGTTGTGGCGCCGGCGGTGGTGGCGGGGTAGAAGTGGTCGACGTCGGTCGTCGCACCGCCGAGGCGGGCATAGGAGGCGCCCACCTTGACGGCCATGCGGGGGTTGAGGACGAAGCGCACAAGGGCGCCGCCGGCCATCCCCACGGCGCCGAATAGCCGACTGTTGGCGTCGGTGAGGGCGGCGTCGATGCCTACGGCTCCACCCACTTCCATGCGATATTCCACGTCGTCCTGTGCCGACAGATGGCCGGGGAGGAGGGTAACGAGGAGGAGGACGGCGGCGATGAGGCGCTGCCGATAGGTGGCAAGGGAGGAATGGAGGTGAGACATGGCGTGGAAAACTTATTTCCGGCGACTCCGCTCAAAGGCGGTCTGCTCTTCGTTCCACCCCAGACGGTTGTAGCGGCCGCGCCACAGGTCTCCGGTGGCGGCATCGAGCACCCATACGTATTGGGCGCCGTCGGCGTCGGCCACAATGTGGTGGCTCTCGTCGGTGCTCAGGGGGAGGGCTTTGAGGTAGCTGCTCATCCAGGTGCGCCCGTTGTCGCGGCTGGCATAGATGGCGGCCGGGCCGGAGGCCTCGTTACCGGTGAGGAGGGTCATGCCGTCGTAGGTGAAGAGCGACGGTGTGGCGAGGTCGGGGCACTGCAGGTAGTCGCCGCTCATGGCGGGCAGGTAGTACCAGTCGAAGTCCTCGTTGCCGCTCAGGTCGATGGTGCGACGCCATACGGCCATCGTGCCGTCGGCGGTGCGGCCGACGACGACGAGGTCTTCCAGCTGGTCGTCGACGATGGAGGGCACCACGGTGCCGCGGAGGTCGCTGACGGCCAACTGCCGGGGCTCGTCGACATTGTCTTCCTTCCACGTGACGCCGCCGTCGTAGCTGCTCCGGTAGGTGCCGTCCTTGAGGGCCGTCACTACAGATGTACCGGCGGCGATGAGGGCGTCGGGGCGGAAGTCGGTATCGACGGTTGTCCAGGAGATGCCGTCGGAGGAGACGGCCGGGGCGCCGTCGATAAGGGCGTAGAAGGTGTCACGTTGGCGGTTGGCAATGACGGAGGTGGTGGCGAAGCCGCCGGGGAGCGTCTGTGTCGCCCAACTGCCGCCGTTCTCTCCGCCGCTGAGGACAACGGCGTTGCCGCCGCTCTTGCCGTAGATGAGAGGCCCGTTGGCGGTTCCCGTCACATGCTGTCCGGCGGTGAGCGCCAGCACGTCGGTGCTGTGCGTCAGGGTGCGCTGCCAGCGGAAGGTGTCGGCGGCTTCCTTATGGGCGTTGAGCTGCAGGCGATAGGTGCGCGTCGACACGCCGTCGTAGGCATAGACGGTGAGGAGGCGCTCCACGGAGCAGTCGGTACTGTCGGTCATGGTGAAAACGGTGTCTTCGTCGGTGGCGAGGCTGCGGATGGCGGCGACGCCACTGGTGGAGAAGGAAGAGAATACCACGCGCGAGAGGTCGGTGCCTACGGGGAGCGAGTCGATATTGTAGATGCGTTGTCCCACCTGATCAATGGAGAGGGGATAGAGAGAGCCCGTGACGGCCACCTTGTAGGTGCTGTCGGCGCCGGTAGAGGCGGTGGTGTGTAGATAGCGGTAGAGGGTACCCATTACCGCCTCCGTTACGACGCAGTCGCGTGTATCGGTGGATGAGGTGTAGTCGCTGTCAGAGGAACAGGCTCCGGTGACCGTCAGCAGGACGGCTATAAGTAGGGGGAATAGTGGGGATAACTTATGATTCATACGTCGTTGTGAGGTAGGGGTGGCGGGCGGCGTGTAGGAGGCGTCGGGCCACAAGTGTACCGCGTGCAAAAGTACGGCTATTTTTCCAATACTCGAAATAACGCCCTCTCTTTTGCATTTTTTAGTCGGCGGATGAGGAGATTATGTCGGTAGGAGACTGATAGCGCGGCCTCTTCTCTTCTCTTCTTCCCCCGGCGTGACTGATGCGCCCCTCTTTGGGTACGGGGGGGACTTCTCCGATATCGGAGCTTGCTATAGTGCGCTCTGTGGCGCTATGCCTGCTTCCATTCGCTGACGGTGCGCGTCTCTGTGGAGAAGTTGA
>CAZXFS010000012.1:0-57714 GCA_964640535.1 uncultured Prevotellamassilia sp. | reverse complement strand
TCCACCTTCCGGAGGACAAAGCGCGAGACGGCGTTAAACACCAGGATGATGACGAAGAGGACGAGGGCGGCAAACATCAGCGCCGACTCATACATGGGCAGGGAGAGCATCTCGCCGTAGTTGTTGGCGATGAGCGCCGGCAGGGGATAGATGCTGTCGAAGAGCGAGTGGGGCACGCCGGCCACATTGCCGCACACCATCATCACGGCCAGCGTCTCGCCGAAGGCTTTCGACACCGCCAGGACGATGGCGGCGATGAGCCCCGGCGCCGCCTTGCGCAGTATAACGCTGCGCGACGTCTGCCAGTGGGTGGCGCCGAGGGAGGCCGAGGCTTCTTTGAGATCGGCGGGGATGGCGCTGATGATTTCCACAAAGAGGCTCACCAGCAGGGGGATAATCATCACCGCCAGGACAATGCCGCCCGTCAGCAGACTGTAGCCGCTGGTATAGTCGACAAAGTGGGGGCCCAGCGTGTCGGCCACCCGGGGGACGATGACGATGACGCCCCACAAGCCGTAGACCACCGAGGGGATGCCTGCCAGGATGTCGAGGACGGGGAAGACGAGGCGTTTCACCACGGGGTGGGCCCACTCGGTGAGGTAGAGGGCGGTGAGGAGAGCCACAGGAAGGGCCAGCGCCACGGAGAGCAGCGTGACGGCCAGAGAGGAGAGGATGAAGGCCAGGAAACCGTATTCCCCGTTCAGCGGGCTCCATTCGGTGCTCGTCAGCAGGGAGCCCAGCGAGTGGGCGTGCAGGATGTCGCTCGATTTGTAGAGGAGTCCTGCCGCTACGGCCAGCAGCGTCAGCAGCGACACCGTCGTCAGGAGCCGCATGGTGCGCCGCGTCCAGCGGTCGCGGAAGAGGCGGCGGCGCAGGCGGCTTTCGGGGGAGTAGGTGAACGACATGGGGAGTAGTTTTTGCGATTATTTCAGTTTGTCCAGTTCTTCTTGCAGGGCGTCTTCCTTCAGGGCGATATATCCCGTCTCTCCGGCATACTGCTGTCCGTCGGTAAGGACGAAGTGGAGGAAGGCGCGGAGCAGCGGGTCGGCGGGCTTCCCCTTTGTCACCAGATAGAGGTGGCGTGCCGGTGGTGCGGGATAGCGGCCGTCGCGGATGCCCGCCACGACGCTGTCGATGCAGGCGTAGAAGTCTTCTTCGGGGGTGATGACGCCGTCGCCGTTGAGGTCGATGGGGAGGACGGCGAGGCCTTCAAAGGGGCGCTTGCTGCGCTGGTCGTAGATGTAGGCGATGTTGTTGAAGCCGATGCCCGCCTTGTCTTTCTGTACGGCGGCGGCCACGCCGGGGTCTCCATAGACGGCGATGCCCTTCAGGTTTTCCTGCCGCAGCCCCATCCAGGCGGCGAAGGTCTCGGCGGCGCCGCAGGCGTCGCTGCGCGTATAGACGTGGAGCGGCAGTGTGGCGTCGGTGCCGAGGAGCTCGCCCCAGGTGGTGAGGCGTCCGCTCCACAGCGCCGTGGCCTTCTCGCGGGTGATGCCGCGGCGGCGCAGCGTGGCCATCTCCGGATTGCGGGCCTGTATGGTGGGCAGTACGGCGTCGATGGTTACCGCGATGGGGAAGGCCCCCTTGGCACGTTCCTCGGGGTATACCTCGCGGCTCACCATCCCTAAGTCTACCATCCCCGCCAGGGCGTCGGTGATGCCCTTGCCGGCGCCGCCGCCGGATATGTCGATGTGCACCTGCGGGTGGAGCTCCCGGAAGGCTTCGGCCCATCTCACGGCCAGCGGATAGAGGGCGAAGGCGCCGGAGAGCTGCAGCGTCCCCGTGAGGGTATCGCCGGGGGCGGCGGCGCGGCGCTCTTGGGTCTTCCCGCCGGAGCAGGCGGTGAGGAGCAGGAGGAGGGGGAGGAAGAGTCGGGTCAGGTGAGTCATTGTGATGGGGGCTGAGGAGAATGAGAGGGGAGAGGAGGAGGGAGAGGTGGCTTTATCTGAAAGGCTTCTCGGCGCCGAAGTCGGTGTAGTAGGCGGGGGCCTCGTCGAAGGGGGGGATATCCTTCAGTTGCTCGATGAGGCGCAGGGCTTCGTCGCGTCCCTCCTGTCGGAGGTAGGTGGTGAAGTCGCGTCCGTCGGCCGTGGCCTGATAGGCTGTCAGCAGTCCGACGACGAATGCCGGGATGCGGTGGGCGTTGAGGGCCCCTATCGGTTCGGCGAAGCGCGGCGCGGTGTGGCGGCCGGCGGCCAGGAATATCTGGTAGGCGGGGTAGGGGCGGTCGCCGCGGACGACGCGTCCGGCGAAGCCCAGGTCGGCCCATACCTGCATCCCGCAGCTATTGGGGCATCCCGTCACGTGGAGGGCGATGTCGCTCAGGGCGTCGAGGTCGAGGGGGCTCTCGATGAGGGCGCGGCGGATGGCGGTGGCCATGCCTTTCGACAAGCAGATGCCCATGCGGCAGATGCCGGCGCCGGTGCACGACACGATGCGGTTGGCGAGGGGCGCCACTGCCGTCTCCTCGTGGAAGGGGGCCAGCAGGCGGAACACCTCCGGCAGGGCGGCGCCGGGGATATTGCGCAGGCGGATGTTTTGTTCGGTGGTGAAGCGGAAGGTGTGCTCCCCGAAGCGGCGCACCAGCAGGAGGAGCTGACGGAGGGCCTCCGTGCGCTCCTCTTCCAGGGCAAAGTCGCCGAGGAGGATGGGCAGCAGGATGCTGTAGTATCCCTCCTGAGGCTGTGCCGTGACATAGCGGCGCTGCCATAGGGCATAGGCCTCGTCGGTCGGCGCCGTGAGGGGCGTGTAGTCGTAGGCCGGTCGCTCGTCGTCGGTGTCGGCGATGTCGAGGGTGACGCCTTTGGCCTTCTCTTCCTCAAAATACTGCCGGATGAGCTGCAGCGTCTCCTCCACGCCGTTCTTGTAGAAGATGAAGCGGATGCGTGCCTGTGCGCGGCTCTCGCGGTTGCCGTGGTCGTGGAAGAGGCGCTTCATGGCCTTCACCAGGGCATAGAGGTCGTCGGCGGGCAGGAAGTCGAAGAGCGGCCAACTGACGGTGGCCTTCCCGCCGGCGCCGCCGCCGACGCGCACCTCGAAGCCGCGGCGGCCGTCGACGATTTTGGCCACGAGGCCCACGTCGTTGATGCCGGCATGGCCGATGTGGTGGGGCGTGGAGGAGAAGGCTATCTTCAGTTTGCGCGGCATCCCGTAGGAGTCGGCTTCGTCGACCATGCGCACCGTCAGTGCCTCGGCGTAGGGCGTGGTGTCGAACACCTCGTCGGCGTCGATGCCGCTCCACTCGTTGACAAGGATGTTGCGCACGGTGTCGCCGCCACCGCCCTTGGTGGCGAGGCCCGCCGCTGCCAGTTCCGTGAGTATCGGTGCCAGACTGTCGAGGCTGACACCGTGAATCTGTATCTCCTGACGTGTGGTGAGGTGCAGGAAAACGGCGTGGTGGCGCTGTGCCACGTCGAGGAGCGCCAGCACCTGCGTGGGGGGCATCACACCGCCGGTGGCGCGGAGACGTACCATATAGGTGCCGTCGGTGCGTTGCTCGTAGATGCCCATCGGCACGTGGAACTTCTTAAACTCGGCCGTGGTGAGGCGACCGCTCTTGTAGTCCTCGGCGCGGGCGGCGAGGTGGGCGATGTCGTGAGAGAGGCCTTGCGGCAGGGGGAGGGGGTGACTCATAACAGGAAGGAGGGGGATGCTTGAAGGGGATACTTATAATTTGGCTTGAGTAGAAGCGGTGAAACCTCTGCTCAAGCCAAACATTTGAAAATGAAAGGAAAAAACAATTCAGGGGGGACGGCCCGGTGGTGGCCTCGCCGCGACGGCGGCGTCAGCTGAAGGCGCCGCTGAGATACTGGCGGGTGAGCTCGTGCTGCGGGTGGTTGAACACCCGGTCGGCGGAGCCCGTCTCTATCACCTCACCCATGTAGATGAAGATGACATGGTCGGCGATGCGCAGGGCCTGATGGAGGGTGTGGGTGACGAGGACGATGCCATATTGCTCCTTGAGCTTCAGGAAGAGGTCTTCGATATGCCGGCTCGAGATGGGGTCGAGGGCCGATGTCGACTCGTCGCCGAGGATGAAGCGGGGCTTCACCGCCAGGCCGCGGGCCAGACACAAGCGCTGCTGCTGCCCTATCGACAGGGCGAAGGCGGGACTGTGGAGCACGTCCTTCACCTCGTTCCACAGTCCGGCATTGCGCAGGTTCTCCTCGACAATGGCGTCGAGCTCCTTCCTGCCGGCCAGGCCGTGGATGCGGCAGCCAAAGGTGATGTTGTCGTAGATAGACATGGGGAGCGGCGTGGGGCGCTGAGAGAGAAGTCCCATCTTGCGGCGCAGGTGGGTCACCTCGACGCCTTTCTCATAGATGTCTTCGCCGTCGATGACGATGTGCCCCGTCACCTGCACCTTGTTGTTGTCGTCGTGCAGGCGGTTGATGGACTTGAGGAGCGTAGACTTGCCACAGCCCGAGGGACCGATGATACACGTTATCTTGTGGTCGGGAATCGTCAGGTTGATGTCCTTCAACACGTGCTTCCCACCGATGCATACGTTCAGATGCTGTATGCCGATGCCGTCGCCGGCACTGTGGGGCAGCACGGTCGTGGCGCGTGGCGACGTCACCGCGCGGCGGGGAGTCGTAAAATGACGTCGGAGGATGGAGATGGTTCCCATATCTGTAAGCTTTCTTCGGTTGATGCTGCAAAGGTCGGGAGAAATGGGAGGGGACACAATACCACACGTGTGGGATACGGTATGGAATACCGCAATCGTGGTAAGAGAGGGGGGCGCCGCGGCGGCGACGGATAGGAGGAAGAGGACTGCCCGGCAGCATTTATCAAGGACGGGGGCGCATCCTTCCGATGGAGGCGCTTCTTTCGGCTCGGTCACGGTGAGTCGTTTTTTTCTGAAAAATATTTTGTAATGAGCTGATTTTGCCGAAAAATCTTGACACGGGAAATGGCGCGGAAACAGGGGCGAAACGTCACCTTTGCGGAAAAAATGAGACGGAATCCCACCAAAATTCGCCTTCTCTCGCCTCTATTTTTTGATAGATTAGGAGAAACATCTGCTGCTTTTACTTTCGTTTGCACAAAAACGGCGGGGAAACGAAGTCTTTCAGCTCCGGCGGAAAGGCGTCGAATGTGAAGAAATGTTACTCCCCGACGGAGGAGAGAGGGGCGCGCGCCGCGTAGTAACAAGTCCGGGGCTCGTCGGAACAAGTCCCGGACTTGTTGAAACTTCTCCCGAACTTGTTGCATTTTCTCCGGGGCCGGTTGTGGCGCGCGTCGGCGCCGTTTTCTCCCGAGGAGTGACAGTATATGTCAAAAACGTCACACTTTTTAACGTGCCAAGGGCCTCGTGGCGGCGTCGGCCGGCGACGGAGGCCGTGGCGGTGGATTTTTTGCGATTCTCGCGGCCTTCGCGCATCGTTTTTGGAGGGGGCTCGCTTCACGATAAGCGGGGTTGACGAGGTATCCGGCGTCGGCAAGGGGACGCGTCGGGAGCGGACGATGTTTCGCTATTGTCGGCAAGGGGATGGGCCCGACGGTGAAGAAGAACACGCTTCTCGATTTCCGGCGCCGGGCAGGACGCAGGATGTTTCCTCCGACGGTAAGATAGGAAAACGGAGAAGCCCCCTTCCGCAAAGCGTGTCTGCGAGAGGGGACTTCTCCCTAAAACTGAAATAAACGGGGTTACCGCTCGGCCCATCGGCGGCAGAGACGCCCGCCGAGGAGGCAGTAGAGGCCGATGGCGATGAAGGGGAGGCTGAGCAGCTGGCCTTGGTTGAGGCCGATAGTGCTCACCATCTGTAGCTCCCAAGATTCTTGTACATCCTTAAAGAATTCCACAAAGAAACGGAAGGTGAAGATGGCGGTGAGGCAACCGCCGAAGAAGACACCGCTGCCGACGCGCGCACGATAGCGGCGGTAGAGCGCCCACCCCACGAAGAAGAACAAGAAGTAGGCAATGGCCTCGTAGAGCTGCCCCGGATGCCGCGGCAGGGTGTCGCCGTTGGCGGCAAAGATGAAGCCGTAGTCCGTCCCCGTATACTTTCCCACTATCTCGGAGTTCATCAGGTTGCCCAGGCGGATGCAGCAGGCGGTGAGCGGTGTGGCGATGGCGATGTTGTCGAGGACGCGGAAGAGGTTCAGCCGGGTGCGCCGCACATAGAGCCACAGGGCGAGCATCAGTCCCAGCGTCCCGCCGTGCGAGGCCAGGCCGGCATAGCCGGTGCAGCGCCATCCGTCGGGCAGGTGGCGCACGGGGAGGAGCATCTCTACGGGGTGGAGGAGGAAATATCCCGGTTCGTAGAGCAGGCAGTGACCCAGACGGGCGCCGGCGACGATGCCGACGAAGCAGTAGAGAAAGAGGGGCTCGAAGGCCGACTCGGGCAACTGCTGCTCGCGGTAGAGGCGGCGCACAAGGAAGAAGGCGGCGATGAGGCCGATGCACCACAGGGCGCTATACCAGTGGAGCGTGAAAGAGCCGAGGGTGAAGAGGTCTTTCGAGGGCTGCCACACGATGGCGAGGGGGGAGAGGATGCTGTTCATGGCGGGGCGACGACGATTAGACGTTAAAGCGGAAATGCATGATGTCGCCGTCTTGTACGACATACTCCTTGCCTTCCACATGGAGCAGACCGGCATCGCGCACGGCAGCCTCGGAGCCCAGGCGCAGGTAGTCGTCATACTTGATGACCTCGGCGCGGATGAAGCCTTTCTCGAAGTCGGTGTGGATGACGCCGGCACACTGCGGGGCTTTCCAGCCGCGGTGGTAGGTCCAGGCCTTCACTTCCATCTCGCCGGCGGTGATGAAGGTCTCCAGTTGCAGCATCTTGTAGGCGGCTTTGATGAGGCGGTTGCAGCCGCTCTCCTCGAGGCCTACGTCCTGAAGGAACAGCTGGCGCTCCTCGTAGGTCTCCAGTTCGGCAATGTCGGCCTCCGTCTGTGCCGCCAGCACGAGCACCTCGGCGCCTTCGTCGCTGACAGCCTGACGTACGGCGTCGACATAGTGGTTGCCGGTGGCTGCGCTGGCCTCGTCGACATTACACACATAGAGCACGGGCTTCGACGTCAGCAGGAAGAGACCGCGGGCGGCACGCTCTTCCTCCTTCGTGTCGAAGGTGACGGTGCGCGCCGACTTGCCCTGGAGAAGGGCGGCGCGGTAGGCCGTCAGGACGTCATACTCCGTGCGGGCTTGCTTGTCACCGCCCACCTGGGCTATCTTCTCTACGCGCTTGATGCGGTTTTCCACCGTCTCGAGGTCTTTCAGCTGCAACTCGGTGTCGATGATTTCCTTGTCGCGCACGGGGTCTACCGACCCGTCGACGTGCACCACGTTGCTGTCGTCGAAGCAGCGCAATACGTGGATGATGGCGTCGGTCTCGCGGATGTTGCCGAGAAACTGGTTGCCGAGGCCTTCGCCCTTGGAGGCGCCCTTGACGAGGCCGGCGATGTCGACGATTTCTACCGTCGTGGGGACGATGCGTCCGGGGTGGACAAGCTCGGCGAGCTTCGCCAAGCGCTCATCGGGGACGGTGATGACGCCCACATTGGGCTCGATGGTGCAGAACGGGAAGTTGGCCGACTGCGCCTTGGCATTGCTCAAGCAGTTGAAGAGGGTGGATTTGCCCACATTGGGCAGGCCCACGATGCCACATTGTAAACTCATATCGTGTGTCTTTGCTGGTTCGTTTTTGTGGGGAGGAACGGCGCCGTGCCGGGCCCGCCGTGTGGGGCTCCAGCCCCGGCGGGGGAGCGTGGCTCCGCGTCCTCTCGTTGTTAGATTTCGTTGGGAGTGACGGCGTCTTGCCGCCGTCGGCGCGGCCGCCGGCTTAGGCGGGACGGTGGTCGTCGGCCTTCCGCTGCTTCACACCGCGCCACAGGGCGGCGGCGAAGAGCAGCAGGATGACGGCGATGGCGCCCCAGGCGATGGCGTTGGTCGTCGTGACCGACGTGGGGCGGAAGGTGAGAACCACGCGGTGGCTGCCGGCGGGCACGCGCAGGGCGCGCAGCACGTAGTTGACGCGCCCTATCTCGGCCTCCCGGCCGTCGATGGTCGCCGTCCATCCGGGATAGTAGATTTCGGAGAAGACAACGACGCCGCCCTGCTCGGAATGGATGTCGTAGTGCAACTCGTTGGCCTCGTAGCTGACAAAACGGACGCTGCCGTCGCCCAGCGGGCCGCCGTCGAGGACGGGGCGGAACGAGGCGTCGGCCACGGCGCCCAGCTTCGTATCGAGGGTGTCGAGGGCGCCCATCTCGGCGTCGGCGCCGCTGACGAAGTGGAGGCGCCGGACAAACCATCCGTTGCCGTTGGCATAGGGATTGGTGACGACGCCCTGGCGCCCCTCACCGGTGGGGACGATGACGTATTTCGCGTTGAGCATATTGAGCACGGGGCAGACGGCGGCGTCGGCAACGACGAGGGCGCCCGTACTGTCGGCACTCACCGCGCCTATCAGGGCGTTGATGTCGCCGCCGCGGCGCCCGCCCGTCAGCTGGCGCTCGATGATGTCTTGGTAGCGCTGCAACTTGGCGGCGTGGTAGCCGCCGACGTTGTGGTGCCAGTAGCTCGCGGTGTTGTCGTTGAAGGTGTTGCGACTCAGGTCGAGGACGCGGTAGTAGGTCGTGTCGCGCAGGATATATTCGTCGGCCTCACTCTTCTGCTCCCACTGCTCGTTGCGCACCACGGGGTCGGTGAAGTTGTCGTCGTTGAGGTAGCGGCGGTTGACGCTCCACATATCGACGAGGGCGATGACGCCCAGCAGGGCGCAGACACCCCAGGCGGGGAAGCGGCGCCAGCGCAGGGCGGCGACAAGGACGCCCAGGCTCAGAAGGAGGACGAGGAGGGAGCGTCCGGCACTGGCGGCGACGATGCCCTCGCGCAACTGTTGCACGGTGGCGCCGTAGTCGGCCAAGGTGGCGGCGTCGAAGAAACCGCTGTGCGACAGTGTGGCCATGCAGGCGGCTTCGTCGGCCGACAGGTAGGGACCGCCCACCGACGGGAACAAGTAGAGGACGAGGCAGGTGCCCGCCGTCACGACGGTGCTCACCGCCAGCCCGATGCGGCCGCGGCGTGTGGAGAGAATATCGCGGTGGCGCAGCACCTCGGCCAGGGCCATCAGTCCCAGCAGCGGCAGGGTGAACTCGGCGATGACGAGGGCCGATGAGACGGTGCGGAACTTGTTGTAGAGGGGCAGGTGGTCGATGAGGAAATGCGTCACTGCCGGTAGGTGATGCCCCCAGGCAAACAACAGCGACAGGAGGGTGGCGGCGGCCAACGCCCATTTGAGCGGGCCGCGGACGATGAAGAGTCCCAGGAAGAAGAGCAGGCAGACGAAGGCGCCGACATAGACGGGGCCGACGGTGAAGGGCTGGTTGCCCCAGTAGGCGTTGAGGCCGGGGAGGGCGTTGAGGTCGCCCTTCACCTGCGAGAGACCGTCGCGCAGCGTCTCCAGACTGTTGCGCAGCGCCGTCTGGTCGTCGGTATACTCCCATTCGTCGTTGCCGAGGGCTGAGCCGGAGCCGCCGCCCTTCCACTGCGGGATGAGGAGCGTCAGGGTCTCGTCGACGCCGTAGCTCCACTGCGTGATATAGTCGTAGTCGAGGCCGCCGCTGCCGGCTTGCGGCGTGGCAGCCGCCGTCGGCGGCGTCGGTGTGCCCTGCGCGGTGGCGGAGGCCGCCGTCAGCTCGCACCCGCCGCGCATGGTGTGGCGCGCGTAGGTATAGGTGTGATAGAGGTTGGGCAGATTGGCGGCAACGCCCAAGAGTCCGGCTACGACGACGACGCCCGTAGCACGCAGCCAGCGGCGCGGCGTCAGGGCGGTGGCACTGTCGGTGCCGCGGCGGCGCAGGGCCGCTATGCCGTAGGCCACTACCACCAATGCCATGACAAAGAGGAAGTAGTAGCTCATCTGTACATGGTTGGAGAGCACCTGAAGGGCGGTGAAGAGGGCCGTGACGGCGCCGCCCCGGAGGAGGCGTCCGCGATAGCACAGCAGGAGGCCGCCGATGGTCGGAGGGATGAAGGCCAGCGTCATCACCTTCCAGATGTGGCCGGCGGCGATGATGATGAAGAAGTAGGACGAGAAGGCCCAGACGATGGCGCCGAGGGCTGCCAGATAGGGCCGGAAGTTGAAGGCCCGCATCAGGATGTAGAAGCCCAGGAGGAAAACGAAGAGGTAGCACAGCGCCCCTGTCGTCCCCAGCTCATAGACCCTGGCCACACGGTCGAGGAATTGCAGCGGGCCGTAGGATGGCGATATCTGGTAGGTGGGCATGCCGCAGAACATTGCGTTGGTCCAGCGCGATGTCTCGCCGCCGTGGCGTTCGCGGTAGTCGGCTTGCTCCTTGCCCTGCCCGATGGCGGCGTCGGAGTCGTGGCCGGAGAGGGTGAGGCCCTGCGACACCGGCACGTGGAAGTAGGCGAAGCTCAGCGCGAGGAAGAGCACCACCATGACGATATCGGGCCAGGCCCGCTTGAGGATTTTTTCCATGTGTAAGAGGTAGTGTGGGAGGGGAGGCCCCCGGAGGGGCGCTCCGTCGTTTTAGTATTTATAGTGTTCCGCTTTGTAGGGCCCTTCGACGGGGACGCCGATATAGTCGGCCTGGGCTTGCGTCAGCGTGGTGAGGTGTACGCCGATGCGGGCCAGATGGAGGCGGGCCACCTCCTCGTCGAGGTGTTTGGGCAGGCGGTATACGCCGACGGCGTAGTCGTTGCGGAAGAGCTCTATCTGAGCCAGCGTCTGGTTGGTAAACGAGTTGGACATCACGAAGGAGGGGTGTCCGGTGGCGCATCCCAGGTTGACCAGGCGTCCGTCGGCGAGCAGGGTGATGCGGTGGCCGTCGGGGAAGCGATAACTGTCTACCTGCGGCTTGATGTTGGTGACGCTGACGTCGGGGAGGCGCTTGAGGGCCTCCACCTGAATCTCGCTGTCGAAGTGCCCGATGTTGCAGACGATGGCCTGGTCGGGCATGGCGGCCATATGGGCCGTGGTGATGACGTCGATATTTCCTGTGGTGGTGACGAAGATGTTGCCGAGGGGGGCCGCTTCGTCCATGGTGAGCACCTCGAAGCCTTCCATAGCGGCCTGGAGGGCGCAGATGGGGTCTATCTCGGTGACGATGACGCGGGCACCGTAGGAGCGCATGCTCTGGGCGCATCCCTTGCCCACCTCGCCGTAGCCGGCAACGACGCACACCTTTCCGGCGATCATCACGTCGGTGGCGCGCTTGATGCCGTCGGCGAGCGACTCGCGGCAGCCGTAGAGGTTGTCAAACTTCGACTTGGTCACCGAGTCGTTGACGTTGAAGGCGGGGAAGAGGAGTTCGCCGCGCTCCATCATCTGGTAGAGGCGGTGTACGCCCGTCGTGGTCTCTTCGCTGACGCCGCGCATGCCCTGTGCCAGCTCGCTCCACATCGTCGGGCGCTCGTCGGCAACGCGGCGCAGGAGGGCTTTGAGGGCGGCCTCGTCGCCGCTGCCGGAGGGCGTGTCGAGGACGCTGCGGTCGCTCTCGGCTTTCACGCCAAGGTGGATGAGGAGGGTGGCGTCGCCGCCGTCATCGACAATCATGTTGGGGAGTTTCCCTCCGGGGAAGTTCATGGCCTGCAGGGTGCACCACCAGTAGTCGTCGAGGCTTTCCCCTTTCCAGGCATAGACGCCGACGCCGGTGGCGGCGATGGCGGCGGCGGCGTGGTCCTGCGTGGAGTAGATGTTGCAGGAGCACCAGCGCACCTCGGCACCGAGGGCAACGAGGGTCTCTATGAGGACGGCCGTCTGGATGGTCATATGGAGCGAGCCCATGATGCGGGCGCCTTTGAGAGGCTGCTCGGCGGCATATTTCTCGCGCAGGGCCATCAATCCCGGCATTTCGTGTTCGGCGATGCTGATTTCCTTGCGTCCGAAGTCGGCGAGGGTCATGTCGGCCACCCGGTAGGGCAGCGACGAGAAGAGCGTAGTAGTCATATTTATATCTATGTGTATTTTGTGGTGCAAAGGTAGTATAAACGAGCGGAGTGGCAAAACGAGGTTCCCGTTTTGCCACTCCGGAGGAGCTGCTGTCCCCATTGCCGCCCGTGTCGCTCCCGCCCGCGTCTGTGTCGCTCCCGCCCGCGGTGTTCGCGGCAAGAGCATCCGTCCTCACTGCTTCGTTGCGGAGGGGCGGTGCTTGTTGTGGTGGATGTCGCCGGATAGATTACGAGATAACCCAGCGTTCAATGTTGCGTGTCTTCGAGGAGAAGTTGACGCCCACCTTTATGAGCTTGCGATGGTCGGCGGCAAACGGCAGGGCGTAGTGCTTTTCGTTGATTTGTGCAAGAGCTTCTTCGGCGGTACCGTCGAGCTTAAACTCCATGACGTAGGTGTAGTCGTCCGTTTGCAGCATTAAGTCGATGCGTCCCTCAGAGGTGTGATACTCTGCCTTGACATATAATCCCATGAGTTTGGTGACGATGAAGAGCACATTTTGATAGTGGTTCTCCAGGTCTTTCACCAACTCGTAGGGGGTGTCGGCAAATAGCGAGGACAAACGCCGGAAGAAGTCGTCCACTTTCCCGGCTCGAATCTCTTTTACGAAGTGGGTGACAAAGAATGCCGCCTGGGTGTTGTCGATAGAGGCATAGTGGGGCAGTAGAAATTTCAGGAAACCGTCTTCCACCTCTTTGTTGGGGAAGCCCAATTGGTAGAGCCCGAATTCGGGGTCGTAGCCCTTAATGGTCAGATAGCCGCTTTGGTAGATGACAGGGAGGGGGTTCGTTGATTGCGCATCCACACTGTTCAGTACGTCGGCATCACACTCCGCCGTCGCCATCTTCTCCAGGTTGTAACGGTGCTTCTTCAGCAGATACACGAGGTAGGACGGCGTGCCTGTCTCAAACCAGTAGCTGTTGAGCTCATTCTTTTGAAAGGTACACAGGATGCTGAACGGATTGTAGATGCCTACTGACTTATGGTGGAAGTGGTAGCCGTCATATTTCTCTCTTAATTCCTCGCGGACTTCATCATAGGACTGCCCGAGCTCATCCGCTAAGCGCCGGACATATGGTCGGAAGACTGTATCCAGCTCCTCGTCGGTGATACCACAAATCGGTGCATAGACGTTGCTCATCGAGATATCAAACAAGTTGTTCAGGTCGCTGAAGACGCTCACCTTCCCAAACTTGGTGACTCCGGTCAGGAAGGCAAAGCGGATGTTCCGGTCCTCTCTCTTAAGAACGCCGTAGAAGTCTTTGAGGGTAGAGCGATATTCTTCTTGCAGGGGTTCATCGTCGATGGTTTGGAGGATAGGCTTGTCATATTCATCCACAAGGATGACGACACGTTGTCCCGTCAGCTTGCGTGCACGTTGGATGATGCCCTTCAACCGCAGCGCAAAAGTGTTTTCCGATTCGCGGGTGCCATACAGCTCCTCCCATTCACACAGCGTGTCGTTCAGCGTTGAGTCGAGCGCGTTGTCGGTGCCTTTCCTTATCAGATTCAAATCGAGATGCAGCACCGGATATTTTGTCCAGTCTTTTTCGAGCTGCTCTATGGCGAGACCTTTGAAAAACTCCTTCTTGCCGGAGAAATAGGCGTGGAGTGTTGACAGAAGCATACTCTTCCCGAAACGGCGAGGACGCGACAAGAAATAGTAGCTGCCGGTACTCACCAACCGATATAACAAATCTGTCTTATCCACGTAAAGATAGTTTCCATTACGCAGCTTCTCAAAGTCTTGTACGCCGATGGGCATATTTTTCAACGCTTCCATAGTTGAATCTTAATAGTTCCTGCAAAGGTGATGAAACTTTCTCACAATGCAAAATCTATCCCGCTTAATTTGCTTCCGCGATGCCTGCGGCCTCCGCCCGCTCCCCTTCCCGCTTCGGCGGTAAGAGACGCTCCTGCGGCGCGCCCGAAACGCACGTCCCCGCCTCTCACCAAAGGGCGGGAGGCGGGGACGGTCATGGGGGCGGCAGGCGTCGCGTGGCGGCTTATTCGCGGCCGGCGCGCTTGCGGGCGGTGTGGTCGAGGATGACTTTGCGCATACGCATCGACTTGGGCGTCACCTCGACATACTCGTCTTCTTTGATATATTCCAGGGCCTCTTCGAGCGAGAAGACGATGGGGGGCACGATGCGGGCCTTGTCGTCGGCGCCGGAGGCGCGCATGTTGGTGAGCTGCTTGGCCTTGGTGACGTTGATGACGAGGTCGTTTTCGTGGACGTGTTCGCCGACGACCTGTCCGGCATAGACCTCATCCTGCGGGTTGATGAAGAACTTGCCGCGGTCTTGCAGGTGGTCGATGGCATAGGCGTAGGCCGTGCCGCCTTCCAGGGCCAGCATCGAACCGTTGGTGCGGCGCTGGATGTCGCCCTTGAAGGGCTGGTATTCCTTGAAGCGGTGGGCCATGATGGCTTCGCCTTGGCTGGCGGTGAGCACGTTGGTGCGCAGGCCGATGATGCCGCGTGAGGGGATGTCGAACTCGATGTCGACGCGCTCGCCCATATTTTGCATGGAGGTCATCTCGCCCTTGCGGCGCGTCACCATGTCGATCATCTTGGAGGCAAATTCCTCGGGCACGTTGATGGTGAGTTCCTCGATGGGCTCGCACTTGCAGCCGTCTATCTCCTTATAGATGACCTGAGGCTGTCCCACCTGCAGTTCGTAGCCCTCGCGGCGCATGGTCTCGATGAGGACGGAGAGATGGAGCACGCCGCGTCCGGAGACAATCCATCGGTCGGCGCCCTCGGTCTTCTCGACGCGCAGGGCGAGGTCTTTCTCCAGTTCCTTCTCGAGGCGGTCGTTGATATGTCGGGAGGTGCAGAACTTGCCCTCGCGGCCGAAGAAGGGGGAGTCGTTGATGGTGAAGAGCATCGACATGGTGGGCTCGTCGATGGCGATGGTGGGGAGCGGTTCGGGGTTTTCGAAGTCGCAGATGGTGTCGCCAATCTCGAAGTTCTCCAGTCCGACGACGGCGCATATGTCGCCGCTCTCTACGGCGTCGGTCTTCTGGCGTCCCATGCCCTCGAAGGTGTGCACCTCCTTGATCTTTGTCTTCTCGAAGGTGCCGTCGCGGTGGGCGATGGTGATGTTCATGCCCTCGCGGATGACGCCGCGGTGCACGCGCCCTACGGCGATGCGTCCGGTATAGTTGGAGTAGTCGAGCGAGGTGATGAGCATCTGCGGTGTTCCCTCGAGCTGTGTCGGGGCGGGGATGACTTCGATAATCTTGTCGAGCAGGTAGTGGATGTTGTCGGTGGGGTGGTTGTAGTCCTCGCCCATCCATCCGTTCTTGGCGGAGCCGTAGACGACGGTGAAGTCGAGCTGTTCCTCGGTGGCGTTGAGGTCGCACATGAGGTCGAACACCATCTCGTAGACCTCTTCGGGTCGGCAGTTGGGCTTGTCGACCTTGTTGACCACGACGATGGGCTTGAGGCCTATCTGGAGGGCTTTTTGCAGTACGAAGCGCGTCTGAGGCATGGGGCCTTCAAAGGCGTCGACGAGGAGGATGCAGCCGTCGGCCATATTGAGCACGCGCTCCACTTCGCCGCCGAAGTCGGAGTGTCCCGGGGTGTCGATGATGTTTATCTTGACATCTTTGTATCGGATGGAGACATTCTTGGAGAGGATGGTGATGCCGCGCTCACGCTCCAGGTCATTGTTGTCGAGCATGAGGTCTCCTGTCTGCTGGTTCTGGCGGAAGAGGTTTCCGGCGAGCAGCATTTTATCCACGAGGGTGGTCTTCCCGTGGTCTACGTGGGCGATGATGGCAATGTTACGAATGTCTTGCATTTTTTCTAAGTCCTTATTGTGTTGTGAGCGGGGCGACGCCGACTGCGGGCCGCTTCTTTCTTTTCGGGGTGCAAAGTTAGTGCAAATGAGTGGAATGAGAAAGCGTTGTCGCGCCCTTTATACCTAATATATAAGGAATACGCCGAAAAAGAGGAGGGGCGTCGGGGTGGGAGAGGAGGAGCACGGTGCTCCGGCGGCGGGTGGCGGCGCGGTGTCGCGGGGACGAGGGGAGGGGGCGTCGGTAGTGATGCAAAAAGAAGGGCGCACCGATTGCTCGGTACGCCCTCCCGCTAAAGCCGACGATGGCAGCCTCCTGCTTGCCTAGTATCAGCTGTCGCCGGCTTATGGCGAGCCTTGACGGCTTATGGGGCAAGTCACAACGCACGCTATCGGCAAGCGGACAGGTGGGAATACGCGTGACTTGATGTGCCGCGAAATTACGACCTTTCGGCGACATCGCGTGCCCTCCCGCGGCGCTTTTTTTAGGGCGCGAAGTGTTAATTTTAAGAATCTTAAAAGCAGGGCGCCGCGCCGTCGCCGTGCCGCCGTTTCCGGATAGTTGGCGCCGTCGCTGCGTTTTATGAAATGTCATGATAGTAGGAGGAGAAGAGGCGGAATGCGGAAGATGTATTCCTCCGTCGTGAGAAACGGGAAGCATACGGGGCGTTCCTGAAAAACACTCCTGATTTGGAAGAAGGGGAAAAAGGACGGGATTTTGAGACCGTGTGCATTTTCGCTATCTTTGCAGCCGAGAATAAAGAATACCGCCGGGGCGGCCGCGCGTCGCACGACGGTGTCTCCTCTTTGTGACGATAGACAATATTTTGCTACGATAAGCAATAGGACTCACTACGATAGACAATACTTTGCTACGATAGACAATGAAAAGATACCTTCTCCTCCTCTCCTTCTGCCTGCTGTCGCTCTTTGCGGCGGTGGGGCAAGTGACCTTCACCGTGGCCTGCCGACGTGTCAGCGCCACCGAAGTGGACATCGTCTTCACCGGAAAGATACGCGACGGATGGCACGTCTACTCCACGCAGGTAGAGAGCGGCGGGCCGTCGGCCACCACCTTCGGCGTCGACCGCCTCAAGGGTGCCCGCCTCAAGGGGGGACTGCAGGAGGGGGCCGGAAAGAAGGTGGCCTACGACGATATCTTCGAGATGAACGTGGGGTCGTTCGAACACACCTGCGTCTTCACGCAGCGCGTGGAGCTCACCGAGCGCGACTATGAAATCGCCGGCTACCTGGACTATCAGGCCTGCGGCGACGGACAGTGTACCGTCGACAAGCACGAGGTGCAACACAGCGGCCACGACGGGCCCGATGCCTCCGCCGCGAGGGCGGCGACGCCCTCTGCCGCGACGGTTGGCGACGCCCCGCTTCCCGTCGACGGTGCCCTCGCCGCGGCGGCCTCTCCGCTGTCGGGCGACAGCGTCTCGTCAACGGCGGATACCCTCGCCGCGGCGACGCCCGAGGGCCTGTCGACGTCCGACACCTGGGCCCCCGTCGTCGAGGAGCTCCGCGCCTTTGGCGGCGTGGCGGCGGTGAAAGATATGGCCCTGTGGTACATCTTCGTCCTGGGCTTCGTCGGCGGTCTCGTGGCCCTCTGTACGCCCTGCGTCTGGCCCATCATCCCCATGACGGTGAGCTTCTTCCTCAAGCGCTCCAAGGACAAGCGCCGCGGCCTCCGCGACGCCCTTCTCTACGGTGCCTCCATCGTTGTCATCTATGTGGCGCTGGGCGTCCTCGTCACCGCCCTCTTCGGTGCCAGCGCCCTCAACGACCTCTCCACGAATGCCGTCTTCAACCTCCTCTTCTGCGCCCTGCTCCTCGTCTTTGCCGCCAGTTTCCTCGGCGGCTTCGAAATCACGCTGCCGTCCTCCTGGGGCAACGCCGTCGACAGTAAGGCCGAGCGCACGACGGGCCTGCTGAGCATCTTCCTGATGGCGTTTACCCTCTCCCTGGTGAGCTTCTCGTGCACCGGTCCCATTATCGGATTCCTCCTGGTGGAGGTGAGCACCACCGGCGGCAGCGCGTTGGCGCCGACCGTCGGCATGCTGGGCTTCGCCCTGGCGTTGGCCCTCCCCTTCACCCTCTTCGCCCTCTTCCCCTCCTGGCTCAAGAGCGTGCCGCGCAGCGGCGGTTGGCTCAACGTGGTGAAGGTGACGCTGGGCTTCCTCGAACTGGCCTTCGCCCTAAAGTTCCTCTCCGTCGCCGACCTGGCCTACGGCTGGCACTTGTTGGACCGCGAGACCTTCCTGGCGTTGTGGATAGTCATCTTCGCGTTGCTCGGCGTCTACCTTCTGGGCGGTCTCCGCTTCCCCCACGACGATGACGACCGTCGCGTGAGCGTGCTGCGCTTCTTCCCGGCGCTGGCCTCGCTGGCTTTCGCCGTCTATATGGTGCCCGGTTTGTGGGGCGCTCCGCTGAAGGCCGTCAGCGCCTTCTCGCCGCCGCTCTCCACGCAGGACTTCAACCTGGACCCTGTCAAGACGGCGGCCCGCTTCAACGACTACGACGCCGCTATGGACTATGCGCGACAGGTGGGCAAGCCCGTCATCGTCGACTTCACCGGCCACGGCTGCGTCAACTGCCGCAAGATGGAGATGGCCGTATGGCACGACGACCGGGTGCGGCGCCTCCTGATGGACGACTACGTCCTTGTGTCGCTCTATGTCGACGACAAGACGCCCCTCCCCGCACCGCTCCTCGTCGACGAGGGCGGCAAGACGGTGCGCCTGCGCACCGTCGGCGACAAGTGGAGCTATCTGCAACGCAGTAAAGTGGGCGCCAACGCGCAGCCCTTCTATGTGCTCCTCGACACCGAGGGGCATCCGCTGGCACCGGCCTACACCTTCGACGAGCGCGTGGCGCCTTTCGTCGACTTCCTTCGCGGCGGTCTGGAGCGCTTCCGCTCCCGCTGATGAAGCGCCCCCTCTCCCTGCTGCGGCGGGCGGCGCGCTGGGTGCTCCGCTTCCGCCATCGCCGGGGCTACGGCATCCACTCGCCCTTCGCCTTCAGCCTCGTCACCGACGTTATATATAACCGTGGCACCTACTACGCCTACGCCCCCCTCCACGCCCTGCAGCGCGACGTGCCCCGGGCCCTCAGCGAGCGCGACGACCGCCTGCTGTTGCGCCTCATCAATGCCGCGGCGCCGCGGCAGGCCCTTGCCTGCGGCCCGTCACTGGCGGTGACGCTCCACTACCTCCGCGCCGGACGCCCCTCGGCACTGCTCCGCGCCGCCGCCACGCCCGCCGAGGGTTGTGTCGCTGTCGACGCGCTGACGACGATAGACTTCCTCTATGTCGACGCCGTGGGCGACTGGGAGATGCTGTGGCGCACGGCGGCGCAACACGCCGGCGAGAAGGCCTTCTTTGTGGTGCGCGGCATCCACCGCACCGCCGACACCCTCCGCGCCTGGCGTCGCCTGACGGCCTCGCCGCAGGTGCGCGTCACCTTCGACCTCTATCGACTGGGCATCGCCTGCTTCGAGCAACGACTCAACAAGCAGGACTATGTCATCAATTATTTCTAAGCCTCCGTCCCTCGTCGTGCCTCCTCCCCGTTGTTTCCCCTCCTCCCTCCGTCGTTTCGGAGCGGCACGAAATCTCCTCCTCCTTTTCTCTATGCCCCATCTCCTCTCCTCCCTCTTTGCGGCCCTCCTCTTTGCGGCCCTCCTGCTTCCCTGCGGCGTCAGCGGTCAAACGTCCGCCGATGCCGCCGCACTGTCGCGCCTGCGCACCTTCGTGGGCAACATCCAAGCCTTCCAGCGGTTGTTTCCCCAGGAGAAGGTGTATGTGCAAACCGACAACACCGGGTATTTCCGGGGGGAGACGTTGTGGTATAAGGCCTACGTGGTGCGCACCGACAGCGGGCACTACACCGACCTGAGCCGCGTGCTCTATGTGGAACTGGTAGACCCCTTCGGGGAAGTCGTCGAGACGCAGAAAGTGCCCCTCGTCGACGGCCGCGGCAGCGGTGCCTTCCATCTGAAGGCGGTGATGTCGTCGGGCTTCTTCGAGCTCCGCGCCTATACGCGCTATGCCACTAACTTCGACGCCACGGGCCACTTCTCGCGCGTCCTTCCCATCTTTGAGCGTCCCGCCACCGAGGGCGACTACTCCCAGCGCGTCTTGCGCTACGACATGACGGCGTTGCGCCGCGGCAGTACGGCGGCCGACAGTTCCGCGGTGACGGCGGACAAGCGGGGCGGCGAGGCCCCCGTGGTGCGTTTCTTCCCCGAGGGGGGGCGCCTTGTCGGCGGTCTGAGCAGTAGGGTGGCCTTCGATGTGACGCTCCCCGACTCCGTAGGACTGTCCCTCACCGGCGACCTCTGCGCCGCCGACGGCACGCCGCTGACATCGGTGGCCACCAATGCCGAGGGGCGCGGCCTCTTCGACGTCCGTCCCGACGGCGATGCCGGACAGTTGCTGTTGACCTACCGCGGGCGGCGCTACGCCTATCCCCTTCCCGCCGTCGATGCCGACGGTGCCGTGATGCACGTCGACGCCGTCAGCGACAGTGCCGAGGTGCGCGTCACCGTGGCCGCCGCCGGCGCCGTCGACGGCCGTCTGATGGGCCTCTCGGTGATGCACAACGGTCGTGTGACGTATTTCGACACCCTGACGGTGACACCGACGCCCCTCTGCCTGCCCCTGTCGCGGGCCCTCTTTGCCGGCGGCATCCACCAGGTGACCCTCTTCGGCGCCGACGGGCGCATCTATGCCGAGCGCCAGTTCTTCGCCTTCCCGGAGAAGGGGCGCGACTACCTCGTCGCCGCCGTTGCGCCGGAGGACAGTGTCACTGATGCCCGGGGCCGCGTGACGCTGCGCCTCGTGAGCGCCCCGCATACCGAACTGGCCCTCTCCGTCACCGACGCCGCCGCTGCCACGAATGCCGCCGATGTCGACGCCGCCACCTGGTGGCTGCTGAGCAGCGAACTGAAGGGGTACGTGCGCCATCCCCACTACTATCTGGAGAGCAACGACGCCGCCCACCGCCGCGCCGCCGACCTGTTGTGTCTGGTGCAGGGATGGACACGCTACGACTGGCGCACGATGTCGGGCAACCGCCCCTTTGAGAAGCGGCAGCCGCTGGAGGACAGTCTGTATATCGACGGCCGCATCCATCCGCGCCTCGACTTCAAGGGGAGCGCGTGGATGTCGGGGAAGGCCCGCCGACGCACCAGGGACGTGGCCGACGTAGACCTCTCGCTGACGCTCTACAACGAGGCCGGCGAGGTGGTGCGCGGCCGCACGATGACCGACAGTGCCGGCTACTACGCCTTCGTCCTCCCCGACCTGACGGGGCGCTGGACGGCCTTCCTCCACGCCCGCAAGGAGGGCGAGGACAAGCCGCAGGTCATCGCCATCAACCGCCTCTTCGCCCCCACGCCGCGCCCCTACGACTACTACGAGACCTCCCTCGACGCACCGCCCCTCACCACCCCCTATGTCCTCAACCGCCGCGCCACCGCCGCCGCTGCCGCCCCCCGCGGTCACTATGAGCTCGGCGAGGCCGTTGTCAAGGGACGCCGCGGCCTGTGGTCGGTGCGCCGCGAGCACATCAAGGCCCACTCGCAGGTGCGCTACGATATGCAGCGCGAGGCCGACAGCTATGCCGACCGCGGCGAGGACGTGCCCCTCTTCAAAAACTGGTTTCTCAGCAAGCCCACCCTCGCCGACGCCCTCCTCACCGAGAAGCGCGCCGTGGGCTTCCTCCTGCGCGACTCGGCGCGTGCCTCCTTCTGGATAAAGGACAACCCCGAGGTGCAGTATTCCACCTCCAATATAGAGGCGGAGCTCGACAAGTCGCCGTATTATGACGTGCGCCTCCATGTCATCTACGGCGAGGACGTCAGTGGCAGTATGATGAACGACTCCAGCGAGCGAGCGCTGCGCGACACCACCTCCCCGGCGCTGTCGCGCACCGACGCCTACCGCCAGGGCGGCCCGCCGGCGTACTACATCGACGAGATGGACGAACTCTTTGTGTCGATGGACGACTACGGCACGCGCTATATGTATCCCTATGAGCAGTCCTACCTCCTGCGGCGCCGCCCCCTCTATATCTTCTACTCGCTGAGCTATCCCCCGCTGCAGCGTATGCCCTCGACGCGCCGCACCACCTTCCGCGCTTTCCAGACGGCGCAGACCTTCAGCGAGGCCACCGCCGCCCTGCTGCCCTCGGAGTGGGAGCACCGCCGCACCCTCCTCTGGGAGCCCGCCGTCGTCACCGACGGCCGCGGCGAGGCCACCGTCACCCTCACCGCCAGCGCCGCCGCGCGGATGCTCACCATCACGGCGGGAGGCATCACCGACGGCGGCCTCCCCGTGACGACGGCGACGCCGTAGCGCCCCGCACCGTCGCTCCCGCGCCGCCTGCCTCTGCGTCGATTCCGGCCTTAATGCCTGTCCATGAGCTTCTTTCCGCCCCCTCGTCGACGCTGTCTCGGGTGGCTCGCCGCGCCTCCGTGCCGCCCCGTCTCTCCCCCGTTGGCCCGGCCTTGTTTTTTTCTCAAAAAAAATAGCGGAGCACGTCTTTTGGGAGGAAAAAACTTGACACGGGAAAGGGCGCGAAAAAGGCCGTTTCGGACGCTTTTTCCTGCTATTTTTATACAGAAGGTGACGGAAAATCACATTTCTTCACACCGAATTTTCATTGATTAAGGAATTGCCTCGTCGTTTTTACTTTTGTTAGCGTTGCCTCCGTCGTTTCCTCTTGTTTTTTTGGGGAAAAATCCGTCGGCGAAGCGCCCCGGACAGCCCGTCAAAGGTGAAAGATTGCAAAGACGCGGGCGCGAAACATCGCGTCGGCGGCGCGGTGCTACAAGTCCCGGACTCGTCGGAACAAGTCCGGGACTTGTTGAAACTTCTCCGGGACTTGTGGCGCCGCGCGGCGTCGGCGTCGAGGCGCCGCGTTGGACAGTATATGTCAAAAACCGCCGTTTTTTAACACTTCGGAGGGGCGCGTCGTTGCGCTGTTTGAAGCCGGAAGCGGGAGCGGTGGATTTTTTTCGATTCTCGCGGCCTTCGCACACACTTTTTGCCCCCCTCTCGCTTCACGATAAGCCGCGCCCCGGGCCGCGCCGCGGGGCGAGGCGGGCGATAGGGGGCGCCGCTGCCGTCAAGGGGCATTCGCCTCACGGCGCCGCGGGTCCCATCTCCGCCACTGCCGCAGGCGAATCTCCTTGTGCTACATTTTATTACAAAAAGAGAGGCAAAACTGACGTTTTGTAGTGCCGAAGTGTGTTTTTGGGCGCCTCGCGTTGTTTTTTTACTAAAAATAGAGAGGAGGAGCGGAGAAAATACTACCTTTGCAGGCGGTGTCATCCGTGCCGCCTCTTTTCAAGAAACACAAGATAATTCGATAAAAATGAACGCAAAAACAGTCATCGAAAGTCTCCAGCGCCGCTTCCCCGGCGAGCCGGAGTACATCCAGGCCGTGGGCGAAGTGCTCTCCAGCATCGAGGAAGAGTACAACAAGCACCCCGAATTTGAAGCCGCCAACCTCATTGAACGTCTCTGCATCCCCGAGCGCATCTTCACCTTCCGCGTGACGTGGGTGGACGACGCCGGTCGTGTGCAGAACAACATGGGCTACCGCGTGCAGCACTCCAACGCCATCGGCCCCTACAAGGGCGGCCTGCGCTTCCACAGCTCCGTCAATCTGGGTATCCTGAAGTTCCTCGCCTTTGAGCAGACCTTCAAGAACTCGCTGACGACGCTCCCCATGGGCGGCGCCAAGGGCGGTTCCGACTTCTCGCCGCGCGGCAAGAGCAACGCCGAGGTGATGCGCTTCTGTCAGGCCTTCATGACCGAACTCTGGCGCAATATCGGCCCCGACACCGACGTCCCCGCCGGCGATATCGGCGTGGGCGGCCGCGAGGTAGGTTTCCTCTACGGTATGTATAAGAAGCTGACGCGCGAGCACACCGGTACGCTCACCGGTAAGGGCCTTGCCTTCGGTGGCTCGCTCATCCGCCCCGAAGCTACGGGCTATGGCAACGTCTACTTCCTCCAGGAGATGCTCAAGACCCGCGGCATCGACATCAAGGGCAAGCGCGTCTGCCTCTCCGGCTCCGGCAATGTGGCCCAGTATACCGCCGAGAAGCTCATCCAGCTCGGCGCCATCCCCGTGACAATGTCCGACTCCGACGGCTATATCTATGATGCCGAGGGTATCACCCGTGAGAAGCTCGACTACATCATGGAGCTCAAGAACCTCTACCGCGGCCGCATCCGCGAATATGCCGAGCAGTATCCCGGCGTGAAGTATGTGGAAGGTGCCCGCCCCTGGAGCGAGCAGTGCGACATCGCCATGCCCTCGGCCACGCAGAACGAGATTGACGGCGACGATGCTCGTCAGCTCCTCGCCAACGGCGTCATCGCCGTATCCGAAGGCGCCAATATGCCCTCCACCCCCGAAGCCGTCGAGGCCTTCCTCAATGCCGGCATCCTCTATGCCCCCGGTAAGGCTGCCAACGCCGGCGGCGTCTCCGTCTCCGGTCTGGAGATGACGCAGAACGCCCAGCACCTCAGCTGGACGGCCGAAGAGGTAGACCGTCAGCTCCACCGCATCATGGAAGACATCCATGCACAGTGCGTGAAGTATGGCACACGCCCCGACGGCAGCGTCAACTACGTACAGGGCGCCAACGTGGCCGGCTTCATGAAGGTGGCCTCGGCCATCATGGCACAGGGCATCCTCTAAGACATTATGACCGACGGGGGCGCTGACAGCAGTACTTCCCCCTCCCACAGAAAGAAAGCGGCAGGCACCCCGCCTCTCCCCCGGGAGAGGCGGCGAGGAGGAGCTCCTCCTTGAAAGACCTGCCGACGACACCCTCCCGAGGCGGGCGGCACACGAGCAGTGCCGCCCGCCTCAAGTTTTTAGAAGAGGGGCGGCGGAATCTCTGATATTTTACTTAATTTTGCATTGGAAAAAACAAATCTCGTATGACCGAAAGAAAAGTCAGAGTGCGCTTTGCACCCAGTCCCACCGGCCCCCTGCATATCGGCGGTGTGCGCACGGCGCTCTACAACTACCTCTTTGCCCGCCAGCACGGCGGCGACCTCATCTTCCGCATTGAAGACACCGACTCCACCCGCTTCGTCCCCGGTGCCGAGGAGTATATCCTCGAGGCCTTCCGTTGGCTGGGCATCGACTTCGACGAGGGCGTGAGCTTCGGCGGCGACCACGGCCCCTACCGCCAGAGCGAGCGACGCGCCATCTACAAGGAATATGTAGACCGGCTGCTGCGCGAGGGCAAGGCCTATATCGCCTTCGACACCCCCGAGGAGCTCACCCGCAAGCGCGAGGAGGTGCAAAACTTCCAGTATGACGCTCATACGCGCCTCGCCATGCGCAACTCCCTCACCCTCGGCGAGGAAGAGACGGCACGCCTCATCGCCGACGGACAGCAGTATGTCGTACGTTTCAAGGTGGAGCCGGGCGAGGAAATACACGTCGACGACATCATCCGCGGCGACGTGCGCGTGATGTCGGACATCCTCGACGACAAAGTGCTCTATAAGAGTGCCGACCAACTGCCCACCTACCACCTCGCCAATATCGTCGACGACCACCTGATGGAGGTGACCCACGTCATCCGCGGCGAGGAGTGGCTGCCCAGTGCCCCGCTCCACGTACTGCTCTATTGCGCCTTTGGCTGGGCCGACACGATGCCCGCCTTTGCCCACCTGCCCCTGCTGCTCAAGCCCGACGGCAAGGGCAAGCTCTCCAAGCGCGACGGCGACCGCCTGGGATTCCCCGTATTCCCCCTGGAATGGCACGGCGCCGACGGCACCGTCAGCTCCGGCTATCGCGAGAGCGGCTACCTCCCCGCCGCCGTCGTCAACTTCCTCGCCCTGCTGGGATGGAACCCCGGCACCGACCAGGAAATCCTCTCCATGGACGAGCTCATCGCCCAGTTCGACCTCTCGAAGTGCTCCAAGAGCGGCGCCAAGTTCGACTATGTCAAAGGGCAGTGGTTCAACCGTGAATATATCCTCCAAACCCCCGACGACGTCCTGGCACCGGCCTTCGACGCCATCCTCCGCGAACAAGGCATAGAAGCCCCGATGGAGCGCGTCGCCGCCGTCGTAGGGATGATGAAGATGAAGAAGATCAACTTCATCAAGGACTTGTGGCCCCTCTGCGACTTCTTCTTCATCGCTCCGACGGCCTACAGCCTCGACGACAAGTTCGTACGCAAGAACTGGAAGGAAGGCACCGCCGCCGAGATGCGACAACTCATGGAGCTCCTCCGCGGCCTCGACGACTTCAGTGTCGACGCCCAAAAAGCCGCCATCGACGCCTGGGCCGCCGCCGGCGCCTTCAAGCCGTGGAACGCCTGGCGCGTATGCCTCGTAGGCACCGGCAAGGGCCCCGATATGTATGAACTGGCCGCCTTCCTGGGCAAGGAGGAGACGCTGCGACGTATGCAGGCCGCCCTCGACGCCCTCGACGGCGCCGCCGCCTAATCCGTACCCCCCCGTCTCATCCCCTCCACCGCACTGCATGTATTCACTTGTCATCTACCTCTACGCCCTGTGCGTCCGCCTGGCGGCCCTCTTCCACCGGAAGGCACGCCTGATGGTCAGCGGACAGAGCGCCACCTGGCGCCGCCTGCGGACACTCGACGAGGAGGGAGGCTACTACTGGTTTCATGCCGCCTCGCTCGGCGAGTTCGAGCAGGGGCGACCGCTGATGGAACGCCTGCGCCGCGAGCAGCCCGACGCGAAAATCCTCCTCACCTTCTTCTCGCCATCGGGCTATGAGGTGCGCAAGGACTACGCGGTGGCCGACGTGGTGTGCTACCTGCCCTTCGACACGCCGCATCATGCCCGCCGCTTCGTGCGCCGCGTAAAGCCCCGCGCCGCCTTCTTCATCAAATATGAGTTCTGGCGCAACTACATCGACATCCTCCACCGCCACGAGGTGCCGGTGTACAGTGTGTCGAGCATCTTCCGTCCCGACCAGATATTTTTCCGCAGCTACGGGCGCAACTACGCCCGCTGCCTGCGTCGCCTGACGCACCTTTATGTGCAAAACGAGGCCTCGCGCGACCTCCTCGCCACCCTCGGCGTCACCGCCGTGAGCGTGGTGGGCGATACGCGCTTCGACCGCGTCATCGACATCCGCCGTGCCGCACGCCCCCTGCCCCTTGTACAGCAGTTTGCCGAGGGCAGCGACGTCCTCGTCGCCGGCAGCTCGTGGCCCGTCGATGAGGCCTTCCTCATCGACTACTTCAACCGCCGGCCGTCGGTGAAGCTCGTGCTGGCACCCCATGTCGTCAACGAGGAACACCTTGCCGCCATCGCCGCGCAGCTGCAGCGCCCCGCCGTGCGCTACTCACAGGCCACCGCCGAGAGCGTCGCCGCCGCCGACTGCCTCATCATCGACGGCTACGGCCTCCTCTCCAGCATCTACCGCTACGCCACCATCGCCTACGTCGGCGGAGGCTTCGGCGTGAGCATCCACAACGTCCCCGAAGCCGCCGTCTATGGCGTCCCCGTCATCGTGGGCCCCAACAACCACAAGTTTCGCGAGGCGCGCGACCTGATAGCCAACGGCGGGTGCCTGGAGATGCACGACGCCGCCGACTTCGCCGCCCTCGCCGACGGCCTCCTCGCCGACCGCGACGCCCTGGCTGCCGCCGGCACTGCCGCCGGCAGCTACATAGCGTCGAATGCCGGCGCCGCCGACATCATCTACCACGACATCTTCGGCGCCTAAGGACAGACAGCCCCTCAAGGGCCTGCCGCTCTCCCTCCACGTGGGGCAGACGGCGGGCCCTTTCTCCTATTATATATAGGCTTCCCGATTTATACATACACTCTCCAATAGGAGATAGATGCCCCGCCGAAGGCGTTGTCGCCGTTCTCCTCCCTCCTTCCTCCCCCCTCCTGCGGCAGCGCTCCCCACCCGTCAGCCGTCGGTGCCCCTCCGTTTCCCGAAAAACCCTTTTCCCAAAAGAACAACCCCCTCCCCCCCCCCTCTCTTCCACGTTATGATATACCTCCTCTCCCTCCTCCTCGTCATCGTCGCCGCCGCTCTGGGCTATGCGGTGGGCGTATTGCGCACACGACGCGCCACAGAGAACACGCTGGCCGCCGCCCGGCAGGACACCGCCGCCGCCACGGCACGCCTGGAGGCGGAGCGCCGCCACAGCGCCGAGGCCCTGAAGGCACAGGCCGACGCCCTCCGCAGCGAGTTTAGGGCCGTCGCCACCGACCTGGCGCGCACCGAGGGCCGCGCCCTCCGCACGGAACACCTCAACAGTCTGGAGGGGCTCCTCCAGCCGTTGGGGAAAGACATCGCCACCTTTCGCGAGCAGTTTCTCAAGGGGCAGGCCGACATGGACCGGTATATCAAAGACCTCGTAGCGCAGACCTCCGCCATGGGACGCGAGGCGGAAGACCTGGCGCGGGCCCTGCGCGGCAACACCAAGTTGCAGGGCAACTGGGGAGAGGCCGTACTGGGCAACCTCCTCGAGGCCGCCGGGCTCACCGAGGGACGCGACTACACCCTTCAGGCACGCACCCGCGACGAGGAGGGCCACGACCTCATCCCCGACGTGGTGGTACACCTCCCCGGCCACCGCGCCGTCGTCGTCGACTCCAAGGTGTCGCTGACCGCCTTTACCGACTATGTCGCCGCCGAGGGCGACGCGGAGACACAGGCCCGACTGCTCAAAGAACACGTGGCCTCCGTGCGCCGCCATATTCTGGAACTCAGCAAGAAGAACTACGACAAAATCGTCAAGGACAACATCGGCTACGTCCTGATGTTCATCCCCGGCGAGGCCGCCTATGTCGCCGCCGTCGCCGCCGCCCCCGACCTGGCCACCGAGGCCTATCGCCGCCGCGTCATCCTGCTCAACCCCACCAACCTGCTGATGGCCCTCCAGCTCACCTACAACCTGTGGCAAAGCGAGATGCAGAGCCGCAGCGTGACGGAGATATACACCTCCGCCGAGCGCTTGTATAAGAAGTTCTGCCTCTTTGCCAAAAACTTCTCCCAGATAGGACAGGGCATCCGCCAGCTCGCCGGCACCTACGAGCGCGCCGAGAAGCAGCTGGCCTCGGGGCGCGGAAACATCGTTGCGCAACTGGAGGGATGGAAGAAGAAAGGCCTCACCCCCACCACCGATATCCCCGAGTCGCTGCGCGCCCTCCACGAGGAGACCGCCGACGACGAGCTCCCGGCGCCGACGGCAGCGGCGGAAATCGCCGACGACGAAGAAAATAAGGCGGCGGAAGGGGAGGAATAAGGCGAAATTGTCTATCTTTGCAGCGATAGGGACGACGGGCGGACGGCGCCGCGGACGTGAGGATGCTTCCTGCGATATGTGCGTCGGCATCTCCGGCAGAAGCCCTTGTAGCTCCGGCAGGTACGTTCTTCCCCCCTGTCCCCTTCTCTCTTGAATGGTTTCCCTTAACACCTTACACGTTTCCCTTAACACCTCACACCAATGGATGCCTCCTTCTTTATCATCGTGATTGCCCTGGGCGTCATCGTCGTCCTCTCCATCTTCTTCCACTTCGTGCCCCTCTTCCTCTGGCTGTCGGCCAAGGTGTCCGGCGTGAAGATATCCCTCCTCCAGCTCTTCTTGATGCGCATACGTAATGTGCCGCCCTCGACCATCGTACCCTGTCTCATCGAGGCCCACAAGGCGGGCCTGAGCAACATCACCCGCGACAACCTCGAGGCCCACTATATGACCGGCGGGCACGTGCAGCGCGTCGTCCACGCCCTCGTGTCGGCCTCCAAGGCCAACATCGACCTGTCGTTCGAAAAGGCCACCGCCATCGACCTCGCGGGCCGCGACGTCTTCGAGGCCGTGCAGACATCCGTCAACCCCAAAGTCATTGACACGCCGCCGGTAGCCGCCGTCGCCAAGAACGGCATCCAGCTCATCGCCAAGGCCCGCGTCACCGTGCGCGCCAATATCCACCAACTGGTGGGCGGCGCCGGCGAAGACACCATCTTGGCCCGCGTGGGCGAAGGCATCGTGTCGAGTATCGGCTCGGCCGACTCGCACGAGCAGGTGTTGGAAAACCCCGACAGCATCTCCAAACTGGTGTTGCGCAAGGGCCTCGACGCCGGTACCGCCTACGAAATTCTCTCCATCGACATTGCCGATATCGACGTGGGGAAAAACATCGGCGCCACCCTGCAGATAGACCAGGCCAATGCCGATAAAAATATCGCTCAGGCAAAGGCCGAGGAGCGCCGCGCCATGGCTGTGGCCAGCGAGCAGGAGATGAAGGCCAAGGCCCAGGAGGCCCGCGCCGACGTGATACAAGCCGAGGCCGAGGTGCCCAAGGCCCTGGCGCAGGCCCTGCGCGACGGACACATGGGATTCATGGACTACTACCGCCTGGAGAATCTCAAGGGCGACACCGCCATGCGCGACAATATCTCCAAGATAAACCCCAAGGACTTCTTCGATAAAAAGTAAGTCCTGCACCCCCTACGAGCGAAGGCCTCCGAATGATGAACGAAGCATCATTCGGAGGCCTTCGGCGTTCTATCGGCACTGACGCACGATGCGGCGCGGGCGATAGGGAGGGGCGTGTGGCGCGGCGGCATGGCGGCGCGGCGGCGTGTGTGGGCGGCACTATGCCTTCCCCGCCGCCCGGACGGCGTCTTCGGAGAGTCCCGTGGCGGCGACGATGACGTCGACGGGCGTTCCCGCCGCCAGTAGTTTGCGGGCGATATCTGCGGCCGCTTCGGCGCGCCCTTTTGCGCGTCCCTCTTCCAGTCCTTCCTCGCGGGCGGTGTCGAGGACATCGTTCTGGACCATCAGGTTGTCGACGTGTCGCTCATATTCCTGCTTCTCCTGCGGCGTCATGGCCATGACGCGCAGGCATTCGCGGGCCTCCTCCAGTCCGGGGGCGGCGGTGTTGGCGCGAATGTTTCCCGTTTTGAGGTATTCCACCCACTCCTCCAGCGGCGTGGTGGCCACCTTGTTGAATTCGTTGACGCGTATGAGGAAATATTCCGGGAATATCTCTTTGGGTGTGCGCATTCGTATGACGCCCTCCTCGCGGCGGTTGATGTGCAGTTCGTCTTTTGTGTGTACGCCGATGAACTGCGTTTTCCCGTGATAGAGGAAGTCGGAGCCTTGTCCCAGGTCGAAGTAGAGGATGCTGATGGAGTAGACCTTCTTGACATGGTCGTATTTTTGCCCCAGCGCGATGTGCTCGGTGATGGCCTTGGACACGCCGTAGAGGATGCGCTCCAGGTAGTACAGTTCTCGGGTGAGTTGTATCTCTACCAGGATGATTTCGTCTTTGGAGTTCTTGGCTTTGATGTCGACGCGGTTGAACTTGTCGAAGACGTCGTCTTGGTTGGCTTCGCTCTCGAGGATTTCCTCTATGTGTACTTTCTCGTTCAGCAGGACGGTGATGAGTCCTTCGAGGACGCCGAAGTTGGCCTTGTCGCGCAGCATGCGTTTTGCGGCCCAGTCGAAGCGGATGAACTGGTTGGGGAGTTCTGTCGGGGTCATGGCGGTAAGGTATGAGGGGAAAAGCCCGGAGGGCGCCCTTGTCGTCGGGTCGTCCTCCGGAGTATAGGGGGGGATGTTATAATCCGAGCTTCTGCGAGATGTCGAGCATGCGCTGTATAGGGCGTATGGCGGCTTCGGCCACCTCTTGGGGGACGCTGACGGTGGGCCACTCGTAGCGTAGCGACTGATACACCTTCTGAAGGGTGATGAGGCGCATGAAACTGCACTCGTTGCAGGCGCAGGTGCTGTCGTCGGGGGGGACGGGGATGAAGCGCTTCTGCGGGGCCTGCCGTTGCATCTCGTGGAGGATGCCGCTCTCGGTGACGACGAGGAAGGTGTCGGCGTCGGCGTTGACGGCATACTTCAGGAGGGCGGCTGTCGAGCCCACGACGTCGGCGAGCTTGACCACGGCGCCCTTACACTCGGGGTGGACGAGCACCTTGGCGCCGGGGTATTCGTGTTTGAGGGCCACCAGTTTCTCTACGGAGAAGCGTTCGTGGACATGGCAGGCGCCGTCCCACAGCACCATCTCGCGGCCGGTGACGGCGTTGATATAGGCGCCGAGGTTGCGGTCGGGGCCGAAGATGAGAGGCTGCTCTTTGGGGAAGCTCTCTACAATTTGCCGCGCGTTGCTGGAGGTGACGACGACGTCGGTGACGGCTTTGGTGGCGGCCGACGTGTTGACGTAGGAGATGACTTTGTGTCCGGGGTGAGCCTTGACAAAGTCGGCGAAGGCGTCGGCGGGGCAGCTCTCCGCCAGTGAGCAGGTCGCGTTGAGGTCGGGGATGATGACTTTCTTGTCGGGGCAGAGAATCTTGTCGGTCTCCGCCATGAAGTGCACGCCGCACATCACGATGATATCGGCGTCGGTGGCGGCGGCCTTCTGTGCCAGTGCCAGGCTGTCGCCCACAAAGTCGGCGATGTCCTGAAGGTCTCCCTCGGTATAGTAGTGCGCCAGGATGACCGCGTTCTTCTCGCGGCACAGGCGTCGTATCTCTTCTTTCAGGTCGATACCGTCGGGCACGGGGGCGTCGATGTATCCTTTCTCTTTCCAGCTGGGTTGTATGTGGTCCATGTCTTGTTTGTATGAAGTAGATTTGTGTTTGTGGGAAGGGCCTCTCCGCTTTTTCGCCTTGTGGCCGGCAGGGGAGGGGAGGAGGGGATGAAAGCGCTATCGCCGTCCCAGGTCGTCGTAGGCGCTTTGCAGGATGGCGTTGGCGGTATCGGCGCGTTCCGGTGACGGCTGCGGCGCCTCGCCGATGACCTGCTGCGGTGTTGTCAGCAGTTGGAGGGCGGTATATCCCTCGGGGTTGATGTAGAGCATCCCCCCGCTCCACACGTGGAGGGCCGACGGTCGGCGGTAGTTGCGGCTGAGGATGTCGCGGCTCAGGGGGAAGTCGTCGTGCGGCAGCGCCAGTTGTCCCGCCAGTGTCGCCGCCAGGTCCGACTGGTTACAGAGACGGTCGATGCGCCGCGCGCCGCGCAGTGCGCCGCCGGTCCATATCATGGGGATGTGGCTGCGTCGCGGGTCTTCGTCGCCGATGCCGGCGGGGTATCCTATGCCGTGGTCGGGGACGAGGATGACCAGCGTCTGCTTCCATGCCGGTGTGCGCTTCAGGCGCTCGATGAATCGCCCCACGCAGTCGTCGAGGTAGGCCATGGCATTGGCGACGGTGTCGCCGCTGATGCGACGGTAGGGGACGCCCCACGGCTCGTGGCTCGCCAGGGTGAGGCAGGCGGTGTGCCAGGGTCGTCCGGCGGGCTTTCGGGCGATGAGGTCGAGGAGGCGGTCGAGGACGATGTGGTCGGTGACGCCCCAGTTGTGCGTATGGCGGACGGCGGCGGGGAAGTCGGTGTCGCCGTAGGTTGTGTCGTAGCCGGTGGAGAGGAGGTATCCCCGGGTGTTGGTGAAGTCGATGTCGCCGCCGTAGAGGAAGTCCGTGCTATATCCGGCGCGTCGCAGGGTGGCGGCGATGCCGGGCAGGTGGGCGCACTTCGCCGGCAGTTTCATGACGCTGGCGTTGGGGAAGGCGGGGTAGCCGCTGAGGAGGCTGAGGACGCCGCGGTCGGTGCGGAAGGAGTTGGCGTAGCAGCGCGTGAAGAGGACGCCTTCGCGGGCCAGGGCGTTGAGATGCGGTGTGACGTCGGGCGATGCCAAGCTGTCGACGGCGTGTACGAAGGTGCCGCCGCAGCCCTCCATGATGATGATGAGCACGTTGGGGCGCTCCACGGCGAGGAGGCTGTCGGGGGCCTCCGAGGGGGCGCCGTAGCCCATGGCGTCGAAGAGCGCGCGGCGTCGTTCCTCGGGGAAGTAGTCGTGCTCGGCGGCAAAGTCCTTCGTCTTGAAGAGGGAGGAGAAGATGCTGAACGCCGGGTTGAGGGCGGCGTGGTTGAGGCGTTGTTCCGTACTGAAATAGGCCTTCCCTACGTTGGCCGTCGACTTGCCGACGCCGCCGCGGATGGCCAGGAAGAGCAGGGCTCCCGCCACGATGAGCGCCCCCGTGGCGGCACCGCGCTGTGCGGGGCGTGCGGGGGGCGTGGCGCCGCCGGCGGCGTCGGGCGCCGCCGGCCGTGTGTACCACAGGAGGCGGTAGATGCCGAGGGCGATGATCAGGGCGGCCGCCACGTTCTGGAAGATATAGTGGCCCGATACGCTCGCCGTGATGCCGCGCGGCGAGTCGAGATAGCCCAGGGCCGTCCCGTCGAGGGGGAAGCCCCAGAAGCTGTAGAGGCAGATGTTGCCCAGCAGGATGACGGACAGCAGGAGGCCGACGACGGCGCAGTAGAGGCGGAAGAGTTGGCGGCGATAGGGCAGGGGGCGCCACGTGTCGATGAGCGCCGCCAGCCATAGCGGGGCGGTGATATAGGCGGCGGTGGAGGCGTCGAGCGACAGTCCGTGGAGGATGACGCGGAAATAGTCCGCCCCCACCGCCCAGTGCAGACTGAGCAGGAAGCACGGCTTCGAGAGGACGAAGACGGCCATCAGGGCGGCAAAGAACTTGAGGAGTAAGAGGAGATGCCTTTTCATTGTGGACAAAAGTAGTAATAAATCCCGACAGCGATGGGCCGCCGAGGCATAAAAAGTCCTTCCCGCCGCCGCCGTCGTCGTCCCGTGGCGCAAAAGGCGGGAGCGGCCCTTTTCCATGTCGCTCATTTGCATTAATTTTGCACACATGAAAATCATCATGGCTCTCCTTCGCTGCTTGTCGCGCCTGCCGCTGCGGTGCCTCTATGTCATTGCCGATATGTGCTATCCCCTGCTTTATTATGTGGTACGCTATCGGCGGCAGGTGGTGCGGCAGAACCTGCTGACGGCCCTCCCCGAGCTCTCGCCGCGGGAGCAACGGCGCGTGGAGCGTCGTTTCTATCGCTGGTTTTGCGACTATGTCGTCGAGACGCTCAAGCTCCTCACGATGTCGCCCGCCGAGATGCGTCGCCGTCTGGTCGTGGAGGGCGTCGACGCGGTGGAGGACAGTTTGGAGTCCCACCCCTTCGCCTTCGTCTTCCTGGGGCACTATTGCAACTGGGAGTGGATATCCTCCCTCCCGCTGTGGACACGGCATCCCTCCACCCATTGCGCCCAGCTCTACCGCCCGCTGAAGAGCGCCGCGTCCGACGCCCTCTTCTACACCCTGCGCACGCGCTTCGGTTCGGAGAATATCTCGAAATACGACGCCCTGCGCCGCATCGTCGAGCTCAAGCGCGAGGGGCGTCCCACCATCGTCGGCTTCATCTCCGACCAGGCCCCGGGATGGAACAGTATCCACGACTGGGTCGACTTCCTCCATCACGACACCCCCGTCTTTACCGGCACCGAGCGCATCGCCAAGAAGGTGAATGCCGCCGTCTATTTTGCCGATGTGCGCCGCCTGCGCCGCGGCTACTACCACCTGCAGCTGCGCCTCATGACGGAGCAGGTCGCCGATATCGCCGACTACCGCCTCACCGAGCAGTATATGCAGTGGCTCGAGGTGATGATACGCCGCCAGCCCCACTTGTGGCTGTGGAGCCACCGCCGCTGGAAGCACCGCCGCAACGCCGACGGCTCGCGGGCCGACTGAGCGCTCTCTCCACCCCCGGTGTCCTCCTCTTTTTTTAGGGGGAAAATACATCCTGCCGAAGAACGGGAGGGCATACAGTGGAGGGAAGGAAAACCGCCGGAGAGAAAACCGATACTTTCGACATAAAAAATAAACACGATACATGGACAAGAAATTCAAACGCACCCTCGTCACAGCGGCACTCCCCTATGCCAACGGCGGCGTCCACATCGGACACCTCGCCGGCGTCTACGTGCCCGCCGATATCTATGTGCGCTATCTGCGCCTCCGCGGCCGCGACGTCATCTTCGTCTGCGGCTCCGACGAGCATGGCGTCCCCGTCACCATCCGTGCCCGCAAGGAGGGCTGTACGCCTCAGGAGGTCGTCGACCGCTACAACCGCATCATCAGCGACTCGTTCCGCGACTTCGGTATCACCTTCGACGTCTTCGGGCGCACCACCAGCGACACCCATCGCCAACTGGCCTCCGACTTCTTCCGCACCCTCTACGACAAGGGCGAGTTTGTGGAGAAAGAGAGTGAACAATACTATGACGAGGAGGCCCACACCTTCCTCGCCGACCGCTATATCACCGGCGAATGCCCCCACTGCCACGCCGAGGGCGCCTATGGCGACCAGTGCGAGCATTGCGGCACCGCCCTCTCGCCGACGGAGCTCATCCATCCGCGCAGCACCGTGAGCGGCAGTACCCCCGTGTTGCGCACCACGCGCCACTGGTATCTGCCCCTCGACAAGCACCAGGCCTGGCTCGAGCCGTGGATCACCGCCGACCACCGCGAGTGGCGCTCCAACGTCATGGGGCAGTGCAAGTCGTGGTTCGACATGGGGCTCCAGCCCCGCGCCGTCAGCCGCGACCTCGACTGGGGCATCCCCGTGCCCGTAGAGGGCGCCGACGGCAAGGTGCTCTACGTATGGTTTGACGCCCCCATCGGCTACATCTCCAACACCAAAGACCTGCTGCCCAACGACTGGGAAAAGTGGTGGAAGAGCGACGACACGCGCCTTGTCCACTTCATCGGTAAGGACAACATCGTGTTCCACTGCATCGTCTTCCCCGCCATGCTCAAGGCCCACGGCGACTACGTGCTGCCCGACAATGTCCCCGCCAACGAGTTCCTCAACCTCGAAGACAAGAAGATATCCACCTCGCGCAACTGGGCCGTATGGCTCGACGAATACCTCCGCGACCTCCCCGGCAAGCAGGACGTGCTGCGCTATGTCCTCACCGCCAATGCCCCGGAGACGAAAGACAACAACTTCACGTGGAAAGACTTCCAGGCACGCAACAACAACGAACTGGTGGCCGTCTACGGCAACTTTGTCAACCGCGCCCTGCAGCTCACCAAGAAATACTACAACGGCGTTGTCCCCGCCTGCGGCGAGTGGACCGACTTCGACCGCGCCACCATCGCCGAGTTTGGTGGCGTCAAGACGCAGGTGGAGCAGTATATCGAGCACTTCCGCTTCCGCGACGCCCAGAAGGAGGCCATGAACCTGGCCCGCATCGGCAATAAATACCTTGCCGACAGCGAACCGTGGAAGGTCGTCAAGACCGACCCCGAGCGCGTTAAGACCATCATCCACCTCTCCCTGCAGCTCGCCGCCAACCTGGCCATCGCCTTCGAGCCCTTCCTCCCCTTCTCATCGCAACACCTGCGCGCCATGCTCCGCATGGACGAGGTGTGCTGGGAGCGCCTCGGCACCGTCGACCTCCTCGCCGCCGGCCATCAGTTGGGCGAGCCCGCCCTCCTCTTCGAGAAGATCGAAGACAGCGTGGTGGAGGCACAGGTGCAGAAACTCCTCGATATGGAGAAAGCCAATGCCGAGGCCAACTACCGCGCCCACGACATCAAGGCCGACATCGCCTTTGAAGACTTCGAGAAGCTCGACCTGCGCGTCGGCACCGTCCTGAGCTGCGAGCGCGTCCCCAAGGCCGACAAGCTCCTCAAGTTCCGCATCGCCGACGGCCTTGAAGAGCGCACCATCGTCTCCGGCATCGCCAAGCATTATGCCCCCGAAGACCTCGTCGGCAAGCAGCTGTGCTTCATCGCCAACCTGCCGCCGCGCAAGCTCCGCGGCATCGAGAGCCAGGGCATGATTCTCTCCGCCGAAGACTTCAACGGCGACCTGAGCCTCCTCACCCTCGACCGCGAGGTCAAGCCCGGGAGCGAGGTGAAGTAAGCCCCGTCCCGCCCCATAGCGCCGTCGCCCCGCCGGAAGCCCCCGTTGCCTCCGACGGGGCGACGCTCGTCTGTCGGGGGGCAGCGGCGGCCGCCGCGTTTCCTTCCCCTCCTCTTAACGGCCCTTATCGTGAAGCGAGAGGCCCCCAAAAAGAGTGCGCGAAGGCCGCGAGAATCGCAAAAAATCCGGCGCGCCTGTCTCCGCGCCCGAGCAGTGCCGCCACGCGACCTCCGGAGTGTTAAAATAGCCCCGTTTGTGACATATACTGTCACTCCGCTCGAAAGGCCGTCGCCGCTGCGCGTAAAAACTTGTCCGGGAGAAGTTTCAACAAGTCCCGGACTTGTTCCGACGAGTCCGGGGCTTGTTGCGCCGCGGCGCCGTCGGCGCTTTTGTCGCCCTGTTCCTTAAAATTTTTAACAATGGAGCGTAACTTCAGGGGGTGGAGAAAGAGAATTTTTCTCCCCCAAAAGAAGGAAAAACGGAGGCGTGGGTGTGAATGAAAGTGAATTTATCGCCGCGAATCCCCAATAAATTAAAATCATGAGTGAAGTAATCTGAAAGGTTGTATCATTCTGCATAAAGATTAGTCGGGAAAATGGCCGAAACGGCGTTTTTTTACGCCCCTTTCCGTGTCAAGATTTTTCAGCCCCAACGCCCCCTTTTCCGAAAAAAGTGAGGTGCGAGGGCAAAAAAAGACGGGCGGCGCTTTTCGCGTCGCCGCTTGGCGCCTTTCCGACAGCCGCTTGGGGCGCCGATGCCGCCCGGCGGCCGCCGACGGCCCATAAAATAAGGGGAAAGTACCAACGTTTCAAAAAAATCGTGTATATTTGCACGTTCACAGAAGTATGCTGATAGACGACCGACGGCGCCTCCGCGCCGCAGAGAGCGCTGTGCCATAGCGGCGGTCGACGTATCTATTGGAAATCATTATAACAAAAACCATAGTAACACAACATGCAAAACAAAGGATTTGTAAAGTTCATTGCCGTGTTGCTGACCCTGATTTGCCTTTTCTATTTCTCGTTCTCCTTCGTGACGAACAAGTATAAGAAGGAGGCCGAAAAGGTGGAGGCAACCAAGGGAAAGGACGCCGCCAAGGCCTATCTGGACCAGAAACGCAATGAGAAAGTTTATCTGGGCTGGAAAACCCTTGCCGACTGTGAGAAACTGCAAATCGGCCTCGGTCTGGACCTGAAGGGCGGTGTGAGCTTCCTCCTCGAAGTCTCTGTGCCCGACATGGTAACGACCTACGCCGGCAGCAAGGCCAACGAAGCCGACTTCCAGGCCATGGTCAAAGATGCCAAGGCGGAAGCCGGACGCACCGGCGTCGACTTTGTCGACGTATTTATCAAGAAATATGAGGCCGCTCACGGGCAGAACCAGCTCGGCGCCGTCTTCGCCGAGAAGATGAGTGCCGACGGCATCAGCTACCAGAGCACCGATGCCGACGTCAAGAGCGCCCTCGAGACAAAGATATCCGGCGCCGTCGACAACGCCTACGAAGTCATCCGCTCGCGTATCGACCAATACGGCGTGGCACAGCCCAATATCCAAATCCTCCGCGGTAAAGGCCAGATGGGCCAGATCATGGTGGAGATGCCGGGCGTCACCGACCCCGAAGACGTGCAACAGCTCCTCACCGGTAGCGCCAACCTGGAGTTCTGGACCACCTATCAGGTAGCCGAAGTGGCCGGCGAACTGGCTGAGCTGCGCAAGCTGACCGTCTCCGTGGAACAGCCCAAGAAGGACAACCCCAAAGAGACGGAATTCGTAGAGAAGAGTCTCGGCGAGGTGCTCTCCACACAAGACGCCGGTGGCTGCGTGGTAGGCTCCGTAGGCACGAAAGCCGAGGTGGCCGCCATCGAGAAGGCCCTTCAGAGCGACGAAGCCAAGGAAATCCTCAAGAATGCCCGCTTCGCCTTCTCCGCCAAGGCAGAATACGACAACCGCTACGTCCTCTACGCCCTCAAGGGAGAGCACGCCGACGGCGGCGGCATGGAGCCCTCGCTCAGCGGCGACGTCATCTCCGACGCCAAGCCCGACTACGACTCGCAGCACGCCGGACGCCCCGTCGTCTCCATGACCATGAAGACCGACGCCGCCCGCATCTGGGCCGACGTCACCGGCAAGAACGTGGGCAAGCCCATCGCCATCGTCCTCGACGGACGCGTCTACAGCGCCCCCGCCCCCAGCGAGAAGATCGCCGGCGGCAGCTCGCAGATATCCGGTAGCTTCACCCCCGACGATACCCGCGCCCTCTCCATCGTACTGAAGAGCGGCAAGATGTCCGTGCCCCTCGTGACGGTACAGACGGAGACCGTCGGCCCGTCGCTCGGCGAGGCCTCCATCAAGGCCGGCTTCACGGCTTGTATCGTGGCCCTCATCCTGCTGGGCATCTTCATGTGCCTCTACTACGGCTTCATCGGCGGTATGGTGGCCAACTGCGCCCTGTTGCTCAACTTCTTCTTCACCTTCGGCATCCTGACCTCCTTCCAGGCCGCCCTGACGATGAGCGGCATCGCCGGTATGGTACTGTCGCTGGGTATGGCCGTCGACGCCAACGTACTTATCTACGAGCGTATCAAGGAAGAGCTCCGCGCCGGCAAGAACATCCGCAACGCAGTGGCCGACGGCTACGGCAACGCCTTCTCCGCCATCTTCGACTCCAACCTGACGTCGATCATCACCGCCGTCATCCTCTATAACTTCGGTACGGGCCCCATCCGCGGCTTCGCCCTGACGCTGGGCATCGGTATCGTCACCTCCTTCTTCAGTGCCGTATGGCTCACCCGTATGGTCTACGAGCACTTCCAGAACAAGGACAAGTGGATGCACCTGACCTTCACCACCTTCCTCTCGCGCGGCCTCTTCACCCACACCAAGGTGCCCTTCATGAAGATGGGCCGGCATTCCATCTTCGTCTTCGGCATCCTCGCCATCGTCTTCATCGGCCTCCTCATCGGTCGCGGCCCCTCCAAGGGTATCGACTTCACCGGCGGCCGCAACTATGTCATCCAGTTTGAGAAGACCGTGACGCCCGAAGAAGTGCGCGACGTCGTCGCCAAGGCCGTCGCCACCACCGACGAGCCCTCCGCCTCCGTCGGCGCCATCAAGGTGGTCACCGCAGAGAGCGAGTGCATCCGTCTGACCACCAACTACCACATCAACGGCGAGGACGAGGAAGTAGACCGCTTCGTCTATAAGGCCCTCGTCGACGGCAAGCTCATCTCGGCCGACTACAGCACCTTCAAAGACCGCGAGAACCGCTCCGGCGGCTCCATCGTCTCGTCGCAGAAGGTAGACTCCTCCGTTGCCGAAGACATGACGCGCGGCGCCTTCAAGAGTGTCATCCTCTCTCTCATCGCCATCTTCCTCTACATCCTCGTGCGCTTCCGCAATGTAGCGTTCTCCGTGGGTAGTGTGACGGCCCTCGTCTTCGACACCCTCTTCATCATCGGTATGTATGCCCTCTGCTGGGGCTGGGTTCCCTTCTCCCTCGAAGTAGACCAGACCTTCATCGGCGCCATCCTGACGGCCATCGGTTACTCCATCAACGACAAGGTGGTCGTCTTCGACCGTATCCGCGAATACCTGGGACTCTATCCCCACCGTCCCACGCAGCGCCTCTTCAACGACGCCCTCAACCACACGCTGGCACGTACCATCATGACCTCGGTGACGACGCTCCTCGTACTGCTCTGCATCTTCTTCCTCGGCGGCGACAGCATCCGCTCGTTTGCCTTCGCCATGATTCTCGGCGTTGTCTTCGGCACCCTGTCGTCCGTCTTCCTCGCCGCTCCGATAGCCCTGCGCACCCTCGGCAAGAAGCACGTCGTAGCAGAAGAAGCTTCCGAAGAAGCCTAACCCCCTTCCCGCGGGGGAATACCTCCTCCCGCCGGCAGACATCCATATCCTCCTCACAGCGGCGCGGCCCCCACCTCGGGAGCCGCGCCGCTGCCGTCTGCCCGGCGGCGGCGCCGGCCGGGAGTGTCCGTCGTCTCCGCCGCTCCGACAGTCCCGCCGCCCCCGCCGCGCAGGCCCCGTCGCGGCGCCCTCCTCCGCCTGTCGCCGTCTTTTTTAAGAAAGGCGAAAGCGGGAGCTATCGCCGCGCCGCCCTTTTTTGTAAATTTGTCAGACGTAACCCCAAACACATATATATTATGCTTAAGAAATCCGTAGAAGACGCGCTCAATGCGCAAATCAACGCCGAGATGTGGTCGGCCTATCTCTATCTCTCCATGTCGGCCTGGTGCGCCCAAGCCGGCAAGTCGGGCCTCGCCTCGTGGTTCGAGGTGCAGTTCCGCGAGGAGCAAGACCACGCCCGCATCTTCTTCAACTACGTCCTGTCGCGCGGCGGAAAGGTCGTCCTCCGCCCCATCGACGCCGTCCCCGTAGAGTGGAGCTCCGAGCTCGACGTCTTTGAGCAGACACTGGCCCACGAACAGAAGGTGACGGCCCTCATCAACGACCTCTTCGCTCTCACCACCGCCGAGAACGACTACGCCACACAGAGTATGCTGAAGTGGTTTATCGACGAGCAGGTGGAAGAAGAAGAAAACGCCCGTACCATTATCGACAGTCTCCGTATGCTCGACGGCAACGGCTACGGCCTCTTCATGCTCGACAAGGAGCTCGCCGCCCGCGTCTATACGCAGGCCGCCCCCCTCGCCGGCAAGGAGTAACGCCGCCCCCGCCGCTCCGCCCTCGCGCCGCCGGGAGAGTATCTCCCGCCGCCGCCCTCCCTCTCCACCGTCACCCCCGCCGCTCCCCGCCTGAGGAGCCGCGGGGGTGACGTCGTCTGCGCCCTTTGTCTATCGGATATCCGGCGACTTCGGCACTTCCGTTTACGAAAAAAATTCTAAAAAGATTTTCCGAAAATCGTTTTCTATTTTCGGAGTTCTTACTATATTTGTCGCGCCGTATTCTGCGAAGAACTTCGGCTTACCTACTGTATAATAGGAGAAAACAAAACCTCTCGGCGTGTCGACGCCGTGCTATCATAGACCCTACATTATTATCCATCCAACTAATTCCTATTTACAAAATGAAGAAATTTTACCATCTCTTGTCATTGTTCTTGTTGGTAGGACTCACGGCCACTTACGCCGACACCCCTGAAGATTGGGGCGGCTACGGCATCACGACCGTCAAGGCGCCCCTCACGGGGAGCAGCCTCACCAACGGCACCCTCCCCGAGGGCCTCTACCTGATGCGCAACGTGGGACGCGGCGGCTACGTCTATGAGGCCGCGGCGACAGGGCAGCTGACCTTCAATACCTCCACGGGGCAGAATGCCACCACCGACGGCGACGCCCTCACCACGTATTTCTCCGGCGATGCCTATATGAACTATGTGGTCAAGGTGGTGCGCGTCGACAAGAGCGCCTCTGAGACCGACACGGAGACGACCGATGCCGACACGGAGACGACCGATGCCGCCACGACGACGGAGGCCAAGTATCAGCTCCAGTGGTTCTCCGGCAACTGGATGGCGCCCATCTCCTACAACAACCTCTCCGCCACCTGCGAGCAAGCTTCTGCCGGCACCTACGTCATCGGGAAATGCACGGGGAGCAACGACGACAACCTTTTCTACCTGCGCGGCGACGGCGTGACGTATAACTCCGCCAACCTCTACCTCGACGGCAACGCCTCGCGCCCCGTGGGCTGGAACTCGTCGCCGGAGAGCGCCACGACGGGCAACAACAGTACCTACGTGTTCTACCCCGTAGAACTGGGCAGCGACTATGTGAAATACACCATTCAGTCTAACGGGACGACCATCGGTACGTCCTACTATACGGCCACGGTAGGCAGCGCCTATCCCACCCTCACGCTGGCCAGCAGCGGGTGCTCGCTGACGGGATATCCCGAGGGGACCATCGCCACCGGACGCAACGAGGGCACGCTGACGCTGACCTATGACAGCAGTAATCCCTTCACCATCTCCGAGAGCGTCGACAATGCCACATGGATGAAGATATGGACGCGCGGCGACCAGAAGAAATGGCTCTACGCCCTGACGTCGACCACACAGACGCAGCTCAGCACCACCTGGAAGACCGACTTCGATACCTTCGGCAACGGCTACGCCACGGTGCGCGATGGCCTGGAGTGGTGCCTGGTGGGCGACCCCATCGCCGGTTTTGTCCTCTACAACAAGTTGGCCAAGAAATACATCCAGACGGGAACCTCCACGACGACGCAGGTGGCCGATGCCGCTTCCGCCACGCGGCTGGACCTGATCAATAAAGACGGCTCCTGGTTTATCCGCGTCCACGACACCGAGAACAACTGTCTCAGCGACCTCTATGGTAAGAACCCCAACGTGCTGTACACCTGGAATACGACGGAGAACTACACCGACGCCGGATCGAAGTTTGTCTTCTCTACCGATGACGTCGCCCTGACAGCCGCCAACCTCCCCGACATTCCCTCTTATGTGGAGCGCAGCGTGGGCTTCCGCGACTTCTGGGACGCCTCCCTCGCCACGAGCGAGCTGACCGGCGAAGACCTCTATAACGCCGTCGACACTATCGCCTTCGATGCGACGAAGTACTACAAGATTCGCAACAGTCGCAACGACGCCTCCAGCAGCAATACCTACAGCGCCGACCACTACCGCTGGATAACGAGCGAAGACATCACCACCGACACCGCCGGCGCCCTCTCCGGGAATACCGCCATCCATCGCACCACGGCCTCCGGTGCCGAGGTGCCCATGCTGTGGCGCTTTGAGGCTGTCGCCGACGATGCCTCCGAGACGACGGGCCGCTACCACCTCCGCAACGCCAATACCGGCTTGCTGTGGGGGCATAACAACGGCAGCGCCATCCAGATGCTCGCCGACGCCAACAGCACCGACGCCGGCTGTTACACGATGACCGCCGTGGCCGACGCCACGGGACAGTGGGTACTCGCCGACGCCGACGGTACGGGCAATGCGGGCCAGACAGCCGTCAATGCCCTTAGCGGCGTGAAGGCTGCCGGAAGCGTGACCATCGGCGGCTACAGTCGCTCGGCGACGGAAGGCGACCCCGGCTTCTACTGGTATATCATCCCCGTGGAGAGCATCACGTTGACGGTAGGTGCCAGCCACTGGGCCGCCGTCTGCTACCCCTTCGCCGTCACCCTCCCCGAGGGCCTCACCGCTTATGTCGCCACGAGCGCCGAGGGGAGCACCCTCACCTTGTCGGAATATAGCGACGCCACGAGTATCCCCGCCCATACGCCGGTGCTGATTACCGACGGCGCAGGGGACAGCGAGGCACACAGCTACACCGTAGTCATCGACTACGGCAACACCGCTGCCGCCTATGAGGGCAACCTCCTCGCCGGTGCCACCGCCGCGCGCTCCGGCTTCGACGCCTCCTCCCTCTATACCCTTGGCGAGAGCACGGCCGCTGCCGCCCTCCTGACGCTCAACAGCAGCGCCGACGCCGCCACGACCATCGCCGCCAACAGTGCCTATCTGCTCAAGGAGAGCCTGACGACCGACACCGAGGAGCAGACGCTGACCACCGAGGTGGGCGTCGCCACCGGCCTCCACACCATCGCCCCGACGGCCGCCGCCGCTGCCGTCTACTACGACCTGCAGGGCCGCCGCGTCCTCTATCCCGCCGCCGGCGTGTATGTCACCGCTGCCGGACAGAAGGTGTACGTGAAGTAATCGGCCCCGCCGACGGGCGGAAGCCTCTCGGCCGACACCGACCCTTAAAAAACTACCGGGCGTCTCACTCTTGGTGAGGCGCCCGGTAGGCGTTTGTATCTGTATGTGTGGTGGGGACTTTCGGCGGCTTTTGTTGGATGGCCGGACGGCTTTTGTTCGTTTTTCGTTCGATTCCCGCCTGTTTTTCGGCCGGTTTTGTTTTCCCCAAAAAAGAAATTCGTCCTTACAGTTGTCCGCTCTCTACCAGTCGGACGACGCGTTCCACGTAGCGGTCGTCGCCCTCGGGGTCGTAGCGCTTGGTCAGGCTGTTGCCGAAGCAGAAGGCCATGGCCTGATAGACGTTGGCCTTGAAGGAACCGATGAAGGCCTGCGCGATGTTGTAGCCCGTTTGTCCGCACTCGCGGTCGATGAGTTTCACCAGCAGGCGCCCCTGCGAGCGGGTGAGCTTGCGCAGGGTGGGCTCATACTGCTTCTTGAGTCCCTCCTCGACATTCTTGAGGTGCTCGGCGCGGGCCTGCCGCGTGGGGAGCGTCTGGAGGTAGTCGTAGGTCTCGATGACGGTGTACTTCGCCAGTCGCGCCAAGGGGAGGAGGAGCTTGACGTTGGCCACCAGACGGTTGTAGCGCTCGCGCTCCTTGTCGTTCTTGAAAGTCATCGGCGGATATTTGTAGAACGTCGGGAGGACGATGGCGGGTACGCTGTCGCCCTTGTAGGCCACGGGGTGCTTCTTGACGCCCACCTCAAAACTGACCGCCGCCGGCGTGGCGTCGGGGTTCACCGGCTCGAGGTCGGGGATGTCCTGCGCCGCCGCACCGAGGGGGGCGAGGAATAAGAAGAGGAGGAGGGAGGAGAAAAAGCACTTCATGAAGGGAATGATAGGAGAGGCGGCACGCCGACGGCGGTAGGAGAGGCCCGGCGAAGCTGCGCTCTTTTGCCGCGAAATTAAGAAGAAATCCGCGCGCCGTGCGTTATTATTCCTTAATTGATATCCTCTTCCGGTAAAAAAGTACTTCCTTTGTCTATCCACGGGTGGCATCGGATAAAACAGCCCCTCGGGAGTGAACCAACCAGATGACGATTGTTGCATATAAATAAGGAATAGATATGAGTCGCACCCAGAAAGAACGCAAGAAAGCCGGTGGTCGTATGACCAAGAAAGAAGTGACACGACGCCTGATAGACCTCTTTGCCGCGCAGCCGGCGACGCCGTTGAGCGTCAAAGACCTCTTTGCGCAGTTGCACGCCGCCAATCATCCCGCCAAGATGTTGGTGATGGACGTGCTCTCCGACTTGGTGCTCGACGACTACCTCACCACCGACGGCAAGGGCGTCTATCGCAGCGCCGTGCGCTCCACCGTGATGGAGGGTACCTTCCAGCGCAAGCGCAACGGACACAACGCCTTCCTCCCCGACGACGGCGGCAAGAGCATCCTGGTGTGTGAGCGCAACTCGCTCCACGCCCTCGACGGCGACCGCGTGCGCGTGACGATGATGGCGCGGCGGCCCGGACACACCCGCGAGGCCGAGGTGACGGAGATACTGGAGCGCGCCAAGGATACCTTCGTGGGACAGCTGCAGGTGGAGAAGGGCTTCGGATTCCTCGTCACCGAGAGCCGTGCCCTGGCCACGGATATCTTTATCCCCAAAGATAAGCTCAAGGGCGGCCGCACCGGCGACAAGGCGGTGGTGAAAATCACCGACTGGCCCGACCAATCGAAATGCCCCACAGGAAAGGTCATCGACATCCTGGGGCAGCAGGGCGACAACAACGCCGAGATGCACGCCATCCTGGCAGAATATGGCTTGCCCTACCGCTATCCGCAGAACGTGGAGAAGGCGGCCGAGCGCCTCTCGCCCGATATCAGCGCCGAGGAGATAGCGCGACGCGAGGACTTCCGCGGCGTCACCACCTTCACCATCGACCCCCACGACGCCAAGGATTTCGACGACGCCCTCTCCATCCGCAGCGTGGGGAAGGACTTGTGGGAAGTCGGCGTGCACATCGCCGACGTATCGCACTATGTCAAGGAGGGCGACATCATCGACCGCGAAGCCTGCAAGCGCGCCACCAGCGTTTACCTCGTCGACCGCACCATTCCCATGCTCCCCGAGCGCCTCTGCAACTTCATCTGCTCGCTGCGCCCCCACGAGGAGAAGCTCACCTACTCCGCCATCTTTACCCTCGACGCCCACGGCGACGTCAAAAACTGGCATCTGGCACACGCCGTCATCTGTTCCGACCGACGCTTCACCTATGAGGAGGTGCAGCAGACGCTGGAGCGCAACAACGAGGCCTCGGCCGACGACCTACAGCTCCCCGGCGAGCATCCCGAGCCGCTGCCCGCCGGCGCTCCCCTCGAGGGAGAGTATGCCACCGAGCTGGTCACCCTCAACCGCCTGGCCAAGCAGCTCCGCGCCCGCCGCTTCAAGAACGGCGCCATCGGCTTCGACCGCGCCGAGGTGCGCTTCGAAATCGACGAGAAGGGACACCCCGTCTCTACCTATGTCAAGGTGGCCAAGGACGCCAACAAGCTCGTCGAGGAGTTCATGCTCTTGGCCAACCGCAGTGTGGCGGAGATGATAGGCCGCGTGCCCAAGGGAAAGAAGGCGCGCACCTTCCCCTACCGTATCCACGACGTCCCCGACCCCGAGAAGCTCGAGAAGCTCTGCGCCTTTATCACCAAGTTCGGCTATAAGATGCGCACAGAGGGCTCGAAGACAGATATCTCCAAAAGCCTCAACCACCTCCTGGCCGATGCCAAGGGAAAGAAGGAGGAGAATGCCATCGAAATCGTTGCCCTCCGCGCCATGATGAAGGCGCGCTACAGTGTGCACAACATAGGTCACTACGGCCTGATGTTTGACTACTACACCCACTTCACCTCGCCCATCCGCCGCTACCCCGATACCCTCGTCCACCGCCTGCTGACGCACTATGCCGAGGGCGGCCGCTCCGTCAGCGCCAAGAAATACGAGGAACTCTGCGAGCACGCCTCCAATATGGAGCAACTGGCCGCCACCGCCGAGCGGGCCAGCATCAAATACAAGCAGGTAGAGTTTATGGCCGACCGTCTGGGGCTCGAGTTCGACGGCACCGTCAGCGGCGTCACCGAGTTCGGCCTTTATGTGGAGGTGACGGAAAACAAGTGCGAGGGCATGATACCCCTACGCTCCCTCCTCGACGACTACTACGAGTTTGACGAGCGCAACTACTGCCTCGTGGGACGCCGCTACCGCAAGTGCTACGCTCTGGGCGACAAGGTGCGCATCCGCGTAGACCGGGCCAACCTGGAGCGCCGCCAGCTCGACTTCGTCCTCGTCGACGACGAGGCGGCACAGGCCTCCGCGGGCGCCGGCATCGCCGCTAAGGCCCCGCAAGGCAAGGCCGCCAAGGACAAGAAGGGCCGCGCTGCCAAGGGCGGCGGCGGGCGACGCGGGCGGCGGCGCTGAGCATCCTGGAATCGCCTTATCGGCGTACTTTGACAAGCGCAGGTGACAAATTGAGTAAGTAAGTGTTAAATGTGGGTTTTCGGAAGAAATTATTTATTCCGAAAACTTGCGAATTCTCTTCCTTTCGATACATTTGCAATGTGTTTTTCATAGTATTAAGATTTAAGGTTAAAAGGTCGGGATACAGAGGTATCCCATTTTTTTTGCCCTTAGGTCACGACGAGGGGCGCCGCAGCGTCGCCCGTCCCTGACGTGAAGCACCGCCGCGGCCTCCCCCGCTGACTCGGAGGCCTCTCATCTCTCTCTCATACCCTCTGTTATTATGCGCAAACTCACCGTCGAAGAGCTCTGCCGGATGGACATCGCCACCTTCCGCGCCGCCGAGAAGCTTCCCGTGGTTGTCGTCCTCGACAATATCCGCAGCCTGCACAATGTGGGCGCCGTCTTTCGCACCGCCGATGCCTTCCGGCTGGCGGGGCTGTGCCTCTGCGGCATCACCGCCTGCCCGCCGTCGGCCGAGATTCACAAGACGGCCCTCGGCGCCGAGGACAGCGTCGACTGGACCTACTATCCCCATACCCTCGACGCCGTGCGCCACCTGCGCGACGAGGGATATGTCATCCTCGCCGTGGAACAGGTGGAGGGAAGCCTCTCGCTGCCCCGCTTTCGCGTGGATGCCACGCAACGCTACGCCCTCGTCTTGGGCAACGAGGTGAAGGGCGTGGAACAGGCCGTCGTCGACGCCGCCGACGCCGCCCTCGAGATTCCCCAATACGGGACGAAGCACTCCCTCAACGTGTCGGTGTCCGCCGGCATCGTCATGTGGGAACTGGAGCGCCAGTTGCGCGGCGCCGGCATCGGGTAGGGCGGAAAAGCGGCACCGCCTGTTTGCCATCCCGGCGGTTTCTGCTATATTTGCACCTTATTTGCGGGCGTTCCCGACGGGTCGTCCGCTCATTTTCCTCTACCTCTCGTGCTCCCACACCGCGGAGAAAAACCTATGCAACCACTACTATTTAAGGAAATCTATAAGACCAAACTCTGGGGCGGTACCGACATCGACCTCTTTGCGCAAGGCGCGCAAAGTGCCGACAACATCGGCATCGACTGCCTCAAGGGGCGTGACCTGCGACAAGACACCGGCATCGACGGACGCTGGGGCCTCAAGGTGTGCCGCGACATCGGCGAGAGCTACGAGATTTCCTGCATCCCCGGGGAGGAAACACCGGTGGCCGAAGGACCCTATGCCGGGAAAAACCTCGAGGAGGTCATCGCTATCTGCGGCGCTACCCTCGTCGGGGAGCATAACTATGCACGCTACGGTACCACCTTTCCCCTGCTCATCAAACTGATATCGGCGGCCGCCGACCTGAGTATACAAGTGCACCCCGACGACGCCACCGCCCGAGAACTGGGACATCCCTTCGGGAAAAACGAGATGTGGTATGTGGTGCACGCCAAGGCCGACGCCCGCGTTCTGGCCGGATTCTCCTCCGACTTCTCCGCCGAGCGCTATACCGAGGCCCTCGCCGCGGGCAACTTGTTGGAACACGTCAACGCCTTCCCCACGCATCCCGGCGACTGCTTCTATATCCCCGCGGGATGCATCCACTCCATCAATGCCGGCAACCTCCTCGTCGAGGTGCAGCAAAACAGCAACGATACCTTCCGCGTGTACGACTACGACCGCATAGGCCCCGACGGACGCCGCCGCGGCATCCAGGTGGAGGAGGCACGACGCGCACTGCGCTATGAGGCCTCTACCGACCACCAGGTGCACTATACGCCGCAGAACAACCGCCCCGTGACGCTCGTCAGCTGCCCCTCGTTCACGACGCGCCTGTGCCGCTGCGACCGCCTACAGACGATGGACTACCGCGCGCTGGACTCCTTCGTCATCGTTATCGTCTTTGAGGGTTCCGCCACCTTCACCGATGCCGAGGGACACTCCCTCCGCCTGACGGCAGGACATACCGCCCTCTTCGCCGCCGACACCACCGCTGTTACCGTCGTCCCCGATGCGCGTTGCGCCTTCCTCGAAGTGACGCTGCCGGAGTGACGCCGCGGCCTCCGCGCCTCCTCCCCGTGCGGAGCTTTTCCGGTCACGGAGATATCACGGCTCCGTTAGAATGAGCGCGCGTATAGCCGTCCCATTCAAAGGAAGTCCCCCAATATAAAGGAAGTCCCCCCGATGCTATTCACATAGCGTCGGGGGGACTTTCGCATACGAAGGAAAATCCTTCTGGTAGTCTGTATGAACTTTATTTCTCCTCGGCCACCGCGATGACGACGCGGTTGCTGTCGTTGTCGGAGAACGGCTGGATGGTGTCGCCCACGAAGCTCGACGTGATGCGGTTGGCGGCGATGCCATACTTCTCGGTGAGGAGCGTGTAGATGCTGTCGGCGCGCTTCTGCGAGAGGGCGTGGTTGATGGCGGCGGTACCGGTGCCGGCGTCGGCGTAACCGGTGATGCTCACCTGTGCCTCGGGGTGGTTCTTGAGCCAGGAGGCCAGCGTGGCTACCTTCTGCTCTTCGGTGGAGGATACCTCCGCACTATTGATGGTGAAGAAGATGTGGGTGCTCGTCTTCTCTTTCTCCTTTACTACCACGGGCTCCGGCGTAGGCTCGGGGGCGGGGGCGGGAGCCGGCGTCTCTACGACGGGGGGCGGGGCTACCGGTGCCGGGGCACAGGGCGTGTGCTTCTTGCCCAGTTTGAAGGAGAGGCCCAGCATGGCCGTAGCCTGCCAGTCGGGGCCGCCGTTGTGCTTGGCGTTGAAGCGGTCGTTGAGGTGGTTGGCGGCGATTTCCAGGTTGACGCCGAGCCAGCGCGTGACGTTGACGTCAAACTGCATGCCGATGCGGAAGTTGTGAACCAGACGGTTGTCGGTCCACGAGAGGGGCTCGGTGAGGCCCACCGTGCGCTGCTCGTCGTTGTCCCACGCGTAGGTGAGGCCGACGCCGCCGAGGAGGATGGCGTTGAAGGTGTGCGTCTTGCCGGGGCAGAAGATATTGCTCAGGTTGAAGAGCAGGTCGAGGTCGGACGTGACATACTTATACTTATAGGTGACGTTGTTGTCGCCGATTTTCGTGCCGCCCTTATCGTTCCAGCCCTGTACGCTGAGGCGGGCACCGACGGCGGGGACGAAGAAACGGCCCACGGAAACGGCGCCGATGGGCGTGATGAGCTTTTCGAAGTCGGCATTGGTGAAGGTGACCTGCGCACCGCCCTGTACGGTGATGAAGGTGTAGGGCTGAGGCTTGTCTTGGCAGCACTGTGCCTGTGCCTTCGGAGCCGCAAGCGTCAGGGCGGCGAGACAAGCGGCGGCGAGAAATCTTGTATGCTTCATAGAGTTAGAGAGTATTGTTGTTTGCTGCAAACTTATGTAAAACTATGGGAAATCCAAAGCTTTCGATGCAAAAAAAATGAGGGGAAGGAGAACTTTTTCGTCAGGAATCGCCTCTCCGGTGGCGGAAAAAGCGGATGAGCTTACGGAGACCGAGGATGAGGAGGGCTATCAGGGCGCCGTAGACGGCTATACCGATGAGACACCGCCGGAAAGACCGCCACTTGGAGTGGTGCGACGAGGGCGTATAGGCGGTGGAGGAGTAACTGCCGGAGGAGGAAGTGCTCGATGACCGCGGGGAACGCTCGTCGGCGTCGTAGCTGTCGCTCCGCGGGCTGTCGTCGTCCTCGTCGGCGTTATATCCCTGCTGTTCGCGCAGGCGCTGCTCGCCGCGGGCGGTAATCTCGCGGATGCGGGCCTCCAGGCGGGCCTTCGTCTCGTCGTCGACACCGCGGTAGCGGGGCGTGGGGTCGTGGCCCGTACCGTTGCAGGCATAGCACTTGAGGGTGCCGTTGCAGGGGCAGATGGGGTTGATGCCGTTGCGGCAGGTGGGGCACACCCCGGTGCCGCCGCAGGGGGTACAGTCCTCGTAGTAGGTATACTTCTGCATGAGCTGGGAGGTGAGCTGCTGCACCTCGAGATACTCCTCGGTGGTCAGTCCCATGCGGGAGGGGTCGGCGTCGTTGCTGCTACTGCTGCTGTGGCGGACGGAGCCGGAGGCGTTGCCCGTGCCGTGACATACGGGGCATTCGCAGCGGTGGCCGGGCAGCACCTTGCGGTGGCAGTAAGGACATTCCACCTTGCGGTTGGAAACGCCGTAGGAGCTCACCTCGGGGACGGCCACCACACGCCCCGAACCGTGACAGCGCGGGCAGTCGGCCGCCGCGGTGACGGCCACGACGACAAAGGCGAAAAGCGTAAGGATAATCTTGCGTAACATAGTAGGTGTTTTGATAGTATGAATAGGTTCTGTAATAGAGGGAAAGGGGCTTTCTGATATTTCCGGGACGGTCTGCCCGTTGCTCCCGCCGCGTGCTCTTGTTGCTTCCGCCGCGTGCTCTTGTTGCTCCCGCCGCGTGCCCCTCTTCGCTTTCGTCGCATCTCATCGCCTCCGAGGTCGTCGCGGCGGGAGGCTCCGGGGCGTCTCGTCCTACTGTCCGCTTGCCGACTGCGTATAGTTGTAGCCGTCGGTATGTATGGTGATGACCTCGTTGCCGATGCTCACGCTCTCCTGTCCTTGTGTGGCATTCCACACCTGCTGCCCCTTGACGCGGCGGCAGAGGATGGGGGCACCCTTCTCGGTGAAGAGTTCGGCGTAGGCGGAGTCGGTGGAGAAGATGAGGTAGAGGGGAGCGGTGCCGCCGTCGAAGCGGCGTCCCACCTCCCAGATGCGTACGCAGTCGTGGCGCGCATCGCTCCACGTGTAGCCCGCCGCCGTGAGGCAGCCGTGGTCGTCGCGGTTGCCGCCCACCAGGCGGCCGAGGCCGGAGCGGGAACAAGACGTCAGAACGACGACCAGAGAGGCGAGGAACAGCCGACGCGCCGAGGCGGTGCGGCGGCAGGCGGGCAGAGGCAGGTGTGACATGTAGAGGCGTAGGTAATAGGTAATTAATAAGGTGTGGAGGCAAAGATAAATAGTTTTTAAGAAATAGGGCGGGCTACGCGCGAAAAAAAAGTGGGGCACCCCCGCTTTTTGCCCGCAGCGACGGTGTCGCCGCGTCCCGGCCGCGATGCTTTTCGGCTATTTCTCAGTCCGTTACCGAGAAGTCCACTCACTATTTTGAGCACAAAAAGCCGAAAAATGTGCAGAAAAGGGCGTTTTTTTCGTGTAACATTTGTCAGTTGTGATAATAATCTTTATTTTTGCAGCCTAAAGTAAGAGACAAAACCATCAATCAATCATCAAAACAACAAGTATCATGTCTGATATCGAAGCAAAAGTAAAAGAAATCATCGTGGACAAGCTCAGCGTTGACGAAGCTGAAGTAGTAAGCGAAGCAAGCTTCTCCAACGACCTGGGTGCCGACTCTCTCGACACGGTTGAACTCATCATGGAGTTCGAGAAGCAGTTCAAGGTTACCATTCCCGACGACCAGGCTGAGAAGATCTCCACGGTTGGCGACGCCATCAAGTACATTGAAGAGCACGTCAAATAAGTAAGAGACTCCCTCTTTATCCCCCCAAAGGGGGGAGGACTACAAACGTCACGCCGCAACCGTCGTGCAACGGATTTGTGTCCTCCCCCCTTTGGGCTATAAAGTACTTACTTATCGGAAGCGCGGCGCCCTCCGTCTTACACCTTTTATATATAGGCCACGCCATTGTCATCAGTAGGTTTCTCCTTCGACACACAGGTGACGTCTTTATTATATACAGGCCCCGTGCGCCGCACGTTGCTTCCACTCTTCCCTCCGGCTCCCTCTCTCCGCAGAGACCCCCATATAGGACTGCCGCGTCAGTCTGCACGAATCCCTTATTATCCACTCATACATCATTATCCCGACATCACATATGGAACTGAAAAGAGTAGTCGTCACCGGCATGGGCGCATTGACGCCGCTGGGCAAGACGGCTCCCGAGACATGGGAAAACCTGAAGAACGGCGTCAGCGGCGCCGGCCCCATCACGCATTTCGACGCCTCGAAGTTTAAGACGCAGTTTGCCTGCGAAGTCAAGGACTTCAAGGTGACCGACTATATCGACCGCAAGGAAGCCCGCAAGATGGACCTCTATGAGCAGTATGCCCTCGTGGCCGCCATGGAAGCCGTCAACGACAGCAAGATGGACCTCGAGACGGTCGACAAGAACCGCATCGGCGTTGTTCTCGGCGTCGGCATCGGCGGCATCCACACCTTCGAGGAGGAAGCCGGCAACTACGCCGTCAACGGTGAAGAGCAGGGCCCCAAGTACAACCCCTTCTTCATCCCCAAGATGATTGCCGACATCGCCTCCGGCGAAATCTCCATCAAATACGGTTTCCACGGCCCCAACTACACCACCACCTCGGCCTGCGCCTCCTCGACGAACGCTCTGGCCGACGCCTTCAACCTCATCCGTCTGGGAAAGGCCAACGTGATGATTACCGGTGGTGCTGAGGCCGCCATCTGGCCCGCCGGCGTCGGCGGTTTCACCGCCATGCACGCCCTCTCCACGCGCAACGACGATGCCGAGCACGCCTCGCGTCCCTTCAGCGCCAGCCGTGACGGCTTTGTGATGGGCGAAGGTGCCGCCTGCCTCGTCCTCGAAGAGCTCGAGCACGCCAAGGCACGTGGTGCACATATCTACTGCGAAATCGCCGGCGTAGGTATGTCGGCCGATGCCCACCACATCACCGCCAGTCACCCCGAGGGTCTCGGTGCCCACCTCGTGATGAGCAGTGCCCTGGAAGACGCCGGCATGAAGCCCGAAGATATTGACTATATCAACGTACACGGCACCTCGACGCCTGTGGGCGACCTCTCCGAGGTGAAGGCCATCACCAAACTCTTCGGTGAGCACGCCTACAAGCTCAATATCAGCTCCACCAAGTCGATGACGGGACACCTCCTCGGCGCCGCCGGTGCTGTGGAAGCCATGGTGTGCTGCCTCTCCGTGGTCAACGACATCGTTCCGCCCACCATCAACCACGAGGATGGCGACAACGACGAGAACATCGACTACAACCTCAACTTCACCTTCAACAAGGCACAGCAGCGCACCGTGCGCGCCGCCCTGAGCAATACGTTCGGTTTCGGCGGACATAATGCCTGCTGCATCGTCAAGAAGTACGAGGCCTAACGACGTGTAGGCTGCCCACAGGCCGCCTGACGGAATAGCGGGGAATGACCAAGGCCCATCGATGCGAGCCCGGAGCGACGCTGCCGCGCTGCCTCCTGCGCTTTGGGCATTCCCCCGTTTTTCGTTTTCCGCCCCCGGCGAGGGGCGAAAGCACCGTTGTGACGGCTTTTCCCGACTACAAGATTATGATCATCAACCTCATCGACAAGGTGAAGTTCGCCTTCAGAAAAGACCGCGACTTCGCCTCTGCCCTGAACAAAATCCTGGGATTCTACCCCCACAAGATAGAGCTGTACCGCGTGGCGCTGTCGCACAAGTCGCTCGCCGCCCGCAACGGCAAGGGACGCCCCGCCAACAACGAGCGCCTGGAGTATCTCGGCGACGCCGTCATCGAGGCCGTGGTGAGCGACATCGTCTTCCACCGCTACCCCCACAAGCGCGAGGGCTTCCTCACCAGTACACGCAGCAAGATTGTGCAGCGCGCCTCCCTCAACCACTTGGCCTCGGAGATGGGTCTCAACCGACTTATCAAGGCCACGGGACTGACAAATACCCACAACAACAACATCGGCGGCAACGCCTTTGAAGCCCTGGTTGGTGCCATCTACCTGGACCGGGGCTACGGCGTCTGCAAGTGGTTCATTGAGAAACGCATCGTCGGGCGTCTGATCGACATCGACGGCGTGGCGAAGAAGGAAGTCAACTTCAAGAGCAAACTCCTGGAGTGGACGCAGAAGAACCGCATCCAGTGCCACTACGACTTTGAAGAGCACGACGACGACGCCTCCAACAGTCCCGTCTTCGTCAGCACCATCGTCATCGAAGGCCTCACCGCCGGTAGCGGACGGGGATATTCCAAAAAAGAAAGCCAGCAGGCAGCCGCTAAGGACGCCTTGGTACGCCTCAACCGCGACCCGAAATTCGCCGACAGCATCTACCGCTCCAAGGAGAAGCGCACGGCGATGGAGGCCGACGAGGTATGTGCCCTCCCCAAGGTGGAGGATATCGAAGCCGTCATGCCGACGCCCGCTGCGCCGGCACGTCCCGCCAGCCGCCATGCCAAGGGAGCCCCGCGCCCCCGTCCCGCCGTCGACGCCAAGGGCGACACGGCGAAGGGCGATGCCGCGAAGAACGCCGGGCCGAAGGCTGCGGAGAAGACCGGCGAGGGAAAGAAAAGCAGCAATAATAAGAAAGGGAAGACCGCCCGCCCCGTTGCCGACGCCACGCCGACGGCAAAAGCCGAGGTGACATCCGCTCCGAAGACGGAGGCGAAGGCCGACGCCAAGAGCGCCGCGCCCTCAGAGCGTCCCGCCGAGAGACCCGAGCGCGCCGCCGGGAAGAAGGTGCGCACTGAGGACAAGACGGAGCGTCCTGTCGCCGCTGTCGCCCGCCCCGCCGCGAGCGCCGCGCTGTCGGACGACAAGACCGCCCGTATGGCCGCTACCGCCATGTTGCCGCCTGCCCCGGTCGACGATACGCCCTCCGGCGAATCTGCCGCCGAGGCCGAGGAAGCGGAGAAGGCCCCGCGTCGCCGCCCCAACAGTCGCCAGCGTCGCCGCCTCGTCGCCGAGGCCGCCGCTGAAGCCGAACAGGCCGCTGAAGCTGCCGCTTCCGCCGCCGAGAGCACCGCCGATGTGTCGTCGGAGCCTGCTGCCACTGCCGCCGCCGAGGATGATGCCGCGCAGCAAGCCGCCCGCAAGAAGCGCAGCCGTCGCCGCCCGCCCCGCGAACGGCGTGAGGGCCGTGACGGCGAGGAAAATGTCGCCGCCGCGCCTGCCGACACCGCCGCCGCTGCCGCCCCCTCCGCCGCGGAGCGCGAGGCCATCATCGCCCGTGCCGAGGCTTCCGCCTTCGAGACGGCCGGCGAGGATGCCTCCTCCGGCAAGGAGAGCGAAGCATAGCCGGGACCCTCCCCGACAGAAACAGAACCTGCCCCACTACCGAGCGCATCGGTGGTGGGGCAGGTTCTGGTATG
>CAZXFS010000011.1:0-58046 GCA_964640535.1 uncultured Prevotellamassilia sp. | reverse complement strand
ACATGGCCGGCCGTGGTACCGACATCAAGCTGAGCCCCGAAGTGAAGGCCGCCGGCGGTCTGGCCATCATCGGTACGGAGCGCCATGAGAGCCGCCGCGTCGACCGCCAGTTGCGCGGACGTGCCGGCCGTCAGGGCGACCCGGGCTCCAGCGTCTTCTTCGTCTCCCTCGAAGACAACCTCATGCGCCTCTTCGCCTCCGAGAAGATTGCCCGCATCATGGACCGTCTGGGCTTTAAAGACGGAGAGATGATTGAGGCCAAGATGATCAACAACAGCATCGAGCGCGCACAGAAGAAGGTGGAGGAAAACAACTTCGGCATCCGTAAGCGCCTCCTGGAATACGACGACGTGATGAACAAGCAGCGCACCGTCATCTACGAGAAGCGACGCCACGCCCTGATGGGAGAACGCATCGGCATGGATATCGCCAACATGATATGGGACCGCGTCATCTATATCCTCGACCAGGACGACTACGACGACATCCGCACCAAGTTCCTCGAGATCATGGCCATGGAATGCCCCTTCACCGAGGAGGAATACAACGCCGGCAAGCGCGACGACCTCAACGAGAAGGCCTTCCAGGCTGCCATGGACAACTTCCGCCGCAAGAACGAGCGCCTGGCAGAGGTGGCCATGCCCGTCATCCGTCAGGTCTATGAAAACCAAGGACAGATCTACGAAAACATCCTCGTGCCCATCACCGACGGACGCCTGGTCTACAACATACGCACCAACCTCAAGGAGGCCTACGAGACGGAGAGCCGCGCCGTCGTACGCGACTTCGAGAAGGCCATCCTCCTCCACAACATCGACGACGCCTGGAAGGAAAACCTCCGCGAGCTCGACGAACTCAAGAAGTCGGTGCAGAATGCCAGCTACGAGCAGAAAGATCCGCTCCTCGTCTTCAAACTGGAGAGTGCGGAACTCTTCACCAAGATGGTGGACCAGATCAACAACAGCACCGTGTCGACGCTGATGCGCGGGCAAATCCCCGTACAGCAGCCCGAAGAGGTGAAGGAAGCCGCCCCCGAGGAGCAGCCCGCCGCCCCGAAGTATACCGAGACGCACGACGACCTCAACGACGACGGCAGCGCACAAGCCGCCGCACAGGACACGCGGCAGCAGACCACGCAGCCCATCGTCAAGGACAAGCTCCCCGGACGCAACGACCTCTGCCCCTGCGGCAGCGGCAAGAAGTTTAAGAACTGCCACGGACGCGGCATCGTATAACACCGCTTCCCGATAAGACCGTCAGAGGACATGAGGTACCACATCGGGCCTCATGTCCTCTTTCTTTACCGACGGTGGACGGAGCAACGGCAACGGTTTCCCGCCCTCGCCCCGGCGCCACCGACAGCGCCCCCTCTTTTAGGAACATCTCTCTCACAAGTCCCTCTCTCCCTCATGGCTCACATCCAAGAAATACAGTCGCTCCACCACCCCGGCGTCGACGTCTTCCACCACCTCACCGAGGCCCAGCTGCGCCACCGTGTGGCCCCCGAGCAAGGGGTCTTCATCGCCGAGAGCCCCAAGGTCATCCGTGTGGCCCTCGAAGCGGGCATGACGCCGACAGCCCTGCTCTGCGAGCGCCGCCACCTCACCGGCGACGCCGCCGACATCATCGCCCGCCTCCCCGACGACGTCCCCGTCTATACCGGCGAGCGCGAACTCCTCGCCGCCCTCACGGGCTATACGCTGACACGCGGCGTCCTCTGCGCCATGCGGCGCCCCGTGCCACCCACCGTTGCGGCCGTGGCACAGTCGGCGCGCCGCCTCGTCGTCATCGACAGCGTCGTCGACACCACCAACATCGGCGCCATCTTCCGCTCCGCCGCCGCCCTCGACATCGACGGCATCCTCCTGACGCCCACCTCGTGCGACCCCCTCAACCGACGCGCCGTCCGCGTCTCCATGGGCTCCGTCTTCCTCGTCCCCTGGACATGGGTGGAGCAGCCGCAGGACGCCCTCACCGCCCTCGGCTTCCGCACCGCCGCCATGGCACTGACCGACCGCTCCGTGCCCCTCGACGACCCCGCCCTCGCCGCAGAGCCCCGCCTGGCCCTCATCATGGGGACGGAGGGCGACGGCCTCAGCGACGACGTCATCCGCCGCGCCGACTATGTGGTGCGCATCCCCATGGCCCACCATGTCGACTCCCTCAATGTCGCCGCCGCCACCGCCGTGGCCTGCTGGGAACTGAGGGTGAGAGACCCGCGATAGCGCTGCCTGTGCCGACGCGCCGCGCTGCCGCCGATAGCGCCGCGGCCGTCGCCCCGCCCTGGCCGACGCCGCGCGATATCGGCGCTTATCGTGAAGCGAGAGGGGGTGAAAAACAGTGCGCGAAGGCCGCGAGAATCGAAAAAAATCCACCGCCCGCCGCCCCGCCGCCCAAAGCGCCACGCACGAGGCGCTTCGGAGTGTTAAAATAATGGCGTTTTTGACATATACTGTCAAAAGTACAGAAAAGGCGAGGCCGCCGCGCAGCGCCACAAGTCCCGTAGAAATTTCAACAAGTCCCGGACTCGTCAAAACAAGTCCGGGACTTGTTGCGCCGTGCCGCCGCCCCGCTTTTCCTCACCCTGTTCGTTACTTATTTTAACGATTCAGAGACACTCCTCCTCGGAAACTTCTCGTTTTTTCGTCCCCCAAACGACCCACAAACGGCGGGCGCAGTGCTAACAAGCGTAAAAACAGCAGTCTGTTTTCTTAATCTGTGAAAATTTTTGGTGAAAAATTGTATCTTTCCGCCGCCTGTCGAAGAAAAATCGGCGGAAAGTGGAGCATTTTTCCGCTTTTTCGCAGCATTTCGTGTGTCAAGATTTTTCGGCAAAATAGAGTCCCTCACTCGTTTTTCTTCAAAAAAAGAAGAAAAACCTCTGAGGGGGCTGAAAAACGGCGAAAAAGAGCGACGCCGCGTCGCCCTCCCTTCCTCTTCCTTGAAAAAAATCACGCGGTATCCCATTTTTCCTAAAATTTACCCCCCCCCCGGGTAACTTTTTTTTAGATACCTTTGCAAGGAGATGGATTTCCATACTTTACGCGCCGCCGCACGACGGCGTCGACAGTATTCCCACCCTTCCGATTACTCACACTTTTTACTCACATTCTATGAACAGATTACGCTACCTCTTAGGCACTGCGCTGCTCGCGGCAGCCGGTGCCCACGTACAGGCTCAGGTAGACAACTATGCCCTCCGGTTTTCCAACGAGGGCATCGTCAACCTCGGGCAAGTGGGAGGGCTGACCGCCACCGACAGCTACACGTTGCAGTTCTGGTTTAAGCCGGACGTGTGGACGCCGGGAGCCGCCCTCGTACGCTGCGGAAGCTTCAGCATCACCCTCGGGACGGGGCACAAGCTCCTCGTCAGCGACGGCAACAACACGCTGACGGCATCGGCAGCCGACCTCACCGCCGGAGCATGGAACCACGTGACACTGCGCAGCAGTGCCGCAAAGACCAAGATGCTCCTCAACAACACCACGCCCTTCTACACCGAAGGCGCCATCACCCTGCCTACCGACAGTAAGGCGCTGTGGCTCGGCGGCGACTTCCGGGGAGAGATCGACGAGGTGCGCCTGTGGAACGGGGTGCTGCCCGCCGACTACAACGGTTACTGGCGCACCACCCTCAACGCCCTCAACCCCTCGTGGGAGAGCCTCGTGGGATATTGGAAGATGGACCAGAACGAGTGCACCCATATCGTCGACTACAAAGGCTCCCACCACGGCACCGCCACGACGACGGGCGTCAGCAAGGTGAAGGTCGACGATAACAGCCGCTTCAAATACCTCACAAATATCGCCTACAGCGACCTGCGACGCTTCAGCGACCGCAAGATCGACCGCGAGAAATATGCCTTGTCCAACCATATCCACCTCATCGGCGCCCACATCGACCTCACCACGGGAAGGGCAACGCTCGACATGGAGCGCGAAGACGCCGTCAAGGAGAACGGTGCCACCTGGGAGAGCGAATATGGCGGCCGCAAGGGCGTCATCGCCCTCAGCGGCGGCGACGCTGCCCTGCGTCTGCCGGCAAGCCTGCTGGGGAGCGCCCCCGTGGGCTACGCCTTTGAGGCTCAGATCAACCTCACGGAGTGGACGGAAGGCGCCATCCTCTTCTCGAAGGGCGAGGCCTTCCAGGTGAAGCTCGGCGAGAACAACCAACTGAAGGTGACCGTCAACGGGACGGAGAACACCTATCCCCTCAACGTCACCACCGGGAGCTGGTTCCACCTCGGCGTGAGCACAAAGAACACGCAGGAGCTCCTCGTCGCCCTCAACGGCGAAGAGGTCACCGCCACCACCTCCAACACCCTCTCCGCCGTCACCCTGGCGGCCGATGCTACCACCGAACCCCTCGTGGGCAAGGGGCTGAAGGGGCGTCTGGACGACGTGATGGTGTGGAAGGTATCGTCTGACATCTACAGCACTTGGTCGACGGCCCGCAGCCTCAGCGAGATGAAGAGCGACGCCGCCAACGGCATCCCCTACCCCGACGATACACATACGCTGGAAGGGCAGACCTACAAGCGCATGGACGCCGCCTATAGCTTCGACACCGAGGCCGAATATGGCTACGACTATTTCTCCGTGCAACACTTCATGGACATCATCCGCTCCTTCAACAGCGGGAAGCAGGGATGCCGCTACATCGTGACGGCGGCCGTCAATACGGAACAGACCGCCACCCTCGCCACCTGCCTGACCGACCCCACCACCAGCGCCGCCCTCACCGCCGACCTGATACGCATTGCCAACGACGACGCCTTCGACGGCGTGGACCTCGACATCGAGTGGGCCTACAGCAACACCTCGGCGTGGACGGGCATCGGCACCATCTGCAGCAACGTGCGTGCCGCCCTCAAGGAGGGGAAGGAGCTCGACTTCACACCGCACAAGGTGTCGTATGCCTACCCCACCGACCAGATGGACGCCGTCGACCACTTCGCCTTCCAGATCTACGGCCCCTCGGACGACCTCTTTAATATGTCGAGCTACACCTCGGCGGCCACCACCTTCCTCAGCTACGGCTACAGCAAGGACAAGACCATCCTGAGCTTCGCCACCACCTCCAGCAGAGGTACCGGCACCTCCGTACAGGGCTACCGCTCCCTCTATGAAGGGGCGGGAAGCATCGACCCATCGGCCGATGAGGTGACACACACCGACGGCAACACCTATAAGATTACGGGCTTCGACCAGACGGTGGAGCGCTGCCAGTATGTCGTCGACAATGACCTCGGCGGCATCATGTATTGGGACATGGGCAACGACCTGCCCTCCTCGCACACCGCCTCTCTGGCACGCGCCGCCAGCTATGTCATCAACGCCAACGTCGACGACCGCGTGACGACGGTGAGCACCGCCGCCGACGCCCCCGACGCCAACGCCGACGACGCCCCGACAGCGACGACCACCGCCACCACGCCCCTCAGCAGCGACACGCAGGAGGCCATCGACCGGGCCCTCCTCCTCTACGCCGCCGATGCCGGCTATCACGCCGCCAACAGCACGGCACGCAAAGAACTGCTCTACGCCATCAACCAGGCACAGAACGGTCAGCAGACGGCCGACGACGTCAATACGGCTTATAATACGTATCTGAATACGTCCCTCACCGCGGACGGCAACAATGTTAGCGGCCCAACGGATGGCAACTATGTACTGATTAGCTATAATAGTCATGACAGACTGCTTCGCTATTTATATACCGATGATAACGGCGCACCATATGTGACGACTCAGCCGGACACCACGCAGGCCGCTTTTCTATGGAACATCGTCAACACGACGGACGATAGCGGGAATACTACCTACACCATCAAAAACGACGCCGGATATTATATTCCCACTATCACAGGGACCGGCCCCATTAGTGCTTTTACAACAGACGAATCTAATGCATACGCTTTCTCAACGGAAGCCGGAAACGCCATCGGCCGTCTGCAATTGAAACAAGTAAGCGGCTCCAATAACTGGTATATTCTTACCCGCTACGATACGAGTAGTAATGGAGTTCCCAGCTCGTTTAAAGTCGTAGTACAGCCTCAGCCCAACCACGATTCTACTAATGAACAAAAATGGACCGGCCAATGGATTTTCCGAAAGGTAGACCCCGCATTGCTTCCCGGCTATACGGTGACCGTTTCCGGTGCTGAAGACGAGGGGTTGGCGATTGTCACCGACGGTGTCCACAACGCCACCTACGCCGACGGCAGCACGGTTTATCTCGATACGAACGTCGACACCGTCGACGCCACAGAGACGGAAATGTCGTCCTCTGCCGCCACCATCAACACCGACGACCAAACCATCGACGTCGTCTACTCCGGCATCTCCGCCAAGAAGGTGTACCGCATCAACAACTATGCCAACACCTCCCAATATCTCACTTTCTCAGAGAGCAACGGAGCCGTAACCAGCACGCTGAACGAGAACGACGCCCAGCAACTGTTCCAATTCCCCAAGACGGAAGAAGCACACAAGTATGCTCTGACGGCACAAGGGAAGTATATCTTTATAGCGGATAAGAATAATGTGCAAGCCACGCTGAGCACAACACAGACCGGATACTATATCATTCCACGAGGAGACGGGAAATACACCTTTGACCGCGTTAGTGAGAACCTATTAGGTTATGGCGACGGCGGAAGAGATATCTTCTATAACAGCAGCGGTAACAAAATCACGACTTGGGGAGCTTGGGTTCCCGGTGTGCAGTGGTACGTCACCGAAGTCAACAGCTTCAATATTCCCGTTCAGCAGATAGAAGGCAACGGCTACGCCACTACGTGCCTGCCCTTCACCACCGGTGTGAGCGACGACGCCACTACGGCCTACACCGCCACCATCGAGAACGGCAACTTGGTGACGACGCCCATCGAGAGCGGCATCATCCCCGCGGGGACGCCGGTCATCCTGCGCCATCAGGGCGCTGCCACCACCGTGACCCTCGACATTCTCAGTACGACGGCTACCCTGCCCAACGATAACGCCCTGAAGGGCGTCTACTGGACGTCGGATGCCGGCACCTTGGCCGCACAGACCTACCTCTTGGGCGTCAGCACCCGCGAGAAGGCTTCGCTCATCGCACGGGGTACGACATCGCTGACACAGAACAGCGCCTATCTCGTCACCGACAACAGCGATGCACAGACGCCGACGGCCTATCACATCGAAGACACCACGGCGCCCGTCACCTCCCTGGACGGCCACTTCTGGCGCATCGGCCATGACGGCAGCTACCTCGGCGGCGAAGACAGCGAAGGAGCCTCCCTCGCCCTGCAGACGTCGGCCGACAACACCACGCTCTTCTATGGCAACGGTACGCAGCTCGTCAACACCCGCAAGGGCTTTGCCCTCGGCGCCTCCGACGGCAACACCCTCCCCGCCTATCATGCTGACGGCGCCGACGTCACTGTCAGCGCCACGGCCAACGGCACCTACCGCCTCACCAGCGGCGGAAAGGACGTCACCGACGGCACGACGACCGACTTCACCCTGGAGCGCGTCACCACGCTCCCCGTTGCCGTCACCGCCGCCGGCTATGCCACCTTCTACGCTCCCACCGACCTGCGCATCCCCGAGGGCCTCACCGTCTACACCTCCGCCCTCAACGACGACAAGACGCTGCTCCTCCTCGAAGAGGTGAGCGACGGCATCCTCCCCGCACAGACCGCCGTCATCCTCAAGGGGCCGGAAGGCACCTACGACTTCGACGTCCTCAACACCGAGCGCGACGCCCTCACAACGGAACTCAGCGGTGCCACCGCGGCACAGGCCACGCCGACCGACGCCGGCAGCCTCTTCACCCTGCAACAACGCAGCGCCGCCGAGGGAGGCATCGGCCTCTACCCGTTCAACGGCGAACACCTCGCAGGCTTCCACTCCTGGCTGACGCTGAGCGCCGACAGTAAGGTGAAGGGCTTCTCCTTCGACGGCACTGTCGTCACCGCCCTCGACGCCCTGACGCTGCCCGACGCCGACACCGACGGCGCCCTCTACGACCTCAGCGGACGCCGCGTACAGAAGGCCGTCAAGGGTATCTATCTCCACAACGGTAAGAAGGTGCTCGTTCGATAAGCCGCCTTCCCGCAACACACCAAACGCCCCGCGTGCACACCTCTCCAAGGAGGCAGCGCACGCGGGGCGTTTCTTTTTACGGGGGAGCGACGCTCCGATATTCTACAAGGGGCGGAAAGATATCTTCCGGGGAGGCTGTGACGTCGTCCAAGGGGGACGTTTGTCCGAGCCCCCGCCGAGGCGGCCTTCTCTCCACCCGATTATTTCAACCGGTCTTTGACAAAGTTACACAAGCGGGTGAGGAGATGATAGCGCGTGTTTCCCCCATAAATGCTGTGGTTACGGTTGGTGTAGACCTGCATCTCAAATTGTTTGTCGGCCTGCACCAGTGCCTCGCTCATCTCGGCGGCATTGCGGAAGTGCACGTTGTCGTCGGCGGTGCCGTGGATGAGGAGCAGACTGCCGCTGAGCTGTGCCGCGCGCTGTATCGGGTTGATGGCGTAGCCGTTGCCGTTTTCCTTCGGCGTACGCATATAGCGCTCGGTGTAGACGGAGTCGTAATACTTCCAGTTGCTGGGGGCGGCGATGGCGACGCCGGCTTTGAATACGGGGCGTCCCTCGGTCATCGACATAAGGGTGTTGAAACCGCCGAAGCTCCAGCCCCAAATGGCGATGTTGTCCTTGTCGACGTAGGGGAGCGACGCGAGGTAGAGCGCCGCCTCCACCTGGTCTTTCGACTCCAGGTCGCCCAGGCGCAGGTAGGTGCATTTCTCGAAGTCGGCACCGCGGGCTCCCGTGCCGCGCCCATCGACGCACACGCAGAGGAAGCCCTCTTGTGCCATATAGCTCTCGAAGAGTCCGCCCCCGCCATAGAATCCCAGTTGCCAGGAGTCGGTGACCTCCTGCGAGTCGGGGCCGCTATACTGGTACATCAGTACGGGATAGCGTCGCGTGGGGTCGAAGTCGCGGGGCTTCACCATCCATCCGTTGAGCTGTACGCCTTCGGAGGTGGTGAAGGAGAAGAACTCCTTGGTGCCGAGGAGCGGCGTCACCCGTTCCTTGAGGCGTGCGTTGTCGACGAGGGTGGCCTGCGTCCGTCCGCGGGCATCGCAGAGCGTTGTCACCGGCGGCTGCGTGGCACTGCTGTAGATGTGGAGGAAGTATTTCATCGTCGACGAGAAGGTGGCGGAGTGCGTGCCCTTCTCCGTGGTCAGCTGTTTGAGGTCGCCGTTGCGCTCGGCGGCATAAATCTCGCGGCGCAGCGGGCTCTCCTTGGCGGCGGCGAAGTAGAAGCGTCCCGTGGCGGCGTCGTAGCCGTAGAAGTCCGTCACCTCGTAGTTGCCCGTCGTCACCTGCCGCTCCAGTTGCCCGTTGAGGGTATACCAGTAGAGGTGCTGATAGCCGGAGCGTTCCGAGAGGAGGGAGAAATGGCCGTCGTAGAATTTCATATCGGTGTAGGCCGTCTCGCGGATATACTTGTCGTTGGTCTCACGCAACACGAGGCGGCACTCCGTCGACCGCGGATGGGCCATATAGACGTCCATGCGGTCTTGGTGGCGGTTGAGGGTGATGACGGCGAGCTTCTCGGGGTCGGAGGTAAACCGTATGCGGGGCACATAGCCGTCGCTGTCGAGGGGCACCTGGATGGTGCGCGTCACGCGATTCTTGATGTCGTACGAGAGGACGGTGACGTCGGAGTTCTTGGCGCCGGCGACGGGGTATTTATAGGCATATTCTCCGGGATAGGCATCATTTTCCTTCTCCTCGGGGGCGGCGCCCTTAAACTTCTGGATGCGGTAGAGGGGCACGCGGCTCTCGTCGTAGCGCACCCACGCCAGCATCTTGGAGTCGGCGGAGAAGTCGAAGGAGCGGTTGGTGGTAAACTCCTCCTCGTTGACCCAGTCGGGGATACCGTTGATGATTTCGTTGAACTTCCCGTCTTTGGTGACCTGCGTCTCGGCGTTGTCGAAGAGGAGCTTCACCAGGAACAGGTTGCCCTCGCGGGCGAAGGCGATGACGTTGCCGTCGGGCGAGAAGAGGGGCACCTGCTGCGGTCCGCCGTCGGAGAGCGGCGTCAGCGTATTGTTCTGCACGTCGTAGATGTAGTAGACGGCGGTGAACGAGCGGCGGTAGATATAGGAGGTCTGCGTCTGGATGAGGATGCGCCGCTCGTCGGGCGACATCACATATCCGTCGATGCCGTTGAGCTTCGTATCGCCGCGTACGGTGGCGACGTCGAAGACGGTACCCATCTCCTGTCCCGTCTTAAAGGAGCGTCGGAGGATGCGTCGGCGGTCGTCGGAGAGCTGTGTGTAGGACTCCCCGTCTTTCATCGGGTAGACGCCATAGATGGCCTCTGCCGAGTAGGTGCCGGAGGTGATATCGCGCAACGTGAGGGCGTGTGACGTCGCGGCGGCCTCCGTCGGTGCGGCGCTCTCGGTGCGCCCTTCGGCATAGGCGCCGCCGGCGGCAGCGCCGGCCAGTAGCAGGCAAGCGGCCATGAGGAAGTGTTTCTTCATATCAGGGGTTAATTATCTGTTTCTTGGGAGTTGTTGGTGTCCTGCTGGCTGTCGCGAACGATGCTGAAGGTGGAACCTCCGGCGAGGGGTATCTCGATGGTGAAGGCAGGCCCTTCGCCCGTTCCCGGCTGCCCCACCTGTGCGGCGAGGCAATGGTGGAGGCGTGACGACTTCTCCTCGTCGTAGACCATACCCAGGAGGATGGAGCCGCGGCGCTCGTCGGCGGAGAGGTAGTCGAGGAAGTCTTCTTTGGTGAGCGCCTGGTGGAAGATGCTGTCGCCGTCGCGAGTGATGGTCACCACGACGCGGTTGTCGTAGAACTCCTGGTCGAGCTCGTCCTTGACGGTGGGCAAGCTGCTGTCGGGGGTGCGATGGATGGAGATGACATAGTTGTGCCCCTCGATGGTGGAGCGATAGTCGCGCGACAGTTCGTTGTCGGCCGGTTGCGGCCCTTGTGTTGCAACAGTCTTCACGCTGTCGGCCTGCGGCGTGGAGGCTTTCTCGCTGCCACAGCTCATCAGCGTCATACCGGCAGCAGCGGCCACCGCTATTACGATTTTCTTCATGTGTGTATACTGTTAGGGAGGTTTTTCGGTGTGAGAGAAGGCCCGTGTCGGGCGTTGTCAGTCTTTTATCTCCATCTCTTCCAGCCGTTGCCGGATGAGGAACAACTGATGGATTTGTCCGCTGAAGGTGGGGTTGTCGCCATGGATGCCGTAGACTTCGAAATAGGCCGCCACCGTCGTCTTGAGATGCAGATAGCGCGTGGCATCGTCGAGTTGCAGCGTCTCCGGCAGTTCGGCATCGTGGCGGTCAAACCAGGCCTTGATGGCAGCGACTTCTTCGCGCGGGTATTTCCGTTGGTAAGTGTTCTTCTTTTCTTGTTCCATACAGGTGATGCGGGCGGCGCCGATGCGGTGGCGCCTGTTCCCCCGCAAAAGTAAGGATTTTTTGGGGAACAAGGGAGGAACGCCTTCCGAAAGCTTCGTTTTTCGGGCGCGATATGTAAAAACTAACTGCTAACTTTGCATCACTATGACACCCTCCTCCCTTCTTGCGGCCATCACGGAGCGCCGTTCCGTCCGCCGCTACACGTCTGAAGACATCGACAGCGCCACCCTCCACCGCCTCCTGACGGCGGCAATGCGCACACAAACGATGGGCAACCTGCAGCTCTACAGCGTCGTCGTCACCCGCGATGCCGCCACCAAGGAGCGCCTGGCCGCGTGCCACTTCCACCAGCCGATGGTGACAGAGGCGCCGGTGGTGCTCACCTTCTGCGCCGACTACTCGCGCGTCACCACCTGGTGCCGCCAGCGCCGGGCGACCCCCGGCTACGACAACTTCCTCTCCTTTGTCAATGCCGCCACCGATGCCCTTCTCTACTGCCAGACGTTCTGCACGCTGGCCGAGGCCGAGGGCTTGGGACTGTGCTTCCTGGGGACCACCCTCTACCGGCCGCAGCCCATCATCGACCTCCTGCAGCTGCCCGAACTGGTGATGCCGGTGGCCACCATCACCCTGGGACATCCCGCCGAGTGCCCCGCAGCTACAGGGCGCCTGCCCCTCACGGCCATCCTCCATGAGGAGCACTACACGCCGGCCACGGCGGAGAGCATCGACCGCGACTATGCCGACACCGAAGCGCGCGAGGACAACCGCTCCTTTGTCCGCCTCAACCACAAGGAGACGCTGGCACAAGTATTTACCGACTTACGCTATACGGCGAGCGACTGTCGCACCATGAGCCAAGGACTGCTGGAGGCCCTTCGGCACCAGCATTTTCTGTAAGGCGGAAGCGCCCCTCGTCAGGGCGGCAGCATCCCGCCCCGGTGGCGCTCGCCGATTGTCGCCCCTGACGTTCTCTTTGTCGGAATATTTCGGAAAAAGGGCAGGCCGACGACGCGATTTCTTTTTCCACAAAACAGAACACACCACAAATCGAAAAAAGGTCCTCACGACGCTTGTCGGAGGACCTTTTTAGATGGAAACAGTGCGGAAATACCTGTAAGTCGGAACTTACTTGGCCACGTTGACGCGGCGCTCCTTGATACGAGCCTTCTTGCCCGTAAGACCACGGAGGTAGTAGAGCTTGGCGCGACGCACCTTACCGTACTTGTTGATTTCGATACTGTCGATGTTGGGCGACTCGATGGGGAAGATACGCTCCACACCGATATTGCCGGACATCTTGCGCACGGTGAAGCGCTTCTTGTCCTGATGGCCGGAGATGCGGATAACGACACCGCGGTAGAGCTGGATACGCTCCTTGTTGCCTTCGACGATTTTGTAGGCTACGGTGATGGTGTCACCGGCACGGAATTCAGGGAATGACTTGCCCGTTGCAAATGCTTCCTCAGCGATTTTGATTAAATCTGCCATTTTGATAAGTTGGTTGTGATTTCTTATTCGTCCGGCGGGCATAACGGGGAACACTCATCCTGACAGCGGCCCGACGGAAAAGCGCTGCAAAGGAACAACTTTTTTCTCATACCGCCAAATTATCAACGCCTTATTTCGTCATCATCCGGCCATTGAGGCGTTTCGGGCGGGGCGGCACTCGCCCTCACGGCCGATATCGTCCCCGCGGCAGCCCTTGCGCGCAGTGGCCGTCGGGAGGCCCGGAAGCGCCGCCACCGACAGCGCCGTGCGCGAACGCCCGTCGCAAAATTTGGTAGTTTCGCGCAGAATGCCTACCTTTGCATCACTTTTGCGGAAATAGCTCAGTTGGTAGAGCACAACCTTGCCAAGGTTGGGGTCGCGAGTTCGAGTCTCGTTTTCCGCTCTTTCCCTCCGGCTCGAATGGTGGAATCGGTAGACACGAAAGACTTAAAATCTTTTGGCCAGTGATGGTCGTGCGGGTTCAAGTCCCGCTTCGAGTACTCAGGAACTAACGGTGCGGCTGCCTATCGTCGATAGGTGGCCGCACTCCTTTTTGTCGTGGCCTGCCGCCGGGAGGCATCGACGCGCGCCCTTCCCCCGGCTCCGCCACCGCCTCCCGTCACGTCCCCCACCTCCACGCCCCCCCTTTCCGACGTACCTTCATTTTTTTCGGGGAAAGGGGGAAAAATGACGAAATATCTTGACACGCGAGAGAGGCCGGAAAAATGTAAATCAGGCACTTTAGAAACCTAAATCATGACAGATTTTCACACGAGTATATAGAAATTCACACAGAATGAGGAGAAAAATACATTTTACCTCCAAAAAACGACAGATTTTCACGAGAAAAATCCACGAAACCGCCGTTTTTTTACGTCCGAGAGGCGCCCGAAAAGAGGGCCTACCGTTAAATAAATTCACAATCTGAGCTTGTTTCGCCCAAACGGGGCCTCGGCGAAACAAGCCCCGGGCCCGTCGGAACAAGTCCGGGACTTGTTGAAACTCCTACGGGACTTGTTGTTACGCGCGGCGGCGGCGTTTCCCTCCTCTCCATTGACAGTATGTGGCAAAAGTAATACTTTTTTAACGTTTCAAGGGCGGCGTGCGTGCGCCGGCTCGGGCGCGGGGCAAGCGGTGGTGAGAAAAAACGCATTCTCGCGGTCTTCGCACACATTTTGACAGCCCCTCTCGCTTCACGATAAGCGCCGGAAAAGCGGCGGCGAAGAGGGCGCCGCCGCTCCTGCTTGTCGGCCGACGGCGAGGGCGACGCCCGGCAGGCCTTCCATAGGAGGCGCCGTAAGAAACCTTCTCCCCCCCGGGGAAACGACGTTCGCCGAGAGGCTCCCTCCGCAGGGAACTTCTCGGCGAACCGTATCATGTCGGTATCTATCAAGGAGCCTCGTCGCAGGCCGCCCTGATGGATACTTCTCCGAAAGAGGACGCAGCGTCCTCTCCCGCTCATTTTGTCTTCAGGTAGTCGTCTATCTTGGCGGCAGCCTGGCGTCCGCCGGCGATGCAGCGCACCACGAGAGAGGCGCCGGTGGCGGCATCTCCGGCCACAAAGACGCCTTCGGGGAAGGAGGGCTGCTCGGGGCGCAGGAAGCCCATGGCGAGCAAGACGAGGTCGGCCTCGATGATTTCCTTCTTTCCCGTGGGATGCATGAGGGGGCGTCCGCCGTCGGGGTTGGGAAGCCATTCCACCTCCTCCACCTCTACACCGCATACATGGCCGTCGTTGTCGCCCAAGAAGCGGTTCGACGTCAGGCACCAGCGGCGCACGCAGCCCTCTTCGTGACTGCTCGTCGTCTTATGCACCACGGGCCATTGCGGCCACGGCGTCGCCGGGTTGTGGCCCACGGGGGGCTGCGGCATGATTTCTATCTGCGTCACGCTGACGGCGCCCTGGCGGTTGCTGGTACCGATACAATCGCTGCCGGTGTCGCCGCCGCCGATGACGAGGACGCGCTTTCCACACGCCGTGATGCGGGCGTCGTGGTCGAAGGTCTGCCCTGCCAGGACGCGGTTTTGCTGTGCCAGGAGTTCGAGGGCGAAATGGATGCCCTTCAACTCACGGCCGGGGATGTTCAGGTTGCGCGCCGTGGGCGTCCCCGTACAGATGCAATAGGCGTCGAAGCCCTCGGGGAGAGCGGTGACATCGACGGGAGTGGAGGTGCGGAAGGTGATGCCCTCCTCCGTCATGATGCGGACGCGGCGGTCGATGACCGTCTTCTGCAACTTGAAGTTGGGGATACCGAAGCGCAGAAGTCCGCCGACATATTCGTCTTTCTCAAAGACCGTCACCTCGTAGCCCTTATGGTTGAGCTGGTTGGCGGCAGCCAGTCCGGCGGGGCCGGAACCGATGACGGCGACGCGCTTCCCGTTGCGTGCCCACTGCTGCGGCTGCACATATCCCTCGCGGAAGGCGGCCTCGATGACGGCACATTCGTCTTCGCGGATGGTCACCGGGGCGTCGATGCTCAGTTTCAACACGCAGCTCTTCTCACACAGTGCCGGGCAGATACGTCCGGTAAATTCCGGAAAATCGTTGGTGGCCGTCAAGATGTGATAGGCTTCTTTCCATTTTCCCTTATAGATGGCATCCTGAAATTCCGGGGGGCGGTTGCCCAGCGGGCAGGCCCAGTGGCAGAAGGGCACCCCGCAGTCCATGCAGCGGGAGGCCTGCAGCTTGCGCTCACCGGTATTGAGGGTTTGTTCCACCTCGCCGAAGTCGGCGATGCGTTCGTGTATGGGACGGTAGCCGGCCTCTTGGCGTGCTACGGTAAGAAAGGCTTTAGGATTACCCATAGTATGTTGTAAAATCTATGTTCAAGACGGGTGATTAATAGTCGCGCTGTACTTCTGCGATGCGCTGCTTGAGCTTGCGCATCTGCTCTTCGGCCAGGACGTGCTTGTATTCTATCGGTGTCACCTGGATGAAGTCGTCGACATAGCGGTTCCAGTCGTCGAGCATCGTCCGTGCCAAGCGGCTACCGGTATACAGATAGTGCTGGCGGATGAGTTCGTGCAACTCCTTGCGTGCCGACGCCTCTTCGACGAGCGACAGTTCCACCATATCCATATTACAGAAGTAGTCGAAGTGGTGATCTTTGTCCCACACATAGGCCAGACCTCCGCTCATACCTGCGGCGAAGTTGCGCCCCGTTTCTCCGAGGACGACGACGCGCCCGCCGGTCATATACTCACAGCAGTGGTCGCCGACGCCTTCGACGACGGCCGTAGCACCGGAGTTGCGCACGGCGAAGCGTTCGCCGACGCGGCCGCTGACATAGACTTCGCCGCCGGTGGCGCCATAGAGCAACGTATTGCCGGCGATGGCATTCTCCTCGGCGAGGAAGGTGGAGCGCGACGGCGGCATCACTGCGATGCGTCCGCCACAGAGGCCCTTGCCCAGATAGTCGTTGGCGTCGCCCTCGAGGCGGAAGCTGACACCGTGGGTCAGGAAGGCGCCGAAGCTCTGGCCGGCGGAGCCCTTAAACTTCACGGAGATGGTGTCGTCGGGGAGACCGGCGTGGCCATAGCGCGCGGCCACCGTGCCGGAGAGCATGGCGCCGACGGCGCGGTCGGTATTGGCAATATGATATTCCAGCGATACCTCCTTGCCCCCTTCGAGGGCATCGGCGGCAGCGGCAATCATGCGGGTGTCGATGACGTTGTCGATATCGTGGTGCTGCTCGGTGACATGATGCAGGGCGGCGCCGTTGTCGACGTGGTGCAACAGGCGGTCGAAGTCGAGCAGATCCCCCTTGGCGCCAACGCTGCGGTCGACGGTGATGAGGTCGGTGCGTCCCACGATGTCTTCGAGACGGCGGAAGCCCATCTCGGCGAGGTATTCGCGCACTTCCTCGGCGAGGAAGCGGAAATAGTTGACGATATATTCGTAGCGGCCGCGGAAGTGCTCGCGCAGACGCTTGTCTTGCGTGGCTACGCCCACGGGGCAGGTATTGGCATGGCACTTGCGCATCATGACGCAGCCCAAGACTATCAGTATGCCGGTACCAAAGGCAAACTCTTCGGCGCCGAGGAGGGCCATGGAGATGATGTCGCGGCCCGTCTTGAGCTGGCCGTCGGTCTGCAAGCGCACCTGTCCGCGGAGGCCGTTGAGCACCAGCGTCTGCTGTGTCTCGCTCAGTCCTATCTCGGGCGGTATGCCGGCATAGCGCATCGACGAGGCGGGCGAGGCGCCCGTACCGCCGTCGGCACCGGAGATAACGATGAGGTCGGCCTTGGCCTTGGCCACACCGGCGGCAATCGTACCGACACCGCTCTCGGCCACCAGCTTCACACTGATCTTGGCCTTCGGGTTGACGTTCTTCAGGTCGAAGATCAACTGTGCCAGGTCTTCAATAGAATAGATGTCGTGATGGGGCGGCGGCGATATCAGGGAGATGCCGGGGATGGAGTGACGCGTGCGCGCTATCACCTCGTTGACCTTGTAGCCGGGGAGCTGACCGCCCTCACCGGGCTTGGCACCCTGGGCCACCTTGATTTGTATCTCCTCGGCATTGACGAGGTATTCCGTGGTGACGCCAAAGCGTCCGGAGGCCACCTGTTTGGTCTTGCTGCAGAGGGAGATGCCGTCGAACCGGTCGTGGAAGCGCTCGCTGTCCTCGCCGCCTTCGCCGGTATTGCTGCGGGCGCCGAGCTTGTTCATCGCCAACGCCATGGCCTCGTGGGCCTCCTTACTGATGGCGCCGAACGACATGGCGCCGGTGACGAACCGGCGTACGATATCCTCCACCGGTTCCACCTCGTCGATAGAGATGGGGGCGCGCTTGAAGTCGAAAAAGTTGCGCAGGAAGATGGGCGACTTCGGGTGGTCGGCCAGATGGGTGAATTCCTTGAATTTCTTATAGCTTCCCACACGTGTGGCCAACTGCAGGGCGGCTATCGTCTCGGGGTTCCACGCATGTTGCTCGCCGTCCTTACGATAGGAATACAACCCTATGTGGGGCAACAGGTCGTCGTCGGTCTCCTCCTTGTGCTCGGAGAGATAGTCGCAGGCCGTCCGGTGAAAGGCGATATAGTCGCGGGCAATCTCGGACAGGCCGACGCCGCCGATGGTCGATGTCGGCGTACCGAAATAGGTGTTCATCACCTCTTCGCTGACACCGACGGCCTCGAAGGTCTTGGCGCCGCGGTAGGATCGGATGGTACTGATACCCATCTTGCTCATCACCTTGTAGAGTCCCTTGCGGAGGGCCTTGATATAACTCTTCTCGGCCGTGTCGTAGTTCATCTGCACCTCGCCGCGACGCACCAGGTCGTCGATAGCGGCAAAGGCCATATAGGGATTGATGGCACTGGCACCATAGCCCAAGAGGAGGGCGGCGTGCATCACTTCACGTATTTCTCCACTCTCTACAATCAGTGCCGTCTCCACGCGCTTCTGCACATGAATCAGGTGATGATGGACAGCGCTGACGGCGAGCAGGGAGGGGATGGCGGCATGCTGTGCGTCGATGCCGCGGTCGCTGAGGACGATATAGTTGACGCCCTCGGCCACCGACTGCTCGGCCTGACGGCAGAGCGTCTCCAGTGACTCGCGGAGGCCGGCGGCCCCCTTGGCGGCGTCGAAGGTCATCGACAGCTTCACCGTCTTGAAACCTTTGTAGCGGATGTTGCAGAGGAGGTCGAGCTGGCGATTGGTCAGTACGGGATGCGGCAGACGCACCATCTTGCAATGCGTCTCGTCGGGGACGAGGATGTTCATGCCCACAGCGCCGATATACTCGGTGAGCGACATGACGAGCTCTTCGCGGATGGGGTCGATGGAGGGATTGGTGACCTGGGCGAATTGCTGGCGGAAGTAGTTAAACAACAACTGCGGGCGTTCCGACAGGACGGCCAACGGGGTGTCGTTGCCCATCGAGGCGATGGGTTCGCTGCCACCCTCACACATGGGGAGGATGGTGCGCTCCACGTCCTCGCGACTGAAGCCGAAGGCGCGGTATTTGGCGGCCAGATGGTCGACGCCGTTGTCGACACGGCGACCGCTCTTGAGGGCGTCGAGCTCGATGCGGTTGGAGGAGAGCCATTGGCGATAGGGTTTCTCTCCGGCCAGAGTGGCCTTGATGTCGGCATCGTGCAGCACACGCCCCTCCTGCGTATCAATGAGCAGAATCTTGCCGGGCTGCAAGCGTCCCTTTTCTTTCACGTCGGCAGCCTCCAGGGGCAATACGCCGGCCTCGCTGGCCACTATCATGGTGTCGTTGGCCGTCACCAGATAGCGCGCGGGGCGCAGACCGTTACGGTCGAGCATACCGCCGGCATAGCGGCCGTCGCTGAAAAGCAGGGCGGCAGGGCCGTCCCAGGGCTCCATCAGGATGGAGTGGTATTCGTAGAACGCCTTGAGGTCGTCGCTGATGGGGTTCTTGTCGTTGAAGCTCTCGGGCACCAGCATCGCCATGGCGTGGGGCAGGCTCAGGCCCGACATCACCAGAAACTCCAGTACGTTGTCCAGAGAGGCGGAGTCGCTCATCTCCGGCTGGATGATGGGGCGTATTTCCTGAATATCACCCAACGTCGGCGTTGACAAGACGGCCTCGCGGGCTTCCATCCAGGCGCGGTTGCCGCGGATGGTGTTGATTTCTCCGTTGTGCGCCAGCAAGCGGAAGGGCTGTGCCAGGCTCCAGCGGGGGAAGGTATTGGTGGAGAAGCGGGAGTGGACGACGGCCAGACCGCTGGTAAAGTAGGGCTGCGTCAAGTCGGGGTAGTAGTCGCGCAACTGCGTCGACGAGAGCATACCTTTATATATAATAGTGCGCGACGAGAGCGACACCATATAAAAGTCGGCAGCTTTGACGCGGCGCTCTATCTTCTTACGTACCAAGTAGAGGCGGCGCTCCAAATCGTCGGTGCCGATGCCGTCGGCCACCGTCACAAAGAGCTGCTTGATGGCGGGCTCTACGGCGCGGGCGTCGTGGCCCAGGATGTCCGAGCAGACAGGCACCGTGCGCACATGCATCAACGACAGTCCCGCCGTCTCCACCTCTTCGGCGATGTCGGCCAGTATCTCTTGCTGTGCCGCCTCGTCCTTCGGCAGGAACACCAGACCGGTACCGTAGGTTCCCTTCTCGGGAACGGGGATACCCTGAAGCAAAATAAACTCGTGGGGAATCTGCAACAAGATGCCGGCGCCATCACCGGTTTTCTTATCGGCTCCTTCCGCACCACGATGCTTCATATTCTCGAGTACGGTGAGGGCATCCGTTACCAATTCATGCGACTTATTGCCGTGGATATTGACCACCATTCCCACCCCACAAGCATCGTGCTCGTAGTCGGGATGATAGAGGCCTTGTCGGCAGGGTGTTGTCATCTTTTCCATGCGTTGACGTCTCCTGAGTTATGGGCAGTTTCAATGGGCTGCCCAAAATGAATATTCTGACGGTTCTCGTGTGTCGGTCGAAGCGGCCGGAAGGTCTCACCGGACGTTCTTGCTGCACTCCCGCACGAGAGAGGGAACCGCACTTCTGTCGTTACTCTACGGGCGGCGCTTTCACCAAAACCCCGTTATGTATAAAATTGATGGCAAAATTACGCAAATACTTTCATTCTGCTTCTTTTTGGCGTAAATATTTTTCAAAAAGAAGCAAAACGAAAGTATTCGGAAAAGCATAAGCGTGACAATATTACGACAATTCGTCGACGTCGGCCGGCGGCGCTTCGTGGTGACAGTGCGCGTAGAGGTCGCGATAGAAGGCGTGATGACACAGTGTGCCGGAGGAGCCGATGATGATGAGCTTCATGCGAGCGCGTGTCATGGCTACATTCATGCGTCGCAGATCGGAGAGGAAGCCTATCTGTCCCTCCTCATTGGCGCGTACCAACGACACCAGAATGACGTCGCGCTCTTGTCCCTGAAAGGCATCCACCGTATTGACGGTGATGGCATCGGCGAGCGGACGGAGGAAGCGGTCACGACGCACCAGGGCGCGCAGGTATTGCACCTGGGCCTTGTAGGGCGATATCACCCCGAAATCGGCGCGTTCCTCGAGGAGGCGCTGCCGCCCGATACGCGCCACATAATGGCGCAGGGCACGCATCGTCAGTTGCGCCTCGCCCTTATTGACACGGCCATAGGAGGCGGCGACGAAGGTCTCGCGCATATCGGAGAGGACGGGGCGTGAGACGGGCGGCACCGCCGCGCCCGACGCCGCCGCGGTCGCGAGTGCCGACGACAGAGGGAGCGACACTGACGACGAAGAAAGCGGCGTCGCCTCCTCCGCGCCGTCGGGCGCGGGTGTCGCACAGTCGGGCTCCGTGGGGACGCTGTCCGTGTCCAGCCACACCAGGGCGGTGTCGAGGTCGTCGAGCATACTGCGATGGCGCACCTCCGGCGCCGCCTGCAGCTTTCCGCCGTAGAAGCGCTGCGAGGAGAAACGCATGATTTCCTCGTTCATGCGGTACTGTATCGTCAGTAGTCGCACCGCCTCGGGCTTTGTCTGCGCCAGATGCTCCATCAGTGTGCAGCCCAGTCCGCCGCGCATCGCCGCCGGACTCTTGATGGTGGGCGGCAGTTGGCAGTGGTCGCCGGCGAGGATGACGCGGTCGGCCTTGTCGAGGGCTATCCAGCACGCCGCCTCGAGGGCCTGCGCCGCCTCGTCGATAAACAGCGTGTGGAAGTGCTGCCCGCTGAGCACCGCCTGGGCGCTGCCCGCCAAGGTGGCCGCCACGACGCGGGTATTGTCGAAGAGCGACTGGCGGATACGTAGCTCTAACTCGTCGGCACGCTCCCGCAAGCGGGCCACCTTCCGGTGGAAGTCGTGACCACGCCCGCGCCGCGAGGTGGAGTACAGTTGGCGGATGGTGCGGCGGATTTGCCACAAGGTGGGGTAGTCGGGATGCGCCTCGAAGCGCCGCTCATAGGTATTGGCCAGCATCTTGTCGGTGACACGTGTGGGATTTCCCACGCGCAGGACACTGACGCCGCGGTCGGCGAGTTGTTCGGATATCCAGTCGACCGCTGTATTGCTCTGCGCGCACACCAGCACCTGCGGCTCGCGGCGCAACACCTCGCAGACGCCTTCGATGAGCGTCGTCGTCTTCCCTGTTCCGGGAGGGCCGTGGACAATCATGACGTCACGGGCTCGCAGAATGTCGCCCACGGCGGCGGCCTGCGAGGCGTTGAGCCATGGCAAGCTCGGCGCCGGCACGGCGGCGGAAAAGCGGGGGCGCAGCGTCCCGTGGAAGAGGTCGCGCCACTCTGCGAGGCGTCCTTTCTTGGCCGGTATCGCCCGGTCGAGAGCCTCAAACATCAGGCGGTAGGTGGTCTCGTCGAAGTGGAGCTGCACGCCGGGGCGCTCCAACGCCTGCAGGGCGGCGAGGGCTTTCTCGCCGGGGAGCGTCACGACCATGCGGTCGGCCTCGGCATAACTGACGGTGGCGGTGAAGTCCAGGTAGTGCAGTTGTCCGGTGCCTTCCTCCTCGAAGAAGCACACCGTTCGTCCGTATTCGAAGTTGTGCTCTATGTCGACGTCCGTGCTCCGGGTGATTTCCACCACCAGTTTGTTGAGCGAATTGTAGTAGCTGCGTCCCACGGTGAGGGGATACCAGGCATCGCCGCGCTTCACCTTTCGGCCGATACTCATCAGTTCGGTGGCGCGCAGGAATTCCTTTTTCTCGTAGTCGTATTCCATTTGCAGCAGTTCACGCTGCCGCTGCAAAGAGGGGGCAGAAGATATCATCTATAGGTCATCAAAAAAGTTCATCAAAGGGAGGAGGGGAAATGGTCTAAAGGGTGCATAAAAGGCCCGTAGGCGGAAGAGGTTCCGCTGCCGAGCCTTTCGATTTGCGTTGTCGGAGAGCTTTCTGCGCTCTCCGGGGCGTTGCTTCGCGGGAAGAAGTCATTCTTGCGATAAGGAGGGATGCGTCCGTCTTCCGGAGGGATGCGTCCGTCTTCCCCTTAATACTCATTTCTTTCCACGCTGACTTGTATCAAGGCATTCTTCCCCACTTTAAATTCCGCCATGGCCCCGATACGGTCGCGCGGCATCGGCGGGCCGTAGGGTGAGAAGCCGCGGCGGGCGCGCTCGGCGGCAGAGGAGAGGAACGACTTCGTGACATAGGCGTACAGGTTTACGGAATCGTTGAGGCGATATCTCAGCGACGCCGCCACCCCGCCATCGGTGGCTTGGTAGCCGCCGCCGTCGATATGGTCGGCATAGACGCCCACCGCCGCCGAGAAACGTGGGGAGAGCTCTCCGGCATAGGCGAAGGCCGCCGACTGTCCGAAGCCCACCCCACGCGGGGCATGTTTTCCAAAGCCGGCGGTCACGCTCATCCCGAGCTGGGCATTGAAGCCCTCATGCAGGTTCCACGCGGGGAGGAAGCCTGCCGACCACGGCGCGAAGCCATAGCCGCCCGGCGCGGCCCATCGCCCCAGAGGGAGGGTGGCGACGGGAATGTCGGCGATAGGTTCCAAGGCTTCGGTGCGCACGCCGTCTACCACCTCGTGTCCGTCGTCGCATTCGTCGATGCTGTCTATCGGCATCACGTAGGAGCGCCCGTCGTTCTCCGTCTGTGCAGAGAGCGCCAGCGTGAGGGAAATCCCCATCAGGAGTAGGAAAAAACGTTTCATCGCTATTTATTTTTTTCGGAGGGCGTCTATTTCTGTGGCGTCAGCTCCGGCAGTTTCAGTTTACTGCCAATCATAATGTTATCCGGGTCCTTCAATTGGTTGTGGCGAATGATGTAAGGCGCAAAGTTCTTATTGCCATAATACCTGGCGGCAATATTATAGATATTGTCACCGACGACGATGGTGTGCAGCTCGCGCGTTCCGGTGATGGTATAAGACCGGTGAATGTCGTAGGTGACCGTTGGGGCGGCGGCGGGCTTTTCCGCTGTCGCCGGCGGCGTCGTGGCGGCCGGTGCCGCCGTGACAGCTGTCGGCTCTTTCTGTTCCTTCGGCTCCGGCGACGGAGGGCTTTCCCGGAGGCGGGCGGTGTCGCGCGGCGGCGTCGGTGCGACGGGGGCCGCCGTGTGTCGCGCAGCGGGCGGCGCGGCCGGCGGTGTCGGTGCCGAGGTGGTACGGAGAGAAGGGAGAGACGTATTGCACGGCGGGCAGAACACCTTATAATATCCGGCAAAATAGCTCAGTCCCATCAGCAGGAGGACGAAGAGCGTCAGCGCCATCGTCTTCCACCAGTTGAGCCCCCTTCGACGGGGGAAGCCCTCGACGACATACTTCACGCGGTCTTGCTGTCCGGAGGTGACCGTAGCGCTCTCCTCCGTATCTTCTTCTGCGGCGGCAGGCGTTGCAGGTATGTCGGCAGGCGTTTCGGGCGGGGCGGGCATCGTGGGCGATGCAGCGGCAGGCGTCTCTCCCGACGACGATGCCGTCGGCATATCCTCAGCCTCGGCGGCGGGCGGCGGCAGTTCTGTGGCGGGTATCCCCGATGGCGGCGTGGCGACGGGGGCGGCGGCTACCTTCAGCGGTTCTTCTGCCGACGCTGGCGCGGCAGAGGCGGCCGGCGGCGCGGGGGTGCCCGCCACGGGCTCGGCGTTCCCCGTCGGGGCGGCCTCGTCGGTGCCGGCGTCTTCCGGTGCAGAGTTTTCCTCCGCTTCCTGCGCGGCGGGCGGTTCCGGCGCGGGCTCTACGGCCAGTGCGGCTGCGGCTTCTGCGGCCAGCAGTTCTTCCTGCTCCACGAAGTCATTGGCCGTCTCAAGCTCTTCGGCGTGTGTCTCGTCGTTGAGGGTGATGGTCTGGAAGTGCGAGAAGGGTTTGTTGACCAGGTCGCGGATGAAGGCGTCGGGGGTGAAGGTCACCTTGGTGTGGCTTCCTATCTGTATGCGCTCTCCCGTATTGACGTCGACGCTCTCGCGCTCACTCACGGGAATGAGCTTGAAGGTGCCGAAGCCTTTCACCTTGACGAACTTGTCGCGCCGCAGCCCCTCCTCGATGACTTCGAAGAAGATGCGGCAAAAGGTTTCTGCGTTTTTCTTGGGGATACCCCTCTGGACGGCGAGGTTCTCCGCTATCTCTTGGAGGAGGGATTTTTTTTCCATATCAGACGTTGACTACTGGTAGATGTGTGGGAATTGTGGGAGGGGGGCGAGGAAGGGAGGGCGTCAGTCGATGACTTCGTCCTTCAGTTTTTCCTTGAGCATCGGCCCGGGCTTAAAGCCGAGTACCAATTTGGGGGGCACCAGCATACGCTGTTTGGTGGCCGGGTTGACGACGATGCGCTCCATCTTCTTCTTGACGTCGAAGTTGCCGAAGCCCTGCACCGTCAGCGGCGTACCCTCGGCGAGCTCGACGGCGAGTTCGGCGAGGAAGCTATCCGCCAGTTGCTGGCACTCTTTGGTGGTAAGGCTCATCCGGGCCGCCAACGCACTGATAAATTCCTTGTTGTTCACAATGGTGATTTTAAATGGTATCTAAGGGGAAGTATTATATCACGGTTCCGTAGAGGTCGAAGTCGTCGGCCGCATCAACTTTCACCTGATAGAAGTGTCCTATCTCCAGAGGACCTCCGCTGACCGGCACCAATACTTCGCAGTCCACCTCGGGGGAGTCATACTCTGTTCGTCCGATGTAATAGTCTCCCTCGCGGCGGTCGATGATGGTCTTGAAGGTGCGCCCCACCTTCTCGGCGGCTTGTTCGGCGATGATACGCTCTTGCAGTCGCATCACCTTGCTCAGGCGTGTCTCTTTGACGTCGTCCGGGATGTCGTCGGTGTAGTGTTCGGCGGCATAGGTACCTTCTTCTTCGCTGTAGGCAAAGGCGCCCATTCTCTCAAAGCGGACGGTGCGCACAAAGTCCATGAGTTCTTTAAACTCCTCCTCCGTTTCTCCCGGGAAGCCTACCATCAAGGTGGTGCGCAGGCAGATGCCGGGCACCTCGCGGCGCAGGGTGTCGATGAGCTCGAGTGTCTCCTGCCGCGTGGTGTGTCGTTGCATGCGCGACAGTACGCCGTCGCTGATGTGCTGTAGGGCGATGTCGAGATAGTTGCACACGTTGTCGTTCTCGCGGATGACGCGCAACAAGTCGTGGGGGAAGTTGTTGGGATAGGCATAGTGCAGGCGTATCCACTCCACGCCGGGGATGGCGGCCATCTTTTCGATGAGTTCCGGCAGCATCTGCCGTCCGTAGAGGTCGATGCCGTAGAAGGTCAGTTCCTGTGCGATGACCTGGAACTCCTTGACACCTTGCGCCACGAGGGTGGTGACTTCCTGCAGGATGTCTTCCATATTGCGGCTCACGTGGCGTCCCGTGATGATGGGGATGGCGCAGTAGGCGCACTTGCGGTCGCAGCCTTCGGATATCTTCAGGTAAGCGTAGTGTGTCGGTGTGGAGAGGTAGCGGGCATCGGCGTCGGCCACGTCGTAGTGGCTCTTGAGTTCTTCGAGCAGTCCGTTCCAGTCGAACTTCCCGTAGAATTTGTCCACCTGCGGTATTTCCTCCTGCAGCTCTTCGCGATAGCGTTCCGAGAGGCATCCCATCACGTAGACGCGCTTCAGCAGTCCCTCCTCCTTCTGGTTGCAGAGAGAGAGTATCATGTTGATACTTTCTTCCTTGGCGTCGCCGATAAATCCGCAGGTGTTCACTACGGCGATGTCGCCGTGTGTTGTCTCTGGGTTGTGGTGGATGGTAAATCCATGGGCGGCGAACTGCTGCATGAGGCGTTCCGAATCAACCAGGTTCTTGGAGCATCCCATGGTGATTACGTCTATGATATGTCGCGTATCTTTCTTTGTTGTCATAGGTGGGTGTCGTTGAATAGGGTTTCTACAAACGCCTGACAGTTGAAGGGCTGTAGGTCTTCCATCTTCTCTCCGAGCCCGATATACTTCACCGGAACTTTCAGTTGGTTGGAGATGCCGATGACGACGCCGCCCTTGGCGGTGCCGTCGAGCTTGGTGATGGCCAGTGCCGTCACTTCGGTGGCTTTGACGAATTGCTTGGCTTGCTCAAAGGCATTTTGTCCGGTGGAGCCGTCGAGGACGAGCAGCACCTCGTCGGGCGCCCAGTCGCACACCTTTCGCATCACGTTTTTGATTTTCGTCAATTCGTTCATCAGCCCGATTTTGTTGTGCAGACGCCCGGCGGTGTCGATGATGACGACGTCGGCCTCGTTGGCCACGGCGGAGCGTATGGTGTCGTAGGCCACGCTGGCGGGGTCGCTTCCCATCTGCTGCTTGATGACGGGCACGCCGACGCGTTCTCCCCAGATGTCGAGCTGTTCGATGGCGGCGGCGCGGAAGGTGTCGGCGGCGCCGAGCATCACCTTCTTTCCGGCGGCCTTCAGCTGGTAGGCCAGTTTGCCTATCGTGGTGGTTTTTCCGACGCCGTTGACGCCCACTACCATGATGACATAGGGGCGGTGGTCGACGGGGACGACGAAGCCTTCGCCGTTGCTGTTGCCGGTCTGCGTCAGCAGGGCGCCTATTTCCTCCTTGAGGATGCGGTGCAGTTCGGCGGTACCTACATATTTATCTTTTGCCACGCGTTTTTCGATGGCATGGATGATTTCCACCGTAGTATCCACGCCGACGTCCGATGTCAGGAGGGCGTCTTCCAGGTCGTCGAGGACGTCCTCGTCGACTTTTGATTTTCCGGCGATGGCGCGTGCTATTTTCGAGAAGATGCCCGTCTTGGTTTTTTTCAGTCCATCTTCCAGCACCTCTTCCCGGGTGCTCACGTGTGCCCCTTCGTCCTTGGGAGTTTCTTTTTTCGCGAAGAAATTAAATATGCTCATGACCCGTGTGTATTGTCGTGATTGTCGTCGTAAATGTCGTATTTGTCGTCGTGATTGTTGTAAGCGGGGCAAGCCCGTGGCGCCGCGTTCCGAGGGAACTACGGGGCAGTATGCAAACTTACTAAAAAAATACGGAACGGCCGCGTATTCTCTAAAAAACCCGTCACCATCAACTGTTTAGGTCCGTTCTGACAAACAAGAAACCGATACACAGTCAAGCGGTCTGCTTGGCCATGTATCGGCTATGCTCATGTAGCAATCCAAGACGTCGTCGCCGGCTGTCGCAGCGGCAGGGGCGACTCATCTCTCGGAGTTTTGTCTGATTAGTTATTGAAGAAATCCTTAACGGCTTCGTTGGGAACCATCTGTTCGTCGAAGACGTAAGCACCCGTCTTGGGGCTCTTCACCATCTTGATGACTTTCGTATAAGAACGTCCGTCAGTTTTACCCTCCTGGAGGGTGGCGACTGTTTTCTTTGCCATGGCTTATGTCCTATTATTTGATTTCTTTGTGGATGGTCATTCTCTTGAGGATGGGGTTGTACTTCTTCAGTTCCATGCGCTCAGGAGTATTCTTGCGGTTCTTGGTGGTGATATAGCGCGACGTGCCGGGCAGTCCGCTTTCCTTCATTTCGGTGCACTCGAGGATAACTTGTACTCGGTTGCCCTTAGCTTTTTTTCCTGCCATAGTTCAGTGGGTGTATTAGCCGATGACTTTTATATTTTTCCAATCGCAATATCCTTTGGCGACTGCATTGGTGAGTGCAGCGTCGAGGCCTACCTTGTTAATCATGCGGAGGCCGGCAGCGCTAATCTTGAGGCTGATCCAGCAATCCTGCTCAACGTAGTAGAACTTCTTTGTAAACAAGTTCACATCGAAGGTACGCTTTGTGCGACGCTTCGAGTGCGAAACGTTGTTGCCAACCATGGCTTTTTTTCCTGTAATTTGACAAATCTTCGACATTGCTATCGTTTTCTTGTGTTATGGGTGGTTTGTGAGGAACACCCTTTCTGTGAATTGGGGGTGTTGGTGGGACTATCTCTCCGGCGTCAGGCTTTCAGAAGTTGTTGTTGCGTAATCTTGGGGTGGTATCTTATATAACCCGCGCGGAAACGCCCACTCTTACGGGGTGCAAAAGTAGTAATATCTTTTCAGCTACACAAATTTTGCGCCCAAAATCTTTTTAATCAGGGTGATTCTATGCCACCGACCGTTGGTGACGCCGTGAGGCGCCGACGGCCGACGGCCGTGAGAGGAAGAGAAGCCGCCGCCGGAGGAGGGACGGCATCGTGTCGCGGGAGGGAGGGCAGGCCTCGCGGAGCCTCCGTCGCGACACACCGCTTATCAGCCCTCTATCTCTTCGGCGGTCTCGTCGCAGTTGGCCTTGAGGTAGTCGCGCAGCATATACATGGCGGCTTTGGTGGCCGAGGCCAGGTTCTTGTCGCGGCCATTGTCTTCTTCCAGCATCTTGGTCTCAATCTTATCGGCGTTGCCGACGGCAATCCAGATGGTGCCGACGATGACGCCGCTCTTGCCGCCGTCGGGGCCGCCGGGACCGGCATAGCCGCTGATAGCGACGGCATAGTCTGTGTCAAACACGCTGTTGGCGCCTACTACCATCTGACGCACCACCTCTTCACAGACGGCGGTCTGCTCTTCGATGACGGCGGCGTCGACGTGCAGCAGGTTTTCTTTCACCTCGTCGGCGTAGCACACCAGTCCGCCCTTGTAATAGTTGGAGCTACCGGGGACAGCGGTGATGACGCTGGCAATACGACCGGCGGTGCAGCTCTCGGCCGTAGCGAGGGTCTTGTGGTTACGCCACAGGATTTCGTTGATTTCTTTGCTAACGAGTTTCAGGTCTAATTCCATATTTGTCTTTTTGATTGTATTTATGTGGGGAAATGAATATCGTGGCTGTCGTCCTTACACCTTATTATATAATAGTGCGAGCGTAGGCCGGCTTTTCGATGGGGCAGAAGTCGCCGTCGGCATATTTATAGTGCCCCGTGATGGCTATCATCGCGGCATTGTCGGTGGTATAGCCAAACTTGGGGATATAGATGTGCCACTTGCCGCGCCGCTCCCTCTCGCAAAAGGCGTTGCGGAGGCCTGTATTGGCGGAGACGCCGCCGGAGAGGGCCACATGGCGGATGCCGGTCTGCTTCACCGCCAGTTCGAGCTTCTTCATCAAGATATCGACGACGGTCTGCTCCAGCGAGGCGGCCAGGTCGGCCTTATGGTGCTCGATGAAGTCGGGGTCTTTGGCCATTTCGTCGCGCAGGAAATAGAGGAACGATGTCTTCAGTCCGCTGAAACTGTAATTGAGGCCGTCGATATGGGGCTTACTGAAGCGATAGGCCTGCGGATTGCCCTGACGCGCCAGACGGTCGATGATGGGACCGCCGGGATAGCCGAGTCCCATCACCTTGGAGCACTTGTCGATGGCTTCACCGGCAGCGTCGTCAATCGTTTGTCCCAATATCTCCATGTCTTTATAACTATTCACACGAACGATCTGGGAGTTTCCTCCGCTCACCAACAGACAGAGATAGGGGAAGGGCGGCACCTCGTGGGCCTCGCCCGGCTCCTGGATGAAATGGGCCAGGATATGCCCTTGCAGGTGGTTGGCTTCGATGAGGGGGATGCCCAGTGCGAGGGCCATGCCCTTGGCAAAGGAGACGCCCACCAGCAGCGAGCCCATCAGGCCCGGCCCCAGGGTGACGGCGATGGCCGACAGTTCTTCGCGGCGCACGCCGGCTTGCTTCAAGGCCTGATCTACCACCGGCACGATGTTCTGCTGGTGTGCGCGCGAAGCCAGTTCGGGCACCACGCCGCCGTAGGCCTCGTGCACCGCCTGCCCGGCGGTCACATTGCTCAGCAGGAGGCCGTCGCGCATGACGGCAGCCGAGGTATCATCGCAGCTCGACTCTATAGCGAGAATAGTAACCATATTTTTCTATCAGCGTTTTTAGGGGGAACGATAGGCATCAGTGGGTGAGAATCTCCGGTCCGTCTTCCGTCATGAGGATGGTGTGTTCCCACTGTGCCGAGGGGAGCTCGTCTTCGGTGACAACGGTCCATCCGTCTTCTTCGTCGATAAACACCTCCCACGTGCCCATATTGAGCATCGGTTCGATGGTAAACACCATACCGGGCACCAGGAGCATCCCGTTGCGATGGGTGTTGTAGTGCTCCACTTCGGGTTCCTCGTGAAATTCCAGTCCTACGCCATGGCCGCAGAGGTCGCGCACCACGCTGAAACCGTTCTTGCGGGCGTGCTTGTCGATGGCCTTACCGATATCGCCGACGAAGTGCCACGGGCGGGCGGCGGCCATGCCTATCTCCAGGCATTCCTTGGTGACGTCCACCAGTCGCTGCTTCTCGGGGGTCGTCGTGCCGATGACGAACATACGCGAGGCGTCGCTGTAGTAGCCGTCGAGTATCGTCGACACGTCGACATTGATGATATCTCCTTCTTCCAGTATCTCGTCGTCCGAGGGGATGCCGTGGCATACCACCTCGTTGATACTGGTGCAGACGCTCTTGGGGAAGCCCTCATAGTTGAGAGGTGCCGGGATGGCACCGTGGCTCACGGTGTAGTCGTAGACCAGACGGTCTATCTCCGCCGTACTCATGCCGGCGTGTATTTCCCGCTCCACCAAGTCGAGGACACCGGTATTGACCTCTCCCGAGCGCCGGATGCCTTCTATCTGTTCCGGCGTCTTCACCAGTTCGCGGGTGGGCACGAGGGCGCCGCGGTTCTGAAAGTCCAATATCTTCTTGTCAAAAGCCGTCAGTTCGTAACCTTTGGGAATATGCCAGTTTCTTATCTTCTTTCTAAACATGGGTCTGCCATCATTTTTATGACGCGCAAATTTACTGAAAAATTATGACATATCCGCACAAGCCCGCGGCGGAACCCTCCTCCCGCCGAAAATGGCAAAAAGGCCTCACGCGACGTCTCCCCCCTCCTTCCCCGTTCTCCCGCCGCTTTTTTTGAGCCCTCCCCCTCACTTTTTTAAGGAAACGACGGGAAAAGGCGGAAATATCTTGACACGGGAAAGGGCGCGAAAAAACGAAGTTCCGGCCACGCCCGAGCCGCCCGTATCACCTCTTACAGCAAAAAGGAGCATTCTTTCACCGAATATTTTCAACAAGTTAAGAAAGCGTCGCACCCTTTTCACATCCACTCACACTTCGCCCGCCGTTTTTCCTTCGTTTTTGGGAGAAGAATGCGCCGCAGAGGCTTCCCGGAGCGGCGACAAATCGTTAAAGAACTTGAACGACGGAGCGAGAAACGACGGCACGGCGACGCGGCGAAACAAGTCCGGGACTAAGCGGAACAAGTCCGGGACTTGTTGAAATTTCTACGGGACTTGTGGCGCCGCGCGACGCCACCGCCGCCCGCTTCATTTTGACAGTATATGTCACAAACACCGTTTTTTTAACACGCGTAAAGGGCGCGTGCGTGCCATTCTTGCGCACAAGGCACGGAGTGCTCGGAAAAATCTCACTCTCGCGGCCTTCGAACACATTTTGACACCCCCTCGCGCTTCACGATAAGCGCCGTTATTCCCCACCGCTGCGCGCGGCAACGTTGCGGCGCGCAGCGGGAGGGCGCGCGGCAGATGACGAGAGGCAACAAGGGAGAAGGAGCGACATTCGAGAGGCGGAGAGCGGCGCGCCGCTGCCCCGCGACACCGCCGGAAAGGCGGTGAAAACCCGACAATAGTGCCGACGTTTTCCAAAAAAGCGGACGGACGAGGAATAACTCAAAGATTTTACCTAATTTTGCAGGAAACAACAGCCGGAATGCACCACATCGCCCACCTACTACGTTACATATTACTATTCATCGCTTTAACCGCCGCCACCGCACTGACAGCGGCCGATAATCCACCGGAAGCCAAGAAATTTGTCATTGTTATCGATGCCGGACACGGCGGTAACGATGCGGGAGCCGTCGGTGCCTATTCCAAAGAGAAGGATATCAACCTGAAAGTGACGCTGGAAGTGGGGCGGCTGCTCAAGGCCAACTGCCCCGACGTCAAAGTGGTATTCACCCGTACCACCGACGTCTTCATCCCCCTCGATACGCGGGCCGACATTGCCAACCGTAACAAGGCGGACCTCTTCGTCTCCATCCACACCAACTCCCTGCCCAAAGGGCGCGTGGCCTATGGCGTGGAGACCTACACCCTCGGTATGGCACGCGCCGCCGCCAACCTCGAGGTGGCCAAGCGCGAGAACTCCGTCATCACCTACGAGAAGAACTACCGACAGACCTACGAGGGCTTCGACCCCAACAAGGCCGAGAGCTATATCATCTTCGAACTGCTGCAAGACCGCTACATGAAGCAGAGCGTGGAACTGGCCCGCTGCATTCAGCAACAGTATGTCAGCAACGGGCGCAAGAACAAGGGGGTGCATCAGGCCGGCTTCCTGGTGCTGCGCAAGACGTCGATGCCGGCGGTGCTCACCGAACTGGGATTTATCTCCACCCCTGAGGAAGAGGCCTATCTGAACTCCGAGAAGGGGGTCTCCACATTGGCGCGCAGCATCTACAACGGCATCTGCCAATACCGCCATGCCAACAAAGCGCTGCTCACCTCGGCCTTCCTCCCCACCGACGACAGCGACAATGACACGAGCGAACGCCCGGCACCGGCCGTCGTCCCCGTCGCCACCACCGACCTCCCCGAGGGCACCCCGCAGGAGAAGCCCGCGCTGTCGGTGGCCGCCGCCACCCACCATGAGACGACAACGCCCGCTGAGGAGCGCCCACAGGCGGTCGTCAGAACGGAGCGCCCGCAGGCCGCGACAAGCACGAAGGCCGCCCCGGAGGCGGTACAGGAGAAAGCGGCCGACGACGGACGCCCCCTCTTCCGCGTGCAGATACTGGTCAGCGACAAGCCGCTCAAGGCCACCGACAGCCGCTTCAAGGGCGTCCACCCCGTCGACGTCTATCAGGAGGGCAACAGCTACAAATACACCTACGGCGCTACACACGACTACAGCGAAATACAACAACTACAAAAGGACATGGCCGCCCGATTCCCCGGCGCCTTTGTTGTCGCCTTTATCGACGGGAAACGAACGACCCTCGGCGAGGCGATACGGCTTTCTAAACAGAAAAAATAAGATACGTTATGAAATACCTCACGAAAGAAGTAAAAATTGCCCTGATGGCTATCGTCGCCATCGTCATATTATTTATCGGCATCAATTTTCTGAAAGGCGTCAACATCTTTACCTCCAGCAACACCTACTACGTGAAGTTTCACGACATCAACGGGCTGGCCGTATCCAACGCCGTCTATGCCAACGGTTACCCCGTGGGCATCGTGCGCAGCATCGACTACGACTACCAGCGCACGGATAACGTGGTGGTGGGCATCGAGCTCGACAAGGCAATGAACGTGCCCCGCGGCACCGTGGCCGAACTGGAGAGCGAACTGATGGGCGGCGTCAAGATGAGCCTCGTCTTGGGCCCCAACCCGACGCAGAACCTCACACCCGGCGACACCCTCATCGGAGGGATGCACCAGGGAAGCCTCAACAAGCTCGAGGCGATGATTCCCACCATCGAGACCTTGCTCCCCAAGCTCGACTCTATCCTGGCACACCTCAACGCACTCACCGCCGACCCGGCACTGGCACAGACGCTGCACAACACGGCGGAACTGACGGGGAGCCTCAAAGAGGCCTCGGCGGGGATGGCGGATATGATGCGCGACGACGTGCCCGCCCTGCTCAATAAGTTCAACAAGATAGGCTCCCACGCCGAGAAACTCTCCGAGAACTTGGCAGCGGCAGATATCAACGGGACACTGCAGCAGGTCAACACCACCCTCCGGGGCGTGCAGCAGACAACGGGCAGCCTCACCGCCACCACCGACTTCCTCCACCGACAGCTCAACAGCACCGACAACACGCTGGGACTCTTCCTCAACGACCGCGGCGTCTACGACCACCTCAACAGTACGATGGAACACGCCGACTCTCTCGTCACCGACCTCAAGGCGCACCCCAAGCGCTACGTCCACTTCTCCGTCTTCGGAGGGAAGAGCAAATAATCGTCGACCTATTTCACGAAGGACCTATCTGTAGGGCGTAGAGAACCCGTCCCCCGGAGGGCCTACCTTCCACCCCCTAACATTCCACAGCACACTTATGAAACTCCACATTGCAGTATTAGCCGGCGACGGCATCGGCCCCGAGATTTCCGAATGGGGCGTCAACGTGGCAAAAGCCATCGGAGAGAAATTTCAACACGAGCTCCACTTCTCGTCGGCCCTCGTCGGGGCCGCCGCCATCGACGCCGAAGGGAGCCCCTTCCCCGACACGACCCTCCAACTATGCCTCAGTGCCGACGCCGTCCTCTTCTCGGCCGTCGGCGACCCGCGCTTCGACAACGACCCCAACGCCAAGGTGCGCCCGGAACAAGGATTGCTGAAGATGCGTAAAGAACTGGGGCTCTTTGCCAACATCCGCCCCGTACAGACCTTCGACTGCCTGGTGCACAAGTCTCCCCTCAAAGAGGAACTCGTCAAAGACGCCGACTTCGTCTGCATCCGCGAACTCACCGGGGGCATGTATTTCGGCGAGAAGAAAGAGGGTGACGACTATGCCTACGACACCAACGCCTACTCCCGCAACGAAGTGGAACGCATCCTCAAGGTGGCCTACACCTACGCCCAACAGCGCCGCAAGCACCTCACCGTCGTCGACAAGGCCAACGTGCTCGCCTCCAGCCGACTGTGGCGAAAGGTGGCACAAGAGATGGCACCCGCCTATCCCGACGTCACGACAGACTATATGTATGTCGACAATGCCGCCATGCGCATGATACAAGAACCGACCTTCTTCGACGTCATGGTGACGGAGAACACCTTCGGAGACATCCTCACCGACGAGGGCTCTTGCATCACCGGTTCGATGGGACTCCTGCCCTCCGCCTCCACCGGCGAGCACACCCCCGTCTTTGAACCCATCCACGGCTCCTGGCCGCAAGCCAAAGGCAAAAACATCGCCAACCCGCTGGCACAAATCCTCTCCGTGGCCATGCTCTTCGAATACTTCGGACTGCAGGAGGAGGGACGACGCATCCGCGAAGCCGTCGATGCCAGTCTGGCCGCCGAGGTGCGCACACCGGAGATACAAGTGCCCGGAGGTGCCGCCTATGGCACGAAAGAGGTGGGACAATGGATTGTCGACTATATCCAAGCCCACTAACCCCCACCGACAACAGTATCACGCAAGGGAGGTGTTCAAAAGGTTCTCGTAGTGACCTACGGGCAAACGGCGCGACGGCATGGACGGGAAAGGAGGGAGCGTAGCGAGCTACGTGACCGACGGAACCGAACGTCGAAGACCGCAGAGCGACAATCACCTCAGAGAGTATCCTCCCTTCCAAGAAATAGAGCGGTCCTTTTTTAGTACCGCCGAAAAAGTCCCCGGAACCGACTATCACGCGATAATCGGTTCCGGGGACTTCGTATAGGAGAGACGGAGAAGAAGGCGCCCTTTTCCGACACTCCTTATATATAAAGGAGTGGGCCGGTTGCTGTCCGGGGCGACCTGCCGCCGACGCGCCCCGTCATCCCGGCTTCCACTCGCTCACCGTGCGCGTCGCCGTGGAGAAGCGGATGCCGAGGCGTCGTCGGCAGCAGCATCTCTTTCGCCCCCTCCGCCGCTACTATCATCAGCACCACCGATTCCGACGCCGACGCCGCCTCTTCTTTTGTAATTTTCTGTGTTAATTTGTGACGCATGGTGTCAAAAAGTCCCCTTTAACATTTTTTACCCCCCCCGTTTTGTTAATTTATCTTGATTGGGTAGTTTTGCTGCCGAGAGATGTATTTCCCCTACTCGGTACATTCTAATTATCAACCCATATAAGCTCTAAAGAATGAGGAAAATGTATGCATTTTTAGCGCTGTCCGTACTGTCTACAGTCGGGACAGGCGCGGTGTGGGCGCAAAGTGACGCCGACACCGATGAGAGTTCCACCACCGAAACGCTGTATACCGGCAGCGGAGGTACCGACCCGACGGCGGACACCGACATCTACTGCGGCGACTACGTGAGTCGTACGGCGTGGGCATGGACGACCAACTCGTCGTGCGACGACGACAAGGAGGGCACCACCAAAGACGGAAACATCAAGGCACTCTTCGACGGGAATACGGCGTCGCACTGGCACAGCCGCTACGGGGATGGCCAGGTAGACCTGCCCAACTATGTAAAGATTGACCTGGGCGCCTCGACAGATATCTACGGCTTCGCCTACTATCCCCGCATCGACGGCGCAGCAAACGGAAAAATCACCTCCTGGCGCTTCTATTACTCCGACAACGACTTCTCCGACTCCGACATCGCCACCATCTTGGCCGACACGGAGCAGACGAACACGGCGTATACGGGCATCAAGGGGACGTTCTCCTACTATACTTCTTCCACATTGGTGGAGTCGGAGCGCATCCGGTATGGCTTCTTCACGTCCGACGCCGCCACGGAAGCATCCGACAACGCCACGACGACGACTTCCAACGTTGCTCATACGGCGCGCTATGTCCTCTTCGTAGCCGACGCGAGTCTGGGAAGTAGTACGACAAACACCAATGTCTTCGCCTCCGGCGCCGAGTTCTACCTACTGAAAGACACGAGGGCCTATGCTCGCCAACAGCTGAAGGACGAGCTCGCCTACTGGAGTAATGCGGAATATGTGGGCACCTACGACGGTACGCAGAGCCAGAACTATTCGAAAGCCCTGGAAGACGCCACCAGCGCCTCGGCCACCGCTGAGGAAATCGTGACGCGCACCGCCGCCCTGAACGCCGACCGCAGCGAGGACAAACTGATACAGGTGAAAGACAATGCCATCTATGAGATTATCAGCGCCTATGCGGGCTACACCTCCGACGAAGCCCTCCGGAGTACGTCGAGCAGCACCTTCGGACACGCCGCCCTGACCTCCTCGCCGACTACCGACCTGAGCTTCTACTGGCGCATCTACCACTACAACGGATACTACCTGATACAGTCGCTGAAGGAGGGGACACACCCGAACAACTACGGCGTCAGCGGTGGCGCCATGGGCACCATCGAAAACAGTCCGCTGACGAGTCAGGGCCCCTATCACCTGAATGCCTTGAGCGTCCCCGGGCAGTACAATCTGGCGATTAATGTCGGGAAACCGATGTCTGCCTACGAAACCAATCAGATTCGGGCCACCAACGGCGACGCCTATTCTCTGGCCGCCTGGAAGCTGCGCCCCGTCAGTGCCGATGCTGTGGCACAGGCCTGCGGCGCCGCTGTCACCAGCGGTTTCGGCGACAACATCACGGCCGACAATCGGGCCGGCTTTGTCAACTATCTGACCTTCTCCCCTCTTCTCTCCGAAGTACAGGAGCTGTATAGCAACAATTCCAAGGGCTTCGGCACCGGCTACGGCATGTATTCGCTGGCCGACGGCAAGACGGGCGACGAGGCAAAAGCCGAAGTACAGAGCTGGATAACGGCCTATAACGCCGTCACCTCGGGCGACAACGTGGCCGACTTCCCCGACTATGCCGCCAGCTATCAGGGCATCACCCTCAACCTGCCGGCCGACGGTACCTTCATCCGTGTGCGCAGCGCCAACACAAACCAGCCCTATATGAGTAGCGGCACCAACGCCAGCAAGCGCGTACTCTTCCAGGCCGACGCCGACAACACGAACACCGTGTTCTACTACAAGAACAACAAACTGCTGAACTACGCCACCGGCTATTACATCGGCCTCTCCTCCAACCATACCATCTACTACGGCGTATGGGGCGGCAGCGCCTATACCTTCTCGCACCCCGCCTACACCGGCGCAGCACCGGGAGAGGTCAACATCACCTTTGCAGGCTCCAGCGGTAAGACCAGATATCTGTATTGCAGCGTAGAGACAGCGCCGGGCAACACCGACGCAGGAAGCAGTGCGAATACCGAGGCCGGCTACCGCTTCACACTGGAGGACGTCGACGCCTTGGGCGTCACCCTCACCGACGTGGGCTGCGCCACCTTCTACTCGCCGGTGGCCGTACAGCTCCCTGAAGGGCTCCGCGCCTATATCGGCACGGTGACGCAGGAAGGCGACGAAAACGTACTGACACTGACGCAAGTGAACGACGTCATCCCCGCAGAAACCGGCGTGGTGCTCTTCGGCGAAGCCGGAGACTACAGCCTCTCCCTCCACCCGACAACGACGGCCACGACGACCGACGCCGGCAGCCTGGTAGGCACAGTGCCCTCCGCCACCTTCTCCTCGGGCAACTACACGCTGCAGTCGATAGACGACACCCCGGGATTCTATCTCTATGCCCCCTCCGACAGCGAGACACTGGTGATGAAGGGCTTCCACAGCTATCTCCCCGCCAGTGCCATCCCCGAAGAGGCGAGCGAAGACGCCGCTACGCGCGGCCTCATCCTCAGCTTTGGCGACCGGACGACGACAGGGGTTGACAGTGCCCTTGCTCCCGCCGCTACAACACCGAGCACCATCTACGACCTCAGCGGCCGCCGCGTCGCCAAAGCCGCCCATGGCCTCTACCTCGTCAACGGCCACAAGGTCTTCGTGAAATAACTTTGTTGCACCCTTAGCCCCCCTTTTCATCATGAGAAAATATATCGCCCCCTCCTCCCACGCCGTCGCCCTCCACGCCGAAGGGATGATGGCCACCTCCGACCCCACGAGCCTCAAGGTAGGCAGTTCCTCGCAATCCGGCGGCACGATGCTCTCCAACCGCCACGGATGGGACAGTAACAACTGGAGCGGCGACGCCGACGAAGACATCGAATAACGGCTCGCCTGAAGAGAGCACATCATAACGGGCACCGTCGACAGACGGCCTTCCCCCTTCTACCCATCGGGCCCCGGCAGTAGAATTGCCGGGGCCCGATGCTGCTTGTGCGGGAAGGTGCGTTCTAAAAATATATACCGAGCCGTCCTCCCGGCACCGCACAAATCGAAAAACAGCCGAAGAATAAGCGATGTTATTCTTCGGCTGTATCGTTGCGGAGGCTCGACTCGAACGAACGACCTCCAGGTTATGAGCCTGGCGAGCTACCAACTGCTCCACTCCGCGATGTTGTTTCTTGTTTACGGGTGCAAAATTACGAACTTTCTCTATACCCTCCAAATGTTTTGCGAATTATTTTTTGAGAAAAGCAAAGCGGGCGGTGGCGACAGCAAGCTTCCGGGTTGATAGCAAGCGACGTAGCGAAAGAGAGGCGACAACCATTAGTTCCTGCTTTATAAAATATAGGAAGAGAAGCGGGAGAAGACGGCACGCATCGAGGGACAGAAAAAGAGGGAGAAGGTTTGGCGGAGTTGTGAAGTTTGATTAATTTTGCGAGAGCTATCACGGAGCGCCCTGTGAACGGCGATCGACGACGTCGCCCCCGTCGGAGCGCTTTTCTTCCAAGGTACACATTTATAACTGTTATAAAAACAAATATCTCATGAGAGTAATCATTGAACCTGACTACGACAAGCTGTCTCAGTGGGCAGCCGAGTATGTCATCAATAAGATCAACGCCGCCCATCCGACGGCAGAGAAGCCGTTTGTACTGGGCCTGCCGACCGGTTCCTCGCCCATTGGTATGTATAAGGCATTGGTGGCCGCCAACAAGGCAGGCCGTGTGAGCTTCAAGCACGTGCTGACGTTCAACATGGACGAATATGTCGGCCTGCCCGTAGAGCATCCCGAGAGCTACCACTCCTTTATGGCTACCAACCTGTTCAACCACATCGACTGCCCGAAGGAGAACATCCACATCCTCAACGGTAACGCCGAAGACCTCGAAGCTGAATGCGCCCACTACGAGCAGATGATTGCCGAAGCCGGCGGCATCGACCTCTTCATCGGCGGTATCGGCCCCGACGGACACATCGCCTTCAACGAGCCGGGTAGCGCCCTGACGAGCCGTACGCGCCAGAAGACGCTGACGACGGATACGCGCGTGGCCAACTCCCGCTTCTTCGGCGGCGACCCGAACAATGTACCCGCTACGGCCCTGACGGTCGGCGTCGGTACGGTGATGAGCGCCAAGGAAGTACTGATTCTCTGCAACGGCCACAACAAGTCGCGCGCCCTGCAGGCTGCCATCGAAGGCCCTGTGACGCAAATGTGGACCATCTCCGTTCTGCAGATGCACCAGCACGGCATCATCGTCTGCGACGAAGCTGCCTGCGAGGATATCAAGCACGGCACGTACAAGTACTTCAAGGATATCGAGAAGAACAATATCTAAGACAAGCCGTCGGACAGAGGGCATGAGCGCCCGCCGACAAGAACCTACAAGGGGGGAGTCTCGCAAGAGGCTTCCCCTTTATGATGACCGCCCACCGGTGCTATCCCCTCCGCCCCCCTTCTCCCCCTCCTAAAAAACACTCACGGAAGACGTGCCTTGGAGCATAGCATCTCGTGACGGTGCGGCGACGCCCTACGTTTTTAGGACACATGGCACCGTGTATCGCAGGAAAATCGTACTTTTGTGACAAATAACGCAAGACACATGGCAAAGTTTAAAAGAATACTCCTCAAACTGAGTGGAGAGAGCCTGATGGGCGAACAAGGCTACGGCATCGACGTGAAACGCCTCAACGAATACGCCGCCCAGGTGAAAGAAGCCCTCGCAATGGGCGTACAAGTAAGCATCGTCATCGGCGGCGGCAACATCTTCCGCGGCTTGAGCGGCGCCGGTAAGGGATTCGACCGCGTCAAGGGCGACCAGATGGGCATGTGCGCCACCGTCATCAACTCGCTGGCCCTGAGTTCCGCGCTGGGAGCCATCGGAGTAAAGAGCCGCGTACTGACGGCCATCCGCATGGAGCCCATCGGCGAGTTCTACTCCAAGTGGAAAGCCATTGAGGCCATGGAGCAAGGCGAGGTGGCCATCATCAGCTGCGGAACGGGCAGCCCCTACTTCACCACCGATACCGGTTCGTCGCTGCGCGGCATCGAGATAGAGGCCGACGTGATGCTCAAGGGCACCCGCGTTGACGGCGTCTATACCGCCGACCCCGAGAAAGACCCCACCGCCACCAAGTTCGACGAAATCACCTACGACGAGGTATTACAGCGCGGGCTCCGCGTGATGGACGTCACCGCCACGGCAATGTGTCGCGAGAACGCCCTTCCCATCTACGTCTTCAACATGGACATCGTGGGCAATCTGCGCCGCGTCCTCGAAGGTGAGAACATCGGCACCTATGTACACGCATAACGCCGTCGGCCGCTCCTCCCCGGGCAGCCCCCGTGGGGAGAGGTCGCCGTCATCCCCCTCTTACAACGCCTGTGGCTCCGGGTCATAGGCGTTGCACTTTTATCCCCCTCCCAACAGATGAAAACCGCACAAGAAATCATAGAGACCTACTATCCCGAAGACAACGCGCTGCGACGCCTGCTGCTGCACCACAGCCGACAGGTGGCCGACCGCGCACTGCGTGTCGTCGACCTCCACCCGGAGCTGCCGCTCGACCGCGCCTTCATCGAGCGTGCCGCCCTGCTCCACGATATCGGCATCTACCAGACCGACGCCCCGGGCATCCACTGCCACGGCACGGAGCCCTATCTGCTCCACGGATGGCTGGGAGCACAGCTGATGCGCCGCGAGGGCGACGAGCGTGTGGCCCGCGTATGCGAGCGGCACACCGGCACCGGACTGAAGGCGGCTGACATCACCTTCCACCACCTGCCGCTGCCGCCCGGCGACTACTGCCCCGAGACCTTGGAGGAACAGGTGGTATGCTATGCCGACAAGTTCTTCTCCAAGAGCCACCCGGAACGAGAGCGTACCGTCGAGGAGACGGTGAAGAGCCTGTCGAAATTCGGCGACTGCTGCGTAGACACCTTCCTCGAATGGCAACGGCGCTTCGGATAAAAAGAAGCACACATGCCGCGCACGGCCGTTCTACTGTATTTAGTAGAGAGAGAAAGGGGCGTGTCAGATATTTTCTGTAATTTTGCAACCGATGGGGCGTCGCACCTGCGCCGCCGCTGCCGCCGCCGCTACGCGCGGCGCTCCCTCCCCTCCTTCGGGACATACCAGCACAAACTTTGAGAACCACAATATTCCTTCTCCTGTCGACCCTTGTCGTCCTATCTATGGCGATGACGCAGCCGGTCGCAACTGCTTTCCGCTCTATGACCGCCGACGGCGATACAGCGCGGACCGATACGTTGCACCCACAGGACGCCGCCCTCCCGCCGATGCCCGCCGACTCGCTGCGCGCCTCCCTGCGACGTGTGGCGACGACCGACAGCATGACCGACAGCCTCGTCACGGTAGACACAGTGGCGGTAGATACCGTCAAGAAGAAGAGCGCGGGCCTCGACGCCCCTGTGGAGTATGAGAGCAACGACTCGTTGGTCTATGATGCCGACACGCGGCTGGTGTATCTCTACGGGAAAGCGAAGGTGAACTACCAAAACATGGAGCTCGACGCCGGGCAAATTGCCATGAATATGGACAGCAGTCTGGTGCACGCCGAGGGCAGCCGCGACACGGCGGGCGTAGCTGTCGACCTCCCCGTCTATACACAAGGGACGGACTCCTACAATAGTGAGCGCATGTCTTTCAACTTCAAGACGAAGCGCGGCTTCATCTCCAACGTCAACACCAAGCAGGGCGACGGCTTCCTGCAGAGTCAGCGCTCCAAGCGCACGCAAGACGGCACCCTCTATCTGGAGCATGCCAAGTATACCACGTGCGATGCCGAGCATCCCCATTTCTATCTCGCCTTGTCGCGCGGCAAGGTGCGCCCCGGTAAGGAGACCGTCTTCGGGCCCGCTTATTTGGTGGTGGAGGACGTACCTCTCCCGCTGGCCATCCCTTACGGATTCTTCCCCTTCAACAAAAAATACTCCAGCGGTTTCATCATGCCCTCGTATGGCGATGAGACCAACCGCGGCTTCTACCTCCGCGATGGCGGCTACTACTTTGCCCTCAACGACTACATGGACTTCAAGGCCTTGGGAGAAATCTACACCAAGGGGTCGTGGGGACTGAGTGCCGAGAGCAACTACCGCCGCCGCTATCGCTATAACGGCAACTTTTACATCAGTTTCCTGCGTACCGTCGAAGGCGAGAAGAACATGCCCGACTATGCCGTCACCAAGAGTCTCAAGGTACAGTGGACGCACAGCAAAGACGCCTCGTCGGGAACAAATACGACGTTCTCGGCGCGTGTCAACTTCGCCTCGGAAAACTATGAGCGCTCCAATCTGGAGAGTATGTACAACCCGTTGGCCTATACGCAGAGCACCCGTGCCAGCTCCGTCAGCTTCTCCCATACATTCCAGAGCATCGGCCTGAACATCTCCGGCTCCACCAACCTCACCCAGAGTCTCCGCGACTCGTCGGTGTCGATGACGCTCCCCGACTTGAGCATCTCCCTCAACCGCTTCTACCCCTTCCGCCGCAAGCATCAGGTAGGGGCGGAACGATGGTATGAGAAGATATCCATGTCGTACACCGGGTCGCTGTCGAACAGCATCACCACGCGCGAAGACCAACTCTTCAAGTCGAACCTCATCAAGGACTGGCGCAACGGCATGCAGCACCGCATACCCGTGGATGCCACCTTCCAGTTGTTCCGCTATATCAACATTTCTCCACAGTTCTCCTTCCGCGACATCATGTATTCCAGTCGTGTGATGCGCTCGTGGGACACGGCCAACAATTGCGAGGTGGCCGATACCACCTACGGCTTCTACAACCTCTATGACTGGAGTCTCGGCGTTTCCGCCAACACTACGCTCTATGGCTTTTACAAACCGTGGCGCAAGCTCTTCGGCGACAAAATCATTGCCATCCGTCACGTATTGAAGCCTACGGTGAGCTTCAGCTACGCTCCCGACTTCACCACCTCCACCTACGGCTATACGCGCAGCTACGTGCGCACCGACGCCAACGGCGAAGTGTCGACGGTGCAATACTCCCCTTATTCCGGCGGCATCTACAGCTACCCCTCCGGCACCAAGCAGGGACAAGTCACGATGAGCGTCTCCAACAACGTGGAGATGAAGGTGAAGAGCGACCGCGACAGTACCGGCGAGCGCAAGATTAGTCTGATCGACGAGCTCTACGGTTCGCTGTCCTACAACCTGGCGGCACAACAACGCCCGTGGAGCAATCTGAGCACCCGCATACGTCTGAAGCTCACCAAGAGCTACACCTTCTCCATGTCGGCCGTCTTTGCCACCTATGCCTATGCCTTCGACAAGAACGGCAAGGTGGTTACCTCCGACCGCACGGAGTGGAGCTACGGGCGCTTCGGGCGCTTTCAGGGGATGTCGCAAAACTTGTCGTACACCTTCAACAACCAAACGCTGAAGAAGCTTTTCGGCAAGAAGAAAAGCGGCAGCAGTCGCAGCGACAGTACCCCCGACGAAGACAGCGACGACACCTCCGACATCGACGACGCCAACATAGACCCCGACCTCAAAGCCTCGCGGCGCGGCGGCGGAACGAACAAAGAGAAGGGGAAAGTCGACGAAGACGGCTATCTGGTGTTCTCCCTCCCCTGGTCGCTCTCCGTTTCCTACGGCATTACCATGAGCGAAGACCGCACAAAGGACATCCGTGTGCGCCGTATGCGCTATCCCTACTCCTTCACGCAGACGATGAACTTCTCCGGCTACCTGCGCATCGCCGAGGGATGGAACATCAGCTTCTCGTCGGGCTACGACTTCGACTATCACCAGCTCTCGATGACCACCGCCTCCTTGTCGCGCGACTTGCACTGCTTCGAGATGTCGTGCTCCGTCGTTCTGCGCCCCTACTCCTCGTTCAACTTCACCTTCCGCGCCCGTGCCTCCGAACTGGCCGACGCCCTGAAGTGGGACAAGCGCAGCTCTTATAGCTCCAATATCGAATGGTACTAACCCGACGGTGACACCTACCGCCTCCTAACACGTTACACGATGAAAAAGCCCCTTGCCCTCCTCCTCCCCTGTGCAGCCCTCCTGCTGTCCGCCTGCAACGACTCCAGCTATGAGTCACACCAGACCTACTTCTCGCCCCAATACCCCATGGGGATGCGCTGGTATGCCGACCAGCAAAGCGATACCCTCCATGTATTGTCGCTGGATGCCTGGACGGCACATACCACCGCCGACTGGCTCACCGTCACCCCCACCAGCGGCACACCGAGCGCCAATATGGGCCTGGACGTAAAGATGTCGATAGCAGCTACGGTGAACAACACCGACGAGGTGCGCGGCGCCAGCATCGTCGTCGACTCCTACGACCAAGTGGCCATGCCCGTCTATCAATATCCCTGGCTGAACATCTCCCGCCCCGCCGCCGTCGCAGGAGGAGCGGACACATCGTTATCGAAAGACTCCCATGTGAAATTCATCATGGACCTCCGCGCTACGGCAGTCGACACGACCATCGTCTTCACCGTCTATCAAGACCGGGCTACCCTGACAAGCAGTGCCGATTGGGTGGTGCCCGATACCACGGGCTTCGACGCCGGTACACACATCGTCCCTATCAGCATAGCCGCCAACCACAGCGGCAACGAGCGCAGCGCTCTGCTGACGCTGACATCGGCCGGAGTGAGCACACATATTACGCTGAATCAAACGGATAAATAAATCGGAAAAACTGTGATACGTATGAAAAAGATTCTCTTGGCTATCGCCCTGATGGGCGTAGTGACACAGGGGTGCAAAGGCCATACCACAGCACCTGCCACCGACGTCGTCACTCCGACAACGACGGAATCCACCGCCGCCGATACCGCCGGCGGCGTCGTGCGCACCATCGATGCCGCCATCAGCGGCGCAGATATTCTACCGGCCATCACGGCCAACTACAAGGGGAAGGTCGTCCTCATCGACTTCTGGGCCACCTGGTGCGGCCCCTGCCGCGCGGCGATGAAAACCATCGACACCATAAAGCCCGACTTGGCCGAAAAAGGCTGCGTCTTTGTCTACATCACCAGCGAGACCTCGCCGGAAGCCGACTGGCAGCGCATGATGTCCCGCATCTCCGGCGACCACTACCGCCTCACCGACACCCAGTGGAGTATGCTGTGCTCGCAGCTGGGACTGACGGGCATCCCCAGCTACCTGCTCCTCAATCGCGACGGAACGGTAGCCTATAACAATCTGTCGGAGGCCGGTTATCCCGGTAACGACATCCTGCAGAACAACATCGAGGTGGCACTGACGAAATAGAGCAACCGCCGCGCTGCCTCCTCCCACACGCGCAGACACACCTCCTATGATACCGGCGCCACCTCTTCCCCTTCAGAAGACGTGGCGCCTCGTATAAAGGAAACTCTTCACAGGAAGACGACGGCCGCAGAGCGACAAGAAGCGACCGCACGTCTTCTCTTTTCCCATAAAGAAGGCGCTCCTTTTGTAGCACCGTCTTAAAAAGGCTGCTTATGATATTTAGACAACTGGCTATTCTCTTTGGTTGCCTCGCCTTGGGCGAGCTCTTGATTTATCTGACGGGCATCCCGCTCCCCTCAAGCATCGTCGGGATGCTGCTGCTCACCTTTTTCCTAAAAGTGAAGCTCATCCGCCTGGAGTGGGTGCAGAGCATCTCCGACTTCTTAGTGACCAACATCGGCTTCTTCTTCGTCCCCCCCGGCGTGGCTGTGATGCTCTATTTCGACCTCATCAAAGCCGAGTGGCTGCCCATCGTCGTGGCGACGGTCATCTCAACCCTCCTCGTACTGGCCGTAACAGGATGGGTACACCAGCTCTGCGGCCGTCATGCAGCAGAGGAGAACAACGAGGACAACGGTAAACAGGCATAAGCCGAGGTTCTACGCTATCGTGCTGTCATCCTCCTGACAACCGCTCTACGGCTTCCCCGCGGCGCAGCGTTTCCTCCCGCATCGTCCTCTATTTTTCCACCTAACGACCTACATCCTTGATATGACGACATATTTTTCCAATGAGTTTTTCCTCATCACCTTGACCTTCGGTTCTTATTTTGTCGGAAAGCTTCTTCGCAAGTGGACGGGGTGGGTGTTGATGAATCCCATCCTCCTTTCAATCTTGGTCATCATTACGTTTCTGAAGGTGACGGGCATCAGTTACGAGACCTACAGTCAAAGCGGCCACCTCATCGAGTTCTGGCTGCGCCCGGCGGTGGTGGCCCTCGGCGTCCCCCTCTTCCTCCAACTGAATACCATCCGCCGACAGATTGTCCCCATCCTCGTAGCAGAGCTCTGCGGCTGTTTGGTGGGCCTGGTATCTGTTGTCTATATTGCCCGTGAGATGGGTGCTTCGCGCGATGTCATTCTCTCTCTGGCGCCCAAGTCGGTCACCACGCCCATCGCAATGGAAATCACCAAGTCGGTGGGCGGCATCCCCTCGCTGACGGCAGCCGTAGTGGTGTGCGTAGGACTTTTGTGTACCGTCTGTGGATATAAGACGATGGGCTTTGCCCGCGTCAAAGACCCCGTAGCACAAGGGCTGTCGATGGGCACCGCCGCTCATGCTCTGGGCACCGCCACGTCGATGAGCGTCAGCCGGGTGCACGGTGCCTATGCCAGTCTGGGACTGACACTCAACGGTCTTTTCACGGCCCTGTTTACGCCCATGATACTCCCACTCTTTCAGTTATAGGAAGCACCTATACATTCAACAGACGCGAGACAGTTGCCTGAATATGGACAACTGTCTCGCGTCTGTTATGTCGGGGCGAAAGGATTCGAACCTTCGACCCCCTGCTCCCAAAGCAGGTGCGCTAACCGGACTGCGCTACGCCCCGATACGAAAGGAATGGAGGAGAATCTTCAGGGCGTTCCACAGAAGGGCCACCCTAAAATAAAAGAACCAGTTGGAGGGCCGCAGGGGGCGCCGCTGACTGATTCCTCGTTCGTCGGTGAGGGAAAATCTCACCGTTCTGCTATGCTTGAGCCTCTTGTCGGATTCGAACCAACGACCCCGAGATTACAAATCACGTGCTCTGGCCAACTGAGCTAAAGAGGCGGCTATCGCTTCTCTGCCGCTATCGCTTTAGCGGCTTAGCGAGTGCAAAGTTACGAGGAACTTTTGATTCCACCAAATATTTTAATCAAAAAATTTCAATAAAATTACACAATCGCTGATTTTCAATGCGTTAGCTTCGGGCATTTTTTAGTCCTACCCCACCGCCGCCCTTTTCTCCGCGCCGCCGACGATGAATTTCCCACGCCTCGTGTGCGCGCATACGCAAATTTTTGCGTATCTTTGTGGCATCAATGGCAAACATCATCAACATCGAAACATCAACCGACGTCTGCTCCGTGGCCCTCACAGGCGACTGCGCCGTGCTGGCCGACTTCAGCGACATGCAGGGACGCAACCACGCCGAACTCCTGGCCGGGTTCACCCAAAAGGCCCTGGAGGCCGCCCGCGAGCAAGAGCGCACCATCGACGCCGTGGCCGTGAGCATCGGCCCCGGCAGCTACACCGGCCTGCGCATCGGTTTGAGCCAAGCCAAGGGCCTGGCTTACGCACTCAACGTGCCTCTGATTGGAGTGTCAACACTCGAAATCATGGCCACCTCCGTGATGTTCAACCACCTCGACATCGACCTGAGCTCGCGCTTTGCCCCGATGATCGACGCCCGACGCATGGAGGTCTACACCGCCGTCTACGACATGTGGCTCCACCCCCTGATGAAGCCTCAGGCGCTAATCCTCACCCCCGAGAGCTACCTGCCCGAACTCGAAAAGGGCCCGCTGCTCTTCATGGGCAACGCCATCGAGAAGGCGCAAACCGTCATCACCCACCCCAACGCCCGCTGGGTGGAAGACATCCACCCCATGGCCACCGACATGCTCGCTCTGAGCGAAAAGGCCTTCCGCGCGCAAGACTTCATCGACGTGGCCTACAGCGTGCCCCACTATCTGAAAGAATTTCAGACCTCCACGCCCCGACGACGCCCCTTCTGATTCCTATCCTCTTGGCAACATAAACAAAACAAACTAATAAAAACATTCCTTACTACTTAGATGAAAAAGATGCTTCTGACAGCTGCCCTGACCTCCGTGGCCCTGAGCCTCGGCGCAGCAGTGCCCTCGCCGGCATCGGCCCCGCGCACTCTCAGCCAAACGGCCCTGAGCGCCGCCCGCGCAGCCGCTTCCGGCAATCCCATCACCGCACGTGCGGCCCGCGTCGACGAGGAGAACACCTCCACCGCCACCGACGATGACCCCGTCACCATGCTCGTGGGCCACGACGAAGGCCCCTACTCCGCCATCGGCTACACCCCGATAAATGGCGCCCTGCAAGGCGGTGCCATCAAAATCACCTCCGACTTCATCAAGACCTACGAAGGCTGCACCATCACCGCCATCGGCCTCTGCAACGGCATGAGCTCATCCGACGCCACCGGCGCCACCCTGGCCGTCACCGCCTTCGTGGCCGACTCGCTGGCAGCCACCCCCTCGCAGACCGTGAGCGGCACCATGAGCATCGACGATGCCGGCTCATTCATGGACCTGACCCTCAGCGAGCCCATCACCATCACCGCCGACATGCAGCCCTTCTTCGTGGGCTTCACCTGCAAGACCTCTTCCACAATCTATCCTCTGGTGATCGACGGCAACACCTCCAACGACCGCACCGGCTACGGCTGCTTCATCGGCTTGGCCAAAAACTCATCCTCGGCCATGAGCTGGACCGACTACGCCTCGAGCGTGGGCGCCCTCTGCTTGCGCGTGCGCCTCACCGGCGGCAACTTCCCCATGAACCAGGCTCAGTTGACAGATTTCTACTATCCCACCACGGTCTACGCCGGTGAAGACGAAACCGCCTACGTGCAATTCACCAACCACGGCGCCCGCCTCGACAACGTGGGCATCAACCTCACCATTGCCGGCGAAGAGCAAACCGTCACCCTGCCCATTGCTCGCCGCATGGAATATCTCGAATCGGCCATCGTCAGCTTCCCCGCTCAGTTCAAAGAGGCCGTGATGAACGGTCAACTCTCCGTTGCGCTGGCCGAAGTCGACGGCAAAACCAACGAATATGCCGCCGGCCAGACCACCATGTATGCCACCGTGCTCGACCCCTCTCGCCAATACTATCAGAAGAACGTGTTGGTTGAAGAAGCCACCGGCACCTGGTGTGGCTACTGCCCCCGCGGCTACAACGTGATGGAAGAGCTCAAAAACAAATACACCGACGGCTCCTGCATCACCGTGGCCGTTCACTCCGGCGACGCCATGACCGCTTCGAGCTACGGCTCCTACCTGAGCAAATATATCAGCGGCTTCCCTGCCGGCACCGTCAACCGCAACGTTGCCGAATATGGCACGATGGGCTGGACCGACAACGACGCCGAAGAGGCCTATCTTGAAGAGCTCCAAGTGCCCGCCACGGCCGAAATCGAAATTGAAGACGTGACCGTCAGCGGCGCCAAAGTCAACGTGAAAGTGCGCGCTCGCCAAGCCTACGACGGCGCCAGCACCTATCGCATCAGCTTCGCCCTGGTGGAAGACAACGTCGGCCCCTACAACCAGACCAACTACTATTCCGACAGTCGCGGCTCTCAAGACGCCGGCGACCTCGACGGCTGGAATGACAAGGACTACACCGCTGCCGGCATCTACTTCAACGACGTGGCTCGCTTCAACAGCTCATTTGCCGGATACGTCAACTCCATTCCCTCGAAAGACAACGTGGCCGACGAATGGGTGGAATTTGAAAAATCTTTCGCCTGCTCCACCGTCAAGAAGAAAGAAGACGCTCGCCTGGTGGCCATCGTGGTCAACTCACTCACCGGCCGCGTTGAAAACGTGGTTGCCGCCCCGATGATCTCCACCGCCGGCATCAACTCCGTGGCCGTCGACGCCGCCGAAGGCCCCGTCAGCTACTTCAATCTGCAAGGCATGCCCGTGGCTCAGCCCCGCAGCGGCCAAGTGGTGATTCGCCGCTCACAGGCCGGCTCGCAGAAGGTTGTATATTAATTAATGTGTATATCGCTAAAATGAACATAGCAATTGTTGGCGCTTCCGGCGCCGTTGGTCAGGAATTTCTCAGAGTTCTGGCCGAACAAAATTTCCCCGTCGACGAGCTTCGCCTCTTTGGGTCGAAGCGTAGCGCCGGACGCAGCTACAACTTCCTCGGCAAAGACTACGTGGTGCGCGAACTCACCCACTGCGCCGACGACTTCAAAGGCATCGACATAGCATTCACCTCGGCCGGAGCCGGCACCTCCAAAGAATTTGCCGACACCATCACCGCCCACGGCGCACTGATGATCGACAATTCCAGCGCCTTCCGCATGGACCAAGACGTGCCCCTGGTGGTGCCCGAAGTCAACGGCCAAGACGCCTTCAACGCTCCGCGTCGCATCATCGCCAACCCCAACTGCACCACCATCCAGATGGTCGTGGCGCTGAAAGCCATCCACGACATCTCGCCCATCAAACGCGTCCACGTGGCCACCTATCAGGCGGCCTCCGGCGCCGGCGCCGCAGCCATGGATGAACTCGTGGAGCAATACTCACAGATTGCTCGCGGCGAAGAGCCCACGGTGGAAAAATTCGCCTATCAGCTGGCCTACAACGTGATTCCCCACATCGACGTGTTCCTCGAAAACGGCTACACCAAAGAGGAGATGAAGATGTATAACGAAACGAAGAAAATCATGCACGCCCCCGCGCTCGACGTCAGCGCCACCTGCGTGCGTGTGCCCGCTCTGCGCGCCCACTCCGAGGCCATCTGGATTGAAACCACCGAGCCCGTGAGCGTGGCCCAAGCCCGCGAAGCCTTCTCTCGCGCCGAAGGCGTGGTGGTGATGGATCGCCCCGAGGCCAAGGAATATCCCATGCCTCTGTTCATAGCCGGCAAAGACCCCGTCTACGTGGGCCGCATCCGCCAAGACCTCACCAACCCCTGCGGCCTGAGCTTCTGGGTGGTGGGCGACCAGATCAAGAAGGGCGCAGCGCTCAACGCTGTGCAGATTGCGCAATATATCATCGCGCACAAACAATAATCCTCTCGGAGCGTGAGTTCATCAAAGTCCACCCTCCGTCAACAGAACCTGCTGCGGCAACAGATTGTGCCGCAGCAGATTCGTTTTGTGAAAATGCTGGAGCTCACCGACGCCGAAGTGCGCGAGGAGATCGACCGCGAAATGGCAGAAAACCCCGCCCTGGAGATGAAAGTCGACCCGCAAAACCTCGAAAGCGCCTCGCCCCACTACTGCCCCTACTCCACCGCCTCGGCCCATCGCTATCGACCCGACGACGATGACTCCGAGCCTTGGCAAGCCGCCCCGGCGCTGACGCTCCACGAGTCGCTGGCGGCCCAACTGCGCGAACTCACCCTGCCCCGCGGCGTCACCGCCGAGCTCTGCGCCCAAGTGATTGGCGCAATCGACAACAACGGCTACCTGACACGCACCCCCGCCGAACTCCTCTACGACATTGAACTGGCCGCCGACTCCCCTCAGACCGTCCCAACGCTCGACCAAGTGATCGACGCCATCGACGCCGTGCAGCATCTCGACCCACCCGGCGTGGGCGCCCTCGACGCCCGCCAATGCCTCACGCTGCAAGCCCGCCGCTTCCCTGCCGGCACCCCCGGCCGCACCGACGCACTGGAGATTCTCGCCTACTATTTCGACATCTACTCGCGCCGCAACTTCGCCGCCCTGGAGAAGGCCGCCTCAATGAGTGCCGAGCGCATCGCCGCTGCCAACGCCTTCATCCGCTCGCTCAACCCCAAGCCGGGCGCCGGATTTGCCGCCGACAACGCCGAGCAGATGGGCAACGCCGGTGTGACCCCCGACTTCGTGGTGGAGGTCGACGCCGAAGCCTCGCGCGTGAGCGTGAGCATGCCCAACTCGCTGCCGCAACTGCAGATTGAACAAAGTTTCCAAATCGGCAGCGACGAAGCCTCCGAAGGCGAAACCCAAGCCGAAGAATTTGTGCGCACACGCCGCGCCGATGCCCGCACATTCATCGAAATGCTGCGCCGCCGCAGCCAAACGCTCATGGCCATAGTCAAAGCCATAGTGGCCATCCAGTCGCGCTTCTTCCTCGAAGGCGACGACGAAAGCTGCATCCGCCCGATGGTGTTGCGCAACATCCAAGAGCGCACCGGCATCGACATCACCATGATTTCACGCGCCATCTCCGGCAAATGGCTCGCCACCCCCCTGGGCGTCTACCCCCTGAAATCGTTCTTCAACAATCGCGGCGCCCAAGGCCTCGACTCCCCCGAAACCTCCTCGCCGCAAATCAAGGCCGCCCTGCGCGAAGCCATCGACGCGGAAGACCCTGCCAAACCCCTCACCGACGAAGCGCTTGTGGGCGTTTTGCAGCAGCAGGGACTCAAGGTGGCACGCCGCACCGTGGCCAAATATCGCGACGCCATGTCGATTCCCGGCGCCCGACTCCGCCGCCGCTAACGAGCATTGACACTTTTCAAGCGAAAACGCTTTTTCGCTTACAAATTGCTATTTATTTAAGGATTTTTCGTAACTTTGTGGTGGAATCAACGGATTCCCTCACACTTTTTCTCGTTATAGTCCAATCAAACAACAATTTATGAACGCCAACCAAGTCCTCGACGACCTGAAACGTCGTTTCCCCAACGAACCTGAATATCATCAGGCCGTTTCCGAAGTGCTTCACTCCATTGAGGAGGTCTACAATCAACACCCCGAGTTTGAACGCGCCAACCTCATCGAACGTCTGTGCATCCCCGATCGCATCTGCTCCTTCCGCGTGAGCTGGATGGACGACAAAGGCCAATATCAAACCAACATGGGCTACCGCATCCAACACTGCAACGCCATCGGCCCTTACAAAGGCGGCATCCGCTTCCACTCGTCGGTCAACCAAAGCATCCTCAAATTCCTGGCGTTTGAACAAACATTCAAAAACTCGCTGACCACCCTGCCCATGGGCGGCGCAAAAGGCGGCTCCGACTTCTCGCCCCGCGGCAAGAGCAACGCCGAAATCATGCGCTTCTGCCAAGCCTTCATGATGGAACTCTGGCGCAACATCGGCGCCGACAAAGACGTGCCCGCCGGCGACATCGGCGTGGGCGGTCGCGAAGTGGGCTACATGTTCGGCATGTATAAGAAGCTCACCCAAGAATTCACCGGCGTGCTCACCGGCAAAGGCATGTCGTTTGGCGGCTCGCTGATTCGCCCCGAAGCCACCGGCTACGGCAACGTCTACTTCCTGAGCCACATGCTCGCCACCCGCGGCGAAACCCTCCAGGGCAAAACCGTGCTCATCTCCGGCTCCGGCAACGTGGCCCAATACACCGCCGAAAAGGTGCTCCAACTCGGCGGCAAAGTGCTCACCATGTCCGACTCCAACGGCTACATCTACGACCCCGACGGCATCGACCGCCAAAAGCTCGACTACATCATGGAGCTCAAAAACATCTATCGCGGTCGCATCAAAGAATACGTTGAGCAATATCCCACTGCCAAATACGTGGAAGGTGCTCGCCCCTGGGGCGAAAAAGCAGACATAGCCTGCCCCTCGGCCACCCAAAACGAAATCACCGGCGAAGACGCCAAGCGCCTCGTGGCCAACGGCGTGATTGCCGTGAGCGAAGGTGCCAACATGCCCTCCACCCCCGAGGCCATCAAGGTGTTTATCGACAACAAACTGCTCTATGCCCCCGGCAAGGCTGCCAACGCCGGCGGCGTATCCGTCTCCGGCCTGGAGATGAGCCAAAACTCCGAACGCCTCTCATGGAGCGCCGAGGAGGTCGACGCCAAGCTCCGCGACATCATGAAGAATATCCACGACAACTGCGTGAAATATGGCACTCAGCCCGACGGCTACGTCAACTACGTCAACGGCGCCAACATCGCCGGCTTCATGAAGGTGGCCAACGCCATCATGGCCCAAGGCGTAGTCTAATCAATTGAAAATTCTTGACAAGTCAAGCGACTTCGTCGATGAGAAAATTGAAAATTGAAAGTCCCGGAGTTGAAAGTCTTTCAGTTCTCAGTTCTAAGTTCTCGCAAAATATATCCGGCCAATTGGACCCAACCCAATTGGCCGGACTTTTTTCGCCGTCGCAGTGCCTACATTGCCGCTATATCTATCTAATAATCAGACCATAAATAGTGCAGCGATGCCTCGGAGAGGCAGGTTATCCATAAACCCCAACTTGCCGCAGGCTAGTTGGGGCTATAAGGCTGATACTCTGCAGCTTGGTCGGAGACCATGTCACCAGTGCCGCTCTGGTGACAACCTCTTCGAGGTAGCTCGTGAGGGCTCTGCGCGGCCCCCGGCTAGCCTACGGCAAGCCGAGGTTACAAATAACCAGCATCTCCGATGCATCGCCGGCACCCAGGCTTGATTATATCGGGATTACGAGACATTATAGACACCACCAACACCGGCACCGGGAAGGCATGCACGGCATGTTAGCAATTATGTTATTTCAAGGTGTAGTAGAAGACCACGGGGTTGGAATCTTCGGTTAGGCCTTGTTGCTGCCAGAATGTTTTTTCGGCACGGGCATCCATGTCCAGTAGCAGCGATGCGTCTTTGATATCAACAATCTTGTCGCCGATAACGGAGGTGATTGACGTTAAATAGGGATACTCTTCAAAGATTTCAGCACCAATTGCCGAAGCTGCAATCTGTTTGCCGGATTCATCAATTTTGACCAGATGATCCATAAATCCGCCTTGCAAGCTGAAATAGCTGTAGGTTAGATAAGTGGCTGTGGAAGTTTCTGCAATATATCCCAGTTGGCGCACCACTGAATGATTGCGCGTGTTTTCCGTCATCTGCTCGATGTTTAGTGTCTTGAGGTCGCACGCTGGCAACTGTTCCTGAGAATTGAATGAGAAGGTTGCGTATGCGGCCATTTCCTTACCGGCGATGCTGTAGGTGGTGGTGCAAAATGGCACATTCACGAGCACGGCATCGTCTGTTGCGCCGGCAAAGGGAATGTAGTCACACATTGCTGTTGTGTTCATCACCCCATAAGGTGCAAACTGTTCAATCACCGCTGCATCAGTAGCGCTGACAAGCACAAACTCGTGCATCGATTCATTGAAATTGCCTGATGCCAAAAGTATCTTATCGTTGTCGACAGGATAGAAATCAATGTATTCGCAGTCTAACTTCAAGCGACGCACAAACTCGCCGGCTGAGGTGTAGACCATAATCTGCCGACCTTGACGGTCCAAAATGTAGACTAAGCCGCCATCTGCGCGCAGCGCATCAATGCTCAAATATTCTTGTGGGCCTTGTCCTTGATAGTTGAATCCGGTGATAAATTTGCCTTTGGGAGAGAACACCATTATCTCCGCGCCGGAGTTCAGGATGATTGTGTCGTTGCTGATGGTGAGGTGGCCAACTCTATTGATCAACGACGAATCGTTGGTCTCGAGAATGACGTGATGCTCGGATTTAATAAGGTCTGTGATTGCACTCTGCTGTTCGATGTCTACCGCAACATTCATTGCCTGATGTTTAGAGGTGTTGGTGCAGGCCGTCGACAACAATGCAGCTGCCGCTGCTGCAATAAATTTTGATTGTTTGTTCATCGCTCGTATTTTAAGCTATAAAGTATTTTTTCATGTTGTGTGAATATTTGGTCAACGCAAAATTACAAAAATATATTTACAATACAAAAAAAATGCTAATCCACATCAAAACGCAATTTTGTAATGTCTTTATAATCAAGCCCGAATGAGGCGATGCATCGGAGATGCAGGTTCTTTGTAACCCCGGCTTGCCGTAGGCTAGCCGGGGGCCATGTCGAGGCCCCATTGACCTACCTCGAAGAGGTTGTCACCAGAGCGACACTGGTGACATGGTCTCCGACCAAGGTGCAGTGTATCAGCCTTATAGCCCCAACTAGCCTGCGGCAAGTTGGGGTTTATGGACAACCAGCCTCTCCGAGGCATTGCTGCACTGTTTCAGGCTTGATTATTAGATAGATATGACGATGGTGTAGGCGCTGTGGCGGTGAAAAAATTCCGGCCAATTGAGTTGAGTCCAATTGGCCGGATATATTTTGCGAAAACTGAAAACTGAGGACTGAAAACTAAAAGACTTTCAACTCCGGGACTTTCAATTTTCAATTATCAATTATCAATTATCAATTAGAATTAGCCGACGGTGCCTTCGAGGGTGAGGGAGAGCAGGCGCTGGGCCTCGACGGCAAATTCCATGGGGAGCTTGTTCATCACCTCTTTGGCGTAGCCGTTGACAATCAGTCCGACGGCCTCTTCGGTGGGGATGCCGCGCTGGTTGCAGTAGAAGAGTTGTTCGGCGGAGATTTTGGAGGTGGTGGCTTCGTGCTCCACGATGGCCGAGGGGTTGCGCACGTCAATCACGGATCATTGCAGATGCAAGCGTTACTGAATCGCTGTCAAACTGGTCCATTGTGAAATC
>CAZXFS010000010.1:8754-63641 GCA_964640535.1 uncultured Prevotellamassilia sp. | reverse complement strand
ATTATAGCCGGTTCTACAGCCGGAGTGCCCTAAGAAAAAATAGACAAATCCAGGCCCGGAATTACGCGAGAGGGCCGCGGGCAATCCGTACAGTCCCTCGGTGAAGGTAGGATGGCAGATGTGGAGGGGCAACGCGGTCGTGGCAAAGAAAAACGTAACATCGTTCGAGCTTGTGTAGTTCCCATCTTTTGTGTATCTTTGCAGCATCGAAGAAAATCGATAAGACAATGAATATAAAGGAAGTCGCTGCGGCCCTTGAACAGTTCGCGCCTCTGCCGCTTCAGGAAGGCTATGATAATGCCGGCCTGCAGATTGGATTAACAGAGACGGAAGAGGTGTCAGGGGTCTTATTGTGTTTGGACGTCACGGAGACTGTGATAGCAGAAGCCGTGCGCCAACGGTGCAACCTGATAGTGGCACATCACCCGTTGCTGTTTCGCGGCGTGAAGTGCGTCGATGACCGCCGGATGGTGACGCGCTGTCTGCAGCAGGCCATTCTCCAACGGGTGGCCGTCTATGCGGCACACACCAATCTGGACAATGCCCCGGGTGGCGTCAATCATGAGATAGCGGCACGCCTCGGACTGACAGAGACAGCCTTCCTGCTCCCACAGCCGGGAGGTGGTGGCGGAAGTGGGCTCATAGGAACGCTGACAACGCCGGTGGCGCCGATGGACTTCCTGAAAACGGTGAAAGAAACCTTTGGCATCGCTTGCCTGCAACACAACGACGGGCCGAGACGGATGGTGCAGCGCGTGGCCCTCTGTGGCGGCGCCGGTGACTTCCTGCTGGAAACCGCCGTGGAGCAGGGCGCCGACGTATTCCTCACCGGAGAGATGGGCTACCATCGCTACTTCGGATACGAGGAGGAACTATGGATAGGCGTGATGGGGCATTACCAGAGCGAGCGGTTTACGGTGGATTTGCTATACAACATCCTGCACCGTGTCGCCCCTACGCTCCGACTGGTGAAGAACGCCGTGACGACAAACCCTATCCGGTATATGATATAGTCAAGTAAACACACAATATTATAATATGGCTACAAAGAAAGATGCCGCCGATATGTCGGTGGAACAGAAACTGAAAAATCTCTATCAGTTGCAGACCATGCTGTCGCAGATTGATAAGATCAAGACCCTGCGCGGAGAGCTCCCGCTGGAGGTGAGTGACCTGGAGGACGAAATCGAGGGACTTACCACGCGCATGGGCAAGCATAACGAGGAGATTGCCGCCCTGGAGGCCGATATCGCCGCTAAGCGTCAAAAGATTGCCAACGCTGAGGGCACCATCGAGAACTATAAGAAGCAGCTCAACGACGTGAAGAACAATCGTGAGTATGACATGCTCACGAAGGAAATCGAATTCCAGAGTCTGGAGGTGGAACTGCAAAATAAGCGTATCGGTGAGGCACAGCGTGTCATCGAGAGTAAGCGCAATGAGGTGGAAAACTGCAATCAGCAGTTGGCCGACCGTCGCGCCGACCTGGAAGTGAAGAAGTCGGAGCTCGACGAAATCACGGAAGAGACCAAAGTGGAGGAAGAAAAGCTCCGCGAGAAGGCCAAGACGCTGGAAATGTCGATAGAGCCGCGCCTGCTGGCTGCCTTCAAGCGCATTCGCAACAACTCCCACAACGGCCTGGGCATCGTCTATGTAGAGCGTGATGCCTGCGGTGGTTGCTTCAACAAGATTCCGCCTCAGCGTCAGTTGGACATTCGTATGCGTAAGAAAATCATCGTGTGCGAATATTGCGGACGTATTATGATTGATGCTGAACTGGCAGGCGTGAAAATAGAGAAGCCCGAAGAGGAAAAACCGAAGCGTCGCACTATCCGCAAGACGACGAAGGCCTGACGCGCCACGAAATAGTGAGGCGATGAACGCTCGTCGCCTCGAAACAATACGGGCTGCTCATGACCGGCCCTCCCTCAGCGGCAATACCGTGTGCGCGATGGCGTGGCGGTATTGCCGCTGTTGCGAAGGGAAGCTATCCGCGAGGCGTCTTGTGTGACTCCTCGACGACGGCGCCAGGCGGGTGGTTGTCTCTCTATGCTTATCGTCTTTGGCGTCAGGCGGCCATATGGCCGTTGGCGTTTTCTCTCTTATCCTCGACGTTCTTTAGCAGAGCATTCCCTTCCTCCCCGCTGCCGGATAGACAGCCCACCCTAACACGTGAACGATGAAACTGCATTTATTGGTGGTCGGTAAGACCGTCGACGCCGCGCTCCGGACGCTGACCGACGACTATGTCACCCGGCTGAAACACTATGTGCCCTTTGAACTGGAGGTCATTCCGGAACTGAAGAATACGAAGGCATTGACCGCCGAACAACAGAAGGAGCGCGAGGGAGAACTGATACGCAAGAGTCTGCGTGATGGCGACCACGTGGTGCTCCTCGATGAGGGAGGGACGGAATTTCGCTCGGTGGAGTTCGCCCGCTTCCTGGAGCAACGGCAGGCGGTAGGCGCGCGGCGTCTGGTGTTTATCGTCGGCGGCCCCTACGGCTTTTCCAAGGATATCTATGCTCTGGCCCGTGAGAAGATATCGCTCTCGCGGATGACATTCTCGCATCAGATGGTGCGCTTATTCTTTGTAGAACAATGCTACCGCGCCATGACGATATTGCGCGGAGAACCCTACCATCATGAATGATTCTTCCGCCATTGGGAAAGGCAGTATAGGCACGAGATACTGTGTGACCGTCAATGGCTCAACCCTCACTGTTATGAATAGAATATCACTCCTTATTATATTTGTCCTCATGTGCTCCATCGGCACCTATGGGCAACAGCGTTTCCGCGTGATGACTTACAACGTGGAGAACCTCTTCGATACTTGCCACGACGCCGGGTGCGACGACTACGAATTCCTGCCCTCGGCGGAGCGGGCGTGGGGACAAGCACGTTATTTCAAAAAACTGGGACAGCTCTGCCGCGTGATAGCGGCCGCCGGCGGCGAGAGCCCCGTAGACTTGGTGGGGCTCTGCGAAGTGGAGAACGACAGCGTATTGCGCGACCTGACGGAGCATACACGCCTGCACCGTCTGGGCTATCGCTATCTCATCACCCACGGGCCCGACAGTCGTGGCGTGGATGTAGGACTGCTCTACCAGCCGGAGCGCTTCCGGGTGTTGCAGGCGGAAGACCTCGGCGTCCCCGTCGATGCGGACTATGGGCGCCCGACGCGTGACTTTCTTCATGTGTGCGGCCTCCTGCCTACCGCCGATACGCTGGATGTGTTGGTGTGTCATATGCCCAGTCGCCGCGGCGGCACTCAGGTTGTGGAGCGCTTTCGGCAGACGGCGGGACGCACGTTGCGACATTATGCAGACAGCCTGATGCAGGTGCGCGGAGAGGGACGCTTATTGATAATGGGCGATTTCAACGATGAATGCCGCGATGCCAGTATCTCGACGGCCTTGGGGGCGAAAGCGCTCACCAACGAAAAAACGTTTCCGGAGGTGTCGGAACGCGACCTCTATGTGCTTTCCGCCGATTTGCAGGAAGGAGAGGTGTACGGTACATATAAATATAAAGGACAGTGGAATACGTTGGACCAGATAATGGTGAGCGGGAGCCTGCTGGACGAGAACGCCGCCTGCTATACGCGACGGAGTCTCTGCCATATCTTTGCGCCCGCCTTCCTCCTGACAACGGACAAAGCACACGGAGGACAACAGCCGTGGCGCACCTATGTCGGCACACATTATCTGGGCGGCTTCAGCGACCATCTGCCGCTCACCCTCGATTTCGTCCTGCCATAACGTTTTATCAAGAGGTTGTAATAAGGAGATACCTGCTTACACGAGTTCGTCGTAAGCAGGTATCTCTTGTAAGAAACGGGAGGTCCCGGCGACGTAATCAAGGTGGCAGCAATAATGCCGGAGACCGTTGGAGACAAAGAGATAGTCGGCGCGAAGTACACTGTTGTAAGACGCTATCTGCGTAAAAACAGCCTGGGAGATAGCGACGGTGGGGGCCTTGAACTCCATGATGATGCGGGGGCGGCCACCCTCATGGTGATAGAGCACACTATCGCAGCGCCGCATGACGCCGCCGACGGTGAGACCGACTTCATTGGCCAATAACGCCTGGGGGTATCCCTTGTGCTCAATGAGGTGGTGGATGAAATGCTGGCGCACCCATTCCTCCGGCGTGAGCGCCACATACCTTCGGCGAAGGATGTCATAGATGGCGGTGCGCCCCTTTCGCTGTGTGGTTTTTATAGCGTATGTCGGTAGGTTGAATGAAATCATTTCGTTATTTTTGCAGAGTAGTTCTCACCGGAATACGTCGGCCCGAATCCCTCCTTGCGGGGAGGGCTGTCGGGGCAACGCACCTCCGTCTGTTCTCCACAAAAATACAAAAACTTATGGTATCGAAGCAAGAAATCGTGGGTAATTGGCTCGTCCGTTACACTAAAATGCCGCTGGAATCCTTTGGGCAGTATATCCTGCTGACCAACTTCAATAATTATGTCGACCTCTTCTGTGATGAGATGGGCATCCCCCATGCCGGTTTCGATGCCAATATGCGGGCCGTGACCGCCGGGGATATTACGATGATCAACTTCGGTATCGGTAGCCCCAATGCCGCACTGATGATGGACTTGCTCAGTAGCGTGGCACCGAAGGCGTGTCTCTTCCTGGGGAAATGTGGCGGTATCTCCGACAAGACCCGTTTGGGCGATTACATCCTACCGTTGGCGGGAATCCGTGGCGAGGGTACGTCCGACGACTACTTCCCTCCCGAAGTGCCGGCGCTGCCTGCCTTTATGTTGCAGCGCGCCGTGTCGACCTCTCTGCGCGACAATAGTTACGACTACTGGACCGGCACTGTCTATACCACCAACCGACGGGTGTGGGAACACGATGAAGACTTCAAGAGCTACCTGCGTAAGACGCGCGCCATGGCCGTCGATATGGAGACGGCAACCCTCTTCTCCTGCGGCTTCTACAATCATATCCCCACCGGGGCACTCCTGCTCGTATCTGACAATCCCATGGTGCCCGACGGCATCAAAACGGATGAGAGTGACCGCCGCGTGACATCGAACTTCGCCGCGACGCATGTCCGCCTGGGGATCGAATCAATGAAACTGATCATCGGTGAGCGTAAGACGGTGAAGCATCTGAAATACGACTGGTAGACCGCACTCTCTGATATGTTCGTTGCACACTCCTACTCATCCGTTGCACACTCCTACTCATCCGTTGCACACACCTATATATTATAGGGCTACCACCGGCCTTTGTCGGCGGTCGGTGGGTGTCCCTTCTTCCTCCCAGATACAAACTTCCAATTCCTAATGGCTTCTTCCGCTACTCCCGTAAAGAAAAAAAGTGTACTCACCTATGACGCCATCGTGCGCGATGTGCGCGCCGGGCATCTCGCCCCGGTCTATTTCTTGATGGGGGAGGAGAGTTATTACATCGATCGCCTGACGGAACTGATTGTGGATATGGCGCTCCGACCGGAGGAACGCGACTTCAACCTGATGACTTTCTTCGGCGCGGAAGCGGATGTGGATACCATCATCACGACGGCGAGGGGCTTCCCCCTGGGCGCGGAACGCCTGGTGGTCGTGGTGAAGGAAGCACAACGCCTGAATAAGATGGAGCGTCTGGAGTTTTATCTGAAAAGCGTGCAACCGTCGACCGTCCTGGTATTCTGCTACATGGGAGGAACGATAGACCGTCGCACAAAGGTGGCCGGGCTGTTGGATAAGACGGGCGTGCTCTTTGAGTCGAAGAAAGTGTACGACAATAAGCTCCCGGACTTCGTCGCGGATTACTTGCGGCGACGTCAGGTGGCCATAGAACCGGCCGCGGCGCAGATGATGGCGGATTTTGTAGGGAGCGACTTAAACCGGATGGCGGGCGAGCTGGATAAACTGTGTATCGCGCTGTCACCGGGCGAGCGTGTCATCTCTCCGGACTTCGTGACGCATCATGTAGGGCTCAGCAGGGAGTTTAATGTCTTTGAACTGCAGGATGCTTTGGGGAATAAGGATGTGGCACGCGTGATGCTCATCGCAGATAACTTTGAGAAAAATAAAAAGGTCAATAGTATCCAGAAGATACTCCCCATGCTGTTTAAATACTTTACTCACTTGATGCTGGCCTACTATGCCCCGGAACGCACAGAGCGGGGCATCGCCGCTTGGCTGGGGCAGACGGACTGGCAGGTGCGGCGCAACGTCCTCCCGGCCATGAAAAACTATACCGGCGTGAAGGTGATGAAGATTATTGCGGAGATACGGCGTACAGACGCCCGCTCTAAAGGCGTAGACAATCCGGCTACCGACTCCGGCGAATTACTGCGCGAACTCCTCTTCTTTATCTTGCACTAAGAAAGTGGCGTGCTATAGGTATAATCGGCTTATTATCTCTGCGTTATAGCGATAAATGCGCCCTCTGAAGCGCCGGAGAATCGCAAAAATACGCATCACAGCTTCTGTCGTTTCCAAAACGCGAAGGAGCGGCCACTACGAATCGGGTAGTGGCCGCTCTTTCGCGTTGAGAGGATGCTGTCGTCTTATCGGAAGGAGGGCGAGAAGGCCTCGTAGGTGCCGTCGTCATAGAAGACGCGTATCTCTTTAATCTTTCGCGGGCGAATGCTTCCCGGGTTCCAGGTGGGAAGCGTGTCACCGGCGGACGCTTTTTTGTTTTCTGTTGCGGAACGCGTCTCTGCACTGCGTAGCGGCTTGAGCGGTTCCGGAGTGCTGACGACATGCCCGTCTGCGGATGTCGCTCCCTCTTCATTGGTGACAGTCGTCCCCTCGCTGTCTGGCTCGTTTTCGTCGCTATACATCGGCCCTTCCCCGAAGAGCAGCCAGTTGACGTTGATTTGAGGAAAGGCACGGTGAATCGCCATGACGTGGTTGTTGGTGGGATTGGTGCGGCCGTTAAAGATGCTGGAGAGCGATGCGGCGGAAATCCCCAGAGTGGTGGAAAAGTCTTGCTGGGACATTTCCGCCTGTTCCATAATCTGCCGAATTCTATTGATCATCGTAGTATTATTTTATTGTAGTTTATTATAGTTGTTACGTATTTGATACTTTTTTCGTTTCTCTTCGCTTCGTTGTGGAGGGTAGGGGAGGATGGCGCGTCTACGGAGCTTTCGTTGGCGCCCGGAGGACGCCTCGTTCCGTCCGTCCTTTGTGGAGTGTGGGCGAACCTATCGGGGGAGGCCCTTCCTCCTGAACTCGCCTTGGGGCGAGACTCCTCTGCTATTTTGCGAATAGCTCCCGTCCTCTCGCCGCGGCGTGCTTTTTTCTCTCCGCGGCATGCGGGCGACGTCCATCGGCGGCGCTTACCTCTGATTTTGTGGCGGTTTCTCGCCGTTGGCAAAAGTGTAAATATTTGTTTACTTTTCGGCGTCGCGTGTGGCGGAAATGGCGCGTTATCGTGAGGAAGCTTTGTGGGGTGCTTATCTTTGCTAAAAATGACAGCTTTCCCGGATGTTTTACAAAGGTATATCATTTTTTTGAGAGGAACAAAAAACTGAATTGCATTTTGATAAGTAAATCTAAATCGCCGATTTGCTTCTATTGAAGTCGTAGCTGTTTGTTTTTTGATATGTAAACGTAAAAATGAGAACAATGCAGGGTTGACAATTAATGAGTCCTATAAAATACTTCCCCTAATCTGTGTAATATGCTGACTGTATGGATGATATGGCCTATTAAAAAAATAAAACGGGGCGCTGTTATTGGATAAGTGTAGTATTCCGCACAACAGAGACTACGTTTTATGCTTTATAATTGTATAATTCGTTGGAAGATAATGCCATAGTGTGAATATTTTCTGCTGTATATTTATAAAACGAGGTATATGAATCAAAAATATTTCGTGGTGTAAATCTAAATACGCCTTTGTAAAGTTGATACGCCACTCATTGCGATTTTCATTTGTAAACCGTGTGAAATGTAAATCTTCAATAGCTTTGTTGATTAGCTTTTGATTTTAAAATGTTAAAGGATGCTTCGTTGCTCTTCCGACGCGAGAAAAATGTGCAGAATGGAAATGCGTGGCTTTTTCCCGGAGAGAATGTGAGTGGCTGATTTATTTTCGATTCTCAGCGCGGCTGTTTTGTTGTAATTTGCTGAAATATAATTAGTAATGTTCGTTTTTATGCTATCGAAAAAGGGGCAAAAATGGTCACTTTTGGGCGCTTTTTTCGGGAGATAAGCCCGATTTTGCCTGCTTTTTAAGTTTTGTTTGCTATTTCGGGCCGTTTTTCAAGGGGAAAAAGGGACGACGAAGGGCAGAATTTATCTTTCTAAACGGTGAACGTCCTTCTTGTGGGGAGAATCGGTGGAGAGGACGGCGGGGCGGCCTTCTTCTCGTGTTTGTATCGGTGAAGAAGATGGAGAGGTAAAAAAGTGGAAGATGAAGAGGGGTGGCGTGGAAATGATGAGGGGGGCAGGCGGCGTGTGACAATAGTACGAAGGGTGGGCGCAGGAGAAAGAATGTATAAGGACGTTTTCTTGAGGAGAGACAGAGGTGGATGGGATGGAGTGATGCGCTTAGTATGAAACTGTATTTTGATTGTCTTCTTATTTTGAGATAATTATTTTTCTTCTCCCTTTCCATACATGGCTTTATAGCGGTGCGGTAATGAGCTATGGACGTTGGCATCTTCGCCTCCGGTCGGCGGTATGAAGAGGCTCATGGTGGAATCGTCGTCGCGAGGGCCGGCGCCTCCCTCTACGGTTGACAGTGTGACGCGGTAAGGGAGATGTGGAGTGCTCCGCTCTCTTGCATATTGTAAACGGGAAGGTGTTGTTGCGTGGCGGCGTCTTGGAACGCTTGGCGTACCCACTCGCGCAGCGCACCTGACAAGATGAGGTGGTGGGGGCGGAAGTATTGTAAAGCCACGGAGGGAGGGATGCGGCAGTCGTTGGCCACGAGGAGGTAGTCTACGGGGAGGGGGCGCCGGGGCGGCGTAGAGAGGCATTGGCTACCGAGGACGGCGATGCGACACCCGGAGAATGTCGTGACATGGTGTTGTGAGAGAAGGTCGCGGCGGAGGAGGTGGTCGGAGAATACCTCCGGCGGTGTCATGGCTCGTGAGGCCCAGAGGGCACGTACCCGCAGGGTGGCGGCGACGCTGTCTGTGCGGGGCTCCTCCGGGAGCCATAGGTAGGAGTGGCGTCGTGAGTGGATGAAGTGAATCTGCGGGCGACCGTAGACATGGCATACGACGATCTCCGGTGATAAGGCGTCGGGGCGGCGTCGGTAGCCCTCATAACCGGTGGCGAGGAGCAGGATGCCGAGGCCCAGATAGAGCGTACGACGTCGTTGTGAGGGGCGCTTCGGCCAGAAGAACAGGGTGTGTAGTAGGAAGAATAGGAGGAGGAGGGTAAGGGGGAGGGAGGGGAATACTTGCCATGTGGCGCCCGGCAGGTGGGTGAAGAATTGGCAGAGGTGTTCGATGAAGGCGAGGAGGTGGTTGAGCAAAACGGCGGAGAGGCTACGCAAGCATGGAACGGCCAAGAAGAGGAGCGACAGGCAGAGGAGGGGCCCTACGAGAGGGACGACGATGAGGTTGATGAGGAGGCTGTAGAGCGGAATGGTGTGGAAATAATAAGCCACGAGTGGCAGCGTTGCCAGTTGGGCGGCGATGGACGTGACACCTAATTGGTAGAGGTTGCGCAGGAGCGGGTGCACCGCCATCGGCTTTTGTAGGGCCATGCGAGGGCTGAGAAGGAGAATGCCCGTGACAGAGAGCACCGAGAATTGCAGGCCGATATCGAAGAGCGACGTCGGGGATACCAACAGGAGGAGGCTGAGGGCGATGATGAGGTGGTTGACGGGCGCCGCGTCGTGGTGGAAGTATTGTATGAGCTGCAGCAGGGTAAACATGATGGCGGCACGTAGCAGCGAGGAGGGATGCCCCGTGAGCAGGACGAAACCCCATATCGCGATGAGGGCCAACAGTGTGGCCATGTCGTGCAGGTGGTAATGGCGGCTGCATCTCTCGACGAAAAACATCAGTAGGGCGTAGAGGATGCTGAGGTGTAGTCCGGAGAGGGCCAGGATGTGGCTGATGCCCCCGGCGGCGTATAGTTGGCGGGTGGCGGTATCGATGCCCGTCTTGTCGCCGAGGGTGAGGGCGGAGATGATGGCCAGATGGCTCCCCCGAAAGTAGTCGTGATAGGGCCTCTCGAACTGTTGACGGAGCCGTAGGAGACGAATGGCGAGTGGCGGCCTCTCCGACGGGTGCTCCACCTTCTTCCAGTATGTCGACGGGCAGAACGCCGTCCCGCTGACGCCCTGTCGGCGGAGCCATGCCGCGTAGTCGAAGTCCCCCGGATTCCCGGTGGCTGTCAGCCGTTGTATGTTTGCCCGCATCCACAAGATGTCGCCGGGGGCAATGGTGGCGAGGGTGTCTCCGCTGACTCTCCATTGTACGAGAGCCCCTCTCTGTGCGCCACGGAGCACTTTTCCGATGAAGGTGCGACTATGAGGGGCTTCTCGTGGCATTTGTGTCACCATCACGCGGTAGGTCTGTGGCGCTGCGGGCCAGTGGATGTCGGTGGCTCGTCGCTGTGCCGTGACGAGCAGTGCCCCCGCCAGCAGGCATAGCGTGGAAGTCGTTATCGTTGTGAGGACGGACAGCTGCGTGGCGGAAAAGACGCCGCCTCCTTTCGGCCGCTCCGGTGCCGCCAGTCTCCCCTGTCGGCTGATGAGGCCCACGGTGGAGAGCAGTAGGAGTATTCCGCTGCCCCATAGCGGCCATGGATAGGAAGCGAGCGCCGGATAGATGCCCTCTCCCAAAACGATCCCCAGCATATAGGGAAGCAGCAAGCGCAGCAGCGGGTAGGCTGTCAGCGGGTGCAGCAGGGCTTCTCTCTTGCGAAAACCTCTTGGTAGTGGGTGAGGACGGCGTTTCATGGTTAGAATTTCCATAAGAGTTGAAGAGCCCCGTCGTTTTGCGACGCACTGTCGATGAGCTGTGTCCCCGAACTGATGGAGGAACGGTTGAAGTAGTGACAACCGCTATAACGCATCGAGAGATGGAGCGTGTTGTGGAGGATTTTGTAGGTAATCACCCCCGATGTCTTCACTCCGTGATAAGCAAAGGAGGGGAAGGCGCAACTATAGCGCATCTGCGGCTCGTAGGCATAGAGGCGTGTGGCATAGTCGTCGGTGAAGAAGAGGGCGGAAAACCAGGCTATGGTGAGATGGGAGGAGGGGGTGGTGGAGATACGTGTGGAAAGCATCCACCCCTTTGTCATCGCTGACGTCTGCGTGAGGGAGAGTGCCATGTCGGCGGCGGCATAGATGCTGAAATGCGCGCCGGGGCGATAGGTCGATGACAGGCGGGAGCGATGGGTCGTCACATATTGCAGGGTGCCCGCATATCCGGTGATGTCTTGCTGCCGCGACTTCCACTTGTGTGACAGTTGTAGGGAGACCTTCGGCGAGCAGGTGACGGTTGCTTTTACCCAGAGCTCCATCCCCTTGTTGTCGTTGCGCGAGGCGCGGTAGATGGGGCGTCGGTGGTAGAACAAGTCGAGATAGGAGGCCAGCACCCACCGTTGTGTCGGACGCAGGGAGAGCCCCATGAGCAGTCCGGTCTCGTTTTGTATGCGGGCGTTCTGACTCAGGGCGTTGGCGTGTGGTGCCACATAGCGTGAGGAGAAATGGCGCACCTGGACGGTCGCCGACGCAGAGCGGCGGAGGGCGTAGCGGACGGTGTGGAGGAGGGCCGGGTGTAGTCCCTTGTCGAGGGCGGCCTCGCCCTGCATGCTCATCCTCCGTCGTCGTAGATAGTAGTCGATGCTCCCTCCTGCCGCCGTCTTTCCGCGCAGGTAGTAGCGGTTGTAGGTGCGTAGGGTAGGCCATACCGTATAGCGATAACGGTCGTAGAGGAGCGAGGCACCTATGCCACCCCGCTGTTTCCGGTACTCCCAGTGCCCTCCCGCCGTCCATAAGGTGGCGGCGCGGCGATGTTGCAGCTCGGCTGTTGTGCGGTGTAGCCCGTCGGTATAGAGGGTGACGAGGGTGTCGTTCTTCAAATTCCCGTCGACAGGCTGACAGGAGGCAAACAAAGTCAGCCGCGCGTGGTGGCGGGTCAACATCACGGCGGCGCCGCGCATAAATCCGCTTTCCGTCGTTGAGGTGTGTGGCGTGACGACCTTTCGGGCGGTGGCGTCCTGTTCGATGAGACTGCTCCTGCTCTTAAAGGCGTTTCCGGCGATGAGGAGTCCCTGTCCGCAGTGGAGGTTGTAGTCGCCCAGCCAATACTGTTCCCGTCCTCCCCGTGTGGTGAAATAGGTGTAGGCCGAGAGGTAGTCGTAGGGATAGTTGCCCTCTTTGGCAAAGGGTTCTCCGGCATCTTTTTGTAGGGTGATGCCATAGGCGAGGGCCTCGCCGCGTTGATGACGGAAGCGCAGGGTGTGGGATAAGGCGTTGCCGTGGTAGACCCTGTTGGGGTATTTGGCCAGTATCTCGTCGGAGTAGTGGCGATATCCGGCACGTTGGTAGAACGGAATGCCGAGGAGGGTAGAGAGCTCGTTGCTGCCGGCGAATATCCGTTGGCGGAGTGATAGCGGTGGCCGGAGGGTGTCGCCGGCATAGACAAACAAGGAGAGACGGCGACGGTCTTCGTAGGCGAAGGTAGAGATGAGTTGCAGCTCGCCCAACGAGAGCAGATAGTGCTTCTTTTGTCGATAGGCGATGAGCGAATCCGCTTGTTCCGCTCGGAGGAAGGGGATTTGCAGCAGTTCTTCGCGCGTGGCGCTGTTGATGTTGAGGGGTGCGGCGTGCATCTGCTCCAACTGTTCGAGTAGGGACGCGACGTCCTCTTCGCCCTCGCTGCCGGTGGTGACCTCCTCCGTATACGTATTGACGAATTCCTCCCAGTCGCAGTAGTCTTCGCTCTTGCCGACGGTATAGTTTTGTGCATTCCCGCTGAATATTCCTGAAAGACATACTATCAGGCACAATCGGCGACACTGAAATTCTTTTATGTCCGTGATTTGTATCGTTTTGCGGTATTAGTGTGTGAACGATACAAATGTACGGATTTTTAGATTACCACTCGCAAAATATCCGGAGAATCCTCCGGTCCACCGCTCTTTCTCCTCTTTCGTCGGTCGTGGCGCCGTACAGTTATCGTTGCTTATCGTGAAGCGAGAGAGGGTGTAAAACCGTGCGTGAAGGCCGCGAGAATGCGTTTTTTCCGGCCCCGCCTTATCCTACGTCCCAATATCGTCTTCACGGGCTTCCTGAAGTGTTAAAAAAAGCTCCGTTTTTGCCATATGCTGTCAAAAGGCGCGTGGCTTCGGGGCCGCCGTGCGTCACAACAAGTCCCGGAGAAGAAAAAACAAGTCCCGGACTTGTTCCGACAAATCCGGGACTTGTTCCACCGCGCTCCTGTTACCGCACATTCGGCCTCGCTTCCGTCATATTTTAACGTTCAGATACACTTCTCATTCCATGAAAAGGCTCGTTTTTTCGTGGAATAAGTGCAACGAAAGGTAAAAATGAGTTGATAGATTGTGTGGATTTTATAATTTTAAGTGATTAAACCTATACGAAAGTAGAGAAATGTAAATAAAATCCGCCCGTTTCGGCTTCTTTTCCGCGTTTTCATTCCTTCTTGTGTGTCAAGATATTTCTGCGGAAACGTCCGATAATCTTATTTTTTTTGGGAAAAAGTCAAAAAAAGCGGGAGGACCGATTCCTTTGAGTGGAATCGGCCCTCCATGTGGCCGCCCGCGATGCGGGGCGGTAGGGGCGTGATAGGGATGTGCGTCCGGAGGCGGGGTGGTTCTACGATGGGAGGCCCTGTCTCATGGACAGCATAGGGCTTTCGGCCGCCTCTTGTCGCCGGGCAGGCCGACAGATGCGGAAGGCGCCGTCTCACAGAAAAACCGAAGTAGGCCCGTACCGATGGGACGCCACCCTCTTAATATCGATTGTAGAGGTGGTCGAATTCCGCTTTGCTCATGCAGAGGAAGCGGATGAAGTCGATGATGGAGATGATACCCGGAATGAACGTCCAGCAGAAGAGGAGCATCACGACGCCGGTTCCCGTCTTTCCAAGGTAGAAATAGTGTCCCCCAATGAATCCCAGGAAGAACGCCAACAGGGCGGCTACGCCTCTCGTCCTTGTCCCTACTATTTGCGGCTGGTAGGGCTGTTGGGGTTGTGGCGCGGGTTGAGGCTGTTGTACGATGACCACCTGGGGCTGCTGGGGAGCGGCTTGTGGCTGGGGCTGCTGGGGAGCTTCCGGGGCGTCTACGGTGAATGACGCTCCACAGTATCGGCAGGTGTACTGGTTGGGGGCGACGGCGGTGCATTTTGTTCCACCGCAATCAGGGCATTTGATGGTTTCAGCCATAATGTTAGATTTTTAAAAGGGTGATATGGTTGTTGAGTTCGTTGATAGCGGTACTTATTTCTTCCGTATGGTTGGCAGCTACGGCCGTTTGTAGGGCTGAGATAGATGCCGACAAACCGGCATCACTCGCCTTGCTGTGAGGGAGTGAACGTAGGAGGTCGATGGTGGGGAGCAGCTGTCGGTGCAGTTGCGGCTGTGAGGCGGACAGTTGTTGACTGATGGCTTTGACCGTATGGATAAGGTCGGACTTGTCGTCGATGTGGTGCTGAACGACAGCGTTATGGGCTTCTGCGACGGCGCCGCCTCGGTTGCCGACAAACCAGATGACGCCGCATACGATGAGCCAGATGAGATAGCCGATGTAGAGGGTGGTCAGGCCGCGTTCGGCATCTTTGTAGTCTCCCAGAAAAAACGTAAAGAAGAGCGTCCACAGGAACAGGCCGATGCCCAACAAGTTGCTTCCTGTCAGCGATGCGGCGCGCCGCACCGTGTTGGACGACGTAGACGTCACGGTGTAGAAATTGAGTGAGAGAAGTAGCGTTGCAACGATGCCCGTCGTCACATTCCAAATCATTAATGCGATGATCTCGCCGAAGATCAGTTGGAAGAGGAGGAACAGTGCGAGGCTGATACCCACGACGGCTATGAGGAGTGAGAGGTTTGTTTTCATTGTGATGGAGATGGTTAGGATGACGTATGAGAGGGGATAGCGTAGTGCTTGGGAGGGGCGCGTTGGCTTTTGGGGCCTCCGTGAGGTCGCGCCGCCGGAAGAGTGGGGGGCGTAGCGAGCTCTGTGACCGAAAGAGTCGGAGGACGATGGCCGCAGAGCCATGAAAGCCACCGAGTGTCGGTTCTTTTTCAGAAAGTAGGGCGTCCTCCTCGTTGGAACCGCCTTATACTCCCGGCGGTGGGGGCGGTGGCGAGGAAGGAGTCATCGCGGAGAGTAGTTGTGCCAGTTCCGGCTCCTGCGAAGCTGTGGTCCAAGCCGTTCCGCCGACTCTATAGACCTGCGTGCCGGCTACTACGTTGCCACTCGTTATCATTCGTTGTAACGCGTCGAGTTGAAACGGGCCCGTCGTTTGTCCGTTGACAGCCACATAGAAGGCCGTCTGCGGAGGTGGCGTTGGCATTGACGCTGTTGCGTTCAGCGGATGGTGGTTCATCACTTGTCCCATCATTTGTCCCATCTGCTGCCCTACGCCCAGTCCCATTCCGGCGCCCATGAAATTGCCGGCGCCCTGATTGCCCGCTAAGGTTTGGGCAATGTCGATCTGTTTCTGCTGGACGTAGTCAACCCCCAAGGTATTCAAGCGGGCTTTTTCGGCAATCGCCTCCATGACGGTTTGGTAGCCTTTGTCGCTCTCGTCGATGTTGATATCTTCGATATTGAAGTTGAGCAATTCCACGCCGTATGCGTCGAAGGCCATTTGCAGCTCTTGGGCGATGACGGTTCCCAGTCTCTTATACTCCGTTCCTATTTCGTTGATATTCATGTCGCTTTCTTTCATAAAGCGGGCAATAGACACTTTGACGGCTTCTACCACGTCGGCGCGAAACTGGTTATAAATCAAGTCAAGGGTGGCGATGGCCTGTGTGCCTATAAATTTCAGGAGGAAGAGGCCTCCGTCTTTGATGCGTATGCCATATTGGCCTCTTGCCGACATCTTGACGGGCACCTGGAAATAGGGGTCGATGACGCGCAGGCCGCCGGCGCCCCAGAAGAGGTTGCGCTTTTCCAGCTTGCTCACAAACCATACGCTGGCCTTGAAGGTAGACTCACCGCCGGAGGGCAGGTTGAGAATCTTGTTGAGGAGGGGGATGTTGGCCGACGACAAAACATAACGACCGGCGTCAAACTTGTCACAGAGAGAGCCGTTCTTGTAGAAGTATGCTTCCTGGCCATCATTTACCGTTAGGACGCTCCCCAAAGTGATGTCCCTGAAAGGGAACAAGTAGACTAAGGTGTTATCGTCGTCTTGATCCCAAAAGATTGACTTAATGATAGGCATATGCCTTCCCGGTTTTTCATGCTTATAGGCTCCGTTGGATTCAGCGTTAGTTATGGTATTATAAACAAAAGGCGCGGAGTCTATTATCACTCACGTCCTTATTCTACGTATCGCCAAACACGTTAACGAAAGACGGAAGGAAATAATTACCCCGCACCGTAAACGTATGGTGACGAGCAAGCAGCGGGTTGCCCGGACGGATACGATTACAGCAAAAAGGGGCATTCTCCACTCGTGTCCTTTCGTTAATTCTATTGTTGGCGATTTTAGAATAAAGGATGAAAGCTAATAATGCCTTTTGCCACCTCCGGGATTTCTCCTCCGAAGGTATCGGCAAATTTAACGATTATTTTTGAGAATGCCCCGTATCGGATAATTATTTTCCTCAGTACTAATAGATATCGCGGTATGCGGTGTAAAAAAGCCCAACACCTGTTTCACCAGATGTTGGGCGGTGCGTCTGCGGAGGGTGTAGACAGTATCTTTCGGCACAACGGCGGCTGGGAAATGAGGACGGTGCGTTATTCGCTCTCCTGAGCCATGTGCATTTTGGCACGTATGAGGTAGTTGTGTACGTAGGGGTCGTTTAAGAAGTGAGAGGGGGCTACGTTGACGATGCGCTTGATTTGCTCCGTCATGACGGGCATGGTGTATTTGCTGAATATCCACATGAAGCAACCGGAGGCCAGCGGATTGTCGAAATTGTCGATGATGAAGTTGGTCTCCAGGTCTTCTGCCGCTTTGGTGAGGCGGGCGGAGCGCGGCCCGAGGAGTTGGTTGATATCTTCTATGGAGTGTCCCTCATGCATCAGTTTGATGTATTTGCGGTCGAGCTCCCATTTCTGGTTCTCCAGTTGGTCGCGCTTCTGCAGGAAGTGATAGAGCTTCTCGTTGAGCGGCCCTCCGGTGATGCGCTGGCCTACGTGGTCCACCTCTACGCTGATGGTGCCATTCTCCAAGACGAGAGGCATGAGGCTTTCCTCTCCCATACAGAGCATGGCCATGATGGCGGAGTCGACGCGATTGTAGAAGCTGAAGCGTCCGTGTACCACCTCGCAGGAGTCTAAATCGCAGGTGAGCGTCCCGTTTTGCGTGATGCGCAGATACAGCATCTGTCCGTCGAGACTTCCAACGGTGGAGTTCCCGGCTATAGAACACTGTTCGGCGCACGAGCAGAAGAGCTGTGGTAACAGGCCTAGGACGAAGAGGGTCTTGATGATATTGCGCATAATAGTTTTTTCTTAATAGGAGGCCGATAAGACGAAGCGACGGAAAGAGGGGGAATGCGCTCTCTCGTGCGTCATCGGCTACGGGCTCCAAAAGAATGGGGACAGGGAGCGTGTGGTGTCCCTGTGGCGAGTAGGAATTATGGGCAAATATACGACCTTCTTCTCTATATTTGCAAAGTGGAGTGTTAGAATTCCTTGCAAATAAATCTTTTTTGCATCTTCAACGAACAGTCGCTAAAGAACGTAAAAGCAAAGGGGGAGATTTGTAAGAAGAGGTGAAAATAAGTGAGCTGCCTGAGGACTCCGCGTGTCGCGAAGGGGCGTCGGCCGAGCAACGAGTGGGAGTAAAAGTCTTTCGTCTCAGGCCTCCTTCTCCATCTCGGCCGGGAGGCGGAAAGCGGTGTATACCTCCAACAGGGCGCCGATGGCTAAGGCTATCTTCCATTCTCCGCCGGTGAAGGGGGAGACGTGGTAGTGGGAGCAGAAGAGGAGGGCGGCGGCGATGAGCAGGGCGCAGCAGCCAAGGATTTGTTGGCGGCGTAGGCGGCGGATGACGATGTTGTGCCCTTCGTAACGTTGCAACAACTGCATGGAGCAGAAGAGGAGGGCGCCCAGTCCAAAGATCCCCGGCATGACGGCCGATTCTTCTACGAAAAGAGGAAGCAGGGCGCCCACGACGAGGAGAGCGCCGCCGATATAATAAAGGAGTGCTTGAAAGCGTGTGAGGGGATGCATCTTTAATGGGCTGTTGTGGTGGAGTCCGTGTCGGCGGTAACGATGTAGTATACGTCTTCGTCCGGCGAGCGCATCTGGTGGCTCTCGCGGGCGACGCGCAGGCGTGCTTGCGGGTCGGACTTCAGTCCCCTCAGCTCGTTGCGGTCGCGGTTGTAGCGTTGTTCATACTCCTGCACTTCCGCTTCCGTCGCCTCGTTTTCTTGGATCAGTCGGTAGCGCTGCCAGAAGCTGTTCTCGTCGATAAAACCTACGATGAGAAGGAATATAAGGAGGGTCCACAAGTATTTGTGGCGGGCAATGGAGCGTCCGATATGCTGTAAGAACTTAAGAAACTTCATGATGTCGCTGTGACGTAAGGGGAGATTTGTTGGCCGCCCGGGGTGACGGGCTTGAAACGGTCTTTGCAAATTTAGACAAAAGTTGTGGATTAGCCACTATCTATCCCTTAGAAACATAGGTGAGCGTTTCTATCCCAAGAACCAACCGGCAAGACGGTAGACCGCCCACGCCATGACATAGGCGGTCACCGTTGTATAGGCCGCCGTGAAGAGGGCGTAGCGCCAACGGCCGCTCTCGCCGCGGATGGCGGCAATGGTGGCCAGGCAGGGGAAGTAGAGCAGGGCGAAGACCATATAGCTGAGGGCACTGGCCGAGGACGTCCCCGAGCGTTGGAGGGCGGCGGTCAGACCGACATCGGAGGTATTGCCGTCGGCAACATCGTCTTCCGGTACGTTGTAGAGGACGCCCAGTGTGCTTACCATCAATTCTTTGGCTCCTACGCCGGAGATGATGCCGACGCCCAAGCGCCAATCATAGCCCAGCGGCGATATGACCGGAGAGATGGCATGGCCTATCTGTCCCAGGTAGGACTGTTCTTGTTGCTCGGCCGGTGTGAGGTCATCGTGGGTGGCGGGAAAATATCCCAGGGCCCATACCACCACACTGGCAACGAGGATGATGCCGCCCATCTTGCGGAGATATTGGCGCCCCTTCTCCCAGGTGTGGCGGAGTACGCTGATCGCCACCGGCCGGCGGTAGGGGGGCATCTCCATGACAAAATGGCTCTCCTCGCTGCGGTGAAAGAAGTGGCTCAGGGTGCCGGCGGCGCAAAAGGCGGTGAGGATGCCCAAGGTGTAGAGGCCGAGCATTACCCATGCCGCTTGCTGAGGGAAGAAGGCGCCGGCCAATACCGTATAGATGGGGAGGCGGGCGGAGCACGACATGAAGGGGAGGGTCATCATGGTGAGCAGACGACTCTTGCGGCTCTCTATGGTGCGTGTCGTCATGACGGCAGGTACGTTACACCCAAATCCCATCAGCATGGGGACAAAGGATTTCCCATGAAGCCCTACGCGGCGCAGGAGAGGGTCGGCCAAGAAGGCGGCACGCGCCAGATAGCCGGAGTCTTCGAGGATGGAGATGAAGAAATAGAGGATGAGGATGTTGGGAAGAAAGACAATGACGCTGCCGACGCCGCCCAGGATGCCGCCGACGAGGAGATCTCTCAACCATCCCCGGGGAATGTGCGCATTGGCAACGGCGGAGAGCGCGTCGACGCCTTTCTCCATCCAGTCCATGGGGTAGGCGCCCAGTTGGAACGTGATATAGAATATCAGTCCCATGATAACAAAGAAAAGCAGGTAGGAGAGCGGACTGCGCGCCAACAGACGGTCGATGACGGCGGTGGTGCGTACGGCGCGACTCTCATGGCGCGTATAGATGCCGTCGAGCAGGGCGAGGGTGGCCCGGCGGTGTTCGCGGGCGGTGGTGCTCATGGCTCTCTCGAGGCGGGCACGGAGGGTCTCCCGCTTCTGCGTCGCTGTCTGTCGGTGGGCGTCGTGAAGAGGGGCGTCGTCAGCGCGGCGGGCTATCTCTACGGCTTTTTGGAGCACCTCTTCTACGCCGTGCCCGTGGCTGGCGATGGTCTTGACGAGGGGGATGCCGAGACGTTCCTCCAGTTGGGGAATGTCGAGAATGCTATGATGGCTCTCAAACTCGTCATACAGATTGAGGACACCGAGCATGGGGAGTCCCAGCTCCTTGAGTTGTAGCGTGAGTAGTAAGTTGCGCTCCAAATTGTTGACGTCGAGGATATTGACGATAACGTCGACATGACCCGATGCCAGTTCGTTGGCCACATAGGCCTCCTCCGGACTGAAGGCTTGGAGGGAGTAGGTGCCGGGGAGGTCGGTGATATGCAGTTCATGGCCCTCCCATACCCGGTGGCCGTCGACGCTGCCGACGGTGATGCCGGCATAGTTTCCGGTGCGCTCATGTCCACCGCAGGCGGCGTTGAAGAAGGCCGTCTTTCCGCAGTTGGGATTTCCCACCAAGGCGATATGAAGGCCGGAGGGGGACGGCGATGACGCCTCTGCATGGGAGGAGTGTCCACACGACGGGCAGCCGCCACACGCTCCTTTACACTGTTGAGCGCGTATGGGGAGGTGGGGAGAGGAGGAGGGTGTATGAGGAGCTTCGGAGGGCTCGAAAGCTTGCGCCTCCGCTTCCGTGAGACAAACGTCGACGCGTTCCGCTTCGCTGAGGCGTAGAGAGATTTGCTGCCCCATCATCGAAAAGAGGATGGGCGTCCCCAGAGGGGAGGCGTACTGCCGCGTCACCGCTTGCCCGCCGACAAATCCCATTTCTTCCATACGGCGCTGGAAGGCCCAACTTCCGTTGAGTTGTGCCACATAGACTGTCTGGCCGTTCCGGAGTTCTGAGAGTTTCATCAAATATGGTTTAGTTCTGCCCTAAAAGGGATTCTTTGCAAAGATACGCCGAAGCAAGAAGAGCCGCAATACCCACTATTAGTGATAACGGCTTTCGGTGGTTTCTGTGAGATGCCTGATATAGGGGAGTCCGGAGACCGACTGCTTTGTGCTTCCCTCGGAAGTATTGCACCTGAACCGGAAGTTCTCTCCCCCCTATCTGAGGCTCCCTTCGTCCGGATTCGCAACAAGGGGCCTTTTACCAATAAGGACAGAACAACATGAGGCGTTGTCCTGTCCTTGTAAGTGGCATCCGGCGAGAAGTGACTCCGTAGGGATTCGAACCCTAGACCCACGCCTTAGAAGGGCGTTGCTCTAATCCAACTGAGCTACGGAGCCAAACCGAGTGCAAAAGTACGTGTTTTTTTAATTCCAGCAAAGAGAGTGCTTCAAAAATCGCTGCAAAGGCGCGGAGTACCTGCCATAAAAGCCGGCAAATCTGCTGAGAATTGCGCGGTGGGTTCGGAAAATGTGCGCGGCGAGCGGCGTGTCACGGCTTTTGCACCACGGGCCGCTGTCGTTAGGCAGGCTCGTTGGACGTTTCCTGCGTTTCCTCTTCGTTCGCTTCCGTTTGCGGGCAGAGGGCCGGCGTGACCCCTTCGGGGATAAGTTCCTCGGGGAGGGTTGTCCCTAGATAAATGAATTGGTAATTCTGCCCTTTGGCCGAGGGAAATTGGCTGCGCATATCAATATCCTGGCGGTTCTTCAGGTGATGGATGATTTCGTCGTAGCATCCCTGGCCGCTGTTGGTGAGTACGCATGCCGAGAAGGTAGTATCTTGATATTGGAACTTCCCGGTGCCGGGGATGAGGATGACACGCTTGAACACGACCGTTCCTTTATACCATCCGAGATGTTCCTCTGTCAGCTGTGCCAAGCGGATTTCTTTGCGGGTATAGGCGTCGGAGGCATTCTCCGGGCGCGAAGGGCCATCGGCGGCGTTTTGCTTGCGGTTGGCTTTGAAGGCGGCGAGGCTCTCGGCGGTGGTCTTTATCAGAATAAAATAAACGCGGGGGCGAATCTTGTAGCGTTTGGGGTAGGGAGAGTCGCTCTCGACATACTCACGAATGTCGTCAACCAGTTCTGACGTGATGCGGATGTCGTGAATGGAGGAAAGGAAGTCGATTAATTCTTCAAGATTGGTGACCAGTGTGTCTTGGTCGAAGTACCGCGCATATATGTTCATATACTCTAACCTATGTGTGGAAATAAAAGAGGAGCGTAGCTCCTATAAACAAAAAATCTATGAGAATGCGGAATTCCTCATCCCATAGATGTGTGAGCGGAAAACGAGACTCGAACTCGCGACCCCAACCTTGGCAAGGTTGTGCTCTACCAACTGAGCTATTTCCGCTTTTTGCAGAGAACGATTTCATTCCTTCAGAAATTCTGAATGGGGAATAGAATGAAATCTTCGTCTGCGAGCAAGTGAAGAGGAGGAGACTCGAACTCCCACGACACAATTGTCACTACCCCCTCAAAGTAGCGCGTCTACCAATTCCGCCACCTCTCCATTGTTGCCTTCAAAACCTCTAAGCCTGTGCCCAGAACAGGACTCGAACCTGCACGTCATTGCTAACACTAGTACCTGAAACTAGCGCGTCTACCATTCCGCCACCTGGGCTCGAATTAGAGATTCTGTGTTCATTATGTGAGCGGAAAACGAGACTCGAACTCGCGACCCCAACCTTGGCAAGGTTGTGCTCTACCAACTGAGCTATTTCCGCTTTTCTTTGTTGTTGTAGCGCTTTCTCTCAAACGCGATGCAAAGGTAGGAACTTTTTCGATAGCCACCAAGTCTCGGACGAAAAAAATGCACATTTTCCTGCTTTTTTTCGTGTGAAACGCGCTTTTGGAACGGACTCCTTTTTTATAATAATAGAGAAAACGGAACGGCGGCGTGAGAAAAGGCGTCGTTCCGCCGTCCTAAGAGATCCTTCGATTTTATGGGAAAAGAGGCGACAGACTCCGTTTTTTTGTTCTCTTGGCGCGGTGTCGCTGCCGACAGCTCCATGATTTTTGTGTAAAGGGGCCGTTTTTTGTGGGAAGTGTGGCCGTCTTTTCTTGAAAGGCGTGGATGTTTTTTTGTGGGAGCGTGGTGAAATGGGCGTAATCTTGGACGCAGGAGACCTATCCACCCGTCATTTCTGACTCTCATCTCGTGAAAAATGAGGGGATGGAGGAAAAAGAGGCAGGGGGCGGCCGGCGGAGGAAAGGGAGGAGGAAGCGCTGTCGGGGCAGGACGTTCGGCGGAGATAGGGGAACGTCCTGCGGAGATAGGGGGCGGCCGGCGGAGATGGAAGAAAGTAGCATCGGCTCTCCGAAGGGGCTGCATGAGTTCCCGGGGAGAGCCGATGTTAAGGGAATGGAATGGGGAGGCGGGAGACGAAGAGGGGCTCCTACTGCGACGGTCGGGTGAATAAGGGGAGGGCTTCGGCCACCACAAAGCAACTGCCGCCAATATAGATGAAGTCTTCCGCTTTTGCGGCTTTGCGGGCGGCAGCAATGGCTGCTGCCACGCTGTTGTAGTGAGTCCCTTCGAGGTGATGTCGGGCGGCAAGGTCGGCCAGGGCGCTCGATTTCATGGCGCGGGGCAGGTCGGCCTGTGTGAAGTAGTAGTGTGCCTGACAAGGGAGGAGGGAGAGGACGGCGTCGACGTCTTTGTCGGCCATCATTCCAAAGACGACGTGGAGGGTGCGCCCTTGTGCGAGGATATCGCCTAAGGTGGTGGCGAGGTACTGCCATCCTCCGATGTTGTGGCCGGCGTCGCATACGATGTCCGGCTGTTGGCCCAACTGCTCCCAGCGCCCGTGGAGACCGGTGAGAACGTCTACCTGTCGGAAGGCGGCGCGGAGAGCGGCCTCTTGTTCTTCTTGATTTCCTCGCTCGGCTATCAGTGGTAGGTGGCACAACTGTTGAAAGACGTGGAGGAGCGTCTCCGCATTCTTCTGCTGGTAGCTGCCGGAGAGGACGCCGTCGAAGATGCCCATGTTGCGTGTGCGGTAACGTCGAAGCCCTTCGTCGGTGATGCCGGATTGCAGTATCTGCGGCGTGTCTTCGGCAAAGATGATGGGGGCTTGCTGCCGTTGGGCGACGGCTTCAAATACCGGGCGTGTCTCTGCCGTGGCTTCGCCGATGACGACGGGCACACCCGGCTTGATGATGCCGGCTTTCTCGCCGGCGATGGCGGCGGCTGTGTGTCCCAGGAACTGTGTGTGGTCCAGACTGATATTGGTGATAACGGAGAGGAGGGGCGTGATGATGTTGGTGCAGTCCAAGCGCCCTCCCAGGCCCACCTCGATGACGGCGATATCTACCGCCTCGTCGGCAAAATACTTGAAGGCCATCGCCGTTGTGACTTCGAAGAAGGAGGGGTGTAACGGTTCGAAGAAGGGACGTTCTTGTTCCACAAAATCCACCACATATTGCTCCGGTACGGGACGCCCGTTGATGCGGATACGCTCCCGGAAGTCCAGCAGGTGTGGGGAGGTGTAGAGGCCGGTGCGGAACCCCAGCTGTTGCAGATAGGCCGCTAAGGTGTGGGCGCAGGAGCCTTTCCCGTTGGTGCCGGCAATATGTAGGGTGGCATACCGACGGTGGGGATGCCCGAAATGAGCGTCCAGCGCCTCCGTTGTCTGTAGTCCGGGCTTGTAGGCACTGCCTCCTTTCTGCTGGAAGAGAGGGGTGACTTCGTAGAGATATTTTAGTGTTTCTTGGTAAGTCATAGGGGGTGGAAAATAGGTGTCGGAAGGCCCGTGGACAGTCTGTTGAGGGAGGGCTATCAGGGAGGATGACGGAGGGAACGAGCCTCTTTGAGCAGAAGATTATCCTCTTTGAGAAATGATTTTGAAGACCTCTCCGTCGCCGACAGGACGGCGGGCGTTATTCATAAAAAACGAGTGACAAACTGCCTCACAGCTTGTCACTCGTAGATGATGCTTAGCTAAAATAGCTGCGGAATTTCTTAAAGATCTTTTCCTTGATAGACGCCGTCGGCTTCATGTTGTCGCTCTTCCGGAGTTTCTCAAAGACGTGTTTCTCCTCTTGCGAGAGCGTCTCCGGGATGTAGACGCTGATATTGATGACAATGTCTCCGGTGCCATATCCATAGCCTTGTACGGCGGGAAGTCCTTTGCCGCGCAGGCGGAGGGCGGTGCCCGGCTGTGTTCCCGGGGCAATCTTGACGCGGGCGCGTCCGTTGATGGTGGGCACCTCTATGCTGTCGCCGAGGGTGGCCTGAGGCAGTGTCAGCAGGAGGTTGTAGATGAGGTCGTTCTCGTCGCGGATGAAGTCGGGATGCGGCTCCTCTTCCACCAGCACCTGCAGGTCGCCGGCTATTCCACCGCGCGGGGCTGCATGTCCCTTTCCGGGAACGTTGACCACCATACCTTCTACGACGCCGGCGGGTATTTTGATTTCAACAATCTCTTCGCCGTCGGTGACGCCGTTGCCGTTGCATTTCGGACATTTGTGCTTGATGACCTGTCCTGTACCTTGGCAGGTGGGGCAAGCCTGTTGCGTCTGTACCATGCCGAGGAAGCTGCGCTGGCTTCTGACCACATAGCCGCTGCCATGGCAGGTCTCGCAGGTCTCCGGCGTGTGGTTGCCTTCGCATCCGCTGCCGTGGCAGGCCTCGCACGGTACATGCTTGCGCACCTTGAACTTCTTGGTAACGCCGGTGGCTATCTCGGGGAGGGTGAGGCGTACCTTCATGCGCAGGTCGCCGCCCTTAAACTGGGGGCGCTGTGCGCGGCGTCCGCCGCCGCTGAAGCCGCCGAAGCCCATGTCGCCGAAGATGTCGCCAAAGCGGCTGAAGATATCGCCGAGGTCCATGCCGCCGGCATCGAAGCCGCCGCCGAAGCCGCCGCCCATACCGTTGACGCCGGCTGCGCCAAACTGGTCGTAGCGGGCGCGCTTGTCGGGGTCGCGCAATACGTCGTAGGCTTCTGCCGCCTGCTTAAACTTCTCCTCGGCTTCTTTGTCGCCGGGGTTGCGGTCGGGGTGGTATTTGATGGCGACTTTCTTGTAGGCGCGCTTGATTTCGTCAGCGGTGGCACTCTTCTCGACGCCGAGTATCTTGTAGTAATCTTTTTCTTCTGCCATGGTATAAATGTATTATTGCCCTACAACAACTTTGGCGTGACGGAGCACCTTCTCGCCCAGCAGATATCCCGGCTGTATGCAGTCGATGATATGGTTTTTGAGGGATTCTTCGGGAGCCGGCGTGATGGCGATGGCTTCGTGGTAGTCGGTGTCGAAGGTGGCGCCGTCGGTGTCCATCTTCTTCAGCCCATGGGTGGCCAATGTCTTGGTGAGTTTGTCGATGATAAGGTCTACGCCTTCGCGGAGCGTCTCAATCTCCGACGCCTTGTCCATGTTGTCTTTGGCACGTTCCAGGTCGTCGAGTACCGGCAGCAGGCTCTCCAGCACGCGCTGTCCTCCGCTCAGGATGAGGTCGGACTTCTCCTTGATGGTACGTTTGCGGTAGTTGTCGAATTCGGCCATCTGGCGGAGCAGCTGGTCTTTGACTTTTGCCAAGTCTTCCTCGGCTTTTGCCAGTTTTTCGGTGTCGGAGGGCTCCTCGGCTGGAGTGGCCTCGTTGGGGGCCTCCTGACTGTCTGCTGCGGCAGTGTCTATGGTTGTCGTTTCTTCTTCGTGAAGGTCTGTCGTCTTATTTTCTTCCATGATGTGCTGTTTTGTTCAAAGGAGGTTGGGAGAGTGACGGTTCGCGGGGTGAACCGTTCTTTCCCTTCTTTGTGCAAAAGGCGTGCCAGCCTTATCCGTAGAGCTCTTCGCGCAGGGATTTGATGCGCTCGTCGTGCATATAGTCCTCATAGGTCATGAGCTTGTCGATGGCGCCCTTCGGCGTCAGTTCAATAACGCGGTTGGCCACCGTGTTGATAAACTCGTGGTCGTGGCTGGCAAAGAGTACATTGCCGCGGAACAGCTTCAGGTTGTTGTTGAAGGCCTGGATGCTCTCCATGTCGAGGTGGTTGGTCGGCGTGTCGAGGATGAGGCAGTTGGCGTTGCGCAGCTGCATGCGGGCAATCATCAGTCGCATCTTCTCACCGCCGGAGAGGACGTTGACCTTCTTGAGGATGTCTTCGTCCTTGAAGAGCATACGTCCCAGGAACGACTTGAAGTAGACGTCGTTGCCTTCGCCATACTGGCTGAGCCAGGTGAGCATGTCGAAGTCGGTGTTGAAGAAGGATGTATTGTCGAGCGGCAGGTAGGCCGTGGTGATGGTGACGCCCCACTTGTAGTTGCCGGCTTCCGGCGTGGTGTTGCCGTTGATGATTTCGAAGAGGGCGGTCATGGCGCGCGGGTCGTGGCTGATGAAGACGATTTTTTCGCCCTTCTCTACGGTGAAGTTGAGGTGGTCGAAGAGCACCGTGCCGTCTTCGGTGCTGGCGCGCAGGTCTTGCACTTCGAGAATCTGGTTGCCGGCCTCGCGGTCCATCTGGAAGATGATGCCGGGGTACTTGCGGGTAGAGGGGCGAATCTCCTCAACGTTCAGGCGCTCCAGCATCTTCTTGCGGCTGGTTGTCTGGCGGCTCTTGGCCACGTTGGCCGAGAAGCGGCGGATGAATTCCTCCAGTTCCTTTTTCTTCTCCTCCGCCTTTTGGCGCTGGTTCTGTGCCTGGCGCAGGGCCAACTGCGAAGACTGATACCAGAAGGAGTAGTTGCCGGAGAAGAGCGTCACCTTGCCGAAATCGATGTCGACGGTGTGGGTACATACCTGGTCGAGGAAGTGACGGTCGTGGCTGACGACGAGCACGGTATGTTCAAAGTTGCCCAGATAGTCTTCCAGCCATTCCACCGTCTCCAGGTCGAGGTCGTTGGTAGGTTCGTCGAGGAGGAGGTTGTCGGGCTCACCGAAGAGGGCACGTGCCAGCATGACGCGCACTTTCTCCTTACCGGAGAGTTCTCCCATCAGTTTCTGGTGGAGGTTTTCCTTGATACCCAGACCGGAGAGGAGGGTGGCGGCGTCGTTTTCTGCCGTATAGCCGCCGATGGTGGCAAACTTGTCTTCCAGTTCTGCTACGCGGATGCCGTCTTCGTCGGTGAAGTCTTCTTTGGAATAGAGGGCGGTGCGCTCCTGCATGATGTCCCACAGTACGGTATGTCCCGCCAGTACGGTGTCGAGCACCGTTTCGGCGTCATGCTTGAAGTGGTCCTGTGAGAGGACGGAGAGGCGCTCGCCGGGCCCCATTTCGATATGTCCCTTGGTAGGCTCTAACTCGCCGGAGATGGCACGCAGGAGGGTAGACTTGCCGGCACCGTTGGCGCCGATGATGCCATAGATGTTACCGTTGGTAAACTTCATGTTGACATCTTTGTAGAGAACACGCTTGCCAAACTGAATGGCGAGGTTGGAGACTGTAATCATGTGATGGTGTTGGTTTTGTTTCGGGGTGCAAAGTTACGAAAAAAATGGGACGTAGCCGAGTGTCGGCCGACGGCGGCGCCTGTCAGCGGGCGTCGTCGACGAGGCGGAGGGGGCGTATGCCGACCGACGTCGTGCGGCGCGCCAAGTAGTCGTAGAGCGTCACGCTGTCTTCCACCACTTTGTGATAGACCGATGAGGCGTTGAGGAGGTGCAGGTGTTGGTCTTTTCCCCATACGGCAAATCCCAGGTGACTGTAGTCCAGTCCGTCTTTTGTGGTGACGATGGCCAGAATGTCGCCGTCGCATACCTCCGTCAGCTGTGTAGGCGACAGACGGGTGAAACGCTCGGGGATATAGCTGCCGTCGGCGCCGTTGGCGGCACGCTCCATGGCGGCGATGCTGTCGGTCCATTCCGGGTGCTTCCGGAGCATCGCATAGGCGTCGGCGTGGGTGCTCATGTAGTGGTTGCAAACGGTGATGGGGGTGTTGTCGTGGGGCATCCCTGCCGCCGCGTCACAGACGATACCCTTCTCTATGTTGTCGTGCATCCACCAGGTGAAGTAGTGCAGCCGTGAGAGGTAGCCGTCGCGGTGTCCTCCGCGATAGCGCAGGCGGGTCAGCTGGCGGCAGAAGTCGGAAAAAGTGTCAGCATGCTGTCGTTTTGTCAGCACCAGTGCCGTCACCGTTTCCACGAAGGTGGTGCAGTCTAATTCGCGGAGGTTGACCACCAGTTGCTCCGGGTCGGCCACCTCCAGGGTGTGGGCCACGTAGGGGCGTCCGATGAAGTGGCGGGCATAGTAGAGGACGTCGTTGCCGCTCACCGTGTCGCGCAGGAGTTGCACCACCTCGGCACTGTCGGCGGCGGTATAGACCACCTCGGCGAGGGCGTTGCTGTTGTCGGTGGCGGCGTGCTCTTCCGTCGTTGTCAGGGCGGGCGTGGCGGCCGTCCCTGTGGGAGTGGGGCTCCCGCAGGCTGTCAGGGCGAAGAGGGCGAGGCCACAGGAGAAAAGTTGTTTTTGGGAAAATGTCATGGGAGGGAATAGGGGAGGAATGGGGGAGGCAGAGGAGGCTCCGAGGAAATGGAAGTAGCCTGAAAAGAAGAAAGCCCTTTGACTCCTTATATATAATATATAGGTGTCAAAGGGCTTGATGGATGAGGGCGAATTAGTGGATGAGGTCTACGCTGCGTTGCAGGAAGCGTTGCAGCGATTCTCCGCGCAGCAGTCCGTTTTGCAGGAGTGCCAGGTCGATCACCTGAGAGACAACGGCATTGCCGGCCGCATATTCTGCCAGGATGTCGCGGCGCTTGCCTTCTTCCTGTTCGATAGACTCGTTGGCCTTCTTGAGCTCGTCGCGCTGTTCGGTCGACACCTCGTCGTCCTTCTTGCCGCGCATGGTCTCCTCGAGGGTGGCTACGCGGGCGCGCAGTCCGCTGATTTCAGCGTCGATGGGTTGCAGACGGTCGGCTACCTTGTTCTTGGCGTCGTCGACGATGCTGCGGATAAGGCGGTGGGAGGTGTTGAGGACGATGCTGTACATATCGGGCATCTCGCCATAGAACTGCATACCTTGCTGCAGGCGGCTCATCTCCTTCATGCGGCGCATATACTCGCTCTGGGTGATACAGGCGGGCTGTGCGTCGGCACTCATCGCCTCGGTCTCTACGTGGAACTCGGCACCGGTGACCTTGGGGAGCACGGTGGTGAAGAGGGCCGACAGGGTATCGGCTTCTTCCTTCGGCAACTTCTCGGCACTGTTGGTCTCGTCCTTCACGATGAGGCGCTCTACGACGTCGCCGTCGACGCGCGAGAAGCGCACCTTCTCCCACTTCTGTTCCAGGAGGCCCACCAGCGGGGCGTCCAACTGTCCGTCCATGACGAGGACACTGTAGCCCTTGGCTTTGGCGGCCTCGATATAGGCATACTGTCCCTCGGGGTCGGAGGTGTAGAGCAGGATGAGTTGGCCGTTCTTGTCGGTCTGTTCGCCCTTGACCAGCTCCTGGTATTCGGTGTAGGTGAAGTGCTTGCCGTCGATATCCTTGAGCAGGGCAAAGTCTTTGGCCTTGTCATAGAAGTCGGGCTGCGACAGCATACCGTAGTGGATAAACAAGCGCAGGTCGTCCCACTTCTTCTCAAAGTCGCTGCGGTCGTTCTTGAAGAGGCTTTGCAGACGGTCGCACACCTTCTTGGTGATATAGGTGGATATCTTCTTGACGTTCTGGTCGCTCTGCAGGTAGCTGCGCGATACGTTCAGCGGGATGTCCGGTGAGTCGATGATGCCGTGGAGCAGGGTGAGGAATTCGGGGACGATGTTCTCCACTTGGTCGGTCACGAAGACTTGGTTGCAATACAACTGAATCTTGTGGCGGTCAATCTCCAGATTGCTCTTGATTTTTGGGAAATAGAGCACACCCGTTAGGTGGAACGGATAGTCCACGTTGAGGTGAATCCAGAAGAGCGGTTCATCGGCCATGGGATACAGCTGGCGGTAGAACTTGCGGTAGTCCTCGTCGTTCAGTGTCGACGGCTGGCGTGTCCATAGCGGAGTGGTGTCGTTGATGATGTTGTCTTCCTCGGTGTCCACCTGCTTGCCGTCTTTCCACTCCTGCTTTTTGCCAAAGGCAATGGCAACGGGCAGGAAACGGCAGTACTTGGTCAGCAACTGCTGGATGCGCTCCTTCTCCAGAAAGTCGGCGCAGTCGTCGGAGACGTGAAGGATGATGTCCGTACCGCGGCCTTCCTTCTCGGCGTCGGTGATTTCATAGGCCGGTGTCCCGTCGCAGCTCCATCTGACGGCGTTGGCGCCGTCGCGATAGCTGCGCGTGACGATTTCCACCTTGTCGGCCACCATGAAGGCTGAGTAGAAGCCCAGACCGAAGTGGCCGATGATGGCGGCCGCGTCGTCCTTGTATTTCTCCAAGAAGTCGGTGGCGCCGGAGAAGGCTATCTGGTTGATATATTTGTCTATCTCCTCTGCCGTCATGCCGATACCTCTATCGCTGACGGTGAGCGTCTTTTGCTCCTTGTCGATACTGACGCTGACGGTGAGGTCGCCCATCTCGCCCTTGAACTCGCCGCGGGTGGCGAGCGTCTTGAGCTTCTGCGTGGCGTCTACGGCGTTGCTGACCAGCTCGCGCAGGAAGATTTCGTGGTCGCTATACAGAAATTTCTTGATGACAGGAAAGATGTTCTCTGTCGTGATTCCAATATTTCCTTGTTGCATAATATATATGTGTTTGATGGACAATGTAAATGCCTGTGTGGTAGTAAATGCCTATGGGGCATCGGTATTTCCGGGAAGCGTTTTGCGAGGCGTCGTCGACCCCTCTGTTCCTGCATCAGAAAGAGCAAAAAGTGTGCCAAAGGCGCGTAAGAGAGGGCGACACCGTCGGAAGTGTGGGGAAACGGTGTGCGCTTTTCCGCGCTTATCGTGAAGCGAACACCCCCAAAAAGTGTGCGGGAAGGTCGTGAGAATCGAAAAAAATCCACCGCTCCCGGAACCGGCTTCGAGCAGCGCGCTCACGAGGCTTCTGCAAATGTTAAAAGTGCGCCGTTTTTGCCATATACTGTCAAAAACGCAGTCTCCTCGGGACGGCCGTGTGCCGCAACAAGTCCCGGAGAAGTTTCAACAAGTCCGGGACTTGTTGCGGCGGGGCCGGGACTTGTTGCCACCAACCGCCGTCTCGAATTTTCTCGGCCTGCCCTTCACAAATATTCACTTTCCATAGGTGCTCCGAAACCCTGCGAGGCGCAATTTCTCTGCCGTTTCTGTGTAAACGAAGGTGAATTTCAGTGGTGAATTCTGTAATAAGTCTGAATTTTAAGCAAAGGGAGGTGAATATTTATGACGAGAGGTAGAAAAAACGGGCCGAGAGGACCCCAAAAGCGGCTTTTCGGAGAAATTTTATGTGTCAAGATTTCGTCACAGAAAGCGTTCGTTACAATTTTTTTTCGCGCGGCGCCATTTTTTTCTTCCCGGAGGGGGACGGTGATGCGGAAAGAAGGGAAAAGTACGGATTCTTGAACTTTCTCGCGCTATTAACGTTTATTAAAACGGGGGGGGGTAAATTTTCGATAAAATTAAACAATTTCGCAGAGTCAACTATTGGCGTAACCCTTACGAACGAAAAAAACACAGACATGATGAAAAGCACAAACAAGTATCTATGGGGAGCCCTTTTGCGTGGTTGCCTCTTGGCATTGTCCGTAACACTGACGGCCTGCGGCGGGAGCGACGATGAGGGCGGCGGTGGCGGCACTGCCATCAGCGGGAAGTATATTGCTCAGGCGCGGAAGACGTCCGGCCTTTACGCCTCCTTCACCTCTTATAAGGCGAAGGGTATCCATGTCGACTTGACCAATAATATGGTGTGGCTGTACGACGAACTGTATTCGAACTCGGTGCAGAAGAATCCCAGTGTGATTGCCGAACTGAAGTTTCCGGGATTCTCGGGCCCCGGGACGTGGTTCTCGAACGACGTGGGCGACTATGTCGTCATCCGGCGCAATGATGGAAACTCCATCACGATGACGGACGGCACCGTACTGACGGCAACGGACAACGGCGTGCGCTATAACGGCGTGGAATACTACAATCAGGACTACTTCAATGCGCACGTCGGGGAGTGGACCGGCGAGCCGACGGAGGCGGAGAAACAGGCCGAGGACGTGGCGGTGACCCTCACCGTGCAGCAGACCTCTGCGTCCAGACTGCTGCGGCAGTATGATGTCACGGTGACGGCGTCGGGGAGCAACTTCACCGTGAAGACCATCAGTATCCAGAATGTCTCCGGATACACTGTTTTCGATTATCGTAACACCTCGGAGAGAAGTGCTACCTTCTATGTGGGACTGACGGGGTCGTACTCCTCAACCATCGTGGGGAAGGTGACGACGATTACCGGAAATACCTATACGACGGATAGCCGGACGCTATACTAACGAGGCGCTCTTTTGTCGAGATGCTATTCCTCAAGAGTCAACAACCTCCTCTCAAAAATCAACGTTTCATTCTAAAAAAAAACAACAGTGAAAAACTTTCTTCAACGAATCAGCCTTCTGTTGGTAGCCTTATTGGTCGGACAACAGATGAAAGCCGTGGATTGGTTCCCCTTCCGGGAGACCAATAAGGCAAAGTATGCGTTTAGTATCGGTGGCGGCGCCGTCTTGTTCGGCTCGGGCTATAATAATGCCGCGGTCGACTTCAACACGACGATATGGGGCGCTCACCTGAATATTATGGGGCTTGGCGCCATCCACAGTAAGGATACCAGCGTCGAGAAGCAGAAAGATAAGACCTGCTTCGCCGTCCATGTCGGCTACCAGATTCCCATTACCAAATCCCTCCGGGTGATTCCTCTGGTGGGGTATGCCCACTTGAATTCGGGGTATACCGATGGAAGCAGGTGGTACAGTGATAGTAACGGCATTCACAACAAATTCGTAACGACCGGTAAGGCCGGCGAATTCGACTATGGCGGTTCCGTGGTCTTCAACCACAAAATGCTGCTCGTCTCGGCGGCCTATACCACTCACACCGCTTATGCCTCTATCGGTGTCGAGTTCTGATGTAATAAAGGAGGGGGACGAGGAAAACACGTTTTCTTCGTTCTCCCTCCATCATAATAACGATTAACACGGTAAGGATGAAAACGATACTGACGAAAATAGCAGGACTGTGCCTTGTGGCAGGGATGGGTGTCGCCTCTCTGTCGGCACAGCTGCCCTTTGTCTGCCCCAAGACCATCACCTATTACTCCTATATGACGGGCGGGGGAGCCGGTAATAGCTTTAGCTTTTTGGGCAACGAACCGCACAATGTGGTCTTTAACGCCGACAACTCAATCACTGTAGATATGGGCCAAGGGGTCCAGACGTTCGCCTACTCCGGAAGAAACGGAAATGATTATATGTGGCGGACGAAAACCGACGGGAGTTGCTACCTGATGTCGGCCGATGCCACTGTATTCTGCAAAATCATCAAGTGGACGGTCATGGGGATAACCAGTGAACTGCTTCGCACCTACTATACCTCCACCCCGCAATCTCCGGGATACGGCAGCAATGTGCCGCTCAATAGCGGCGCCGGCAGCGTGAACAGTAGTTCTTCCTCTCCTTCCAACAACAGGATAACTTGCCGGAAATGTAACGGCAAGGGGCGTGTGGAACACAACTCCTATCCGCCGCAATACGGTTCGACGAAAAGCTATCAGAAGTGGTGCGCGGAATGTGGCCGCTCTTACTCCTCCACTCTGGGACATGGCCATGTCACTTGCGGAATGTGTGGCGGAAGAGGGTATACTACGCGCTGATGGGCTCAGGGCGTCTCCCGCCTTGTGCCTATTTATAGTAACGTAGTACAAAATCAGGCTCTTAAGATAGACAGTATAGCTCTCACCAGATTTCATATTAAGTACATCCCATCTTTCTTTATTAAATTGTCCGGTTCTATCAATATAGACAAATTCTACATGTGACGTTTTCCCATATAACATTGCCGTAGCAAGACCATTATCTTCAAACTCACCGATATTATTGAAAATCGGCTCAGTAACAATTTTGACGGTTATATCTGAAAGGAACAAAACACACAAATTAAAGTAACATCATCATGAAGAAAACACTGATTTCATTGATGCTCATGTGCATCGCAGTAGTGTCAGTCAACGCTCAAATCTTGCGTGCTGACGAGTTGGAGAACTATGCCAAAGAAAAGTATGGCGAGAAATGGGTCGACGCAGCGACTAACCTTGGTTCGCAATTAACCTTGGATAAGAACAATGCCATTACCTACACTCAGGTTATCCCCGCAGAGGGACGATCTAAAGACCAGTTGTATGTTATCTTGAACTATTGGTTCACGGGGACATTCAATGACGCAAACTCTGTAATCCAGCTTAATGACAAAGATTTGGGCACTATCATCGCTCAGGGATATGTAAGTGGCATCGCACAGCATGCCGGCGGTATGAGCAACTACAACGTGAGCATTAAGCCTATCATTAAGTGTGATATTAAGGATGGTAAGGTGAGAGTGACCTATACGATACCTTATTACACAGTAGTTCGTATGGTCGGCGGAGGCTGGCTTGGCGCTATGGGTGGTACCGCTCCGGCTCGTTCAGATGAAAGCTGGACGCTGGACTCTTGCTTCCCATTTGCAGAGAAGGATGCCCACAAGAAGACTTCTTGCAAGGCTTTGGTCATGGCACACGCTTACTCTAATGTAGTGATGGACAAGATTGAAGAGTGTATTACCAATGGCTTCTCCGGAAACGAGGGTGATGATTGGTAAAATGGAAGGATATTCGTTAATCTAAAATATTGAGTCCACTTTAAAAAGTGGCTTTTAAGTTAAGCATTTGCTCTATAGTAGTTAATCTGAGTTCAAACACAGTTGTTTTAGATGATTCTACCAAGAGCGTTGACTTCTTCCTCGTTAAAGTAGCGCCACGGATGCGTGGATGGGTTCCTATATGCAAAAACACAAGAAGGACGAAGATGCTCTCATCTTCGTCCTTCTTGTGTAGCGCCTACGGGAATCGAACCCGTATACCATGCGTGAGAGGCATGTATCCTAACCATTAGATGAAAGCGCCAAGATGTAGCGGAAGCTGGGGGATTCGAACCCCCGGTACGGTAAACCCGTACGTCAGTTTAGCAAACTGGTGGTTTCAGCCACTCACCCAAACTTCCTTTCCGTTGGTGTTGCGTTATCTCTCAAACGCGATGCAAAGGTAGGGCTTTATTCTGAAACCTCCAAGAGAATAGGAAACTTTTTTGCATTTTATCGGTAGAATTTCCGGTGTGAGAGGGCGCGCTGTCGCGGTATCGGCGCAGACGGAGCAAAAGCGCTGCGGCTTGTCTGAGGGGTATCCCTCTGACAAGCCGCAGTATAGGGTGCGCGGAAGCTTCCGCGAAGTGTCTGTGATGGCGTCAGAGCGACCTCTTGTGAGGAAACGGTTTTTTTAGGCCGGTTCTAAGAGACGGCTCTATCGTTAGATGAGGTACTGTGAGGAGATGCTCTTATTTTCCATGACGCGGCGAATGGTTTCTGCCAGCATACCGGAAACGGTGAGTTCCTTGACTTTGTCGCAATGGCCGCGATAGGGAATGCTGTCGGTGAAGACCATTTCCTTCAGGGCCGACTGGGCTACGCGCTCGTCGGCGGGGCCGGACATGATGCAGTGGCTGGCAATGGCGCGTACGGAGGCGGCGCCGTTGCTCATGATGAGGTCGGCGGCCTTGGTGATGGTGCCGGCGGTATCGACAATGTCGTCGACAAGGATAACGTCCATGCCTTTGACGTCACCGATAATCTGCATATCGGCTACCTCGTTGGCCTTCTTGCGTGTCTTGTTGCAGAGAACCATCGGGCAGTCGAGGTATTTAGCGTAGGAGGCGGCGCGCTTGGAACCACCGACATCCGGCGTGGCAATGCACAGGTTGGGGAGATTCAAGCTCTTGACATATGGCAGCATCACGGTGGAGGCGTAGAGGTGGTCTACGGGGACATCAAAGAACCCTTGTTCCTGATCGGCGTGGAGGTCCATCGTCATCAAGCGGTTGATGCCGGCTACGCTGAGGAGGTCGGCCACCAACTTGGCACCAATAGAGACGCGCGGCTTGCTCTTGCGGTCTTGGCGAGCCCAGCCGAAGTAGGGGATGACGGCGCAGATGCTGCGGGCGGAGGCGCGCTTGGCAGCGTCAATCATCAACAGCAGCTCCATCAGGTTGTCGGAGTTGGGGAAGGTGGACTGAACGAGGAATACGTCGCGTCCGCGGATAGACTCCTCGTAGCAAATCTCAAACTCACCGTCGGCAAAGCGCGAAACGGCCATGTTGCCCAGAGGACAGTTTAGTTCGGCACAAATCTTCTCTGCAAGATAGCGGGTATTCGTACCGGAAAATACCATGAAGGATTCGTTGTTCATTGTCTTTGTTTTATATTTTTTGTCTTGGTCTTCTTATCCCAGGGCTTTGCGTAGTTTTCTGAAATAGTTGATAAGTTCTTTGAAGTCGGAGGTGCGGTGCATATCGAAGTGCCGCCACAGGGCTCCGTTGATGACGGCGCCGCCGAACCCCAAGTCCTTAACACGGCTCAGTTGATCGATGTCGATACCTCCGAGCGCCATCACTTTTTTGTCGATGAGGCCGCGTAGTGAGAAGTTGCGGAGCTCTGTTGGGGAGTAGGGGGCGTGGTAGCCCTCCTTGGAGATGCTGTCGAAGATGGGCGATAGAAAGAGGTAGTCCATCTGTTTCTTATATTGTGTCACTTCCTCTATACTGTGGCACGAACGGCTGACGTGTCCTTTGTAGTCGCGGGGGATTTCCGGATTCCGTTGATTGAGGTGTATGCCTTTCAGTCCGTATTCGTTTTTAAGATAGAAGTGGTCGTGAACGACGATATTTTTCCGATATTCCTCCGGCAAGAGAGAGAGAAGGCGTTCGGAGTAGACAGGCTCCGTGTCGGGCTTGCGCAAGTGCAACGTTTCCAACCCTTCATCAAAGAGTGCCGTCAATATCTGGTGCTCCTCGATGAAGAAATGGGGCAATGTCATTAAAATCAGTTTCATGCGTATTCCATTTGTATGGGCCGGCCTTATTGACGACCACCCTTGATGTGACGATGGCCTTGGCTACGAAGAGCATCTTATAAAACCACCCGATAGAATGTCGGCAAAGTTACAAAAAAGTCGGCAGTTGTAAGGGCTATGTCATAAAAAGGTAATACCGTGATATGTCCTGCTCTCACCCGGATATGCTGCCGGCAGCAGGACGTCGGGCGTCGGCAATACATCGGGGATGTCGTCTCCTTCCCGGCGCAGCCCGTCTAATGATGCGGTGGCGGTGTTTATTTGCGGCGCGGCCCGACGGCGACGGTCAGTCCCTCTTGTGCCAATATGGTTTGCGGGAAGAGGGCGCGGCTCTCTTGCAGTAGCTGCTCCTCGTTGTCGTAGCGGGAGGAGAAATGTCCGATGATGAGTTGGCGTGCCTCGGCCAGTTGTGCCATTTGTGCCGCTTGTTCTGCTGTGGAGTGGAAGGTCTCGGCGGCCCGTGCCTTTTCGGTATTGGCAAAGGTGGCTTCGTGGAAGAGGAGGTCGACGCCGTGGAGCCTCTCCGCATGTTGGGGGCAGGGCGCCGTGTCGGAGAGATAGGCGTAGCTGCGGGGGGGCGCCGACGGGGTGACGAGGCGCTCGTTGGGCACCACCGTCCCGTCTTCGCGGGGCCATGACGCACCGTGCTTGATGTCGTTGATGGCATGGAGGGGGATGCCGAGATAGTCTATCATGTCGCGGCGGATGTGCGGCAGGGTGGGGCGCTCGCGGAAGAGAAAACCGCAGCAGGGGAGGCGGTGGCGGAGGGGAAGGGTATGCACCGTGATGGTCTTGTCTTCGTAGATAAGTTCCGACTGCTGTGTCGGGAAGGGATGGAAGACAACGGCAAAATTGGCACCCTGACAGTGAAAGGCGAGAAGGGGGGCGAGTAGCTGCTCCAGTTCCTCCGGGGCGTAGACGTGCAAGGCGCTGGTGCGGCCCAGCAGGGAGAAGGTGGAGATGAGCCCCAGGAGACCGAAGCAGTGGTCGCCGTGGAGGTGAGAGATGAAGATGTGGTTCAACCTGCTGAACGGCAACCGTGTGCGGCGCAACTGACGCTGCGTCCCCTCTCCGCAATCTATCATATAGAGTTTCTCGTGGATGTTGAGCACCTGCGAGGTGGGGAGATGGCGGAGGGTGGGGAGGGCGCTGCCGCAGCCTAATATGTGTAGGTCGAAACGTTCCATCGTATCTGCCGGGGTGAAAGACGGTGAGTGTGGGAAAGAGTCGGGGTGATGGACGCGTTATTGTCCCGCTTTCAGTACGCGTATCTTGCGTTCTACGCTGACGCTGTATGAGAGGAGACCGTTGGTGGCGTAGGTTACCTTGGTAATGTCTGTCGACGAGACGCCGGAGGTGCTGGAGAGCTGTGCCCCACCGGAGAACTGCTGCGTGCCGCTATATGACTGGTTGTTGCCGGAGCTCTTATAGGTGGCGCTGAGGGTTACGTCGTAGAGACCGGCACCGCTGAAGACGATGGTGTCGGTGGGGTTCTGCGGCTGATTGTCGTAGACAACGCTTTTGGTAAATTGGTGCGTCGTATTGTCGGAGGGCTCGGCGGTCCAATTGTAGGTGGTGCCGTTGAGCAGGCGCCCATATTGTCCTTGTACCGCTGTGACGACGATACGGCTGCCGGCGGTAATGCCGCCGTCGGGGTTGTCGATGTTTTGAAATGTCATCTCGACAAATTGAGGCGGCTTGGAGGCATATTTGGCGTCGTCGTAGTGCTCCGAGCATGCCGTGAGGGCGGTGGCCGTGAGGGCGATGAGGAAAATCTTTCTCATAGAGGGGAATAGGTGGGGATAAGTGATGTGTGAGGATGTCTTAGAACGTCTTCAGACGGGCGTAGAGGCGCTGGATGGGGAGGCCCATCACATTGAAGAAACTGCCGCGAATCTCTTCGACGGCGACCATTCCTATCCATTCCTGGATGCCATAGCCTCCGGCTTTGTCGAAGGGGAGATAGTTGTTGACATAGAAGGATATCTCTTGGTTGGTGAGTGGGGCAAACTTCACGTCGCTCACGGTGGTGAAGGTCTCGAAGCGGTCGGCGGTGAGTATCGAAACGCCGGTGATGACCTGATGCATATTGTCGGAAAGCAGGTACAGCATTTCCTTGGCTTCTTTCGCGTTTGCCGGCTTTCCCAATACCTTGTCGTCACAGTATACCATCGTGTCGGCCGTGATGATCAGCTCGTTGTCGGACATGGAGGGGCGATGGGCTTCCGCCTTCTTCTTGGAGACATAGTGGGCAATCTCCTCTCCGACGAGTCCTTCGGGATAACTCTCGTCGACGCCTAACAGGCAGCGCACCTTAAACTTGATGCCCAGTCGTTGCAGGAGCTCCTTGCGACGGGGGGAGTTGCTGGCAAGGATGATATCGTACTTGTTGAGGTTGTCTAACATAATGTTCGCGTTGTTTTTAGAAGTAAGACATGATTCAGTACTTGGCGGCAATGGGGATGAACTACCATCCGAAGGCTTCGGCATCGTTCATCCAGCGTCCTTGGGCGCGCAGCACTTGTTCGATGACGTCGCGGGCACATCCCTCGCCGCCTTTCTGCGGACTGATATAGGTGGCTATCTCTTTGATCTCCGGGGCGGCGTCGGCCGGGCAGCAGGGACAGCCGCACAGCCGCATTACCTCATAGTCGGGGATGTCGTCGCCCATATATATCACCTCTTCCGGTTGCAGCCCGCTTTCTTCCAGCCACTGTCGGAAGCAGGTTATCTTTACGCTGACGCCCATGAATACATCTTGCAGTCCCAGATGTACGTAGCGGGTGCGCACCGCCTCGCTGCGCCCTCCGGTGATAATGGCCAGACGCAGGCCGCGCTTGACGGCCAGCTGCATGGCATAACCGTCTTTGATGTTGGCCGAGCGGCAGGGCTGTGCTTGTCCGTCGATGAGCACTACGTTGTTGGTGCTCAATACGCCGTCGACGTCGAAGGCGATGGCTTTTATTCTTGTGAGGTCGTAGGAAATCATGCGTGGTGAGGGTTGGGGGCGGCGGCATATTGGTGGATACTGTCGCTGAGCGCCCGGTAGAGTTCGCGGCGTAGTGCGTCGTCGGCCAGCAAGGCGTGGTGGGCCTCCATGATACGTTGGTCGTAGCGGACGGCCGGCCCGGTCTGCGCCTCTCGTGGTGACAGGCGGTGCACCTTCTGCGCGGTTTCGTCGATGAGGGGCAACAGGGTGTCGAAGGGGAGACCGGCCTTCTCCTGTAGCAGTGTGGCGGCAATATCGTAGCAGTGGTTGACGAAGTTGCAGGCGAAGACGGCGGCGAGGTGCAGCACTCTGCGGCGCTCGCTGTCCATCGTCTGTACTCGGTGAGAAATCTGTTGTGCCAGAAGGGTGATGCGCTGTAGGCTCTCCTCGTCGGACGCCTCCACAAAGCAGGGGATGGTGTAGAAGTCTACCGGCCGTTCCCGCGAGAAGGTCTGGAGGGGATAGAGCACGCCGTAGTGGGACGCTTCCGACGGGAAGATGTGGAGCGGTGTACTGCCCGAGGTGTGGATGTGCAGACTGTGGGGATATCGCGCGGCGAGGTGGGTCGCCATCTCCGGCAGAACGTCATCCTTCAGACAATATATATATATAGGTGTCTCGGCAACGGATTGCCGGTCTGTAACGGCTCTCGCCCCGACGGCGGCGGCCACCTTTTCGGCAGAGGCTGCTGTGCGGCTGAACACCTGTTGTATCGTTTGGCCACTCTCGTGGAGGGCTTGTGCCAGATGGGTCGCTACCCTTCCCGCTCCCAGAAGCGTGATGGGCGCTGTGTGATGATGCATACTCATTTGTCGCAAAAATAATGAAAACGAGCGACATGAGAAAGGATGCTCTCCTCTTTTCTCCGCGTTGAGCGACGCCGGATTCTTCTGCGGATGTCGTCGCGGCGCCCATTCTTTGCCGTCGGTGCGCCCTTTTGCTGTGTTGTAGTGGGCGTCCCCGCCGTCGCTAACTTCGGGAGATGGCTTTCACCCCCTTGACGGTGCGCAACTTCTTGAGGAGCCCGTTGACCACTTGGTTGTCGTCGACCATCACCGTCAGGATGCCGGAGAAGAGGCCGTCGTGGGCGTCGATATTGATGTTTCGCAGTAGGATGTGGTTCTCTTTGGAGATAATCGAAGTGATGTTGTTGACCACGCCGAGGTCGTCGGTGCCTACGACATGGAGGGTGACGGGATATTTTCCCGCTCCTTTTCCGGCCCATCGCGCCGGTACGATGCGGTAGCTGAAGCGCGATTTGAGCGCCGGGGCATTGGGGCAATCGTGACGATGTATCTTGATGCCCCCGCCCGTGGTGACGAAGCCGAAGACATCATCGCCATAGACCGGTTGGCAGCACCGCGCCATTTGGAAGTCGATGCCTTTGACGTTCTGGTCGATGAGTAGGACGTCGGCGCCCTCGCAGTGAGAGTGCGGCGTCTCCTGTTCCATGACGAACTCGTCGGCGCTGCGTGGCGTTGCGCGCTCGGCATTGCCCTCTTCCCATCGTGCCAGCTCCTGATAGCGTGCCGTGAGGGCGGCCACGTCCAGCTTCCCTTCGGCGATGGCCTTGTAGAACTCTGTTGACTCCTTAAAACCGGATTTTTTGATGAGTTGATTGATGAGGCTTTCGTCCCACTCTATCTTGCGGTTCTTCAGTTTCCGCTCCAGCAGTTCTCGTGCCAGTATGCCCTCGCGTGCTTGCAGGTCGCGGACGGCGGAGCGTATCTTGGCTTTGGCGTGTGAGGAGACGGCGATATTCAGCCATTCCTGTTTCGGCGTCTGTGTTGCCGCAGTCTGTATCTCCACCGTGGCACCGCTCTCCAGCGGCTGGCGGATAGACACATTGCGCCCGTTCATTTTCCCGCCGATGCAGTGGTTGCCGATGTTGGAGTGGATATGGTAGGCAAAGTCCAGAACGGTGGCTCCGGGGGGGAGGCGGTATAGGTCGCCTTTGGGGGTAAAGACGTAGATGTCTGCCGTGTCCGACTTACTGGACAGGCGTTCTGTGAGCAGACGGTCGTTGCCCGTCTCGAGGGCCTGGCGGATGTCGGCAAGCCAGGCATCGACGCCTCCGCCGCTGCTCTTGATTCCCTTGTAGCGCCAGTGTGCCGCCAGTCCGTGCTCGGCCACCTCGTCCATACGCTCGGTGCGTATCTGCACCTCCACCCACTTATCTTCCGGCCCTTTCACCGTGATGTGCAGGCTCTCATAGCCGTTGCTCTTGGGCACACTAATCCAGTCGCGCAACCGCTTCAGGTTGGACTCGTAGCGGTTGGTGATGAGCGAGAATACCTTCCAGCACTGCTCCTTCTCCTTCTGCAGCGGGGCATCGATGATGATGCGTATGGCGAAGAGGTCGTAAACGCCATGGAAGCCGCATTGCTGTTTCTTCATCTTCTGCCAGATGGAGTGGATACTTTTGGTGCGTCCCTTCATGTGGTAGCGCAGTCCTTCCGCGTCGAGCATGGAGCGAATCGGCGCCGTGAAGCGTTCTATATAGGCATCGCGTGAGCGCTTGGTGGCGTTCAGGTTGTCCTTGATCATATAGTAGGCGTCGTGCTCCAGGTATTTCAGCGACAAGTCCTCCAGCTCACTCTTTATTTGATAGAGTCCCAGCTTGTGGGCCAGCGGGGCATAGAGATCGGCGGCCAGTGTCGACACCGCTTTCTGTGCCGCCGTATTGGGCGTATCCTTGATACGGCGCATGATGGCAGCGCACTGCGCGATGAGCAGCAGGACGACGCGCATATCTGCGGCCTGTGATACGAAGAGGTTGCGGAAGTTGTCGGTCTTCATGGCCTCCATCTTTGTGGCTTGTGCCAGACGTGTTGTCGCCTGTAGCTGTCGGATGGTGGTGAGGAAGGCCGGGGGCAGGTGAAGTGATGGCGTTATGGCGTCCGGCGACGGCGTGACGGAGAAGAAGAGGAACGGCAGGAAGATATCGCCCCGCAGCCCAATCTCTGATGCCGCCAGCATACATGCCTCCAGCGCCAGCAGCAAGCGGTTGTTGCCAAATTCATCGCATAGGGAGCCCGCATGAGGGGCCTCCCCTCCGTCCAATAACTGATGAAGGAGGTCTCGCATCCGGTGGGCCTCCTCTGTCGAGGGGCGTAGATTCTCGTTGTGGTAGATGGTGCGAAGATATTGCAGTAGCAGTAGGCGCTCTGCCGGGGTAAAGGTGGGGGTATCCATGGCGTATCTTTTGTCAGTATATAGGGAAGGCTTTTGGTTCGGGGGGCTCGTGTTGAGAGGCGCCTCTCTTGCTCGAGAAAGAGGGCGTCCATTCATTGGAACCGTCCTTAGGGGTGCGACGTGTCGCTGAGCCAGTCCTCGATGAGCTCCCGCGCCAGACTGTCGCGGCCCGGGATGGGGGGCATTTGGTGGCGGGAGAACCATCCCCCCTTGTTGAGCTCCGCTTGTTGTAGTTGCAGCTCTCCCCCGGCATAGCGGGCTTTGAAGCCCACCATCAGTCCGCTGGGATAGGGCCACGGTTGGCTTTTGAAGTAGGTGATGTCCTTGATATGGAGGTGTGTCTCTTCCCAGACCTCTCGCTTCACGCATTCCTCCAACGTCTCGCCCGTCTCTACAAAGCCGGCAACGAGGCCCATATAGTCGCCGCGGAAGTTGCGGCTCTGCACGAGGAGTATCTCGTCGGTCTCCGGCCGTGTGACGGCCACGATGATGGCCGTCTTGAGCTGGGGCCATGCCGTCTTCCCGCAGTGGGGACAGCGCTTGGAGATGTCGGTGTGCTTCTCCATCGGTGTGCCGCAGCGACTGCAGAAGCGGCTGTCGGCATCCCAGTAGATGAGTTCGCGGGCCTTTCCTGCTAGGACGTGGTGATGGAGGGGGAGAAGAGGGTAGGTGTCGCGAAGCCCTATCCACGTATAGCCTTCTGCAAGGGGAATGGCGTCGACGGCGGCGGCGCGACAGGGACACCCGTCGAGCGCCGGGAGACGATGGAGGGTGGTGCCCTCGGGGAGGGGGATGGGAGGATGCTCGCTATGGGGTAGGGCGTCGTGGTGTAGCAGCAGACCGCCTGCTGAGAATATCAACCAATAGGTGTTCATGAAAGAGGTTCGTATCAGTTGGGGCCGTAGAGGCGTTGGCCTGATGGGCGGCCCGGAGAATTTATCTCCTTGTCGTGCCTCGGCGAGGAGATAAGGAGGTGGGTCTAAAGTGTGGCCCGGGGGTAAGCATTCCTCATCCCCGGGCCTGTTAGATACTGATATGGTGGAACGACGATATTACAGTCCCAAGGATTTTGTGACTTGTTCCACCGTCTCCAGTGCTTTCTGCTGAGCGTCGTCGTAGCATTTGGGGCATGCCATCTCTCCGCGAACCTCGATGTAGAACTTGATCTTGGGTTCCGTACCGGAGGGGCGTACGCTCACCTTGATGCCGTTGGCGGTAAACCACTGCAGTACGTTGCTCTTCTCCGGCATATCAATGTCCGTGACGTTGCCTTCGGCGTCGGTCTGACGGAGGGTGCCGAAGTCCTTGGTGCATACCACCGGGCTTCCGGCGAGTTCGCTGACGCCTTCCGTGCGGAAGCGTTCCATCATCGCCTTGATTTCGTCGGCGCCGGCTTTTCCGGGGCGCACCACATTGATGGTCTTGTTGAGGGAATAGCCGTATTCGAGGTAGATGTCCATCAGGATGTCGAAGAGCGTCTTCCCCTGATCCTTGGCCCATGCGCAGATCTCGGCGAGCAGGGAGCAGGCGCTGACGGCGTCTTTGTCGCGCACGAAGTCTTCGGCGAGGAAACCGTAGCTCTCTTCACCACCGCCGATATACTGGGCTTTTCCCTCGTTCAGACGAATCTGGCGGGCAATCCACTTAAAGCCCGTATAGCAGTCGTACATGGTGACGTGGTTCTTCTTGGCGATTTCGGGAATGAGCTCCGTGGTGACGATGGTCTTCACGATGAACTCGTTGCCCTGCATCTTGTGTTGTGCCTGACGATTCTTGATGATGTAGTAGAGGAAAATCATGCATGTCTGGTTACCGTCAACGAGTACCCATTCACCTTTGCTGTTCTTGCAGGCCATCCCTACGCGATCAGCGTCGGGGTCGCTGGCCATGACGATATCTGCGTCGATGTCGCGTGCCAATTGGAGGGCCAGTGTGAGGGCCTCTCCGTTTTCGGGGTTGGGACTGACGACGGTGGGGAAGTCACCGCTGCGCACCATCTGTTCGGCTACGGTGTGTACGTTCTCAAAGCCCCACAGCTTCAGCGACTGCGGTATCAGCATCATGCCCGTGCCGTGGAGCGGCGTGTAGACAATCTTGAGGTCTTTCTGACGTTGGATGCAAGCGGGGTCGATGGAGAGCTCCTTGACGGCCTTCAGATAGACGTCGTCGACCTCCTTCCCGATAACGGTGATGAGCTCCGGGCGACCTTCAAAGCGGATGTCGCTGATGGCTACCTTGTTGACCTCGTCGATGATACCTGTATCGTGCGGCGCCAACACCTGTGCACCGTCATCCCAATAGGCCTTGTAACCGTTGTATTCTTTGGGGTTGTGACTGGCGGTCAGTATGATACCGCTCTGACACCCCAGGTGACGTATGGCAAACGAGATTTCCGGTGTGGGGCGCATGTCGTCGAAGAGGTACACCTTGATGCCGTTGGCCGAGAAGATGTTGGCGCAGGTCTCGGCAAAGAGACGCGAGTTGTTGCGGCAGTCGTGGCCTACCACCACCGATATTTCGTCGCGGTCTTTGAAGCACGCATTGAGGTAGTTGGAGAGTCCTTGCGTGGCGGCGCCCACGGTGTAGATATTCATGCGGTTGGTGCCGACGCCCATGATGCCGCGCAGACCGCCGGTGCCAAACTCCAGCGAGCGGTAGAATGCCTCGATGAGGGGCGTCTTGTCGTCGGCGTCGAGCATCGCCTGCACTTCTTGTTGCGTCTGTGAGTCAAAGAGGGGCGAAGATGCCCATTCTTTTGCCTTTGCCTCACACTGTTGGATGAGTTCTTGATTGTCCATAGTAATGATATGTGATTCGTTGTGTGGTGCTTAGGTTCCATCCTTTTCACCGGAGAAAATGCCCGGCAAGGGAGGGGACGCTCGTCGGAGCCCCCTCTCCCATGTGACCTAATCATTCTGCAGACAAAATTAGATAAAATCCGTGAGACGTGGAACACCCTGTGCCGAATTTTGAAGAAGCGGGACGTTTTCCGCGGGGAAGAAGATCTCCTTGTGAAATACCATTGTCTCCGCCTTATCCCCTTCCTGCTACGGCAAAAATGGCGATTCGTTTGAATGGTGGCGTTGATAGCGAAAAGTCGGGCGCACCGAACCAAAACCGAACCAAAACCCAAATGACATTCTGTAGATTGTCGTGCACTATCTTTGCGGCTATCAGAATTATAGAGTATATTTGCGTTTGAAATGTCTACAGAAAGCTGATGGGCGACAAACCTCTCACCCCCGCCATCCAAAGATAGCTGACGCCTTTATCGGCCGGATTTCTGGCATGGGGACGAGGCATTGAACGGTCGTTTGTTCCGCTATCGGCTTGCATTTTATAAGGTCCACTCATTGCATAAAACTATACCAATAAATGTATCATGAATTATTCAAATCAAATAGACACATCCAAGATTAATATAGCTCTTGAGCAGTATATCGCTGAGTTCAACCGTCGCTGGGCCGGCGAAAGATTCAAGTGGGAAGCTGTGCAATGCTTTCAACAGAATTGGGAAATTGATAGTCCGGATTTTGCCGAGATGCTTGACAGAGCATTGGCGAAAACCGGGCATCTGCTTTCATCCAAGAACACGTTTCCTCGCGGCATGATGTATAACTTTGCTAAGGCTGAGCCGGAAGGCGTACGAAATATGTTCCGAACGCTATTCAACGAAGATATGGATCTCGTTCATCGTTTTGATAGCTTCGTTGCAGAGGCAGAGAGAATCAGAAAACGATATGATGATGGCACATGGTACAATCACTACCAAAACACCAATGCCGTCAGCACCTATCTTTGGCTGAGATTCCCGGACAAATACTATATCTACAAATATGGTGCGTATAACGCGGTCGGCAAGAAAATAAGTCATGGTGTGCGCTTCGCTCACAATGGTTCTCCCGAAGAAATGATGAAAGGCATATCATTCTACGGCGCTATTACATCAGTCATTGCTAAGAATCAGAGCTTTGTAAGCTTAATTCAAGGTAAACTCGCTGCAAATGAAGCATTATATAAAGACCCATATTTGCACACAGCAACCGTCGATTTTTGTTTTTGGGTAAGTCGCTGTTTTAATGAAGCTCCATCCATCGTTTCTGAACCGACAATAGCCATGTACCCCCAACCACGATACTGGTGGCTCGTTGCCAATCCCAAGATCTGGAGTATGGCAGAGCTTCCAGTTGGCAAGACCGTCGAATATAGTCTGTATAACGACAACGGCAAGTCGCGGCGTATTTTCCAAAATCTCGTTGATGCTAAAGTTGGCGACCTTGTAATTGGCTACGAATCTACACCGCGCAAACAAATTGTCGCTTTTGCTGAAGTGAGTAGAGCAAGTGACGGTAAAACTATCGAGTTTACTAAGACTGAATCGCTCCTCGCTCCGATAGACTATGCATCTATCAAAGATGTTGAAGATTTGGCGAATATGCAGTTCTTTGGTAATGCACAGGGCTCATTCTTCGCACTTACCGAAGATGAATATGATTGTCTTTATGACATCATTAGAGAATCGAACTCGAAACAAGAAAATGTAGATACTTCTACATACACAAAAGAAGATTTCCTAAGCGAAGTGTATCTTCCTTCTGCCGAGTATAACAAATTAGTCAAGCTGCTCGATGTGAAGAAGAATATAATACTTCAGGGATCTCCGGGCGTAGGCAAAACTTTTGCAGCCAGAAGACTTGCCTACTCTATCATAGGAGCGGAGGACGCATCTTGCATTGAAATGGTGCAATTCCACCAAAGTTATACCTACGAAGATTTTATGATGGGCTATAAGCCCAGTGAAGACGGCGGCTTTAGACTCGAAAAGGGGAAGTTCTATAACTTCTGCAACAAGGCAATTGCTTGTCCGGAAAAGAAGTTCTTCTTTATCATTGATGAAATCAATCGTGGCAACCTGAGCAAGATTTTCGGAGAGCTGCTGATGCTCATTGAAAACAACTATCGTGGAAATCAGCACAAGATCAGTCTGGCATATTCTCGCGAGGACTTCTATGTACCTGAAAATCTTTATATCATCGGCATGATGAATACGGCAGACCGCAGCCTTGCTATGATGGATTATGCACTTCGCCGACGCTTCAGCTTCTACGAGATGAATCCGGCATTCGATTCTGAAGGGTTCAAATCCTATCAATCCCTTTTGCACAGCGAAACCTTTGACAAGTTTATCAATGGCATAAGGCGTCTTAACGAAGAGATAACTAACGATGATTCTCTCGGCTCGGGATTTACCATTGGACACAGCTACTTCTGTAACCAAGAGACATTCGATAAGCAATGGCTTGAAAATGTTCTTGAATTCGACATCGCTCCGATGCTCAAAGAATATTGGTTTGACGATATTCAAAAATACGAAGCCCGGGTTACTCTGCTTAGAAATATATTGAAATGACGAACGATAAGGGCATACTAATAAAGAACATCTACCATATGCTCACTTATGCTTTCAAGGAATTGAAGCAGAACAACTATGAGTATATAGCAGGTGAATACTTTAAGGATATCTACGAGCTTTTTGCGGAAATCCTTTGCCGTGGTATTGCCTATCTGTTGAAACAAGGTCTGCATAAAGAGTATATTTCGGTATCTGAAAATATTCCAACTCTGAGAGGAAAGCTCAATATTCAAGAAACCATCAAGCAATTGTGCGCTCAACACCGCAAATTGGCGTGCGAATATGATGAACTCTCGGAGAATAATATTTTCAACCAAATTCTGAAGACGGCAGTCATGCAGCTTTTGCACCATTCGGATGTGAAAGCAAAACAGAAAAATTCGCTCAAGGAATTAATGCTATTCTTTGAGCAAGTTGATTGCATTTCACCGGCTTCAATCAGATGGAACCAATTACGTTATGACCGCAATAGCAGGTCATATCAGATGCTCCATAGCCTTTGCTATTTTCTGTTGCAAAGCAAACTTCTGACAACCGACGACGGCAACACCAAGATGGCTCAGTTCTCTGACGAGCACATGAATCTTTTGTTTCAGCGTTTCGTTATGGAGTATTACAAGCGTCACCATCGCGAATATAAAGCCTGTGCAAAACAAATCAAATGGAATTTGGAGTCGTCAGATAGCATCTCATCGAGTATGCTGCCAATCATGCAAACGGATATTATGTTGACTCTTAATAATCGAACGTTGATTATTGATACAAAGTATTATAGTCAAACGTTGCAAGAGAACTTTGGCCGGTTATCTCTACATTCGCCCAATATGTATCAAATTTATACATATGTTATGAACGAAGATGCTCACCATGAAGGTCGTGTTGACGGCCTGCTTTTATATGCAAGGACAGTCCGCGATATGCAACCGAATTATACTGGAAGGACCCATGATGGCAATATGATAATGGTTCGAACGATTGACCTCAACCAAGAATTCGATGAGATAAAACAACAACTCGAGGCAGTGATTCATTGCTGATAGAATCATGGAGAATGATATGGAAACTGGAATCATTCGAGCCGCTGGAGGACGCTGCTTGAGAAATGCCTCTTAAAAAGTTCTGCTTCAGAGGGAACTATTTCGCTGTGAACCGTTTTTTTTTGAAATAAAAGCTGTAACGAGCGGATTTTGCTGAAAAATATTGACACGGGAAAATCTGCAGAAACGGTGGGCGAACCGCCATTTTTGAAGCGAATTTGAGACGAAATCTTGCAAAATGCATGCGTTCCTATGCGTATTTTTTTGATAGATTAAGATTCGGCTCCTCTGTTCTTACTTTTGTTGGCATAAAAACGGCGAGAGAACGAAGTTTTTCATCTTTGTCGAACGCCTGCCAGTTGTTAAGGAATGTAATCATCCGACGGGGGGGAGCGGAGTACGAGTTGCGTCGAAACAAGTCCGGGGAATGTCGTAACAAGTCCCGGACTTGTTAAAACTTCTCCCGGACTTGTCGATTTTTCTCCGGGGCTTGTTGTGACGCGCGGCGCCACCGTTTTCATCAGAGTTGTGACAGTATATGTCAAAAACGACACTTTTTTTAACGCGCCGAAGGCCTCGTGGCTGCGTTGGCCGAGTACGAGGGGCGGCGCGGTGGATTTTTTGCGATTCTCGCGGCCTTCGCGCACCGTTTTTGGAGGGGGCTCGCTTCACGATAAGCATGGTGAACGCGGCGTCTATAGGTGGCAAAACCACTGCCAAAACGTACTTTTCATCGTTGCTAAGCTTATGGAGGTGTATGTCAAGGCGGAATATCACACCTCGGAAGGACGCATTGACCTCCGGCTGCCAACCGATGCCTGTACCTATGTCATGGAGTTCAATCCGGATGGCACTGCCGAAGACGCTCTTGCGCGGATCAATGACAAGGTTTTGAATGTAATTGTTGAAGCTATGCGCCGATAAAGAAAAGACATAGGATGGAATTTCATATACTGAATTTTTCGATGCACTTGAAATCTCAGTTTTAGAACAAACTCCAAATCCCTACAAATTTTATCGCTGGATCTAAAAATGAGGCGGATAGCGCGGCAACGGATGAGTCTTCAGGGAAGAGCCTTCTCGGGGGGCCTCGGATGAGGCTTCTTGGTGGGCGGTCCGCTGGAAATATCGCGCGTTGAATTTTGAGTTGTGAGAAACTTTTATCATCTTTGCAGAATAGTTCCTTCCATGGGACAGTGTGGACGTCGCGGTGATCCGTACGGCGGCGCCGTAGCGCCTCATGGCTTCCGTCCTCCGATAATCAGACCGAAGGTTCGACACTGTGCCTCCGAAAAAACGATGAAATGTTCTCCCTCCCCCGAAAGATAATGATAGGGGCCCTCCTGATGGGCCTCGTTGCTTGTGGCAAACCGTCGGCCGATATGTCGGCATCGGCCGACGAAGCCGTGCGCCCCGCCCGTGGCGATACCGCGGAGGTGGCGTTGGCGCTGCTTCCCACCATGGACTGCCTTCCCTATTACTATGCCGCCGAGCGGGGCTATTTCGCCCGCGAGGGCGTAGCGGTGAAGGTCTACAGCTACCCCTCACAGTGGGCGGTCGATACGGCCATCATCGGGACACCGGGCGCCGTTGGTGTCACCGACGTAGAGCGCGTGGCGCACTATCGGCAACAGGGTGTCGCGCTGGATACGATAGGGACACCGTGGCACCGCGATTATGCGTTGGTCGTCTGTGGCACCTTGCGACTGCGCAAGGTGGCCGACTTGCGGCGACGCACCGTAGGGGCCTCCCGCCAATCGGCGGTCGATGTGTGGTGTCGAAAGGTAATGAAGGAGGCCGGTATCGCCGACGACGATATCCTGCGCCCGCAGATCAACAGTGTGGCACTGCGTACGTCCATGCTTCACCAGAATCAACTGGATGCCGCCCTGCTGCCGGAACCCTATATCACCATTGCCAAGGGACATGGCCACAAGGTATTGTGGCGCACCCCCGCAGAACCGGCCCTGACATGTCTGGCGCGGAAGCAACAGCGGGGCGTCGCCCCTGTGCGCGAGATGGCGGCTTTGCAGCGGGCTTATCGCCGCGCGGTGGACAGTCTGAATGTCGGCGGCAAAGCGGCCGCCCGCGAACTGTTGCGAACCACCTACGGCCTCTCGGCGGCAGAGGTGGACAGTCTCCCGTGGACGCCCTATAAGAAATAGGGCGTAAAAGATGGGATGTCCTATTCATTGAGAAAGGAGGAATATCTTCCTAAAAAATCCCCCTAAAAAGAATTGGGCCATCTTTTCCCTTAGAACGTGTCTATCTCTTTCTCAAAAACGAAATTCTATCCATGACCTCTTCTCCGCATTGGGACACCTCACACCTGTCGAACGCTCTCCGCGAGACGTCCGCCGCCCTTAAGGGGCGGCGTCTGGACGCGGCGTTGGAACTGCTGGCGGCGATAGCCTCCGGCAGGGGCGACGCGGTGGCCGGAGAGGCCGTCGGGGCCCTGCGCGACGACTATCACCGACTGTTGGACTATATGGCCGGGGGGTATGTTGACGAACGGCGCGGCGAACTGTACCGCGACTTCCTGCGGCGTGCCTACCGCCTGTATGAGCAGATGCGCCGCGACATTGAGTTGGCCACGGAGGAACGGCGAACCGGCTATGCCTCGACGCGACATACCAATGAGCACCTTCATATCCCGCAGACCGTGGGCGCCCTCTTTGCCACGACGGCGCCGGTGAGCGAGCGGGTGCTGTTTGACGTGGTGTGGACTTCCGCCCACTGGCGCGACGAGGAACTGGCGGCTGCCCGACAATATTATGAAAAGGTCGACGCGGCGCGGCGCTGCGTCTTACTCAGCGCCACCATGCTGGCGGCTCTCCACTTCTTTGATAGTGTCAAACTGCGCTTCTTGCTCGGCGCCTTTCGCGAGGAACAACCGGCGTTGCAGGTGCGGGCCGTCGTAGGGGCCGTCGCTGTCATGCTGCATCACCCTACACAGGTGGCGCTCTGCCCGGAGCTGCGCGAGGAATGGGCGACACTGTGGGACGAAAACGGCGAACAGCTGTCGCTGCTGCTGACAGAACTGCAGGCACAGTTGCTCCTGACCTCCGTCACCCACTGTGTGGAAGACAGGGTGCAACAGGACATTCTCCCCGACATGATGCGACAGGCCCGGTCGCAGGGGCGGAAAGGGTGGGGCGCCGCGCTCACCGAACAGATGGAGCGGCCGGAACTGCCCGAGGAACTCTCGGAGAAACTTTCTTCTCTGATGGCGCTGCAGCGCAAGGGCGCCGACGTGTTTATCGGCAGTTTCAAGATGCTCAAGCAACGCTTCCCCTTCTTCTCCGTCGCCGCCAATTGGTTCCTGCCCTTCAACCGTCAGCACCCCGACCTGCGGACGGTAAAGGCCTCGGCACTGCTGACAGCATTGGAGAAGAGTACGCAGCTGTGCGACTCCGACAAATACTCTCTGGCCTTGCTGATGCAGGGCTTGGACACCCCGGAGACACCGGATGCTACCCCAGAGCGCCTGAGCGAGATGATGCTCTCGGCCGACCGGGCGCAGGCGGCCGACGGGGGCGCCTGTGTCTCCGGACTATCGGCGGCACATAGCAGTGCCCTGCGTGCCTATATACAAGACATATACCGCTACTTCACCCTCTATCGCGGGCGCGACGAAACGGTAGACCCCTTCGTGGAGATGCCCCTCCTGATGACGGTGCCCCTTCTGGACACCGTCCCGGGCCTCTGGCAGCAGCCCGCCCGTCTGACGGCATTGGCCGATTTCGCCTTCGGTGTGGAGTGCTATCCCGCCGCCGGCGCCTTCTACCGCCTTCTCCCGCCGGCGCCCGACGTGCTCTATAAGGTGGGCTACTGCCATCAGGTGGAGCACGACTATGCCGCCGCCGCCACCGCTTATGAGCAGGCGCACTTGTTGGCAGACCCCACGGTATGGAGCCTGCGGCGGTTGGCGGAGTGTCGCCGCCGACTGGGAGACGATGCTGCTGCGGCCGCCCTATATGCACAGTTGGAGCAACGGGCGCCGGCGGCGGCCGACATCCCGCTCTATATGGGGGAGTGCTACATCTCCCTGCAACAATATGAGGCGGCGTTGTCCGCCTTATACAAGGCCTACTATCTCTCCCCCGAAGAGGGGCGGCTGTGGCGGGCGCTGGCCTGGTGTCATCTGTGGCTGCAGCAGGGCGACAAGGC
>CAZXFS010000010.1:0-8654 GCA_964640535.1 uncultured Prevotellamassilia sp. | reverse complement strand
GTGGGGCGTTTCTCCGCCCAAGGATAAGTAGCCCTCCGGAGGGGGCATGACGCCTTCCCTCCGACCGACGATATCTTTCCTCTCTCCCAACACCCTTTTAGAAAACGAACAAAAAGACAACGATATGGCAACTGTTGACGACAAAAAAATTATCTTCTCGATGGTGGGCTTGTCAAAGACCATCCGACAAACCAACAAACAAGTGTTGAAGGATATCTACCTGTCCTTCTTCTACGGTGCCAAGATAGGCATCATCGGTTTGAACGGCGCGGGTAAGTCCACCCTGATGAAAATTATTGCCGGTCTGGACCAGGAATATCAAGGACAGGTGGTCTGGGCTCCCGGCTATACCGTGGGCTATCTGCCACAAGACCCTGTGCTCGATCCGGAGAAGACGGTGATAGAGGTGGTGCGCGAAGGCGTACAGCCCGTGGTGGATGCGCTGGAAGAATACGAAGCCATCAACCAAAAGTTTGCTCTGCCGGAATATTATGAAGACGAGGAAAAGATGAACCGCCTCTTCGCCCGACAAGGGGAGCTTCAGGATATCCTGGACGCAACGGATGCGTGGAATCTGGATACCCGTCTGGAACGGGCCATGGCGGCCCTGCGCCTGCCGCCGGCACAGCAGCCGACAGGTACCCTCTCGGGCGGTGAACGCCGTCGCGTGGCCCTCTGCCGCCTGCTGCTGCAGAAGCCCGATGTGCTCCTCCTCGACGAGCCCACCAACCACCTCGACGCCGAGAGCATCGACTGGCTGGAGCAGCACCTCAACCAATACGAGGGAACGGTCATTGCCGTCACCCACGACCGCTACTTCCTCGACGACGTGGCCGGATGGATATTGGAACTGGACCGCGGCGAGGGCATCCCCTGGAAGGGCAACTACTCGTCGTGGCTGGAACAAAAGACACGACGCATGGAGCAGGAGGAGAAGACGGCCAGTAAGCGACGCCGCACGCTGGAGCGCGAATTGGAATGGGTGCGCATGGCACCAAAGGCGCGACAGGCCAAGGGAAAGGCGCGCTTGAACGCCTACGACCGTATGCTCCATGAAGACCAGAAAGAGAAGGAACAAAACCTGGAGATATTTATCCCCAACGGCCCGCGCTTGGGACAGAAGGTCATCTGCGCACAGCATGTGGCCAAGGCCTATGGCGACAAGGTGCTCTATGACGACCTGAACTTCTCCCTGCCGCAGGGCGGTATCATCGGCGTGATAGGGCCCAACGGCGCCGGAAAGACGACCCTGTTCCGACTGATCATGGGCCTCGACACGCCGGATGCCGGAACCTTTGAGGTGGGAGAGACGGTGAAGCTGGCTTATGTAGACCAGCAGCACTCCGACATCGCCCCCGATAAGACCGTCTACGAAGTTATCAGCGGCGGCAACGAACTGATGCGCCTGGGAGGACGCGACGTGAACGCACGCGCCTATATCAGCAAGTTCAACTTCAGCGGTGCCGACCAGGAGAAGAAATGCGGCGTCCTCTCCGGTGGTGAGCGCAACCGTCTGCACCTGGCGCTGGCACTCAAGGAAGAAGGCAATGTGCTCCTCCTCGACGAACCGACCAATGATATCGACGTCAATACCTTGCGTGCCCTGGAGGAGGGTCTGGAAGCCTTCGCCGGATGTGCCGTCGTGATTAGTCACGACCGCTGGTTCCTCGACCGCATCTGTACACATATCCTCTCCTTCGAGGGTGACGGCCGGGTGTTCTTCTTCGAGGGCTCCTATAGCGACTATGAAGTCAACAAGGCCAAACGCCTCGGTCAGGAAGAACCCAAACGTCTGAAATATCGCAGTCTGGAATAACGTCTGCCACCGGTCATTGATATGGAGACACCGAAAGACACCTATCGTACTGTCGGCGCGATGGGCGAAGGACTATATACAGAGAGCCGCAGCCGCTTCCTCTCCTATGCCCATCACGTGGAGACGGAAGACGAGGTAAAGACGATTCTCGCCGACTACCGCCGTCGTTACTATGACGCCCGCCACGTCTGTTATGCCTATGCGCTGGGCCCCACTGCCGAGCGCACGCGGCAGAACGACGACGGCGAGCCGTCGGGGACCGCCGGGCGTCCTTTGGCGGCACAGCTCAAGGCGTATGATGTCACCAATACACTGTTGGTCGTCGTGCGCTACTTCGGCGGCGTCAAACTGGGAACGGGACGTTTGGGAGTGGCCTACCGCGAGGCCGCCGTCAGCGCCCTCGCGGCGGCGACGATAGAGGAGCGCATCCTCACCGCCCGCTTCACCGTGACACTGCCCTATGCCGACGCCGATGTGGCCATGCGCTATGTGCGCGAGGCCGGCGCCGCCATCGTGGGGCGCGACTATACGGCGACAGACAATCTATTACAGATAGAAGTGCGGCTGGCCGATGTATCGGCATTGCGCAGCCGTCTGGACACCATCCTCTCGCTGCACTATGTAGAGGAAGAGAATCAGTAGTTTCTATGGCCAAAGCAAAACCGTTTATCAAGTGGGTGGGAGGTAAAACGCAGCTCCTTGAACAACTGGAAGCACACCTCCCGGCAGATTTCGACGTCTGGAGTGACGTCACCTATATAGAACCTTTTGTCGGCGGCGGGGCGATGCTCTTCTATATGCTGCAACGCCACCCGCAAATACGGCATGCCGTCATCAACGATATCAATCCGGACCTCACCACCTGTTATGCGGTGGTGCGCGATACTCCTCACGAACTCATAGAAGCGTTGGGAGTAGTGGAACATACCTATCATCAATTGCCCGACGAGGAGGCCCGAAAGGAGTTCTTCCTGACGATGCGTGCCGCCTACAACCGGAAACCGCTCAGCCCGATAGAGAATACGGTCAAGTTCTTCTTCTTAAACCGAACTTGCTTTAACGGCCTGTATCGCGTCAACAAGAAAGGGGCGTTCAACGTGCCCTTCGGCAGATATGCCCATCCTCAGATCTGCGACGCCGCAACGATACTGGCCGATAGCGAACTCCTGCAACGTGTCGACATCCTTCACGGCGACTTTGAGGAGACCTTCTCCTACGCCCGCGGGAATACATTGTTCTATTTCGACCCGCCCTACAGACCTTTGAGCTGTACCTCCAACTTTAACGACTATGCCAAGGAGGCCTTCAATGATGAGGCGCAAATCCGGTTGAAAGAATACTGCGACCGGATAGATGCCGCCGGCTTCTCATTCCTGTTGAGTAACTCAGACAGCAAGGACGAAAACGAGCAGACCGGCTTCTTCGATCGCCTATACCAACACTACCCGATAGTGCGTGTCCGGGCCTCTCGCAGCATCAACTCAAATGCTCTCAAGAGAGGGAAAATAACGGAGATACTGGTTCGAAACTTTGAAGCGACAAAAGCCCTCTGCCTTCGACCTCTATCGCTGGGACCGGACTTTGAGGAAAAAACGGGGACGGCGAAGTGGGCCCCTGCGGGGCTCTTCAACAAAAAATGGATAGGCGGGAAAATCTTCTGTGTATAACCCATGTTACTCCTTTGTTGTACGTTATTTATAAAAACACTCATTTTCTTATGCGATTCCTGATACTCTCAGATATACATGGCGACGTCTCTACGTTGCAGCGTGTGCTGGCGTTCTATGATGCCGGTCACTATGATATGCTTTTACTCTTGGGCGATTTGCTCAACTACGGGCCGCGCAACGGGGTGCCGGAACATCTCGACGCACCGGGCGTTGTGGAGCAGCTCTCCCGCTATGCCGGCGACATCGTGGCTGTCCGCGGTAACTGCGACAGCGAGGTAGACCAGATGCTGTTGCCATTCCCCATGATGGGCGATATGGCCCTCGTCTGTGATGGGCGCCATCGCATCTTCCTGACTCATGGCCACCATTACAATGAGGAGCGTCTCCCGGAGGCGCCGTCGGTTGACCTCTTCCTCTATGGTCATACCCATCTATGGACATTACAGCCACGGAAAGAGGGACGCCCGGCGATAGGAAACCCCGGAAGTCCCACCTTCCCCAAGGGCGGACGTCCGGCGACCTTCGCTACCTTGGAAGACGGCGTCTTGGCTATACGTACCCTGGAGGGCGATATACTGGCGCAGCAACAAGTGTATTGATGCCGTTCCTACCTGTCACACCTATATATTATAGCGTCGTATGCTTCGTCTGAAATTCTTTATGCTGGCATTGTGCGCGGGAAACGCCTGTGTCATGTTCGCCATGCCGGGACGCCCCCGGGGCGGGACTCCGGTGGATAGCGTTGTGGCGCGGGTGGCACAGCAACTGACGGTGCCCGAGTTGCGCCGCGCCTTCGTGCAGTGTTATCCTAACACGCTGGAGACGACGGTGAGCTATACCGCCTTGGCTGATGGCGACGATGACACGTTTGTCATCACGGGCGACATCCCTGCCATGTGGCAGCGCGATGCGGCCGCACAGGTGTGGCCCTATCTGCCTCTTGCCACGTCAGACAGTACGTTGCGGCACCTCCTTCGCGGCGTTGTCCGGCGTCAGTTGCGTAATGTGCTGATAGATTCTTATGCCAACGCCTTCTGCCGCGATGCCGACAGTCTGAGCCCGAGTTGGGCCGACGACTACACCGTGATGTGTCGCGGCGTCTTTGAACGCAAATACGAACTCGATGCCCTCTGCTACCCCCTTCGTCTGGCCGACGGCTACCGACGGGCCACCGGCGATATGACGATATTCGATGGCCTCTGGCAGCGCGCCCTTCGTAGTATCGTTGCGACGATGCGTCAGCAGCAGCAACCGGTGCGCCCGGGCGTGACGCCGCCTTATCGCTTTGCGCGGCGCACCCACGCCATGCACGATACGCGCTCCAACTATGGGGTGGGGCATCCGGCGCGCGCCTGCGGAATGATAGCCTCCGCCTTTCGCCCGTCAGATGACTGTTGCCTGTTTCCCTACAACATCCCCCAAAACCTGATGGCACGCGACTGCCTGCTGCGGGCGATAGAGATAGAACGGCTGACGGAGAACGACACCGCTCTGGTGGACGATATGGCATCGCTGGTGCAGGACATCACGGACGGCGTGCAGCGCTACGGACGCGTGGATCACCCCCGCTACGGCACCATCTACGCTTATGAGGTCGATGGCTATGGCAGTGTCCTGCTGATGGACGATGCCAATATCCCCTCGCTGCTGTCGCTGCCCTATATCGCCGGTATAGATAAGGAAGACTCCGTCTATCAGCACACGCGGCGCTTTGTCCTGAGCGCCGACAACCCCTATTATTTCTCGGGCATCGCCGGCCGGGGCATTGGCGGACCTCATGTGGGGTTGGGATATATCTGGCCCATGAGCCTTATCATGCAAGTGATGACCGCCACGGACGAGGCGGAAATAAAGGAATGCCTGCGGATGCTTCTCGCTACGGATGCCGACACAGGGTATATGCACGAGGCTTTCTATCAGGATGATGCGACACGGTATACCCGTCCGTGGTTTGCCTGGTGCAATACCCTCTTTGGCGAGATGGTCCTGCAGCTGATAGCCGACGGGCGGCTGTCCCTCCTGAATGCGGTGAATGCCCCCTTCCACGGGAATGCTAAGAAATAGAAAAAGCCCATATTTGCCTATCCGCTAAAAAAGTTGTACTTTTGCGGCAAAACTCACTCACGTAGATGAGGCGCAGGTCTCCCGAAGCCCGACTTCGGGGCGGCTCCTCTCTCATTTATTCTGATGGCAGCTACGTCTGTCTACGAAACTATGTCTATGAAACATTCTGTCCAACTCATGACATCCGCGGCCGACAACATCCGTCAGCTGGCTGTGGCAATGGTAGAAAAAGCTAAGTCCGGTCATCCCGGCGGTGCCATGGGTGGCGCCGATTTTATCAACGTGCTCTACTCCGAGTTTTTGGTGTATGACCCCGCCGATGCGGAGTGGCCGTGCCGTGACCGCTTCTTTCTGGACCCCGGCCATATGTCGCCGATGCTCTATTCACAGTTGGCATTGATAGGGCGCTTTACGCTTGAAGAATTACAGCAGTTCCGCCAGTGGGGCTCGCCGACGCCGGGACACCCGGAGGTGAACTTCCGCCGCGGTATCGAGAATACATCCGGCCCGTTGGGGCAGGGGCATACCTATGCCGTGGGCGCTGCCATCGCCGCAAAGGCTCTCTATGCCCGTACGGGAAATCCCGGCTTCCGGCGTGAGAAAATATATGCCTACATCTCCGACGGCGGTATTCAGGAGGAAATCTCGCAGGGGGCAGGACGCATCGCCGGCCACCTTGGACTGGACAACCTGATTATGTTCTTCGACGCCAACGAAATCCAGCTCTCTACGGAGACGGCAGAAGTGATTTCGGAAGATACGGCGATGAAGTATCGCGCCTGGAATTGGAACGTGATTGAGATTGACGGCAATGACAGCGAGCAGATACGCGGTGCCTTGGTGGCTGCCAACGAAGAGACAGCGCGGCCTACCTTAATCATCGGACATACCGTGATGGGGAAGGGCGCACGTAAGGCCGACGGTAGCAGTTATGAGCGCGACTGTAAGACGCACGGCGCCCCGTTGGGGGCAGAGGCCTGCCGCAATACCATTACAGCCTTGGGCGGCGACGCCGACAATCCCTTCGTGATTCGTGACGAAGTGGCCGCTCTCTATCAGGAACGTCGCGAGGAGCTCATCGCGCAGGTGGGCGCTCTCCGTGCCGAAGAGAAGGCGTGGGCTACCGAGCATCCGCAGAAGGCGGCACTCCTCGACGACTGGTTCGCCCGCCGCTTGCCCGAGATTCCCTGGGATACCATCCAGCAGAAGCCCAACTCACCCACCCGTGCCGGATCGGCTGCTTGCTTGTCGCTCCTATCGGAATATGTGCCCAATATGATTGTGAGTTCGGCCGACTTGTGCAACTCCGATAAGACGGACGGCTTCTTGAAGCATACAACCGTCATCAGCCGTACCAACTTCGCCGGCGGTTTCCTGCAGGCAGGCGTGTCGGAACTGACGATGGCTTGCGTATGTATCGGTATGACGCTGCACGGCGGCATCATCACGGCGATGGGAACCTTCTTCGTCTTCTCCGATTATATGAAGCCGGCCATCCGTATGGCCGCTCTGATGGAACTCCCCGTGAAGTTCGTCTGGACGCACGACGCCTTCCGTGTGGGAGAAGACGGGCCTACGCATGAGCCGGTAGAGCAGGAAGCTCAAATCCGCTTGATGGAGAAACTGAAGAATCACAGCGGACGCGACAGCGTGCGCGTCTTGCGCCCTTGCGACGTACATGCCGTCACGGAATGCTGGCGTATGGCGATGGAAAACGTAGAGACACCGACCGCCCTTATCTTCAGTCGCCAGAATATCAAAGACCTCCCCGCAGGAACCGACTATGCCGGCATTCATCGCGGTGCCTATGAAGTCGTTTCCGAGGCACAGCCCGATGTCATCCTTGTTGCCTCCGGCTCCGAAGTGAGCACACTGGCCGAGACGGCTCAGCTCCTGAAGGAGCGCGACGGCATTAAAGCCCGCGTGGTGAGCTGTCCGAGTGAGGGACTTTTCCGCCGCCAGCCGAAGCAGTATCAGGAACAGCTGTTGCCCGCCGGCGCCAAGATATTCGGTCTGACAGCCGGTCTCCCCGTCAACTTCGAGGGACTGGTGGGAGGCAACGGTAAGGTCTACGGTCTCGAGAGCTTCGGCTTTAGCGCCCCCTTCACCGTGCTCGATGAGAAGCTCGGCTTTACGCCGGAGCACATCCATCAGGAGGTGTTGGATTATTTGAAAGAACAAAAAGCTACAAAAGCATAACGCATATACGGATGAACGCAACGATAGGACTTGCGAGCGATCATGCCGGTTACGACCTGAAACAGGTGGTGAAGGCATATCTTGATGAAAAGGGCCTCCCTTATAAAGACTATGGCACCTATAGTACAGACAGCTGTGACTATCCCGATTTTGCCCATGCCTTGGCAACGGGCATGGAGAATGGAGAATGTCAGCGCGGTATTGCTATCTGCGGTAGCGGCGAAGGCATTTCCATGACACTCAACAAGCATCAGACGGTGCGCGCCGCGCTGTGCTGGATGCCGGAGATAGCCCATATGACGCGTCTGCACAACGACGCCAACGTGTTGGTAATGCCCGGTCGCTACATAAGTGACGAGGTGGCCCGACAGGTGATGGACGAGTTTTTCTCCACCGAATTCGAAGGCGGACGCCATGTGCGTCGTGTTGAGAAGATACCGGTTGTAAAGAGATAGAAAGCCCGAAAAGGGACGTGGCGTGTAGAAAAAATGGTACGGATATTTTTTTAAACCGATTGAAAATTATATCTTTGCACCCGATTTACGAGAAAACAAGGTTACACCTATATATTTTCACACCCATAATAGAAAAGCTAAGATGACTAAAGCAGACATCGTTAACTCTATCTCGCAAAAGACCGGCATCGATAAGGCTACAGTGCTGAGCACGGTAGAAGCTTTTATGGCTTCTGTCAAGGAGGCACTTGGTAATGACGAGAATGTATATCTCCGTGGTTTCGGTAGCTTCATCCTGAAGAAGCGTGCTCAGAAAACGGCCCGCAATATCTCTCAGAATACCACCATCATCATTCCGGAACATAATATCCCTGCATTTAAGCCGGCTAAGACTTTTATGCAGAATATTAAATAATATCACTCATTTAAATTGTTGTAACAATGCCCAGC
>CAZXFS010000009.1:0-69185 GCA_964640535.1 uncultured Prevotellamassilia sp. | reverse complement strand
AGATTACAAATCACGTGCTCTGGCCAACTGAGCTAAAGAGGCGGGTGGGTAAGCTCTCTGCATCGCGCCGCTACAACCAACTACCTTTGCTGCGGTCAAGCCCTGGAGGATTCGAAGGGAGCTGGCCGTGCAGCACTTACCCGTTTTTACGTTGCAAAGATAGCGATTCTATTCTTAATTACCAAATATCCGTTCCGTTTTTTCTGAACACCAACTACTGAAGACATGGGCCAAGCCGGCCGCGGGGAGGGTGAGACCGAAGGTAATCAGGGCCTTCACCTCCCAGGAGAAGGCATAGGCGTCCAGGGCGGCGAGGACGATACCGTGGAGGAGGTATATCTCGAGCGACGTACGGCCCAGATAGCGCCAAAGGCGGTGCGAGGGGAAGCCCCATAGGTAGACGTAACACAACAATAACAGCGGGATGGCGTTGGCATAGAGGGTGGTGGACAACCGATGGTGCAACACCTCCACGTCGCCGGAGAGGTATATGGTGCCGAGAGCGGCAAGCGTGGCAACGGCCAGAGGGAGGAGCAACAGCGTGGGGCGGCGACAGAGCAAACGACGTATTCTCTCCTCCTCGGCCGCCACCCCCATCCCGAGGAGGAACGACGGCATCGTACACCAGCGCCAGCAGCCGTAGCCTGCCTTCTCCTTTACCCCGATGGCGACGGCGGTGAGCAGGACGGCCACAAGAAGACACGACCGCGTGGTGCGGGTAGTCTTGCAGGCAACATAGAAGACGACGTAGAGGTAAAGGAGGGTGTAGATAAACCACGAATTGGGAAGAGGCGTCGTCCCGTGGAGCACGAGGCGGCGAAGTACTTCGAGGGGAGAGAGGGATTCGGTGAGACACTGCACCGCGGCGCAGCCCAGCGTGAGGAGAAGAAACACCGGCAGCAGCCTACTGAAACGGTGACGGAAGAAGTCGGAAAGATAGGCGGCGCCTTTCCGGAGGTAGGACACCAGCAGACCGTAGCCAGAGCAGAAAAAGAATATGGCCACCAACGGATTACCGTAGGACGTGAGCACTCCTATGAGCGCGTCGGGATAGCGCAAACTGACGTGGTGTCCGATGATGAGCAGCGACAAGAGGCCGCGGAGGGGGAGCGTCGTGTCTCTGTCGAAGGCGTATAGGTGCACCATGCCCTTTCCGCGATGCAGGGGAATCCACGTGAGGAGGGTGAGAAATATGACCAGAACAAAGAGGGAGAGGATGCCGGACATGAAGGGAGTTGTGAAAAAGGACGGGAGTGGAAGGGAACAGGAGAACGCGACAGCCAGCCACACTGCGCCGACGTCACCGCCCGCCGGGTTACAATCGACAAATAGCGCAGCAAGCGATGCTTGCTGCGCTATTGATGTACACTCTCAGGGGTTCGAACCCTGGACCCACTGATTAAGAGTCAGTTGCTCTACCAACTGAGCTAAGAGTGCAGGTGCAAAACGGAATAGAATCACTCGTGTTAGGAGGAGTACACTCTCAGGGGTTCGAACCCTGGACCCACTGATTAAGAGTCAGTTGCTCTACCAACTGAGCTAAGAGTGCAGGTGATGTTCCCGTTTTGCGAGTGCAAAGGTAGCGAGTTTTGTTGAACCGACAAAATGTTTGCAGATATTTTTACGAAAACCCGCATAAAAAACAGCGACGAGGCGGTCTCACTCCGCGGCGGAGAGAAAGTAAGGGAGGGCCACAAAGGTTGTATCGGACGTTCCGTGGAGGAGAGGGATGCCGGCATCAGTAACTTCTTCCTCAAAGGCGGCGGGGAGAGCGGCGCCGGGGGGAAGCGATGTATACAGCAGGGGGCCGCGGCGAAGACGGGCCTGCGACGGCGGCGCGGCGGCGGGGAGCACCTGCGGCGTCATGGGGAGGTCGAAATAGAGTTCGTCGCCACGGTTCCAGCGGCGGCTGACGGTGAGATACCCGTGGCGAACATCTGTCCGGAGGAGGGGGCGCCCATTGAGGTAGACAGTGGGAAGGGAACCGGCCCATCCGGGAAGGCGCAGGCGAAGCGTCAGCGGATAACCGTTGTGCGGGAATGACGTCAGTCGCAGTTTGACGCGCCCTGCAAAGGGCATCTGCGTCATCTGGTCGACGATGCAGGAGAGGCCTTCGGCTACGATGTGCGTCGTCGAGTTGAGGTAGAGGTTCACCCATAGCTCCGGCATCTTCTCCTTGCCGTTCTTTCCCACGGCATAGAGGAGGCCTGTGCTTCCCAGAAGGGCCTGCGCCGCGGTGTGCTTGTCAAATGTCATCGGCCCCTCGGCCAGCACATCGTGATAGAGCGTATTATAGAGGAGGTGCTCGGCGGCGTCCATCACGGCCCCCTCTCCGCATAATCGGAAGAGCTGCGCGGCGGCCTGATAGGCGGTCACCGCGTCGGCGCCCGCCGCGGCGGTGGCGGGTTGCCGCTGCTGCCATTCCTTCCACTGGCGACGATAAGGCGTAGCCGAGGGCACGAAAGACTGTTGGCGGAGGGTGGCATCCCGGCGCAGGGCCGCACCACGCAGGTCGTCGTAGCCCTGTCCCCATACCACCACGCTGTCGGCGGCGACATAGGTCAGCGGCTGCTTGAGGCGCTGCTGTGCCGGAAGAATACCGGGGGCGCCAAGCAGAGCGGCGAGGAAGAGAACGAACAACTGTCTCATGGGGAAGCGAATCCTTAGGAATGCATCTCTACGATACTCGTTGGCGGCTGCTCGCGGTTGCGGCGCTCCGTCTCACGGACAACGGCGGTGGCGAGGGTACGGAAGGCCTCGGCGGTGGCGTCGCGGCGCACGGCGGCGGGCTCGCCCTCGTCGCCGCTCTCGCAGATGCTTTGCACGATGGGTATTTGTGCCAACAGGGGTACACCCATCTCCGCAGCCAACTGCCCCACCCCCTCTCGCCCGAAGAGGTAGTACTTGTTGTTGGGAAGCTCGGCGGGCGTAAACCAGGCCATATTCTCCACCAGTCCCAGGATGGGCACATTGACTTTCTCGTTGCGATACATATCGATGCCTTTGCGGGCGTCGGCCAGGGCCACCTGCTGCGGGGTCGATACGATGACGGCGCCGGTGATGGCCAGGTTTTGCAACAGTGTCAGGTGGATGTCGCTCGTCCCCGGCGGGGTGTCGAGGATGAAGTAGTCCAATTCTCCCCAGTCGGCATCGGCTATCAACTGTTTGAGAGCATTCGAGGCCATACCGCCGCGCCAGAGAGTGGCGGTGGTGGGGTTGACAAAGAAACCGATGGAGAGGAGCTTGACGCCGTATTTCTCAGCGGGGATGAGCACCTGACGGTTGTCTTTAACTTCGGCAAAGATATTCTCTGCTTCGAGGTGGAACATCTTGGGCACCGAGGGGCCAAAGATATCGGCGTCGAGGAGTCCCACGCGGTAGCCTTGTGCCGCCAGGGCAACGGCCAGATTGGCGGCCACCGTACTCTTTCCGACGCCTCCCTTACCGGAGCTCACGGCGATGACGTTTTTCACCATCGGCAGCATCTTGCCGGGTTCCGGGCGCGCGGCTTGTCGGCTCTTGGTGTGGATAGTGACTTGTACGTCTTTGCTGACGAAGGTGTGTATGGCAGTCTCGGCCGCCTTCAGCACGGACTTGATGAAGGGGTCTGTATTTTTTTCAAAGAGAAGAGAGAAGCTGACGTTCATCCCGTCGATACGGAGGTCGTCTTCTACCATCTCGGCGGCGATGAGGTCTTTGCCGTTGCCCGGATAGCGCACTTGGGCAAGGGCGTCGGTGATGAGTTTGGGATAGAGCTGCATGGGGATATTATGTAGATGGGGCATTTACCCCTGTACTTCATTGGCTTGAATGCCGAGGGCACTGAGGAGGGAGTATCCGAGGATTTCCTGTGCGAAGCCGCGGCCATTGAGGGGCTCCATGGCGAAGAGGGTCACCTCCTTGCCGTCATGAGCGGCGACGGCGTGCTTGACGGCCGTCCCGTAGTCCTCCATATCTCCCACCACCATAATACGTTGGACGGTGTCGGCTGCAAGGATATTGTCGAGGGCTTGCACAAAGAGCTCGCTCTTGCTGACGATGTCTTCCACCGTCACGGCGCTCAACGAGAACTCGCCGAGGGCGTCGCGAAAGGCTTTTGCGTCGAGGTCGGCGGCAAAGTCGTTGGGGGTGAAGTAGGGAAAACGGAGCGTCTTCTTGTCGTGGATGAATACTACTTGTATGGAGTGGTCGCCGGGGCGCAAGCCTCCGTCGAGGGCGATACAGTCGAGCCATCGACACAGATCGGCGGCAGGGATGCGCCGGCCCAGCATACGCTCGAAGTTGACGGTGAGGTCGAAGGCTACGCGCCCTACATAGTCGGCGTCAACGAGGATGACGTTGGCGGCCCAGTTGGTTTCGCTCATAGGATGGTGTAAAACTGCGGGCGGCACCTTCACATGGGGTGTGAGGGCGCCGCCCGATAGATGGGTGTTATTTCTGATGGAACAGGCGCTGCCTTTTCCTCAAAACGGCAGCGGCGCCGATGAGGCGGAGGCGTCTATTTAGGAGAGTAGGACAGCTCCTTATTCTGCGTCGGCGGCCTTCTCGCTGTCGGCGGCTTCGGTCTTTTCATCAACAAAGTCGGTGACGCCGTTGGCTGCCAGGATATTGTACCACTGAATCAGTTTCTTGATATCCGTGTTGTAGACGCGGTCGCGGTCGTAGTTGGGCAACACGGCGGCCATAAATTCCGCCAACTCGGCGGGAGAGGCATGGCGATAGTCGAGGCTGACCTCCTTGCCGCCTTCCTTCTGCTTGATGGCCTCGAAGATTTCCATCAGCGGTTTGTCGTCTTCTTCGGTGTACATCGACACATCGTTGAGCGACGTCACGCGGTCGCGGACGCCGGCGGGGATGCGCTTCTTCTCGGGAGAGATGGATTCGACAATGAGCATATTGCGTCCCTGAGAGACGATGCGATACAGGCCGGGCTTGCCGGAGATAGAGATAATCGTATCTTTCATATTTTCTTGTGTATTCTTTTCTGTCTGTCCTTATCCGGTGCTTCGTCTTCCTTATCAGACGGTAGCGTAGTCCTTATTATATAAGGAGCGGGGCACATCATCGAGGCGACGCCCCCTCCGGACGGAATTGTACGCAAAGTTACATCTTTCACCCGAAACGGCAGGGATGCCCTTTCTAATTTTTCTTAAGGCCGCCGGCGGAGCGGCGACGACACTCGTCCAGCAGTCGGTCGATATCTTGCACGAGGCATTCCTCCGTAGCGTTGTGTATCAGGAAGTCGGCGCGGCGCGCCTTCTCGTTCTCCGGCAGCTGGAGCGCCATCCACGCCTGTGCCTTCTCGCGACTGACATGGTCGCGCGCCATGACACGTTGCAGGCGTAAGTCCTCAGGGACGACCACGTGGGCCGTCACGTCTACCAGACGGTCGAAACCGGATTCGTAGAGGAGGGCACACTCCATGACGACGAGAGGCGCTGCCGCGACGCGACACCACCGGCGGAAGGCCTCGGCCACGCGCGGATGAACGATGGCGTCAACTTGCGCCGCCTGCGCCGCGCCGCCACAGAGGTAAGCCGCCAGGACGGGCTTCACCAAGGCACCCCGGGCGTCGTAGACGTCGGCACCTACCAGAGCGGTGAGGGCCTGCCGCACCGCGTCGTTGGTGCGAATGATTTTCTTGGCCTCCGCATCGCAATAGAACACCGGCAAGCCGCGGGCCGTGAGGCGTTGGCACACATAGCTCTTGCCGCTGCCGATGCCGCCGGTGACGGCGAGTCGGAGGGGGAGGTTATCGCTGTTTCTCGAGCACATATTCTACTTCTTCTGTAGCCAGACGCACATGACTGACGGCGGCGGGACTCTGCGTGACGCGGAGCCGACAGTGGGTGCTGCCGTCGGTGGGGAGCTGCTGATAGTCGACCGATACGCAGAACTGGTCGGCACGTATATTGCGATAGAGGGCGATGCTCACCTGACAGATGATTTCCACCTGTGAGGGAAAGGTACGCAGACGGACGCCCTCGGGGAAGTTGTCGCCCGTGATGGGGACGGTGACCTTCTTCTCGATCAGTCGGTCGATGGCGATGGTCATCTTGACCTCCGCCGGAGAGAGTTTCACGCCCGGCGCCGCGGGGAGGGTGAGGGTGTGCGTGGCGGTGGCGGTGAGGTCGCGCAGGTGTCCGATGGGGAGATAGAGGGCCGTCAGGGTGTCGAGGACGTCGGTGGCGCCATAGACGGTGACAGAGTCGGGGCGAAGGTGTTGGTCGGTGATGGTAAAGCCGGCGGCGGCGGTGGCATTCCCGCTGAGGAGGATGGGGAGGCGTCGGGAACGCCCCTGATTGTAGTAGATGTCAATGGTGTCGGGCTTAACGCCTACCACCTGCGTGCCTTGCGCCAGCGAGGAGCGTATCTGCTTCACAACGTCGGCGGCGAGCAGGCGCAGACGCCCTTCGCGCCCGCTGAAGTTGTTGGGGTCGATGGTGACGTGGCGTATCTTGTCGCCGTATTTATAGTTGAGGAGGATGACGCCGCGGTCTTTCAGGGTGACGCGCACCGTCTTGGGCACGTCGCCGGTAATCACCTTCCCTGCGGGAAGTGTCTTTACGTCGACGGGCACGTCGAAGTCTTCCTCATAGACCTCGTTGAGTGCCTGGAAGAACCAGAAGGCGGTGGAGAGGGCCAGGAAGAAGAGGAAGATGATGATTTGCTTGTTGCGCGGGCGCGGAAAGGCGTGGCGGAGCTTATGAAAATAGTTCATCATGGGCCTTCAGATGGTAGGTATGCAATACGCCAACATGCGGGGCAGTCTTTCGTAACTACCGGACATGTTGGCGTAACTATGGATAGGTCGGCCCTCATTGCGGGGCCGTTGTTTGTTGCCCGATAATTAGTTCTGCTGCGGTGCCGTCCCCTTGGGCATGATGGCGGACTTCTCAAAAGTGACCTTGAGGCCGGTACCTATTTCGAGCACTACCGTATTGGCGGTCTCGTCGATGCTTTTGATGGTGCCGTGGAGGCCGCCGATGGTGACCACTTCCTGTCCGTTTTGGAGAGCGTTGCGGAACTTCTGGATTTCCTTCTGTTTCTTGCTCTGCGGGCGAATCATAAAGAAATAGACAATGGCGAAGAGCACGACCATCATAATGATGGTGGGCATCATGGAGGGCTCGCCCTGTTGGGGAGCAGCTTGTAAGAGTGAGAACATGGGGATTTCTTTTTGGGGTTCGTGTAAGAATTATTTCATTATCGTTCCGTTCTCCTTGAGGGTGCGTACGATACCGTTGAGGAGTCCGTTGATATAGGAGGAGCTGCGCGGCGTACTGTAGAACTTCGCGATATCCAAATACTCGTTGAAGGTGACGCCCAGAGGGATGCTGGGGAAGGTGAGTATTTCCGTCAGCGCGATCTGCGTGATGATGACGTCCATGAAGGCCAGTCGCTTGAACTCCCAGTTCTTGCAGTTTTCCTTGATGAGCTGTCGCATCTCTTCGCCCTGTTCCAGAGTGGTGCGGAAGAGGGTGAGGGCATACTGTCTGTCGTCGTCGGAGGCGAATTCGGGCAGCAGGGGCTGCTCTTCGGTAGAGCCTTCCTGGAAGCGCTTGATGGTTTTGAGAACGAAGGAGTCTACGATTTCCTTGTCGTCGTTCCAGTAGAGGCTGTGGTCTTCGAGGAAATCGTCGAAGTCCTCGTTGTTACAGATGTACGTCTTATAGAGCTTGCGGATGAGCTCGCGGTCGGCGGCGTAGGAGAAGTCTTCCTTTTCCATATAGAATTGAAACACTTCGCTGTCGGAGAAAGCGGTGTAGAGCTTTTTGATAAAGGATTCTTCCTCTATCCAGTCGCTCTTTTGCTTCTCGCGATATTCTATCAGCTCCTTATTCTCGGCCAATTGGCGCAACAATTTGTTGTGGGCCAGGATGCCATCGGGGTTGGGCCCCTCTACTTGTACTCCCAGACGTTTCTGGCGTGCCAGCAGGCTGGCGTCCTTACGCTCAGCGAGGTTGCGCAAGTCCACCAACAGCGTCAGCAAGTATTTATACAAGTCATACGCTTTTCCGAAACTGAACATGAGTTCTTTTTCGGCCATCTCGATGGTCTTCCCCTCATTCTGATAGAAGGCATATACGAGCTGAATCACTTTCAGCCGGATCAATTCTCTATTAATCATAGGTTTCTGTTGCTACTGCCTTATTTTTCTGCAAAGGTAGTGCAAAAGAGTGGAATGGGAAAGCAAGCTCGCTTGTTTTTCCACCCTCGTATGTCGTCAATCGTTGCGGGAGTGGCTTGTCTTATGGCTTTTCGTCTCCCTGCAGGGCGGAGAGGATGTATCGTTGCATCATGCGTATGGCGCGCGCGTTTTCTCCTCCGTTGGGGATGATGATGTCGGCATAGAGCTTGGTGGGTTCGATAAATTCGTCGTGCATGGGCTTGAGGACGTTGCGGTATTTGTCGATGAGCATCTCCAAGGGGTGTCCTCGCTCCGCCATATCGCGCTCGATGACCCGCAGCAGGCGCTCGTCGGGGGCGGCGTCAACGAATATCTTGAGGTCCATGAGGTCGCGCAGCGTCTTGTCGTAGAGCGTCATGATGCCCTCGACAATGATGACCTCGCCGGGCTCCACGTGGACGGTCTCCGGCAATCGCGTGCAGGTGAGGTAGGAATAGGTGGGCTGCTCGATGGCCTTCCCGGCGCGCAGTTCGGCGATCTGTCGGGAGAGGAGCGACCACTCGAAGGCGTCGGGGTGGTCGAAGTTGGTCTTCTTGCGGATGTCCAGCGGCAGGTGCGACTGGTCGTTGTAGTAGGAGTCCTGCGGGATGACGGCGACGGCGCCGGCAGGCAGGCTCTCTTGAATCTTGCGGACGACGGTGGTTTTTCCGGACCCCGTCCCGCCGGCAATGCCAATAATCAACATAAGCGTAACGTTTAGGGTGGTGCTATCTATGGGCCGCCCCGTTTCTCGCGGGAGGGGGATAGACAGAGAAGGGGATGGTGCCGTAAGCTCCACCCCCTTGCTGTGATATTCTTTTCTCGATTGAATGAGGACTCCTGCGGTCGACGCGTTTCGTCGTCTTAGAAGTCTATATCGAGTCGATATTCGCTCTCTGCGCGGTGCAGGAGGTTATCGTCCTCGATGGCTGTGAGTGCGATGTCGTTGCTGTCGCCGTGGCACTGGCTCTCGGAGAAATATTCCTGGTCGTCGGGAAAACTGCTCTCGGGGGCATTCTCGCGGGCGTAGTTGGCTACGGCCGTGAAGGCTTCGACAAACTTGTTGAGGTCTTCGCGATAGAGGAAAATCTTGTGTTTCTCGAAGGCGGGGTGTCCGTCGGCCTCATCGCTCCACACGCGCTTGCTCTCTGTGATGGAGAGGTATAGTTCTTGGTGGCGGTCTTTCTTGACATCAAGGTAGTAGATTCGTTTTCCGGCTTTGACGGCCTTGGAGAAGAGGATGTCTACATCGTGCTTTTTTCTTGCTGCTTCGTTCATCTTCGCTGCTTTGTAGGGTTTTCTTTCCGTGATTGATAGGGGTTGAGGATAAGGGAACAACGGGGAGATACCGTTGTAGGGTCTACAAATTTGCAACAAGTCTTTGGAATAGCAAAACTTTTTTCGTTTTCTTTCTGAAAAACTTCAGAGAATCCGTAAAAAGAACGATAATATGCCATAAGAAAGAGGGAAATACCTCCTCCTGATTTTTAAATACCGTTTCCGGTTTTTACAGCGGCAGCGACTTCCGCCGGGAAGCCGCTGCCGTGAGAGAGGATGTGCCGTCTCAGCGAAGGAGCACCTTGCGCGTGAGAGTGGCCTGTGGGGTGACCACCTGCAGGAGGTAGACACCGGCGGTGAGGCCCTCCAACGAGAGCGTCACGTCGTCGCCGGCGCGTTGATGCGTCAGCGTCCTGGCAACGACGGTCTTACCGTCGGTGGCGCTGAGGCGTATCGTCGCTGTCGGGACGGCGGTATTGAATAGGAGTCGCCAAGCGCGGTCGCCCTTCTCGATGGTGAGCGGCGTGGTGGCCGACAAAACGGGGGAGATGCCGTCGGCGGTGGCGCGCTGCAGGGCGGCTTTCAGGCCGTTGTAGGCGTCAATCTTTCCGTAGCCCGCTTTGGCGGTCCATTCACTCGACGTCCCGGTATAGGAGTCACGGACGGCGGTGGTGCGCATGATGTCGACGACATCGGCGGGCGTGAGGTTGGGATTGGCTTGCAGCCAGAGGGCAACGATGCCCGATACGGCCGGTGTGGCCATCGAGGTGCCCGACATGACACCGTAGAAGTCGTTGGCGCTCGTCGACGCCTTGCTGTAGTCGCTGATGGGAGCGCCCGTCAGGCGGTCGACGGCGCAGACAATTTGCGTATTGGAGGTGTCGAAGCGGCTGCCGCCGGAGAGCGACACGTAGCGATTGTATGCCGAGCAGATAGTGGCGCCGGGAGCGGCGATGGTGGGCTTTATGTCGCTGCCCAGCGACGGCCCGGGGCTCGTGAAGACGCTGATGGCGCCCGTAGTGGCGTAGGAGGGGAAGCTATAGCTGGCACCGTCGACGGCGGCTTTCCACGTTTTGGCCCCATTGAAGGAGGCTACACCGATGGCACTGGGAATACTGGCGGAACCAGAGGACACCAGATACTGCGAGTTGCCGGTAATGCCGTTGCCGCCGGCACGGATAAACTCGCCATAGCCGTTCTCGACCCAGGCGTGGAAGGTCATATTGTCGTCGAGTGCCTGAATGCGTAGGGCGTAGTAGACGTCGGAGGTGGAGGTGGCGCCGGCCGCGTCGGCCAGACCGGCCAACTGTACGTAGGTGTAGTAATATTGCTTGTTGTTGTCTTCGTCGACGGCGGTATCCACCTGACTGCACTTGCCCCACTTCACCTTACTCAGTTCTTCGAAGGTTCCCTTGGAGACCATATATACCAGCGGCGTCACCTGGAAATGCTGGGCGCCGTCGGTGGCGTTGCCCCACACATCGACGAGGTTATACTCGTAGTCATTGGAGAGGATGAGGTATTGTGATTCGCCCTTGGCCAAGGTGGCCGATACGTGCAATTTCTTCTGCCCCTCATTCCCCATGGCGGCGACCATGACACCCCCTTTTCCGCAGAAGGCATCCATCGCCTTGTCGTAGGCGGTGCTCCCGTCGTGGGGGCCTGTATTTGCTCCGAAGCTCATATTGATGACCCAGGGTTTTCCCCACCCTTCGGCGGTCTCCTTGATCCATTTGGCCTCTTCCAGGAGTCCGGCATTGTCGAACCGGGAGGGCACCATGAGGATATCGGCCTCCGGCGCCATGCCGTAGTAGGGGTTTCCCTCATAGCGCGTGCCGGCGGCGATGCCCGTCACATGGGTGGCGTGTCCGCCCGCTTCTATATTGCCGTCGTAGGTCGAGGGGATGGTCTCCGTGGGCTTCCCCGTATCGGAGAGATGGTTCCAGACGGCCAAGACGCGCGAGTTGCCGTCCTTATCGAGGAAGGCGGGGTGGCGATACTGGAAGCCCTGGTCGATGACACCGATGACGACGCCTTTCCCGGTGAAGGGCGTCTCCAGGTCGGTACCCGTATGGACGTCGTCGACATTCACCAGCTGTCGCGCCGTGGCGGTGGTGGGGCGGAGGCGACGCGAGGCGATGATGCGCCGCACGGCATGAATGGCCGCCACGTCCTCCACCTGCGAGAGGGGGAAGGTAGCCGTCAGCGTGTGGTCGTTGATCAACGTTGTCGTCCCCCCGAGGCGCCGAATGCTGTCGTCGGCCGCCGTCAGGTCGTTGGCGGTGATAATAAAGTGGACGGTGGAGTCGGCAACGGCGCGTGTCTGTCGTTGTTGCTGAAGGCGTTGCATCAGGATACTCGTCTGAGCATCCCATTTACGCGTAGTAGAGATGTCTTGTGCGGCGGCACTACCTGCGAGGAGCAGGGCGCCACACAAAAGCCGAATAGTTTTGTGTTTCATAAAGCATTACAAGGTGATACTATTCCTCGGTGGGTGTGAATGTCGGGCACGCTGCGGGGCCGCGTCAGGGGGGGAGAAGAGGGAGCGTAGCAGACTACGTGCCCCTCTGCCACGAGAGACGGGACCGCGGAGTGACAGGCATCGCCCCGAAGCCGTTATATGTTCATCACTGAGGGCCGTCCATTGACAGAGGCCCCTCAACGTTGAGGGAGGGACACACCCCTCCTCATCTTATCAGTGTACTGACGACGACAGAAGCGTGTCCCTCCCTCACGATAGCAGGCGAAGCCGTTTCTTTCAGGAGAGCAATACCTTCAGTTCGTCGTCGGCGGTAATTTCGTCCAATAGTTTCTCGCGTCGATGAGCGGCGTTGGAGGCCGCCAGCTTGGCGCTGGAGCGATAGGCTGCCGGCGTCTCGTCGCTAAAGGCTCTGGTAAAAGCGATATAGAACGATTGCCGCGAGGCAAAGCCCGAGAGCAGTCCTATTTTCTCGATAGATAAGGCGTGCAGACGGGGGCTTCGCAGCATGCGGCGGGCGTCGCGCAAGCGGTATCTGTTAATAAGTGCGCTGTAGTTGTCTCCCGTGACGTTGGCAACGGCGGCGGAGATATAGCGCGAATTGGTATTGAGTTCTTCGGCCATTTGTTTTGCACTATAGTTAGGGTTTCTATAGCATTTCTTGGTTTCGAGGAGGTCGACGATGCTGCTGTAAAGCCGGTCGGAGCGCTCCTTGCTGAGTCGGATGCGATAAGCAGGCGTTGTTGAGTGGGAATTTTTTTTCATGATGTAATGGATTCGTGGCAAAGTTATGTTTTTTTGAATAACCAGCCATCAAAATGACAATTTTATTTCAATAAATCTGTCTGTGTGACAGACTACGGCGCCTTTCGGGCGATTCTCCGCTCGCAGCGTAGCCCCGGAAGCGGAGGAAGGCGGCGGCGGAAGGGCGCGGTGACAGGACGTATGAGGGGGAAACGGGAGAGGCTTCATCGGCGCTTATCGTGAAGCGAGAGGGGGTGTCAAAATATGCGCGAAGACCGCGAGAATCGAAAAAAATCCACCACCCCCGTCCGCGCCTCCGAGCACGGCACACACGAGGCCTCTGAAACGTTAAAAAAGCACCGTTTTTGACACCGGCTGTCCATCGACGGGAAAATACGGTGCCGCCGCGCGTAACAACAAGTCCCGCAAGAGTTTCAACAAGTCCCGGACTTGTTACAACGGGCCCGGGACTTGTTGCGCAGCGCCCCCGCCCCGCCATTTTTTGCCCGAATTTTAAGGGTCTTTTACTATCCGATGCATTTTCCGGTCGGCTTTTTCAGCAAAAAAACGACGGTTTCGCCTCATTTTCTCGTGAAAATCCGTCAATTTTCGGCGCAAAAATGTATTTTTCTCCTAATTTTGTGTGAATATTTCTATACCCGTATAAATATTTGTCACGATTTAGGTTTGTAAAGCGCCCGATTTACATTTTTCCGGGCCGTTTCTCGTGTCAAAATATTTCAACAGATAAGAGCTCTCGCCTCACTTTTTTGCGTCCTTCTCCCCCAAAAAAGAAGGGAGAGACGGCGAAACGGGGGAGCACTCCTCCCCTCGCACACGGCCGACGCCCCCGTCGAGACGGCGCGGAGGGCCCCTCGTCGCACAAAAACAAGCAAGCGCGCTTTTACCCTCCACACATTTATACTACCTTTGCAGGGTGGTTCCGGAAAATGGCTCGTGTTGATTTTTAGACCCTCTGTGAGGGAGCGTCGACGGAGAAGAAGAGAGCGCAGCAAACTACGTGACCGACGAAACCGGAAGACGAGGGCCGCAGAGAGACAAAAAGCTACCGAGCGCCTTCCCTTGCGCAAGAAACAGAGCGTCCATTTTTTCAGAACACCCCTACACGTAAGATGAAGCATACTATCCTTTTGTGGCTGATGGCCCTCGCCGCCTGCACTACGGCACAGGCGGACACGATACCTACCACGCGGCCCGACAGCGTGGCCACTGATACCTTGTCGGCCGATACCCTCGCGCACCGCTCCGTGGTGAAGCGCGTCATAGACTACTTCTTTCATGCCGACAGACACGCCGACCGCAAGTTTGACTTCGGTGTCATCCCGGGCCCGCACTACTCCTCGACAGTGGGACTGGGACTGGGCATCGTGGCCACCGGATTGTATTCGCTCGACCGCAGCGACTCCACCCTCCAGAAGTCTAACGTCACCCTCTTCACCGATGTCACGACGAAGGGTTTCCTAATGATGGGCGTCAAAGGCAACAACATCTTCAAGAAAGAGCGCTATCGCCTGGACTACCGCCTCTACGTATACACCTTCCCCACCCTCTTCTGGGGCATCGGCTACGACAACGGCAATGTCGACGCCAACGAGACCGACTATCGGCGCTTCAAGGTGGAGGCCATGGGACGCTTCCTCTTTCGCATAGCGCCCAAGTTCTACATCGGGCCGATGGTCAACTACCAGTATGTCCGCGCCTCCGACATCGACGCCGAGGGGCTGCCCCTCTTTCAGGGGCAGCGCCAAGTGGTGACAACCGCGCAGGCGGGCTTCTCCATGACCTACGACACGCGCGACTTTATCCTCAACGCCTACCGGGGATGGTTTCTGCAGCTCGACCAGCTCTTCGCCCCCCGCTTCATCGGCAACCGCTACTGCTTCTCGGCCACCGAACTGACGGCGAGCACCTATCGCCGCATCTGGCAGGGCGGCATCCTGGCCGGCGAGTGGCACTCGCGCTTCACCTACGGGCGCCCCGCCTGGTGCATGCTGAACGATGTGGGGACGACCAGTCGTATGCGCGGCTACTACGAGGGACGCTATCGCGACAAGAACATCATGGAACTGCAGGTGGAACTGCGACAACATGTGTGGAAGCGCAACGGCGTGGCCGTATGGGTCGGCGCCGGCGACGTATTCCCCCGCTTCGACGCCCTGCGGTGGCGCACGGTACTCCCCAATGCCGGCGTCGGCTATCGCTGGGCCTTTAAGCAGCGTGTCAACATCCGCATCGACTACGGCGTGACCAAGAACGGCGGCGGATTTATGTTTAACATCAACGAGGCGTTCTAAGAGGGCCCATCGGAGCCGGAAGAGGAGGGCCGTAGAGAGGCTGCAGCCGGCAAGCGCCCTCCCCGCCGCCATCCATGGGGCGTTTCTCTGTGAGAACCGTCCTCAACGCATTTTCTATAACGACCTAAACAACGAAAAGAATAAGAATGAAAAAGAACCTGCTGGCGCTGGGGGCCCTCGCCCTTTGCAGCGGCCATCTGCTTCCCCTCTCCCCGCTGACACCGGCGCTGAGAGCCGAGAAAATTGAGTATATCAGCTACGGCAATTTCGACCAATGGCTGACACGCAACATCAAAGAGAGCGGTATCATCGGCGGAAATACCAAGACGCTCTACGAGATTGCCCCTACCGCCACCTGGAACAACAACAATGCCTACAACGGCTCCGGCAATTCCCCCTGGGCCACCTCCAACGTAATGGCCAAGGTGTCGGGCATCACCAAGACCAACACCTCCGTCTACAAAGAGGCACGCGAGGGCCATGGCTACTGCGCCAAGCTCTACACCCACCTGGAAGAGTGTAAGGTGCTGGGGCTCGTCAACATCAAGGTGCTGGCAGCCGGTTCCATCTACCTCGGACAGACACAGGAGCCCATCACCGGAACCTCGGAGCCGATGAGTAAGCTCGACGCCGGTCTCCGCTTTGCCCACCGCCCCAAGGCGCTGATGTTTGACTATCGCGTGAAGCTCTCCGGACAGTCCAACCGCGTAAAGCAAACGGGCTTCAGCCGCGTACAGACCGTTCAGGGCATCGATATGCCCGACGTCATCCTCTATCTCCAGAAACGCTGGGAAGACAGCAAGGGAAATATCCATGCCCTGCGCGTAGGCACCCTCGTACAGCGCTTCAACAAAAACACCAACGGGTGGGTCAACAATGCCCGCTTCACCATCAACTACGGCAATATCACGGGACAGAGCTACTATAAGTCGTACATGGGACTCACCACCGGCGACGTCGTCAAGTATGCCAAAAACAGCAAAGGCAAGATGGTCAAGGTCATCGAAGAAGGATGGGCCGCCGCCGACGAGACGCCGACACACCTCGTCCTACAGTTCGACTCCAGTCACGGCGGTGCCTACATCGGCAGCGTGGGCAACACCTTCTGGATTGACAACGTACGCTTGGTGTACTGACACCTATATTATATACCACTCCAACAGAAGAACCGGTTTCTTCCTCCCAACACATCTTTCTTATCACCCCCAACACTTATCCTCATGTATACTGTAGACGAACTCAACGATAAACTCATCGACCTGGCCTTCTCCGAAGATATCGGCGACGGCGACCACACCACCCTCTGCTGCATCCCCGAAGAGGCCATGGGAAAATCCAAACTTCTCATCAAGGAAGACGGCATCCTGGCCGGCATACGCATCGCCCGCGAGGTGTTCCACCGCTTCGACTCCACCATGCAGGTGGAAGTGTTCATCCAAGACGGGACACCGGTCAAGAAGGGCGACGTAGCCATGGTGGTCACCGGGAAAGTGCGCAGCCTCCTGCAAACGGAGCGACTGATGCTCAACATCATGCAGCGCATGAGCGGTATCGCCACCATGACGGCGGAATATGTGAAGCGCCTGGAGGGCACCCATACCCACGTGCTCGACACCCGCAAGACGACACCGGGCATGCGTATGCTCGAGAAGGAGGCCGTCAAGATTGGCGGCGGCGTCAACCACCGCATCGGACTCTTCGACATGATACTCCTCAAAGACAACCACGTCGACTTCGCCGGAGGCATCGCCAACGCCCTCGACCGCTGCGCCCGCTACCAACAGGAGAAAGGACTCCACCTCAAAGTGGAAATAGAGGTGCGCTCTTTCGACGAGATACAGCAGGTGATGGCCCATGGCGGCGCCGACCGCATCATGCTCGACAACTTCTCGGTGGAGGATACCCGCAAGGCCGTAGAGATGATCGGCGGACGCTTTGAGACGGAATCAAGCGGCGGCATCACCCTCGACACCCTCCGCAGCTATGCCGAGTGCGGTGTCGACTATATCTCCGTCGGCGCACTGACCCACTCCGTCAAGGGCCTCGATATGTCGTTTAAAGCTTGCTGATATGAAAAAGTTACTCATCGCCGCCGCGGCCGCCCTCGCCACCCTGCTCTCCCCCCTGCCGACAGAGGCCTGCACCGGCTTCCTGGTGGGGAAGAAAGCATCGGCCGACGGCTCCGCCTTCATCACCTATAACGCCGACGACTACGGCATGTACGGCCGACTGCTCTACTATCCCGCCGGACAACATGCCAAGGGGACGATGCGACGCATCGTCGACGGCGACACCAACCACTATCTGGGCGATATCCCGGAGGCAGCACAGACCTACGCCGTGATGGGAAATATCAACGAGTATCAGGTGGCCATCACCGAGACGACCTTCGGAGGGCGGGAAGAGCTCGTCGACACAACAGGCGTCATCGACTATGTGAGCCTGATGGCCATCGGACTGCAGCGCGCCAAGACGGCACGCGAGGCCATCCGGGTGATGACATCGCTCGTCCAACAATATGGCTACGCCAGCGAGGGGGAGACCTTCTCCATCGCCGACCCCAACGAGATATGGATATTGGAAATGATCGGCAAAGGCCCGGGACGAAAGGGCGCCGTATGGGTGGCCGTACGCATCCCCGACGACTGCATCGCCGCCCACGCCAACCAGAGCCGTATCCACCGTTTCGACTTGAAGGACAAGAATAACGTGCTCTATGCCAAAGACGTCATCAGCTTTGCCCGCGAGAAAGGCTATTTCTCCGGACGCGATGCCGACTTCTCCTTCGCCGACGCCTACGCCCCCGCCGACTTCTCCGCCATTCGTTTCTGTGAAGCCCGCGTATGGAGCTTCTTCCACCGATGGGTCGACGGCATGGACCGCTACCTGCCCTATGTCGACGGCCGCCACATCGGAACAGCGGAGGTGATGCCGCTCTACTTCAAGCCGCGCTGCCCGCTGTCGCTCAAAGACGTGATGACCAGCAACCGCGACCACTACGAGGGGACCCCCTTCGACATCACACAGGATGTCGGCGCCGGCGTCTACGAGGCGCCCTACCGTCCCACGCCCCTCACCTTCACCTATCAAGGCAAGCGCTACTTCAACGAGCGCCCTATCTCGACACAGCAAACGGGATTTACCGTCGTTGCACAGCTGCGCGCCGACCTGCCGAACGCCATCGGCGGCATCCTGTGGTTTGGCAACGATGACCCCAACATGGTGGCCTATACGCCCATGTACTGCTGCGCCACACAAGTCCCCGAATGCTACGCCGCCACAACCGCCGACGCCGTCACCTTCTCGTGGAAGTCGGCCTTCTGGGTGTGCAACTGGGTTTCCAACATGACCTACCCTCGCTACTCACAGCTCTTCCCCGGCGTAGAGGCCGTGCGCAACGAAGTGGAAGACGCCTATCTGGCCCGGCAGCAGAAGGTGGAGGCCGAAGCGACACGACGCTATGCCGAAGCGCCGGAAAAGGCGGTCAGCTATCTCACCGAATATTCCGTGACGTGCGCCCAACAGATGCTGGAGCGTTGGAAACAGTTGGGGGAATACCTCATCGTGAAATACAACGACCAGACCGTCAAGCCGGAGAAGGACGGACACTTCGAACGTACCCCCGACGGACTCGGTGCACCGCCGCAGCGAACGGGATTCAGCGAAAAATATAAAGAGATACTCATCCGCGAAACCGGGGACAAGTACCTCTGCCCCGAACCCTAACATCTCCGCCTCCTCTTGCCGTCCCTCCTTCTTCGTGAAGGGCGGCGAGGAGAAGTGGATGCCTCCCCTGATTTTATTCCGCCCTTATCCAAAATGATCTCCGCCATCCCGATGGGACGGCGGGCACCGCAGGATTTTATTCCATCCCCCCTTTATGATATCCCACTCCCACAAGCACGACATATTGCCCGAAGGACTCTCCTCGGAAGAAGTGGCACGTAGCCGCGAGCGCTATGGTGCCAACGTACTCACGCCGCCGGAGAAAGCGTCGCTGCTGAGTAAATTCCTGCAAAAGTTCAAGGATCCCCTGATACTCATCCTTCTGGTGGCCGGTGCATTGTCGATAGGCATCTCCCTCTACGAATACTACGCCCCCGGCGAGGAACAGGGCGATGCCGCCGTCTTCTTCGAGCCGGTAGGCATCGTGGTCGCCATCCTCCTGGCAACGGGACTGGCCTTCTATTTTGAGGTGAAAGCCGACCGCGAATTTGACCTCCTCAACCAAGTCAACGACGACGTAGCGGTGCAGGTGGTACGCGACGGCTCCGCCCGCGAACTGCCGCGACGCGACATCGTCGTAGGGGATGTCGTCCTCTTGACAACGGGCTGCGAGGTGCCGGCCGACGGCGTACTGCTCCAAGCCACGGCCCTGCAGGTCGACGAATCGACGCTGACGGGGGAACCGCTGTGCGCCAAGACGACCGTCGAGGCCGACTTCGACGCCAACGCCACCTTCCCCTCCAACCACGTATTGCGGGGCACCACCGTCATGGAAGGACACGGCATCTGCCGCATCACCGCCGTGGGCGACCACACCGAGTGCGGAAAGGTATTCGTGGCGGCACAGATTGACAACAGCGTGAAGACGCCGCTCAACGAGCAGCTCGAGGGATTGGCAACGCGCATCTCGGTCATCAGTTACGTACTGGCGACGCTGATACTCGTCGTCCGCACGCTCCACTTCCTACTCGTCACGCCCCAATGGGACTGGGTGGACCTGATGGCCCACCTGCTGCAGGCCTGCATGATGGCCGTCACCGTCGTGGTCGTCGCCGTCCCCGAAGGCCTCCCGATGGCTGTCACGCTGAGCCTGGCCTACAGTATGCGCCGCATGCTGCGCACCGACAACTTGGTGCGCAAGATGCACGCCTGCGAGACAATGGGCGCCGCCACAGTGATATGCACGGACAAGACGGGCACGCTGACGCAAAACAGGATGCGCGTGGACACCGCCGACTTCTTCACCGTCGACGCTGCAGCGCCGGAAGCGACAGAGGCGGGACGCCGCGTGATAGAGTCTATCGCCGTCAACTCCACCGCCCTGCTCGACACCCATGAGGCGGGGCAGCCGCGGGTGCTGGGAAACCCCACCGAGGGAGCCCTCCTCCTATGGTTCTACGACCGCCACATCGACTTCCTCGCCGCCAAGAGCGCCGCAACGGTGGTGGAGGAGCTGCCGTTCTCTACGGAGCGCAAATATATGGTCACCGTCGTCGTATCGGCCGTCACCGGGCGCCGAACGCTCTACGTCAAGGGGGCTCCGGAAGTGGTCATGGCCTTGTGTCGTGACACCGTGGGCAACATCGACGGGGAGCACGTAAAGGAACAGCTGCGCGACTATCAGCGACGCGCCATGCGCACTCTGGCCTTCGCCTACCTCGAACTCGACACCGACGCCCCCGTCATAGCGGAGCATCGCCTGACGGCGGAGGGCTTACACCTCATGGGCGTCGTGGCGATAGCCGACCCCGTACGGCCCGACGTCCCCGCTGCCGTCAGAAAATGTCTGGCGGCCGGAATTTCTGTCAAAATCGTCACCGGAGATACGTCGGCAACGGCGTGCGAGATAGGACGACAAGTGGGACTGTGGGGTGAAGATGACGGCGACGCTCAACTGATAACGGGGCCGGAACTGGCCGCACTCAGCGACGAAGAACTGGCGGCACGGGCCGGCAAACTGAAAATCATCTCACGAGCCCGACCGATGGACAAGAAGCGCTTGGTGGAAACACTGCAGCAGCAGGGAGAAGTGGTGGCCGTCACCGGCGACGGCACCAACGACGCCCCCGCCCTCAAGGCAGCCCACGTGGGGCTCTCGATGGGCGACGGCACCTCCGTTGCCAAAGAAGCCAGCGACATCACCATCCTCGACAATTCCTTTGTCGGTATCACACGCGCCGTGATGTGGGGGCGTTCCCTCTACCAAAACATCCGGCGCTTCATCCTCTTCCAGATGACGGTCAACGTCGTGGCCTGCTTGGTGGTGCTCGTCGGTGCCTTTGCCGGTGAGCCCTCGCCGCTGACGGTGACGCAGATGCTGTGGGTCAACTTGATAATGGACACCTTCGCCGCGGTGGCGCTGGCGTCGTTGCCGCCCTCAGAGGCCGTTCTCAACGAACCGCCGCGGGCACGCACCACCTTTATCATCAACCGCCCGATGTGGCGACGCATCCTCCTGGGAGGCGCCTTCTTCCTTCTTCTCCTGATGGGCGCACTATGGCTGTTCCACTCCTACGACATCACCTCCTTGACCGACCTGGCCCGGCTGCCGGAGACACCGGTCGCCGACGGCGTCCTAACGCCCTACGAACTGAGCATCTTCTTCACCTTCTTCGTCCTGCTGCAGTTCTGGAATATGTTTAACGCACGAGCCTTCGCCACCCATCGCTCCGCCTTCCACCTCAGCGGCTGCCGCGGCTTCCTCCTCATTGCCGGCTGCATCCTCGTGGGACAGTGGCTCATCGTCACCTTGGGCGGCCGGATGTTCTCCGTCGTTCCCCTCCATGCTGTCGACTGGGGAATTCTCCTCCTCGCCACATCGGTGGTGCTCTGGATGGGAGAGGTGGAACGCTTGTTCTCGCATCGTTAAGGAGGAGCCCGGCCGACGGGAGATGTTCTCCAAACGTCCTGCGTCGCGCATCCCTCTGCGTCCCCCTCTTTCCACCGATTCTCAACACTTATCCCCCTCATATCCTTTCTCACCATGACTCCACAAGAGATAGAAAACAACAAAAGCACTTACCTGGCAACCTGCCGGGAGCTGATTCACCGCGAAGGTCTGGAAGAACTGCTGGACTACCTCGAGCACAAGACCGACTTCTTCACGGCCCCGTCGTCGACGACCTTTCACCTCAACGAGGAGGGCGGCCTCTGCCAACACTCGCTCAACGTGTACCACGCGGCGACTACCGTCGCCGCGTCGCTCCTCACGCCGGCCATCGAGGCGGGGAAATCCCCCTTCTCCGAACCGCTGTCGGCGGAAAGCATCGCCGTCGTCACCCTCTTCCACGATTTGTGCAAAACGAAAATCTATCACAAGACGGAGAAGTGGAAAAAGGACGACACCGGGCGCTGGGTGAGCTACCCCGGCTATGAAATACAAGACGACTTCCCCTTTGGACACGGCGAGAAGTCGTGCATCATCCTGGGATGGTTTATGCGCTTGCGCAAAGACGAACTCTTGGCCATCCGCTGGCACATGGGTATGTTTGAGATGACGGAACCCGGCTCATCCTCGCGCTTCTCCTACCGCTCCTCCATGGAGACATCCCCGCTGGTGACGCTCCTACAGTGTGCCGATATGCTGGCATCCAACTGTCTGGAAGCAACCACCAAGTGGAAATAACGCCGCCCGCTGACAGACACGCACCGCGGCGGTAAAAACGCGGAGCGCGTTGGCCGTTCCACACCTTTATAGTATCTTTGCACAGGGCATCACCGCCCTCTTTCATTCACGACACCTATACCGATATGGCAAAAAAAGAAGAAGAACAGACCGTTGAGGTCAGCGAGCGCATGAAAGCGCTGCAAGCTGCAATGGCTAAAATAGAAAAAGACTTTGGCAAAGGATCCATCATGAAGATGGGCGACGAACAGATAGAGAACGTCGAGGTCATTCCCACCGGCTCCATCGCCCTAAATGCCGCCCTCGGCGTCGGGGGCTACCCCAAGGGCCGCATCATCGAAATCTACGGTCCCGAGAGCTCCGGTAAGACGACACTGGCCATCCATGCCATCGCCGAGGCACAGAAGCGCGGCGGCATCGCCGCCTTCATCGACGCAGAGCACGCCTTCGACCGCTTCTACGCCGAGAAACTGGGCGCCAATGTCAACGACCTCCTTATCTCACAACCCGACAACGGCGAGCAAGCCCTCGAAATCGCCGACCAACTGATACGTTCCTCGGCCATCGACATCATCGTCATCGACTCTGTCGCCGCCCTGACGCCCAAGGCCGAGATTGAAGGCGATATGGGCGACAACAAGGTGGGCCTGCAAGCGCGTCTGATGAGTCAGGCACTGCGCAAGCTGACGTCCAACATCAGTCGCACCAACACGACGTGCATCTTCATCAACCAGCTGCGTGAGAAGATTGGCATTATGTTCGGCAACCCGGAGACGACAACCGGTGGTAACGCCCTGAAGTTCTACTCCAGCGTGCGCCTCGACATCCGCCGCGTCACCACCATCAAAGACGGCGACCAGCCCGTCGGCAACCAGGTGCGCGTCAAGGTGGTCAAGAACAAGGTGGCACCTCCCTTCCGCAAGGCCGAGTTTGAGATAACCTTCGGCGAAGGCATCTCCCATGTAGGTGAAGTGGTCGACCTGGGCACCGAACTGGGCATCATCAAGAAGAGCGGATCCTGGTTCAGCTACGGAGAATCCAAGATTGGGCAAGGCCGCGATGCCGTGAAGCGCATCCTCCGCGACAACCCCGAACTGTGCGAAGAGATTGAGGCACAAATCACCGAAGCCCTCTCGGCACACGAAGGCAACTAATGTTCCCACCCTCTCAAGAAACAGACGATGAAACGTATCTTAGTCCTTCTGGCGCTGACCGCCTGCCTTGTCAGCTGCGGCAGCGACGTCAAGACGCAATATCTGGAAATCATCCAGTCCAGCACGCAGGAACTGCGCGACGCCAAAAGTTATGAAGAACTGACCAAGGCCGGCGACAATTTCTCGGAAAAGATCAAGGCCTTTGAGGAGAAACATAAGGAAGACATCGAGAAACTGCAGAAAGACGAAGCCGCCAAAGCGGAACTGCTGTCCGCCATGCAGACCTTTGTCACCACCGGCATGCAGAAGTCGATGGAACTGGCCGCCCGCGACGCCCACCAAAACGTCGACGACGCGAAGAAAGCCGCCGACCGGTTGGCCGACTCGCTGTATACCCCCGAACCGTAACATCACGACGGTACACTTTCGGCCGGCCGCCACGTAGCAACAGAGCTCATTGCGCCGCGAAGAATCTCCGGATCCATGCGCGAAAGGCCGCCCGGCGCGTTCCGCATCGACGCTTTTGAAAGTCCCTATTCTTCGGGAGGGATAGGTCCCCCACCGTTCGTAAATACCCGTCCCGGACTTACATGGATAAGTCCGGGACGGGTATTTTTTCGCCGCCGACGAGGCACATCGCGCCCCTGCCGCGGTCTCTGTCCGGCTCAGTAGTTTTTTAGTGGGGATAGCCCTATTGATGGTTTCCCGGATGAAAGGTTACGGTTGAGCGCCCTCCGTCTTGCCGAATGCCTGAGCGACGACACTTCTATACAGCACCGCCTGCAAGCCTCCACGGCAGAGGAGATAGGCCAGGAAGGCCGTCCACAGACTCGCATTGATCCGCGGAAGGACGCCCCACAGCGCAAAAAAGACGGCGGCGGCAACAGCCATCGACAGACACATCTGCCGCGTGGCCGTGGCGCCGATAAACAGTCCGTCGTAGATAAAGGCGGCACCGCCGGCCAAAGGGACGGCGACGGCAAAGGGGAGATAGTGACATGCCACCGCCTGCACGGCGGCGTCGGAGGTCAGCCAACCCACGAGGGTAGCGCCCACCAAGACGTAGACGAGGGTGAAGAGAAGCGCCAGAGCACCGCCCCACCCCATCAGGTGTCGCCCCAAGCGGAGATAGGCGGCTCGGTCGGCGGCACCGACATAGCGGCCGCCAAGGGCTTCGCCGGCATAGGCCCACCCGTCCATGAAGTAGGAGAATACGACAAATAGTTGCATCAGCAGGGCATTGGCGGCGAGGATGTCCTCACCAAGAGCGGTACCGGCAGAGGTGAACCACGTCGTCACGGCCACCAGGCACAAGGTACGCAGGAAGATGTCGCGATGCACCCGGAAGAAGCGGCTCACCGCCCCGCGCTGCCACAGACACCGGAGGGCGGAGCGGCACCACAGGGAACGGTAGCGGCGACGCCAGAGAACGACAGCCGTCAACAGCCCGGAATACTGCGCCACGAGAGTGCCGGTGGCGATGCCGTCGACCTGCCACCCGCAGCCTACCACCAGCCACAAGCTGACAACGATATTCACCACGTTTTGCAGGACGGAGACATAGAGGGGATAGCGCGCATTCTGCATTCCCAGGAACCATCCCGAGAAGGCATACAACGCCATCACCGCCGGAGCACCAACCACCAAGATGTCCACATAACGGCGCGTCAAGTCCGCCACCTGCGGCGTGGCGGGCACGCAGGAGAACAGGAGGGCGAGCAGCAGCGGACTGGCGGCGATAAACAGGAGACCTATCACCGCCCCCACGGTCAGGGCGCGGCACAGCGTGCGGAAGGCCTCCTTCTGTTGTCCGGCGCCATAGGCCTGCGCCGTCAAACCGCCGGTACCCATACGCAAGAAGCCGAAGAGCCAGTAGACCATATTGAAGAGCATGCCGCCCAAGGCGATGGCGCCGATGTAAGCGGCGCCGCCCAGATGCCCCACAATGGCGGTATCGACGAGTCCCAAGAGGGGCACGGTGATATTGGAGAGAATACTGGGGAGAACGATGCGAAGGATGGGATGTTTCATCGGCGGGAAGGAGAAAGGACGAAGCTGACTTCTTTGAAGGCATACGCTTGCTGCGCGCCGTCACGCCGCCGCAGCACCAGACGCCCGTCGGGGAGGACAGCGGCGATGGCGGCCTCGATGCGCCCGCCGGAGGGGACATCAAAGGGGTGGAAGCCCTCGCGACGATAGAGCCGCGACAGGTAGGCGTTGTGGAGGGCGACGGTCTCGCCGCGCTGCAATTGGCGATAGCGAGCCTCAAAATGTTGCACGATATCCGTGAGGAGGGCGGCGCGGTCTACCTCATGCCCCAAGAGTTGATAGATCGACACGGGGTTGGGGGCATCGCCCAGAAACTGCTGCTGGTTGACGTTGAGGCCCACGCCGGTGAGAGTGTCGGCCAAGGTGGTGCCTCGCAACGTATGCTCCAACAGCATACCGCATATCTTGCGCTCTCCCACATAGACGTCGTTGGGCCACTTCAGGGTGACGTCGGCAACAAGGGGCTCCAGCGCCTCGGCCACCGCCAGGGCCTGCACTTCCGACAGGAAAAACGACTGCTGCGGCGACAAGAACGTGGGATGCAGGCGGATGCCGAAGAGCAGATTGTCGGCGCGCGAGGCCTCCCACGAGGTGCCGCGCTGGCCGCGCCCCGCCGTCTGGTAGTCGGCCGTCAGCAGTACAAATTCTTCCGGCACCTTTGTCCATTCTTCCCGTTTGAGATAGAGCATGGTGGAGTCTGTCTCCTCCAGATGCTGATGGCGCCAGTGAGGAGACAGGGGTAAGTCTTGAAGCATATACTACAGGATTTTCTTTTTCTGGGAAATATGCTGCATCACCTCACGCCCCTCAAAGACGCGCCGATAATGCTTGATGTCAAAGGGGCGCTGCTCCCCGACAACGGTGACGATGTCAAAGCGATAGGGCGCCTTCAGGCAGTGGTCGATCATATACGCCCGGGCGGCCTGCACCAGGTGGTAGCGTTTTTCCTCGTCGACAGCATCGAAGGCGGTCTCCACCGCCTCACTGCGGCGCGTTTTGACTTCTACGAAGATGATTTCGCCAAAATGCTCCGCCACGATGTCCAGTTCGAGATGCCCCACACGCCAGTTGCGGGCGAGCAGGGTATAGTGGTGCAACGTGAGGTAGCGACAGGCCTCCTCCTCACCGATTTGTCCCAGGGTATTGTGCCACGCCATCGCCCTACCGTTTACGTTTGAAGAACTGCCGCATCAGGTCGCCACACTCCTTCTCCATCACTCCGCCGACGACTTCCGTCTTGGGATGGAGGGCTTGAGGGGCATAGGCCGAGAAGCCGCGCTTGGGGTCGGCGGCGCCATAGACGAGGCGCCCCAGCTGCGACCATCCGATGGCGCCGGCACACATGACGCAGGGCTCTACCGTGACGTAGAGGGTACACGTGTCGAGGTATTTCCCGCCGAGGGAGTTGGCGGCGGCGGTGATGGCCTGCATCTCGGCGTGCGCCGTCACGTCGTGGAGCGTCTCTGTCAGGTTGTGCGCCCGAGCGATAATACGGTCGCGACACACCACGACGGCGCCGACAGGCACCTCATCGCGCTCGGCGGCTTGCTGTGCCTGCTCCAGCGCTCGTTTCATATAGTCTTCGTCTGTCATTTTTTTCTATTGAAAGGGAATTTGCCGTCCCTATTATTCTGTTTCTTTTTCTACCATAGGGTCACTCGGATAAGAGGAAAGGCGAAAAGGCCTCGACAGAACGAAACCGTTCTCTCTACGGCCGTCCCATCCTTCCTCCTTCCGTTGCATTCTTCTATTCTGCCAGTCCTTTCATCGTCAGACTGACGCGGCCGCGGTCGGCATCGACTTCCAACACCTTGACGCTCACCTGTTGCTGGATATGCACCACCTCGGCGGGGTCTTTGACAAAATGGTCGGCCAACTGCGACACGTGAACCAATCCCTTGACCTTGATACCCATATCCACAAAGCAGCCAAACTTAGTGACGTTGGTGACGACGCCGGGGACGACCATGCCTTCCTCCAAGTCGTCGATGGTGTGGAGACGCGGATCGAAGCAGAACACCTGTGCCCGTCCGCGCGGGTCGCGCCCGGGCTTGTCGAGCTCGGCCATGATGTCCTGCAAGGTGGGCAGTCCCACCGTTTCCGAGCAGTAGTCCTCCAGTCGGATGCGGGCACGTGTTTGCGGCGAGGCGATGAGGGCGGCCACGTCGAGGCCGGCGTCGCGCGCCATCCGCTCCACAAGGGCATAGCGCTCCGGATGGACGGCCGTATTGTCGAGCGGATGGGCGCCGTCGGCGATGCGCAGGAAGCCGGCGCACTGCTCATAGGCTTTGTTGCCCAGACGCGGCACGTGCAGGAGCTCGCTGCGCGTGGAGAAGGGGCCATGGGCGGCACGGTAGTCGACAATGTTTTGCGCCAGGGCGGGCCCCAGACCGGAGACATAGGTCAGCAGGTGCTTGGAGGCGGTATTCAGACTGACTCCCACCGTATTGACGCAACTCTCCACCGTACGGTCGAGGGAGGCCTTGAGGGCGCCTTGGTCTACATCGTGCTGGTATTGCCCCACGCCGATAGCCTTGGGGTCTATCTTGACCAACTCCGCCAAGGGATCGGCCAGACGGCGCGCAATACTCACGGCGCCGCGCACGGTGACGTCTTTCTCGGGGAACTCCTCCCTCGCCAGAGGCGACGCGGAATAGACGGAGGCACCGTCTTCACTGACCAGGAAGATGTCGACCTGTTCCAGACGTGCCTCGCGCACCAACTGTTCGGTCTCGCGGCCCGCCGTCCCGTTGCCGATGGCGACGGCTTCCACCTGATAGGCCTCCACGAGCTCCACCAGGCGACACACCGAGCGCCCCCACTGCCCTTGCGGCGCGTGGGGATAGATTGTCTCGTGGTGGAGCAGCCCCCCTTGCGCGTCCAGGCATACCACCTTACAGCCGGTGCGGAAACCGGGGTCGATGCCCATGATGCGGCGCTGTCCCAAGGGCGGCGCCAGCAACAGTTGCCGCAGGTTGACGGCGAAGACCCGGATGGCCTCTTCGTCGGCCTTCTGCTTGCTGGCCGCGGCATATTCGTTTTCGATGCCGGGGCGCAGCAGGCGCTTGTAGGCATCGGCAACGGCCTGCTCCATCTGTGCGGCGGCCGCCGTGCCCCGCCGCACATAGTAGCGCGACAGGCGCGACACGGCATCCTCCTCATCAGCGGGCAGGATGCCGACGCGCAGGAAGCCCTCTGCCTCGCCCCGACGCATCGCCAGCAGGCGGTGGGAGCTGCATCGCCGCAGCGGTTCGCTCCAATCGAAATAGTCACGATATTTATCGGCGTCCTCCATCTTCGCCTTCACCACCTTGGAGGTGATGACCGCCGTCAGTTCGTAGGTGCGCCGCAGGGTGCGGCGGCAGCGCTCGTCCTCGTTGACTTGCTCCGCCACGATATCACGCGCCCCCTGAAGGGCGGCCTCCACATCGGGGACGTCATCGCCGACATAGCGCGCCGCCACCCGCTCCGGTACGTCGTAGGGATGCTTCAGCAGGTGGTCGGCAAGGGGTTGCAGGCCCTTTTGGCGAGCCACCTCGGCGCGCGTGCGCCGCTTCGGTTTGAAGGGGAGGTAGATATCTTCCAGCGTGGCGGGCTCCCAGCATTCGTTGAGGCGTTGCCGCAGTTCGTCGGTGAGTTTTCCCAGTGCTTCGATGGTCTTCAGGATAAACTCCCGCCGGTGCGCCAACTCTTTCAGGTCGTCGTTGAGCTGTTTCACCTGCCCCACCTGCACTTCGTCGAGCCCGCCGGTGGCTTCCTTGCGATAGCGGCTGATGAAGGGGATGGTGGCGCCCTCTTCGAGGAGGGCTATGGTCTGTTCTACCTGCCTGCGGCGCAGTTGCAGGCGTTCGGCGATAATCTGTGATATTTCCATGATAAAGGAGGACTATTTCGCGCGGTCGAGGCCGGAGCGTTTGGAACGGTTGTAGCTGCGGTAGTCGTCGAGCTCTATCTCTATATCCGGTTCGACGAGGGCCGGTGTCTGCGGCAAGCGGAACTTGATGTATTTGATGGGGATACCGCGCGCCATCCACTGGCTCTCGTAGTATGTCTTGATGCCCAGGATGCGACGCACCTCGTCGTCGACCTCTTCCGTCAGCGCGTGATAGAGGTCGTCGGTCATCACCTCTACGGGCAACACATTACACTCCGTGACATATTTAGTATAGGTGTAGAGGAAACGACTGTCTGTCTTGACATGTACCAACCCGCCGTCGACGAGGAAGCGGCGGTAGCGTTCCAAGAAGTAGGACGACGTGAGGCGCTTGGTGACTTTCTTCATCTGCGGATCGGAGAAGGTGAGCCATATCTCCGCCACCTCTCCGGCGGCAAAGAAGCGGTCGATAAATTCGATGCGGGTACGCAGGAAACCCACGTTCTTCAGCCCCTCTTGGAGCGATTCCGTGGCGCCCGTCCACATCCGGGCGCCCTTGATGTCGACGCCGATAAAATTCTTGTCGGGAAACAGACGTCCCAGTCCCACGGTATATTCCCCGCGTCCGCATCCCAGTTCCAACACAATGGGGCGGTCGTTGTGGAAGAAGTCTTCGTGCCATCGCCCGCGCAGCGGAAAGGGCGTTTCTTCTGCAACCGGGGCGGTAGAGACCTCCACCACGTGAGGATAAGAGGCCATATCGGCAAATTTTGAGAGCTTATTCTTTCCCATCTTCCAGTATTTTTTGAACGTCGGTTTCTACTTGTGTGAGTTTTGTGCGGCAAAAGGCCAGCAGCTCCTTGGCCTCTTTCAGGTGTTCGGCCAATAAGTCCAATTCGAGCGTACCTCCTTCGAGCTCGGCGACGATATTTTCCAAGCGTTCGACGGCTTTTTCGTAGGAGAGCGTTTCGGTATTCTTCTTCATAGGGATGGATTCTAACATTTATCTTCGGAGATTTCTGTGACAGTACTTTGCAGGCTTCCGACGGCCAGTCGGGTGGTCAGCACCTCGCCGGGGCGCACCTCTTGCGCCTGCCGCACCACGCGTCCTCCGCAGGTGGTGATGCTGTAGCCCATGGCCAGGATGCGTTCCGGCCCCGCCAGTTGCACGCTGCGCTGCGCCAGTTGCAGGCGGTGATGCTCCTGCTGAAGGCGTCGGGCGGCGGCATGACGCAGGCGCTCCGGCAGGAGTGTCAGGGTGCCTCGCGCCGCCGCCAGGCGGCGCTCCGTCTGCGCGGTGAGGCGATAGGTGAGTTGCGTGAGGCGGTCGTTGTGGGCGGCTCCCACCAGGAGGGCCGCCGCCCGCAGCTGCGTCGCCGCCATCTCCAGGCGGTGGTGCTCCCGGTGAAGGCCCTGCTGTGTGGCCTTCGTCAGGCGCTCGGCGAGGCTCTCCACCTGCTCCACCTCGGCCCGACGCCGTTCGATGAGGAAGGCGGCCACCGCTGTCGGCGTTTTCAGGCGGGTATGCGCCACGCAGTCTATAACGGTGTCGTCGCGCTCGTGGCCGATGCCGGTGAGGACGGGCAGGGGGAATTGCGCCACATGAGCGGCCAGAGGATAGGTGTCGAAACCGTTGAGGTCGCTGACGGCGCCGCCGCCGCGGATGATGACCACCGCCTCCCAGCGGTCGGGCTCATCGGCGATACGGTCGAGGGCCGCAATGATGCTGCGCTCCACCATCTCGCCCTGCATCACCGCGGGAAACAGCTGTGTGACGAAGGGGAAGCCCGACTGTTCCAGCTGCGTGCGGAAATCGCCGTAGCCGGCCGCCGTAGCACTCGATATCACGGCGATACGCAAAAGAGGATGCGGCAATACGAGTTCTTTGTTGAGCTCCAGTACGCCGTCGTCGGCCAACTGTGCCAATATCTCCTGCCGCCGCTGCGCTATGTCGCCCAACGTGTAGGTAGGGTCGATATCGTGAACCACCAGGGAATATCCATATAGCTCGTGGAAGTTCACGCTGACCAACACCAACACCTTCAGTCCCGCCACCAGACGTTGCCCGGTGACTTTCTCAAAGTGGAGCGACAGCGGTTGATAGACATTGCGCCATATGCAGCCGGAGGCTTTTGCCACAAGGGCATTCCCGGAAGGCGCTTTCTCCACAAATTCCAAATAGCAGTGTCCGTTGGCGCGCGGATGCACTTCGCTCAGTTCCGCCGCCAGCCAATAGGTCTCCGACATCGTGGTGCCGAGCACCTCGCGTACGATATGATTCAGTTCGTAGAGTGTGAGGGGATTCATTCCGTATAACTTTCAGCCTAACATCGTTCAGGGATTTGCTTTGCCCGGACGCAGCCATCCTCCGGCCACATCCAGCGTCACCGTTTCTACCGCTTGCAGGAGGGAGGAGAGCGAGACGGCGGGCGCGGCGGCACCGTCGGTAGCGACCTCCCGTCCGACTATCTTCACCTTCCCCGCTGCGGGCACGGCGGAAGAGCTGACGACTACGGAGGTATAGCCCGTGGGCGTCTCGCCCTCTACGACGCATCCGTCGCGTGTCGACAGGCGCGCCGCCACGGAGGCCTCGTCGGCTACGCCCCAGGCCAGTCCGTCGTGGCGGAAGGTGGTGGGCGGCAGCAGGCGCAGCAGTCCTACGCCATAGCGCCAGCCCTCGTCGTCGCCCTCCGCCGTCACCAGACAGCGCACCTGATAGGCGCGCACCGGCCCCAGTTGCAGACTGTCGATAAGGGCCAGTTTCCGTTTTTTCTTCTTGTCGATATCCACCGTCGGCAAGCGGAGCCGCTTGGCCATACGCTGCGACATCGTCACCGGGAACAGCGGCGAGAGCGACAACTGCAGGACGGCCTTGCTCTCCCGCCCGTTGATGACGGCCGCTACGGCAGCATCGTCGCCGGGCAGATAGGACAGCGTGCCCACCCCGGCGGTGCCCTGCGGCACACAGCGCGGCGGCAAAGCCGCCAACAGGCGCCCCCGGTCGGCCGTCAGCAGTGCCAGCAGACTGTCGCCGACGAGGGAGAAGCGCTCACAGAGTCGGGCAGCCTGCCCGTATTCTCCCTGTTGTATCAGCGCCTTCAGCCGTTCCGTCAGCAGGTGTTGTTCGTCGGAGGAGAGAGTGTGTGAGGGGGAGAGGGAGGCCGCCATACTATCGGTCAGGGCCACGATGGCGGCGGCATCGTCACCGCAGTAGGCCACGGCCAGCGGCAACAGTCCCACGGCGGCCATCTGCTCGCTGTTGCGGAAGTAGGCCGGCAGGTTGCGTTGCAGGAAGAAATAGTCCATCTCCACTTGTGCCGACGTTGTGTCTTTCTCGAGCGTCATGCGTTCGAAGTCCAGGCGCAGACGACGCCCGGTGCGCAGGAAGTCGTAACCGATGATGCCCTCATCACCGCTGCCCACCATCTCCTGCCGCTTCATGTCGACGGGCTCCCTCGCGGTGCCCCAGTCCAACATCAGCCGAGCCCGGCACACCGTATCGGCGGGCAGGGCCGACGGCGTCAGCATATTGTCGGCATAGGAGAGCTGACAGAGCAGGAGACGCGGCGTCCCCTCCACCGTCATGCGTGCCTCCAATTCGCCCTCTTCCGACAGACAGAGAGTGGGGGCGGAAGGAAAGGTGACAGTCTCCGAGGGCGAACGACGAGCCACGATTTTCTCCGGGTAGATATCGAGGGTGGAGAAGCGCGCCCATTCGTTTTGCCCCACGGTGCGGACGGCCTCCTCGGGGAGGCCGTGGCCGTCGACCACCACATAGAGGGGCAGGTGGTGAAAGGTGATATCGCCCAACTGCGCCGTCGCCGCTACGGCGGGACAGGCCCTAACGAGCCCCACGCTGCATACTACGTCGAGGGTGTCGTCGGCCATCGTCACACCGGCCTCGCGGGCCTCCCGCTCGGTGATGAGGGTGTGTGCCATCCCCGTAGCCACGGTGTACCACTGCGGGGCGCCGTGGCCCAGGCGCAGTGATACGCGGGAGGGCGTGGGCCACGTCAGGGGGATGACCGCCGTGTCGGGCGCCTCCACCGTCGTGGCGGGAAGGGCGGAGAAGGCTTGTACCATTTTTTGCCAATGCCGATAAGGGAGGCCCTCCGTCAGTCCCCATTGCTCCGCCAATGCTCCCCAGCGGGCCAACAGCGCCCACTGTCCGGTGGCCTGTGCGGCGCGTCCTCCGGCGTGCAGACAGTATATCTTGTCCTCCACATCGAGGGAGTCGGCATAGTGGGTCAGCAGGGTGTCGACGCTGCGGAGCGCCGTCTGCGGGCGACAGAAGGCCACAGCGCCCGTCAGGCGTCCCCGCAGGCGGGCGTAGGCGTCCAGACTGTCGAGCGCGGCGCCATAGTGCTCCACCAGAGAGAAGGCGTCGTGGGTGTCGGCCAGTGCCAGGACCCGCGTGCGCACGTCGGTGCCGCGGAGACGGCGTCCCTTCTCCGCCAGACGTCGGAAGGAGGCCAGCAGCACCGCCTTGACGCTGCGCCGCTTATAATAGCGCAACTCTTCTTCGCAGTAGGTGGCCAATGAGGAATAGTCACCCGCCCGGCGCAAGGCCTCGGCCTTCATCACCGAGAGTCCCAGGCGTCCCTTCAGGTCCATCCGCTGTGCGTGCTCCAGCACCAAGGTGTCGACACACGCGGCCACCTGCGCCCACCGTTGGTCGCCGCGCGCCACCGCCAGCCGGCAATAGGTGCGCACATAGGCGGGGAGCTCCTTCCCCTGTGTGGCCAACAGCGGTCGCAGCGCGGCCACATCGCCGCGCGCCGCCCATTGCAGGGCGACCTCCGACACGCTATCCATCGGCACGCCGTCGGGCAACGGTAGCCGCCCGTGTGCCGTAGCGGTGAGACTGAGGAGGCAGAGACCTATCGCCACCCGGTGGCGGAAGAGGCAGCCCGACGAGTGTCGGAAGAGGAAGTTTCTCATAAGGGTATCTTTTAGGAAGGGACTATGGCCGGGGACGTCCGTTTCGAAGCGACGGCCCGATAGGAGCCTATAGCGTCACCTGCGTCGCTCCGAAACCGTACTCCCGGAACGAAGCGTCCTGCCAGCGACATTGTTTATAATGCGTCTTCAGTTCCTTGAGGATGGCGGCGCGCAATACGCCCTCGCCTTTCCCATGGATAAAGACTATCTTGCGGCCGCGGTGCTTGGCATGCTCTGCCATCGTATCGCGGAACACTTTCAACTGGTATTCCAGGATATCTCCCGACGTCATCCCCGCCGTCGTCTCGAGGAGCTCCGCCGCATGGAGGTCCACCTCGATGGGGGCCTTAGGGTCGACGGCGCCCGCCTTGCGTGCCGGCTGCACGGTGGGGCGCTCCGCCTTGCCGCGTGTCACTAAAACATCTTTCAGTTCGCCGGCTTCCACGAAGACGCTGCGCACGGGGCGGTCGTCGCGCACCACGTCGCAGAGCAGCGCCGGCACGTCGAAATAGGGCGTGTCGACGAAGGTGTGCAACTTATAGAACTTGGTGACGTCGATGCGCAGTCCCACGTTGACAGGGGCTTTGGGGGAGAAACTCTTGTCGCGCTTGAAGGCCGTGGCCTGCAGCGTCACTCGCTCCCATACCGACAGTTCGTCGCGCGAGAACTCTTCCAGGAATACCTTGGTGTTGGCCTCCACCTCGACGTCGTGCCGCAGGGAGCACGCCGCCCCCTCGTGTTGCAGCAGGGTGCAGTGCAGGGTGTAGTTGCAGTCGTTGACGAGATAGGCCTCGAAGCGCGCGGCCTCGGAAGAGCGGCCCTCCATGGGGACAAAGGCCAGGAATATATTGAGCAACTCCCCACCCCGCCGCTCCAGAGCGCGGGGGCGGAAGGCGACGGGGCGCTCCGAGGGATCGACGTCGGCGTCATCGGCGTCATCTTCTTCGATGGCGTGCAGCGGTGCCGTCGGTCCTTGGGGGGCGGCGGCTTTCTTGCGCGACACCTCACCCTGTGACGACGTCGCCGGGCGGGCTATGTTGTAGTCGTCGGTATCTATCACCACGCACTCACGGATGAGTGTGGGCAGGTCGAATCCATTTTCATCGCATACGATGGCGATGTCCTTACCCTGGAATCCGGTAACGACACCTCCTCCCACCGCATTCAAGAAGCGTACTTTGTCTCCTATTTTCATCGTTTTCTTTTTATATTTCCTGCTGCCGTTGTGGCAAGAGCACAGCCGGTTTTGCAGCATCGATAGTGCAAAGATAGTGCAAATTAGCGAAGTGTTCGATTCCGTCGACGGGATATCTCGGCGCGGGCGACAGGGCTCCGCCGCGCCCCGTTCGGCCCTACCGCCCCACTTTTTTTGCCGCCGCCCTCACTTTTTTAGAAAAGGGGGCACGGGAAACGAAAAAATCTTGACACGCAAAGAGGCGCGGTTTTGTGGGAAACGGCGCTTTTTGCCCCACTTTTTCGGCCAAACGCGACCGAAAGACGCCGTCGGTCGCCCAAAAATTTAAGGATTTAAAGAAAACCGGCGCCGCTTTTACGTTTGTTTGCATAGATGCCGCCATTTTTCTCTCGTTTTTCAGAGAAAAATGTTCTTACGAGCCACCCCAAAAGTGTAATCAAAAGTTAACAAAATAGCGGACTCCGCCGAGAAAAAGCGGGACGGCGGCGCGACCGAACAAGCCCGGGACTCGTCGGAACAAGTCCGGGACTTGTTGAAATTTCTCCGGGACTTGTTGCGCGGCGCGGCGGCGCGGCCTTTTCCGCACTTTTGACAGTATATGTCAAAAACGGCACTTTTTTAACACGCTCAAGGGCCTCGTACGTGCGTTGCTCGGACGCGAGGTCGGGGGCGCCGGGAAAAAACGCATTCTCGCGGTCTTCGAACACATTTTGACACCCCCTCTCGCTTCACGATAAGGGCCGTTTACGACGAGAGTGGCCCCCCTATCCGCAGACAGGCAGGGCCACCCTGAAGCGTCGGTGGTCGGCGGGAGGCGGCGGCCACTCGAAAGGAGGGGAGAGAGGCTCGCCCCCTCTCCCTATGGTGCGCTATTCCGCGCGAGCCCCCTTGGGGCCTCGCGCGGGGCAGCACATTATTCGGCGATGCAGATAGCTACGCGGTTGTCGGCCACAGCGCTGAAGGGCTGCACGGTGTCGCCCTTGGCATCGACGGTGATGCGATCGGCGGCGATGCCTTTCTTCTGCAGCAAGTCGGCCACGGCTTGGGCGCGCTTCTCGGAGAGTTTCCGGTTGAAGGCGGCGGTACCGGTGGCGGCATCGGAATAGCCCGTCACGGCAATCTTGGCATCGGCATGGCGGTTGAGGAAGGTCACAATGGCGTCTACCTTCTCCTCCTCAGCTGCCGTCACCTTGTTGGAGCCGATGGCAAAGAAGATATTCTGCGTCAGCGTTTCCTTCTTCACCTCCTCCTTCTTGGGAGCGGGAGCAGGAGCGGGGGCAGGGGCGGGCGCGGGCTTCACCACCGGAGCGGGAGCCGGCGGAACGGGCACCGGAGCGACCACGGCGCGATAGCTCTTGCCCAGCGTGAAGGTGAAGCCGCCAAGGAGGTGGAACTGCCAGTCGGGGTTGGAGGCTTTCTTGGAATTGAAGTGGTCGGAGAGCACATTGGCATTGGCCTCGATGTTAAAGGCTACCCAGTCGGCCAGACGCAGGTTGAGGCCCAAGCCGGCACGCCCGACGGGCGACACGCGGTGGTCGCGCCAGAGATATCCCAACGTCATCCCGGCATCGTTGAGGGCTACGGCCTCATCATTGTCGAAGCCGTAGTTGACGCCGACACCGACGAAGGCATACACATTGAAGAAGCGCTTGGGATTGAAATGGGCCACGGCGGCGCTGAGGTCGAAGACGGCATCGAGATTTCCCTGGACATACTTATATTTGTAGACCACATCGGGAACCACCAGGCCGCCCTTGCCCTGCCAACCGCTGGCGCCGAGACGCAAGCCGAAGACGGGCGTAAAGCGATAGCCTACATTCACCGCAGCGGCGGGAGAGAGCAGGTCGCAGAAATCGACCTCGCCACGCGTCTCGGCGACGCCGCCCTGCACCTGCAGGATCCAATGCGGATTAAACTCATACTTGGGCGTTGCCGTTTCCTGCCCTACAGCAGCGGCGGCCCACCCGGCACAAAGAACCGGTAACAGCACATGACGTAGTTTCATATTTTTGTTTTTAGTTGATAAGTACTTATTTCACCGCGAAAGTTAAAAAAATCATAGCATATCACCCACCCTTTTCCCCTTCCAAAAAAAATAATTTTTACGTTTCAGGAAGATACACTCCTCTCTCTTCCGTTTCGGCGACACATAAAAGCGAGGAGAAAGGCAGCGGGTGTGGCGGCTTTTTTGTAGTTTTGCACATGATATGCCCGGAGATATTTTCCGGCCATTTACCATTTCATTCTCCTTAAGACTACCTACCCATGTACGACATTCAACTCAACGAGAGCGGCACACGCCATCTCGACATCTCCGACGAGAACCTGCAGACCATCAGCAAGTATCACCTCTTCCAAGGGCTTGTCGACTCCTCCGGCTATATCAACGAGGCGGTGCTCGACAAACTGAAATTGAACATCCGCTCGCTCATCGCCCATAGCGCCGACGACAGCAAAGACTTGCTCGACCTCTGCATCGACGTTATCTATCACGACAAGATGAAGGCCTATGGACTGCAACGCCTCATCACGCTCTACAACGAGTGGCTGACCACCCACCCGGCTACCCCCGACACGCCGCTACCGACAGGCGCCGACGAATAGGGCTCCGGCGGTCTGTCCACGCCCTCACACACACAACACATGACTGAAGCTACACAGCACACTCTTACGGACTGGCTCCCCACCACACGCAAAGAAATGGACTTGCGGGGGTGGGACGTCGCCGATGTCATCCTCTTCTCTGCCGACGCCTATGTGGACCATCCGTCCTTCGGCGCCGCTGTCATCGGGCGCCTCATCGAGGCGGAAGGCTTCCGCGTTGCCATCGTGCCACAACCCTCGTGGCACGGTGACTTCCGCGACTTCCGCCGACTGGGACGCCCGCGCCTGTTCTTCTCCATCGCCCCGGGGGCCATGGACTCGATGGTCAACAAATACACCGCGGCGCGACGGCTGCGCTCGGAAGATGCCTACAGCCCCGACGGGCGTCACGATATGCGACCGGAATACCCCACCGTCGTCTACACCCGCATCCTCAAAGAGCTCTACCCCGACGTGCCCGTCGTCTTGGGGGGCATCGAGGCCTCGCTGCGACGCCTCACCCACTACGACTATTGGCAGGAGCGACTGCGCAAATGCATCCTCTGCGACAGTGGCGCCGACATGATTATCTACGGCATGGGCGAACTGCCCACCGCCGAGCTCTGCCACCTGCTGGAGGACAAGCTCCTCCATGGGCGCGAGACGGCCTGCTGCGACGTAGCACAGTTTCGCGACATCACCCGACGCTTCCCCATCCGCCAGACGGTCACCCTCGAGGAGGAGGCCGACATCCCCGGAGGCATACGCCCCGACGACATCCTGCTGGCGTCGCACGAGGTGTGTCTGAGCGACCGCAAGCGGTATGCCGCCAACTTCCGACATATCGAGGAAGAGAGCAACAAGCTCCACCCTCAGCGCCTCCTCCAGGGCGTCGACGGGAAATATGCGGTGGTCAACCCTCCCTTCCCCCCGATGACGACGGCACAGATAGACCGCTCGTTCGACTTTCCCTACACCCGGCTGCCCCACCCTAAATACAAGGGAAAACGGCTGCCGGCCTACGAGATGATCAAGTTCTCGGTCAATATCCACCGCGGCTGCTTCGGCGGCTGCGCCTTCTGCACGATATCGGCACACCAGGGGAAATTTATCATGAGTCGCTCCAAGGAAAGCATCCTCCGCGAGGTGCGACAAATCACGCAGATGCCCGACTTCAAGGGATATCTCTCCGACCTCGGAGGGCCCTCGGCCAATATGTACGGCATGCAGGGGCGCGACCGCACACGCTGCGAGCGTTGCAAAAGGCCGTCGTGCATCGCACCGGCGGTATGCCCCAACCTGAACGCCGACCACCGCCCCCTGCTGGACATCTACCGCGCCGTCGACGCCCTGCCGGGCATCAAGAAGAGCTTCATCGGCAGCGGCGTGCGCTACGACTTGCTCCTCCACCGCTACGACGACGAGCGACTCTGCCGCGCCGCAAGCGACTATACACGCGAACTCATCCTGCGCCACGTCTCCGGACGTCTGAAGGTGGCGCCGGAACACACCTCCGACCACGTGCTGCGCCTAATGCGCAAGCCGCCCTTCCGACTGTTCCACGAATTCAAAGCCATCTTCGACCGCATCAACAGAGAGGCCGGACTCAAGCAGCAGATCATCCCCTACTTCATCTCGTCACACCCGGGATGCACCGAAGAAGATATGGCCGAACTGGCGGCAGAGACGAAGGACATGGACTTCCGACTGGAACAGGTGCAGGACTTTACGCCGACGCCGATGACGGTAGCCACCGAGGCCTGGTATAGCGGCTACCACCCCTACACCCTGGAGCCGGTGTTCTGCGCCAAGACACCGGAGGAGAAGCTGCGCCAACGCCTCTTTTTCTTCTGGTATAAGCCGGAAGAGCAGGGACGCATACGCGCCGAGCTGCGCCGCATGGGGCGCCCCGACCTGCTGCAACGCCTATTCGGCAAGACGGCCGCCGACAACGAGCGCGCACCACGAGAACGAGCGCCGCAGAAGAAGGGCGCCGCCGCACACCGCCGCAAACAAGCCGCGCCCCCCAAGGGACGACCGACGCGCAAAGAGGGACGGCCGCCACGCTCCCGCCGCTCATAACCAGCCCTGACCGCATGAAACTGCTTGAAACTTTTATTCAGGGGAAGTATGCCGACGACGCACGCTGCGAGGACGGCTACGTCTTCACCGACGACTTCGCCGCCGTCATCGACGGCAGTACATCGAAGCGCGCCGCCACCTATGGCCCCCCCCCCACAGAAACGTGTTCCGGCGGACGACTGGCCATGATGACGGTGAGCGAGGCACTGCGCCGCCTCCCCGCCGACATCGACCGCCACACAATGGTGACCGCCCTCACAGAGGCGCTCCGCGCGGTGTGGCCGCCCGAGGCCGCTCACTGCGCCGCCTACCGCCCCACCTGCTCCGCCGTCATCTTCAGCCGTCACTATCGGGAGGTTTGGATGATTGGCGACTGCCAGTGCCGCTACGAGGGAAACACCTATACCCACCCCAAACGCGTCGACGCCCTCCTCACTGAGATACGCGTCACCCTCCTCCGCCACCTCCTGGCCCACGGCCACTCCCTCGAGGAGCTGCAGCGGCGGGACTTGGGGCGCGCCTTTATCTACGAAGCGCTCCGCGACCAGACCTATTTCCAAAACGACCCCAACCCCTACAATCCCTACCGCTATGCCGTCCTCGACGGAACGGCAGTCGACGAGCAACAAATACTGACGCTCCCCATCCCACACGAGGGGACTCTCATCCTGACCTCCGACGGATACCCCGCCGTCGACGACACGTGGGACGCCACAGAGCGTCACCTGCAAGAACTGCTGCGGGAAGACCCGCTCTGCATAGGCCCGCTGGCAGCCACCAAGGGACTCATGGAGGGACAGTGCTCCTTCGACGACCGCACCTACCTGTCCTTCCGGGTGGAGGGGTAACCGACATTTTTTCTTCCTCCTTATGAATATCTGTCTTCTACAAACCGCCCCGCTCTGGGCTGCCCCGCAGGAAAACCGGCAACGGGTGGAACAACTGCTGACGCAGCACGCCGGCGCCGACTGCTACCTACTGCCGGAGATGTGGGGCACCGGCTATCAGACGACGCCGGAGGAGCAAACGGCCCGCGACGGCGCCGACTGTCTGGCGTGGATGAATGCCACGGCACGGGAACGCCGCATCTTTCTAGCGGGGTCGCTGCCGCTATCGGTGGCCGACGACGAACGGACACCGGCAACGCTCCACAACACCTTCGTGCTCGCGGGCCCCGAGCAGACGGTGTTCTACCACAAGCGCCACCTCTTCACCTACGGCGGCGAAGACCGCTGCTACACGCCGGGCCACGTGCGCGTCGTGGCACAGATGGGGGAATGGCGCGTCCTGCCGCAGGTGTGCTACGACCTGCGCTTCCCCGTCTTCTCGCGCTGCCGCGGCGACTACGACATGGCGCTTTATGTGGCCAACTGGCCGGCCTCGCGACAGGCGGCCTGGGAGACACTGCTACGGGCACGCGCCATCGAGAACCAGTGCTACGTCTGCGGCGTCAACCGCGTAGGGAGCGACCCTGCCTGCCGCTACGGCGGAGGATCGATGGTGATATCCCCGAAGGGGGAAGTCCTGGCCGCCTTAGGAGCGGCGGAAGCCGTTGCCACCGTACATCTGGGAGACGACGCCTTGGAGAAGCTACAACACTTCCGCCAGAAATTCCCGGCGCTGCGCGACGCCGATGACTTTCGGATAGACCTTCATACAAGTCTCACGGAGTGACCCCCGACGGTGGTATCGAAGAACGCTCACCGCCGTCTCTCCTCTACTCTTTCTATCCTTTATCACACTGCCCTATGCACTCTCCCTACCAACCGTCGCCCCAACGCTACGAACACCCCCACCTGCTACGCCGCTGCGGCCACAGCGGCGTCCTGCTGCCGGCCATCTCCTTGGGACTGTGGAAGAATTTCGGTGCTCTGCGGTCGGCCGACAACAGTCGGGCGTTGCTGCACTACGCCTTCGACCACGGTATCGTTCACTTCGACCTGGCCAACAACTACGGGCCGCCGCCGGGCAGCGCCGAGGAGACGCTGGGACAAGTGTTGCGGACATCGCTCGCCGGCTACCGCGACGAACTCTTCATTGCCACCAAGGCGGGCTATGAGATGTGGGACGGCCCCTACGGCAACTGGGGCTCCCGAAAGTCGCTCATCGCCAGCATCGACCAGAGCCTGCGCCGCCTGCAGCTGGACTATGTAGACCTTTTCTACAGTCACCGCTACGACCCGCTGACACCGCTCGACGAGACACTGCAGGCCCTTGTCGACATCGTGCGCAGCGGGAAGGCGCTCTATGTGGGCCTCTCGCGATGGCCGGCAGAGGCCGCGCGCTATGGCATCGACTACCTCCGCCGCGCCGGCACACCGTGCCTCTGCTACCAGGGACGCCTCCACCTGTTAGACCGCGCCCCGGTGGACGAGGGTATCCTCTCCTTGGTGCAGGAGAAGGGCGTGGGCTTCGTCTCCTTCTCTCCCTTGGCACAGGGACTGCTCACCGACCGCTACCTCGACGGCATCCCCGCCGACTCGCGCGTCCGCCTGGAGACGACGCTGCCGGAGGAACGCCTCACCGCCGCCCTGCACCACGTCGTGACCGCCCTCAACACGCTGGCCGCCGAACGCGGGGAACCGCTGGCGACAATGGCGCTGAAATGGGTGCTCCAACAAAACGGTGTCACCTCCGTCATCGTAGGAGCCAGCAAGATATCGCAATTAGAAACCAACCTAAAGAGTCTGGACGGCGCCCCTCTCACAAAGGAAGAGTGCCGCCATATTGAGTGCCTTGTGGCGCCGCTCTTGTCTTGATTCTCATCTTCATTTTACTATGGACTCTCTCTCCACAACGCCCTCGACGCCCTCCGCTGCGGAGGCCGCACAGATTGTATTCGACGCCTTCCCCGCCCTCACCGCGCAACAGCGCGAGCAGATGCGGCAACTCGACGCCCTCTACCGCGAGTGGAACGCCAAAATCAACGTCATCTCGCGAAAGGATATCGACCAGCTCTATACGCACCACGTGCTCCACTCCTTAGGCATTGCCCGGGTGATACACTTCCGCCCCGGCACACGGGTGATGGACGTGGGCACCGGCGGCGGCTTCCCCGGCATTCCCCTGGCCATCCTCTTCCCGGAATGCCACTTCCACCTGGTGGACAGTATCGGCAAGAAGACGCGCGTGGCTCAGGCGGTGGCCGACGGCATCGGACTGAAGAACGTCAGCATCGTCCATCGCAACGTCATCGAAGAGAAGGAAAAATTCGACTTCGTCGTATCGCGCGCCGTCATGGACTTCTCCGAACTGGTGCGACTGGTGCGCAAGAATATATCCCGCGAACAGCGCAACGCTCTCCCCAACGGCGTCATCTGCCTCAAGGGCGGCGACCTGACGGCAGAGCTGCGCCCCTTCAAGCACTGCAGCGAGACGTGGAACTTGTCGGAACACTTCCACGACGCTTTCTTTGAGACAAAAAAGGTGGCCTACGTCACCATTAAATAAGCCACCATGCTCCACCTACAACGCTTCACCGTCAACTTCATTGAGGAGAACTGTTACCTGCTGAGCGACGACAGCGGCGAGGCCGTCATCGTCGACTGCGGCGCCTATGCCCCGCAAGAGCAGGACGACATCCGGCAATATATCGCCGCCCACGGCCTCACCCTGCGCCACCAGCTCTACACACACGGGCATTTCGACCATATTTTCGGCGCCGCCTTTATCACCGACACCTACCACCTGTCGCCCACCATCGGCAGCGACGAGGTGACGACCTACCACCGGGCGGCCGAACAGATGCAGCAGTTCCTCCACCGTTCGTTGCCCCTCACCGTTCCCCCCGTCGGCGTCGTGCTCCACGAGGGCGACACGATATCCTTCGGGCACCACACGCTCTCTGTCATCGCCACCCCCGGACACACCCCCGGCGGCCTTTGTTTCTACTGTGCCGAAGAGGGCCTGCTGCTCAGCGGCGACAGCCTCTTTCGCTACAGCATAGGGCGCTGCGACCTCCCCGGCGGCAACGAGGCGGCCCTCATCGACGCCCTCCGCCGCAAGGTGCTCACCCTGCCGCCGGAGGTCAAGGTGTATCCCGGCCACGGCCCCGCAACAACCATCGGCGAGGAACAACAGTACAACCGCTACCTGCAATAAGGGCAAAACATACGAAGAATCGGCCGACAGCGTGCACTGCACGACTGTCGGCCGATTCTTCGTACAAAGGCGTAAAGCGGCGAAGCCTTACTTGATGCCCAGCTTCTTGGCAATCTTCGAGGGGATGGCGTCCTTGTGAATCAGGATGTTCATCGTCTTGTAAGCCACATAGGGCTTGGAGATATACCACATACCGTGGTAGGGGCCGTAGTCACCCCAGGAGTTCTTCATCATGAAATACTCCTTACCATCCTGGTCTTTGGAGATACCGTAGATGAGCATGCCGTGGTCATCGGTCGTCTCCCAGTTGTCATAAGCCAGCTGACGCATCTCCTGCGTGATGACCTTCTCGCCCTTGCTGTCGGAAGCCGTCACGCCGTTGCGCTCGTTGGTACCCGTCCAGCGGGCGGCATCGGAACCGGTCTTGTCAGACTTCTTGCTCGTGGCGGGGACGGTGGCGATGCCCTTCAAGCGACGGCTGAAGCCTTCTTCGCTGACATCGGCGCCCCAGGCGAAGGTGTAGCCATTGCGCACGGCCTGATCCATCACCTCCATAAACTCGTCGAGCGGCAGGTTGTAGCTCTCGGCCCAGCGCCAGTTGTCCTGCACCTCAATGATAAACTTAGAGTAGAAGGGGTGATGCGTAAAGCTGGTGAGCGACACATAGTCGTCGGGGTTCAAGCCGAGGCTCTTGGCATAGCTCAGCGGCGTATATTCCTTGCCGTTATAGGTGAACTTCTCGGGGAGTTCGCCGAAGTAGTTGGCATAGATATTCTTGAGGTCCGACTTCCACGTGGGGTTCACCGTCTTCAGCTTTTCGCCGGTCAGCGCCTTCACATAGGCGGAAGCGACGGCGTCGATCTGGTTGAAGTTGAAGAGGGAGTCGCCATAGAGCGAGCCCTGCATCACCTCCTGAGGAACCATACCGTAGTTCTTCAGACAGTAGACGGCATCGTAGAAAGAGCCGCCCTGCGAGAAGCTCACGTCGCCGTGCATGCGGACAGCCTTGTCGGCACGGTCGAGATAGGTGTGGTAGACGAGGAACGACTCGCTGAGGTCGTGCTCGCCCTTCCCCATACGGAGCAGCTCAGCTTCGAAGAAGCCGAGAGAAGAGAAGGCCCAGCACGTACCGCTCTGGTTCTGGTCTTTAATAGACGTGATGGCATTTTCCTTCACCACAGTGAATACGGTGGAGTCGGGAGTCGTCTCCTCGGCAGACAGGCTACCGGGCAGCAGGCACAGCGCCGCCGCAAAAATGAGTAGTTTGTTCATCGGAGTAATGTTTGATTTGTATGTATTGTTTGTTCCTTTCTTTTTCTCAACACGGGTTCCGTGTGGCTCTACCACCCCGTCCTTAGGCCTCGCGGCACTCGGCGAGGAACTGTTCCACCTCTTCCGTGCGGTAGGGGATGCGCTCTTTTCCCAAGAAACGGCAGCCGTCGGTGGTGATGAGGACGTCGTCTTCGATGCGTATGCCGCCGAAGTCCTTATACTTCTCTATCTCGTCGTAGCAGAGGAAGTCGTCGTGGAGGTGCTGGCTGCGCCACAAGTCGATGAGGTCGGGGATAAAGTAGATGCCCGGTTCATCGGTCACCACGAAGCCTTCTTCCAAGCGGCGGCCGAAGCGCAACGAGGCAGTGCCGAACTGTGTCGAGGGGCGTGTCTCCTCGTCGAAGCCGACATACTCCTGTCCCAGGCCTTCCATGTCGTGCACATCCATGCCCATCATATGTCCCAAGCCGTGAGGCAGGAAGAGGGCATGGGCCCCGGCGGCGACGGCGGCCTCTGTGTCGCCCTTCATCAGTCCCAGTGCTTTCAATCCCTCGGTCATCAGTCGGCAGACGTCCATGTGTACGTCCCACCAGCGAACGCCGGGGCGTGCTTTCTCGAGCGCCAGGTCGTGACAGTCGGCCACAATGTCATAGACGGCCTTCTGCCGCGCGCTATAGTGTCCGCTCACCGGGGTGGTGCGGGTGTGGTCGGAGCAATAGTGTTCCAGCGTCTCGCCGCCGGCATCGCAGAGCATCAGTCGCCCGTCCTCCAGCGGACGCGGCGAGGGGTAGCCGTGGAGTATCTCGCCATGGCTCGACACGATGCTCTGGAAGGAAACGCCGGCGCCCAGGCGGGCGGCGATGCCGTCGAGGGTACCGCCGATGAAATGCTCCGTGACGCCGGGGCGGCACAGGCGCATCGCGGTGGTGTGCATCTCGTAGCCGATGACGGCGGCGCGCTCCAGTTCCTCAATCTCGGCGGCGCTCTTGGTGGAGCGCAGCTTCACGACGGCGTGGATGAGGGGCAGCGATGCGGCGGCACGCTGCTGTGAGGGGGCAATGCCGAGGAGCGCCGACAGCTGTATCTGCGTGTCGTGGCGATAGGGCGGCAGGAAGTGCACGGGACGCCCGGCGGCGCGGGCCTTGTCGACGACGGTGGCCAGCGACCGCATCGGTGCCACGGCGCCGACGCCGCTCTCCTCGGCCATGCGGGCCACGGAGGTCACGCTGCCGTACCACACGATGTCGTCGATATCTATCTCGTCGCCATAGAGGGTCTCCTGCCCCGAATCGGCGTCGATGACGGCGGCGAGGCCGTCGCGATGCTGGCCGTAGAAGTAGAGGAAGCTGCTGTCCTGACGAAATTTGTAGGTGTTGGAGGGATAGTTCATCGGACTGTCGTTGTTGCCCAGCAACAGTATTAGCCCGTGACCCACCAACCGGCGGAGCTGACGACGGCGCTCAACGTATGTTTCTTGTGGGAATAGCATGATGGATTATTTTACCCGCGGGCGACATCGCCCCTGCGGAGACGCATTTTTGCAAGGCAAAGATACTGATTTTCTCTTTGAAACTTATACCTTTGTAACGCTTTTTTGACACGGAGCCTCCCCAAACGTCGCGGCGATGATTTGTCAACAAAATATCATCCCTGCCACACGGGCGCCGCAAAGCGCTTTTTCCCACCCTCTCACTCTTCTCTCATGACTTTCCCCTCCCACATCGGACTTGTCCTCGAAGGCGGCGGCATGCGCGGCGTCTTCACCAGCGGAGTCATCGACTACATGATCGACCACGACCTGCGCTTCTGTTACGGTGTCGGCGTCTCCGCCGGCGCCTGCAACGGGTTGTCATTCATGAGCCGACAGCGGGGACGCGCCAAAGCCACCAATATTGACTTACTGGAGCGCTACCGCTATATCGGACTGAAATATATCTGGAAGCAGCACAGCATCCTCGACGCTGAGACCATCTACGACAAAATCCCCAACGAGGTGCTCCCCTTCGACTACGACGCGTGCTTTGCCAACCCCATGACGTTTGAGATGGTGACGACAGACTGCGTATCGGGACTGCCGGACTACCTCACGGAGACGAGCGACAAGCAACGTCTGCTCGACATTGCACGGGCCTCGAGCAGCCTTCCCTTCGTCTGCCCCATCGTAGACGTCGACGGGCGTCCCATGCTCGACGGCGGCATCATCGACTCCATCCCGGTGGAACGCGCCATCGCCACGGGGCATCCCCGCAATATTGTGGTGCTCACCCGGCAAAGGGGCTACCGCTCCACCGACCGCGACCTCAAGACGCCGCGCTTCATCTATCGCGAACACCCGCGACTGCGACTGGCGCTGAGCAAGCGCCACGAGGCCTATAACCGCCAACTGGAACTGGTGGAGCAGTTGGAGCGCGACGGACAAGTGGTCGTCATCCGCCCCAAACGTCCGCTGGAAGTGGGGCGACTGGAGAACGACGTCAAGAAACTCACCCGCCTCTACCACGAGGGTTATGCCTGCGCCCGACGCGTCTTCTCGTCCCTCCCGGAAGGCTACCTCCCCCTCGCCTGACGCCATGGCTGTTCTACACATCTTCAACCCCTCCCACGACGAGGCGCTGGCGGCCAACACACCTTATTATACGCCCACCGCGGCGGCTCGCCGCCTGGCGAGCGACCTGGCACGGCTCCCTTCCGTCTGGGCGGCGCCCGGCGACTTTCTCCTCCTCCCCGACGGGCGGCAGGCCGTGAGCTGTCGCGACCTCGACGCCCCGCGGCCCGTCGATGCCGCCTTCTGGGACACCATCACGGAGGTGGCACCATGGGGATGGGACGCCCCCCTCGCCGAACTGCTACGCCGACGGGGATGCCCCGCCGCCCTCCTCCCCTCGACGGCACACCTCGCCGACCTGCGCCGCCTCTCCGGTCGCGAGCATATCCCCACCTTGCTCCGCCACATTCGCCACGGCCTCGTCGATACCGTGGGAGAAGCCGTATGGTGCACCTCGCTCGACGGCGTCGAGCGGGCACGCCTTGCCTATGGCGGCGAGGCGATGGTCAAGGCGCCGTGGTCGTGCAGCGGGCGCGGCGTCTTTCGCCTGACGGCGCCGACGACAGCCGACGTGCAGCGCATGACGCGCCTGTTGCAGCGACAGGGGGGGCTCGAGGTGGAACCGTTCTACCGCCGCCGCGCCGACATGGCCATGGAGTTCCGGGTGGAGGCCGACGGCCGGGTATGCTACGAAGGTCTTTCCCTCTTCACCACCTCCGACACGGGAAACTACAGCGGCAATATCGTGGCCGACGAGGCCGCGCTCTATGCCGCCCTCCCCGCCGCCCTCCGCCCCACCCTCGACGCTGTGCGCCGCCGGTGGCCCGCCCTCCTCGCCGCCCATCTCGGCGGCCGCTACCGCGGGCCGGTGGGTATTGATATGATGGTGGTGGAAGCCGACGACGGGCGCCCCCTGCTCCATCCGTGTGTCGAGGTCAACGTGCGCCGCACCATGGGATGGGTGGCCCTTGCCCTACGGCGCTACCTCTCCCCGCCGCATCCCCGGGGGCGTTACACACTGCGCCCCGTCGCGGCAGCTCCTGCTGCCACAACGGGGCACGTTATCCGTCTGACGCCACACGCCTCCGTCATCGAGGCGGTGCTTCTATTTTAACGGCTCAGTCTTCACCACGAATGATGGGGAGACTGAGCTTATATTTTACCGCCAAGAAGCGCACCACGACGACAGTCACGCCGCAGATGGCCGCACAGAGGAGTTGCGAAAGGGAGGCCAGAGAGCAGAGGTAGTAGGCCACGCCTCCCACCACGCAGGCCAGGGCATATATCTCCTTGCGGAAGATGAGCGGTTCCTCATTGATAAACACGTCGCGCAGGACGCCGCCGCCGGCCCCCGTGAGGGTGCCCATAATGATGGCGGCCCAGAAGGGAAAGGTACCGCCGTCTTGCGTCGTGGCCATCAATGTCTTCTCGATGCCCGTGACGGTGAAGAGCGCCAGACCGATGGTGTCGAAGAGGAACCACGTATTTTGCTGGCGCACCAGAAGGCGGCGGAAGATGATGACCCACAGCAGGGCGATGCCCGAGCAGATGAGATAGAAGGGGTTGGTCAGCCAAAAGGGGGTGAGGCCCAGCATTAAGTCGCGGAGCGTGCCGCCGCCGATGGCGGTTGTCACACCGACGACATAGGCGCCGAAGAGGTCGAAGTTCTTGGCCGAGGCCAAACGAATGCCGGAGATGGCGAAAGCCAATGTGCCGACGAAGTCAAAGATTTGCGTGAGGGTGATATCTGGCAAGGTCATAAAAACGATAAATAGTCTGTCTGTTTAGCGATGCTGCGGTTCTGTCGTGCGAGGCGGCGGTTCTGTTTTCCCGGGAGCGGTACTCCTTTTCTTTTACCGTCAAGGGTTCACCACGTTGCGGGGTTCCCCTTTCAGATAGGCGGCGATATTGTCGGCTATCATCCCGACGATGCGTTCCCGTGCCTCCACCGTGGCCCAGGCGATGTGCGGGGTAATGTAGCAGCGCGGCGCCGCGAGGAGGGGGTGGTCGGCCCGCGGCGGCTCCGTCGAGAGGACGTCGGCACAGTAAGCCCCCAATTGTCCGCTCTCCAGGGCGGCGGCAACGGCGGCGTCATCGACCAGACGTCCGCGGGCGGTGTTGATGAGTATCAGGCCGCGGCGACTCTGCTGTAGCAGGGCCGCGTTGACAAAGCCGGCGTTCTGCGCCGTCAGCGGACAGTTGAGGCTCACCACGTCGCCGGTGGCGAAAGCCTCGACGAGGTCTACCTTTTCGACATCTGCGGGGAGGGCCGCTGCGGGCCGCGAGGTGACGGCGCGCAGGCGCATGCCCAGAGGGCGCAGCAGGTCGAGGACGGCATTGCCGATGCGGCCGTATCCCACCACCGTGACTGTCTTCCCGTCGAGCTCCGTCAGTGGTTCGTCCCAGCAGCAGAAGTCGGGGCACTGCGCCCAGAATCCGTGACGGTCGAGCTCGGCGTAATGCCCTACGCGGTTGGTCACCTCCAGGAGGTGTGCCAGCACCATCTGTGCCACGGCGCGCGTACCGTAGCCGGCACAGTTGCACACGGGGATGCCATACTCCCGCGCCGCCGCCACATCGACGACGTCGTAGCCGGAGGCCGCCACGCAGACGAGGCGCAACCGCGGCAACCGGGGGAAGTGCTCGCGCCGCAGCGGCGTCTTGTTGAGGAGGATGACCTCGGCGTCGGCGGCACGCTCCACCACGTCGTCGGCCTCGCTGCGGTCGTAGACGGTGAGGGGGCCAAAGGCTTCGAGGGCGGTCCATGCCAGGTCGCCGGGGTTGAGGGCGTGACTGTCGAGGAACACGATATGTAACGGGGAGAAGGGGGAAAGGGATTTCGAGGAGGAGGACATATATATTATATAAGGAGTCTGATGTAGGATAGGGGGGAAAGAGGAACGTCGTCCCCGAAGGACGAAAAACTGACGAGAGAGGACGAGAGGCATCGCCGCAGCAACAGAGAAACCTCGCCGCAGCGGCAGAAAAGCCTCACCGTGGACACCGGAATAGGGCCTGAGTCCCCTTCACCTCCGGCGCCGCGGTCCGTTCAAGGGCGGTAGGAGAAGGTACGTGTTCCCACCAGTCGGTCGTAGCGGCTGCCGCGCGGGCGGTAGTACACCAGGAGCGTATATTCGTTTTCCGTCTGGTAGAAGTCACCTTCCGCCGGCGCCGGCGTGGCGCGTCCGTCGGCATCTACCACCACATATTGGTAGGAGTAGTAGCCTTGTTTGAGGAAAAGGGAACCCTCATAGCATCCGTTCTCGGCGTGATAGGTCAACTCATATTCCGGAAGAAAGGCGTCGTGGGTCCACCGCCCGTTGACGTAGACATGTGCCCCGTCGAAGGGGGAGTCCGTCTGCAGTGCGAAGTGCACCCACAGGTAGTCGGCCTCGGTGTCGACATCGTCGACGTCGTCGGCCACCGTCACGGAGCGTCCGTTCTGGTCTTCGTCGTAGAGGTAGTGGCGTCGCACCTCGTCGGTGAGGAGCGTGGCGTGATAGTAGGGCTCGTTGTATCCCACGGAGAGGGCGTGCAGCCCGGGGTAGCGTGTCGATGGCAGTTCCATCTTGCGGTATTCGTTGCCGGCGTCGAAGAGGAGGCCGCGGGTGTGTTCCCATCGCAGGGCGTTCAGTGTCTCTCCGGTGGCGGGGGGGCATACCGCCGTCGTCGGGCGGTCATTCTGCCGCACCACCAGTCGCATCTCGCGTCGGGCGTCCTGCACGTTCATGCCGCGCCAGCTCACCTCCACGGCCAGTTGCTGATGGGTGTCGCTGCGGTCTATCTCCGTATCGGTGGAGGCGGTGGCGGTGATGCTCACGGCGTCCTCCGCCACGGCGAAATAGGCGCGCCACAGCGGCGTCTCGTCGTCGGCCTCGGCGTCGTAGACCGTCAGGCGGTAGTTGCCCGACAGCAGGGGCTTCAGATAGTCGTTGGGCAGGGAGAAGGAGTAATGGGTATAGAGAACTGTGGTATTGCGGCTCTCCCGGAAGTCTTCTATCAGCCCCTCGTCGGCGGTGGCTCTCACGTAGTCGCTGACGAAGAGTCCTTCCTCGGGGCGGAAGTCGGCGTCGACGTGCTCCACGCGGTAGACATAGCGGTGGTAGTCGTGGCTCATCTCATCGAAGGAGACGTTCAGGCGGTCACCCCTCCCCTGTCGCATCACGGGCAGGGCGCCGCCGGCGATATCGTTCACCCGCAGCACAACGGTGCGTATGTTGGAGGCGTAGACCTCCGTGGTCTGTCCGAGCATCGGCGCCGTCACCATCACTGCCGCCGCCAGGGCGACGCAGCATTTTCTCTTGATTCCCATTTGTCAGTATCTCTCGTGGTATTACCTCGCTACAAAGGTACATTTTTTTGTGTAAGCCCTTGGCAAGCGGCCCAAAAAATCGTATCTTCGCGACCCGAGAAGCAGCCGGGCAGCTTGTCGCTCATCCTGCTATGGGGTGAGAGGAAAGTCCGGGCAGCACAGGGCATCCCGCTTCCTAATCCGAAGGAGGCCGCAAGGCTTGATACGTGCAGAAGAAAACGACCGCCTCTTGGCAACAGGGGGTAAGGGTGAGAAGGTGGTGTAAGAGACCACCGGCCGGCTGGTGACAGTCCGGGCCGTGCACATCGGGAGCTGAAAGTCCGCGTATACCGGCGACAGAGGGCGGCCCGCCCGAGCGTCTGTCTTCAGACGCGCGCCGGAGGGTAGGACGATAGAACTTGGCGGTGACGTCAAGTCCGGATAAATGACGAGCGCCTGCGCTCTACGAGGGCAGGACACAGAACCCGGCTTATCGCCCGACTGCTTCTTTCTTTTTCCTGACGGCCTCGCCGTCCTGTCAAGCGACATCGCCCGCCGCAGCCATTCTCGCGAATGCTGCGGCGGGCGATGTTTTGGGGGGATACTACCGAGGGGGCGTGGCTCCGTAGTTTTTCAGGTGTTCTGTCCGGAGGCCGGGCCGCCGATTGTCTGCCACGGTCTGCCCTCTGTTGTCCGAATACTTACGGGCGTCGTGGGAAAGCCCGCGGAGCATAAGCCCTCGCCCCGTCGGCTTTCCCGCGCGTCCCCTTCCCGTTATCTGCGGAAGAAGGGGATGCGCTTGCGCGACTTCTTGCCGTCGCCATAGCCATAGCTATAGCCATAGCCGTAGCCGTAGTTTCCGTATCCGCGCTTCGAGTTGGCATCGTTGATGACGGCGCAGAGGTTGCGGAACTTCTTGGCGCGATACATATTCTCAAGCTCGGGGAGGAAGTCGCGGTGCTGTACGCCGACGCGGAGGACGAAGAGGGTGATATCGGCCACGCGGTTGAGGATGTCGGCGTCGGAGACGGAGAGCGTCGGGGTGGCGTCGATGACGATGTAGTCGTAGCGGGCGCGCACGGCATCGATGATTTCGTCGAGGCGGTCGGACATCAGGAGTTCGGAGGGGTTGGGGGGTATCTTGCCGGCGGGGAGGAAGTCGACGCGGTTGCCCACGGCATTTCTCAGGATGGCGTCGTCGAGGTCTATCTCGCCTTCCTCGATGAGGAGTCCGGTGAGTCCCTTGCTGTTGCCCAGTTCTCCCGTCATGGTGCGCTTGCGGATATCGCCGTCGATGAGGAGGACGCGCTTCTCCGTCACGCCGAGGATATACGACAGGTTGGACGAGATGAAGCTCTTGCCTTGTCCCGGCGTGGCACTGGTGACGATGAACACCTTGGCGCTGTGGCGCATGAAGTTGAGGGCGTAGCGCAATACGCGGAACGACTCTACGATGGGGGCGTCGGCTTCGGCCTGCGAGATGAGGCGGTTGCCTACGGTGGCACCCTCCCAGCGCGGTATATCGCCGACGATGGGGATGGAGGTGGCGAGCTCCAGGTCGCGGCGGCCGTTGATGGTCACGTCGAGCAGGTGGCGCAGGTAGAGGATGGCGGCGGGCAGGGCGAGGCCGATGAGGAGGCCGACGAGCAGGATGATATTCTTGCGCGGGTCGATGGGGACGTTGGAGCCGCGGGGGTCTTCCACGAGGCGCACGTTGGCTTCGCTGATGGCCATCTGCAGGCTGACTTCCTCGCGCTTGTTGAGCAGGTAGACGTAGAGGTTCGACTTGAGTTCCTGTTGGCGCTTGATGTCGAGGCCTTGCTTCTCGGCCTCCGGCACGGTGTTCAGGCGTCCTGCCAGGGCAGCCTCATTGCCGCGGGCCCGCGACAACTGCAGTTCGAGGGTGTTGATATAGTTCTTGACGGACGACAGCAGGGTGGAGCGCAGGGCTTCCAGCTGGCGGTCGGCGTCGCGCACGGCGGGGGTGTTCTCACTGGAGTTGTTGACCATGTTGTTGCGGTCCATCACCATCTTGTTGTAGTCGTTGACGAGCGTGGTGAAGGAGGCCTCCGACAGCGACAGCTGCGGGATGGTCTCGAAGTTGTTGCCGCTGTTCTTGAGGAAGTCCATCAGATAGCGGGCCACGGTGAGCTGCGTCTCCACCTCGAGGGCCTGTCTGCGTGCGGCGCTGCTCTCGGTGAGGTAGATGTTGGCGTTGGCCTGTACGTCGACTATCTGGTTGTTGCGCTTAAACTGCGCCATACTGTTTTCCACGCCTCCCAGGTCTTCCCCTATCAGGCGGATACGCTCGTCGATGAAGCGGGCGGTGTTTTGCGCCACGCGGTTTTTGTTGTCCACCACGTCCTGCTTGTAGGTGTTGAAGAGGGTGCGGAGGATATCTTCGGCGCGTCCGGTGTTGACGTCGTTACACGTCAGGGTGATGAGCGAGCTCTCCTTGTCGTATTCGGCGGCCGACACCTGTGCGCTGTAGATCTTGGTGGCCAAGCTCTTGGGCCAGTGGCTGACGGTGATTTCGTCGCCGTCGTTGAAGTCGCGCAGGGCGGCGTTGGCCGTAAGACTCAGCATACCGATGGGCGTCTTCTTGCTCTCTCCGGGGCGGAGGGTGATTTCCGTTGGGTTCTCACAAGGCTTCCCGTCGCTATAGAAGGAGAAGTCGGAGAGCGTGAAGGTATGGTTGTCGTTGATGCGCACCTTGAAGCTCTCGGGGGCCTTGGCGCTGCGAGCGAAGGTCACCTCGAAGGGGCGCTCGCGATAGAGGGCGACGGAGTGGAGCGACCGCTGCATGGTGTAGTCGATGTCGAGCTGCAACGAGTCGACCACGCGCTGCATCAGGCGATAGGAGGTCAGGATGAACACCTCGTTCACCATATTGTTGCCTACGCTGACGCCGTTGAGTTCGAGCAACGTGTTGACATTGCCGGAGGAGCGACGACTCGTCCCCGACACGCCACTGGCGCCGCCGCCGTCTTCGATGAGCATCACGGCTTGGCGCGAGTAGATACGCGGCTTACGCTGCTGATACAGGTAGGCCAGGGCTACGCAGAAGATGACCGACAGGACGAACCATCCCCAATTGGCCTTCAGCTGCGACCAGCAAAGGCGCAGTATGGGCAGCAACTGGGACTGTTCCGTCTCGGTCGTATTCACTGATACATTTCTGTCTCTATCCATTGTTCTATGTTTTGTGCGAAATATTGGCAAGCGTTCCGCAGCGCTTCAACGGTAGGTTATAATTGATAATGTGAATGACTGGATACAGCAAATCCGCTGATATATCAGGAGGTAACGTCGAGGGGAAGGAAGAGAGTATACACCCGCCGCCACACGATCCCATCCGCAGGATGAGGCACCGGGAAGCGACACGCTTTCCATCCGCCGGAAGGTATTAGACTTCGTCTATTTCTCCTCAGATATCACGGGCAAAGTTACGCCTTATTTTTCAGATACGTCTTATCCGCCCCTATGATTTTATGCACCCCGGGGCCTTGTTTTTCCTACTTCTCCAAAATTTTCTCCCCCGGCCGCCCCTTCCCCGCCCTTCGGGGCTCTTCTTAACGGCACTTATCGTGAAGCGAGAGGGGGTGTCAAAATGTGTGCGAAGGCCGCGAGAATCGCAAAAAAGCCACCGCCCGCCGTTCCGCCGCCGAGCGCGCCGCGCACGAGGCCGTAGAAGTGTTAAGAAAACTGTCGTTTTTGACATATACTGTCAAAAGTACAGAGAGAGCGCCGCCGCCGCGCGGCGCAACAAGTACGGGAGAAGTTTCAACAAGTCCCGGACTTGTTCCGACGAGTCCGGGACTTGTTGCACCGCGCCGCGCCCTCGGTTTTCCTCGCCCCGTTCCTTAAATTTTTTAACAAAACAGCATCTTCCCGGGGGCGCACGACGGCGGATTTTTCCTCAGGAAACGAGTAAAAAATCGGCGGACCTCGTGCTAACGAACGTAAATACGGCAGCAAAATCCCTTAACTTATCAAAAATGCGCGTGAAGAAATGTTTCTTCTTGTCGCATTCCGTATAAAAAATGCTGCAAAAACGGCGTTTTTTCCACGAACCCTCTCTTTTTCGTGTGTCAAGATTTTTCCTCTTTTCCCGGGGTTTCTTCTAAAAAAGTGACGGCGCAGAGAAAAAAGGCGCCGCGGGGATGCGAGGAGGGCCGCGGGCGGCGCCGACGACGCGCGGAGGTGGAAAAAGCGGCCGACGCGCTTTTCCATTCCGCCCGCTTGCACTACCTTTGCCTGCATGAATGCACACCCCATCCCCGCCATACTCATTATTTATACCGGCGGCACCATCGGCATGATGGAAAATCCGGAGACGGGCGCGTTGGAAAACTTCGACCTGGAGCACTTTCGCCACAACGTGCCGGAGCTCAACCGTTTCCACTATCACATCGACGCCATCACCTTCGCCCCTCCCATCGATTCCAGTAACATGGAACCGAAATACTGGGTGCGGCTGGCCCACCTCATCAGCGACCACTACGCCCGCTACGACGGCTTCGTCATCCTCCACGGGACGGACACCATGGCCTATACGGCGTCGGCGCTGAGCTTTATGCTCGAAAACGTGGGGAAGCCCGTCATCGTCACGGGGTCGCAGCTCCCCATCGGGCAGTTGCGCACCGACGGCAAGGAAAACCTGCTGACGAGCATAGAGATAGCGGCGGCACGCACCCCCGACGACCGCCCCATGGTGCCGGAGGTGTGCATCTTCTTCGAGAACAAGCTCCTCCGCGGCAACCGCACCACAAAAATCAATGCCGAGGGCTTCAACGCCTTCCGCTCCTACAACTACCCCGCCCTGGCGCACGCCGGCATACACATCAGGTATGAGACGCACCTCATCCGCCGCCCCGACGCGGGGCGTCCCTTCCGCCCGCATTTCCTGCTCGACAACCGCGTCATCATCCTGACGCTCTTCCCCGGCATCCGCCGCGAATATGTCGACGCCGTCCTGCGCTGCGAGGGACTGCGCGCCGTCATCATCAAGACCTTCGGCTCGGGAAACGCCCCGCAGAAGCCGTGGTTTATAGAGAAGTTGCGCGAGGTGGCCGACCGCGGCATCCTGCTGGTCAACATCACGCAGTGTTCGCTCGGTACGGTGGAGATGGAGCGCTACGACACGGGGCTCCACCTGCTGCAGGCCGGCGTCGTCAACGGCTACGACAGCACGGTGGAGAGCATGGTGACCAAACTCATGTTTCTCCTGGGGCACGGCTACCGGGGCGAGGAGCTACGCCGCATGATGAACACCTCTATCGCCGGAGAAATCACACTATGACACCTCCATTCCCCCCCTCTCCCCTTTCCTCCCGACACCGCCGCCGGCGCCGTCGCGGGGATGGACTGCTCCTACTCCTCATCCTGCTCCTGACGGCCTGCCGCACGGTCGGCGACAGCGACGGCGACGGCGCCCTGCGCTACGCCTCTCTCCTGCGGATACAGGAGGGCGACAGCTGCACCGTGGTCGACATCGCCGCCGACGGGGCGTCACCACAGGCGGCGGCACGCTATGTACTGGTGCCGCGCACGCAGCCCCTCCCCCACGCCCTGCCGCAAGGCACCCTCCTGCGCACGCCGCTGCGCCGCGTGGCGGCGACCTCGTCGGTACACGCCGCCCTACTATGTGACCTGCAGGCCGACAGCCTCCTCGTGGGACTCTGCGACACGGCCTACGTCCTCCACCCCACCCTGCGCACCGCCCTCCGCAGCGGACGCCTCGCCGACCTGGGGGCGTCGTTTGCCCCCGACGTGGAGCGCCTGCTGACGACGCGCCCCGAAGTGCTCCTCGCCTCGCCGATGGACGGCAGCGCCACCGCCGCCATCACCGCCGCCGGCATCCCCACACTCCTCTGTACCGACTATCTGGAGACCACGGCACTGGGGCGCGCGGAATGGATGAAGCTCTTCGGCCGCCTCGTGGGCGGGGAGGCGCACGCCGACAGCCTCTTCGACGCCGTCGCCACGCGCTACGACAGTATGGCGACCCTGACGCTGCAGGTCGCCGAGCGCCCGCATCTCCTCATCGACACCCCGCAGGGCGACACGTGGTATGTCCCCGGCGGCCACAGTTATCTGGGCCGTCTCTATGCCGACGCCGGCGCCGACTACCTCTTTGCCGAGCGCCGCGAGAGCGGGTCGGTGGCCCTCGCGCCGGAGGTGGTGCTCACCGCCGCTACCGAGGCCGACCTGTGGCTGGTGAAATACGGGCGAGCCACCGACCTCTCCTACGACGACCTCGCCGCCGACGCCCCCCTGTGCCGACGTCTGCGCCCCTGGCAGCAGCGACGCGTCTACGGGTGCAACACGCTCCGCATACCTTACTTCGAAGAGGTGCCCTTCCACCCCGACCGTCTGCTGGCCGACCTCCTCCACCTCTTCCACCCTACACTCCTCCCCCACCACCGCCTGCGCTACTTCACGCCGCTGCGGTAGTGCGGCGGCGGGGCTTCCCGGCAACGACGCGCCGCAGGGAGAAGACCGTCCTCTCTTGCGAGAGGAGGCCGTCCTCTTCCGGACTGCCGGAACTCTTCTTCAAGACACAACGCCCCGCGCCCTTTCCCCCACACCTATATTATATATATCCCCTCGCCCTATGCGTATGAAGCGTCTCCCCCTCCTGCTCCTCCCCGTGCTCTGCGTCCTCACCCTCCTCTGGGGGAGCGTCGACATACCGCCCGCTGCCGTCTGGCACGCCCTTGTCGACGACGGCGCCGCCGGCGAGATGCAGCGCTACATCGTCCTCCACCTGCGCCTGCCGGCCATGGCGACGACGCTCCTCGCGGGCAGCGCGCTGGCAGCGGCGGGACTGGTGATGCAGACGGTATTCGGCAACCCCCTCGCCGACCCGTCGCTCCTCGGCGTCAATGCCGGCGCCGGCCTCGGCGCCGCCGTGGCGATGCTCCTGCTGGGGAGCTCCGCCACCGCCGGCGCGGTGACGCTCAGCGGCCATCTCCTGACGATGGTGGCGGCCTGCCTCGGCGCCGGCGCCGTCATCGCCCTCCTCCTCTTCTTCTCCGCCCGCTTCCACGACCCGCTCCGCCTCCTGGTGGCCGGCGTCATGGTGAGCTGTGCCGCCGCGGCGCTCATCACCGTCCTCTCCTACTTCGCCTCGGCCGACGGGCTGCAGAACTATGTCGTCTGGGGCATGGGGCACGTGACGGGCCTCAGCGGTGACACCCTGGCCCTCCTCGCCGCCGTCGTCGGCGGCGGCCTCACCCTCCTCCTGGGGTGTACCAAAGGCCTCAACGCCCTCCTCCTCGGCGCCGACTACGCCACCAACCTGGGATTCCGCGTGCGCCCGCTGCGCACCACGCTCCTCACCCTCGCCGCCCTCCTCGCCGCCGTCGTCACCGCCCTCTGCGGCCCGCTGAGCTTCATCGGACTGGCAGCGCCCCACATCGCGCGCTTCCTGCACCGCACCGCCGACCACCGCCGCCTGCTCCCCCTCTCCCTCCTCTGGGGCGCCGACATCGCCCTCCTCGCCGCCCTCGGCACCCACCTTCCCCACGGCGTCACCCTCCCCCTCAACGCCCTCACACCGCTCTTCGGCATCCCCGTCGTCCTGGCCCTCCTGCTCCGCCCGAGAGGGTGAGCATCACGTGTTCGCCCCTTCCGGATACTCATATTTAACACGCGCGTCCTGTAAAAATCTTTCCCCGCCCTTTCTCATTCGCCCCTATTCCCCTACCTTTGCAGTACTAAAACCGCGCATTTCCGCCGCCGCGCCCCTGCGCCCCTACCGCGGCCCTCTTGCGCTCACGCCATCTCCCCGACACGACGGTCCCTGCCAGGCGCCCCTTCCACTATTCCCGGCTCCTCCTCAGGCTGTTCGCCGTTCGCTTCCTCTCTCCGGCTTATCGCCCTCTTCACTCGCCCGCAGACCGTCGGCCGTCACCGGTCGTCGCGTGTGCGCCCCGACCATGACTATTATCCACTATTCAATCCTATCACATTATGAAGAGAACCCACCACCTTCTGCTTCTCCTCTTGTCATGCTTCGCCGCAACGACAGCAGGAGCCGCCCCCGACGACAGCACAAGCGATACGCAAGTGGCTGATAATGGGGGGGGTACGCCATTACAAGCGTAAAGGATGCCATCACCTCTCTCGACGATCTGACCGACGGAGACTACCTGATGCGCGTCAACGCACGCAGCGCATTGGTCTACGAGGATATCAGCACCGGCGAGGTGCATTATAATTCCGCCATCAACGCCGCAACGGGCACCTACCTCACCACTGCCGTGCAAGGCACGGAATATAAGAACTACGTCGTTCGTGTAAAGAAGGAGACGACGACAACGACCGACGCTGACGGCGATACGGAAAAGGCGCAATACTCCCTGCAATTTGCTTATTCCGGAAAATATTTTCAAGACTTAACGGGATTCGCCGCAAACGATATCATTTCCACTTCTTCCGACAAGGGCTATTATTACATCACGAAGGAAAGCGGCAATAACAGCTATTTCAATATCCAATCCGTAGGGAATAGCTCCGGTAGCAACGACGGCCTTTTCTTAGACGCTCGCGAATTTCAGACAAACGTATGCGGATGGGTGGACAGCAACGGCGGCGGTAGCTGCAAGAGCTACCAGTTCTTCCCCGTAGAGATTCTTTCGGACTTCTTCACCCTTACCTACGACATACACAACGGACAGGCCACCTACACCAAGGTGGTAGCCGTCGGCAGCAGCTATCCCGAGCTCAGCAGCCTGCTGACGAGCGATGGCTGGACGCTCTCCTATACCGATGCGGAGGGGGCGCCGAGCGGTACGGTCACGGCCGACAAAACCCTCCATATCGACTTCACCGCCGGCGATACGAATCTCCCCTTCTCCATCTCCGACGCCGTCGACAACGAGGATACGAAATGGATGTATCTCAAGACGCGCAACGACACAAAGTATATCTACACCACCACCTCCACGACCGACGTCACCATGAATACGACGTGGAAGGTGGGCAGCGACTTCTTCGGCTATAACGGCCTGCAATCGTCCGACCATCTCCGCGACGCCGTCAGCTGGTGCATCACCGGCAACCCCATCACCGGATTTTATCTCTTCAACAAGCTGACGCAGGAATACCTATACGGAAGCTCCACGAGTAGTTCCGGTACCAAAATATCGCAAACCACCTCGGCCAACGCCGCCACTCCGTTCGATCTTATCCGGAACAACAGCAACTGGTACATCCGCTTTCACGGCAGCGCCACCAACTATTTGAGCGATTGGGGAAATTATACCCCCAATCAACTCCGAACGTGGGACAGTAGCAGTAATATTGGTGACGCCGGCTCCATCATCATTTTCCGCGACGTCTCCTCCGACCTCACCGTTACCACCGACAACCTCCTCACGCCGACCCTTCCCGGCACGGGCGTGAAGCGCAGCGTGGGCTACTACGACGTGTGGAAAACGCAGGACTTCAGCGCCTTTAACAGCCTCACCAACGACGAACTCTACAACGCTCTGGCAGCTCTGGCAGCCGACACCGTCCGTCTGGACACCGGCGTCTACTACAAGCTCTGCGCCAGTCGCACAGACAAGGCCTACTCCGACGCCCAATATCGCTGGATTTCCGGCGCCAGCATCCTCTGCAACCAGGACGGCTCGCTCAACACCGCCGACGCCAACCGCATCATCTACCGCGTAACGGCCACCGACGCCGAAGTGCCCATGCTCTGGAAGCTGGAGAGCGCCACCGCCGACGACGTCAGCGGCTACAAGATACGCAATGTCAACAACGGCTGCGTATGGGGACAGAACAAAGAGGCCAAAGTAGCCATCCCCGTTATCAGCAGCGATGTGGAGAGCGGTGGATGGTACGGCCTCTACAACTTTAGAAAGACGGGCAGCAGCCTCGGCGAATGGTATATCGACTGCGACAACAGTAGCGCCACCGAACTTTCCGTGAAGCGCGTCAATGCCCACGGCGGCCTCAGTGACGGCGACTATAAAATCTGCGGATATTCCGGCAACGACGGTACAGACCCGGGCTTCCGCTGGTATCTCATCCCCGTCAGCAGTGTGACGCTCAAGGTGTACAACGACCTGCACTGGGCCTCCGTCTGCTATCCCTTCGCCGTCACGCTCCCCGAGGAGCTGACGCCCTATATCGCCAAGACGGCGGGCGAGGAAGCCATCCTACTGACAGAGATAGACCGCACGGTGCCCGCCAATACGCCCATCGTCGTCACCAGCGGCGAGAGCTCGACGGAAGACTTCGAGGTCACCATTGCCTACGACAACACGACAGACGCCCCCGCCAACGCCTTCAGCGGCGCCACCGCCTCGCGCAGCTCGTTTGACGAAGGCACCTTCTATGCCCTCGCCGCTGGTGACGGCATCCCCGTGTTCCGCCTCAACGGCAGCAGCATCACCGCCGTGCCCGCCAACAAGGCCTACCTCCCCCACGACAACAGTAGCGCCAACAACGCCCTGCGCCTCTCCTTCGGCGAAGTGACGGGCCTCGACGCCGTCGCCGCCCCGGTGAAGGACGCCGACAAGGTGTACTACGACCTGCAGGGCCGACGCATCCTCTACCCCACCCACGGCGTCTATGTCACCGCCGCCGGTGAGAAGGTATTCATCCAATAATCCGCCTCTCCTATGAAAAGATATATCTCCCCCCTGAGCACCTGCGTGGTGTTCACCTCCGAAGGCATGATAGCTACGAGTTCCTCCATCAAGATGGACAATGAGAACAAGATAGAAAGCGCCGGCGACATACGCTCCCGCCGCTACGGATGGAGCAGCGACAACTGGAGCGATAACGACGAGGAATAGCGCCCGCCGACAGGGCGCCGCCCGACACACCATCATGACGTCTCCCCCGACACACGGCCCATAGCAGAGGGCACGGTGTCGGGGGAGACTGTTTGAGGGGGGGGGAAAAGGAGGGAGAGGGGGCGCCCTTCCGTCATCAGCGAGGCTGCGCCGACAGGGAAAGGGGAAGACGTGCCTCATCCGCGCGAGGCCGACGACCGCGGCAGCGCCAGCCAGAGGCCGCAGAAGGTAATCAGTCCGTTGAGCATCAGGAGCTCGTAGCCGAAGGTATAGTTCCACCACCGCGGCGCCCCCCAGTCGAGCACGCCGCAGAGGAGCGGCGCCGCCAGACACACCGGCAGGACGGCCCGCGACGCCACACGGCGCCGCGTGAAGAGGCCCAGGGCGTAGAGGCCCAGAAGAGGCCCGTAGGTGTAGGACGCCAAGACATAGATGGTGTTGATTAGACTACTGCTGTGGAAGAGGCGGAAGAGCCACAGACACAGCAGAAAGGCGGCGGCCATCCACAGATGCACCCGGCGACGCACCTGCTGCCGACGGGCGGCGGAGAGGCCGCGCTCCTCGAGACGCAGCAGGTCGAGGCAGCAACTCGTGGTGAGGGCGGCCAGGGCGGAGTCGGAACTGGCAAAGGCGGCGGCAACGATGCCTATGCTGAAGGGGACGATGACCCAACGCCCCAGCATGCCGTCGGCCACCAACGTCGGCAGGAGGGCGTCGCCGGACACCTCCGCGCCCCCGGCGGCGGCGAGGGCATAGAGCAGGATGCCGAAGCCCAGGAGGAGGGCATTGAGGGGGAGGAAGCAGAGGCCGTAGGCGCACATATTCTTCTGCGCCGCGCGGAGGGAGCGGCACGACAGGTTCTTCTGCATCATGCTCTGGTCTAACCCCGTCATCACGATGACGATAAAGACGCCGCTCAGAAACTGGCGCCAGAAATACTGCTTGCTACCGGCATCCCGACAAACGACATGCGCCATCGGACTGTCGACGACATACTGCCAGGCGACAGCGGCGTCGAAGCCCAGCCGCTGCGCCGCAATGACAGTCATCATCACGATGGAAAGGAGCAGGCACGACGTCTGCAACACGTCGGTGCGCACGATGGTGAAGAGGCCGCTGCGCCGCGTATACCCCCATATCAAGACCAGGACGAGGACAGCGAGGCCCATGAATACCGCCGCGCTGTCGCCGCACTGCGGCAGAAGGAAGCGCTGCAAGACAAGGACAACGATATAGAGGCGGGCGGCGGCGCAGGTCAGTTTGCTCAGAAGAAAGAAGAGGCTCCCCGTGCGCTGCGCCGAGCGCCCGAAGCGCTGACCGAGATAGGCATAGATACTGGTCAGCCCCAGACGGTAGTAGAGCGGCAGGAGGACGAACGCCACCACCAGATAGCCCACAAAGAAGCCCAAGCACATCTGCAGATAGGTCAGTCCCGTGGAGGCCACCCACCCCGGCACCGAGATAAACGACACGCCGGAGATGCTGGCACCCACCATGCCGAGAGCCACCATCCACCACGGCGAGCGCCGCTCCGCCCGGAAGAACGCCTCGTTGTCGCCGCGACGGCCCGTACGGCGCGACACCGCCAGCAACAGGAGGAAATAAACGGCCAACGTGGCCAACATGACAAGAGAAAAGTGATTCATGGGTGCAAAAGTAGTGCAAGCGCACGGAGTGGGAAAGCCGCGCGCCGTTTTTTCACGCCGCGAGGACACCCGCCGCGCTACGACGGCGCGAGAGGCGCCTCGACGCCCACCCTCGCCCTCTCTCCTCACCGTTTCCCATACCCCCGTAGCCCCACAACATCCCTCCCGATTCTTCGGCGCGACAACCGATTCATTTCTTTTTTTTCCGTATCTTTGCCCCACAACCACGTTGATGTAGAACGTCCACACCGTTTCCGCCTATGCCGCTCATCCAACGTATCACCGTCTACTACCACCTGCTGGTCCGCTTCCTCTACCGCGGTCTGTGGGAGCCCTCCACCGGTACGGCACGCCGCACCGCCATGGGCATCATGCGCCGTATGGTGCTCACCACGCGGCTCTTCCTCCGCGAGGGGATGACCTATCGCGCCTCCGCGCTGACCTACTCGACCCTGCTGTCGGTGGTGCCCCTGCTGGCCATCCTCTTTGCCGTAGCCAAAGGCTTCGGCATGGGCACCCTCGCCGAGCAATGGATACGCGAGAACATCGCCGCCAAGCAGGAGATGGTCGACACGCTGGTGGGCTTTGTCCACTCCTACCTGGAGCACACAAAGGGGAGCGTATTCCTGGGCTTCGGCGTCCTGCTGCTGTTGTGGACACTCTTCAACCTCACCAACTCGGTGGAGACGACCTTCAACCGGATATGGATGGTGAAGCAACAGCGCCCCGTGGTGCGGATGATTACCGACTATACAGCGGTATGCTTCCTGCTGCCGGTGTTTATCGTCGTCTCCAGCGGCCTCACCATCTACGCCTACTCCGCCGCCCGCGAGTGGGTGCCCGACGTACTGCTGCTGCGCCCCGCAGCGCTGGTACTCGTGCGTTTCCTCCCCTACCTGGTGGTATGCCTCTTCTTCACCCTGCTCTTCGCCTTCATCCCCAACACGCGGGTGCGGCCGGGGAGTGCGCTGCTGTCGGGGGTATTCACCGGACTGCTGTTCCAACTGTTGCAGACGTGCTATGTCAACTCGCAGCTGTGGCTGTCGAGCTATAACGCCATCTACGGGTCGTTTGCCGCCCTCCCGCTCTTCATGCTGATGTGTCAGCTGAGCTGGACACTGACGCTCTTCGGCGGTACGCTGTGCTATGTGGACCAAAACCTCCACACGTTCTACTACGGCCACGACGCCGTCCACCTGAGCCGGTTGGACCGCGACTGCCTCTCGCTGCGCCTGGCGGCCGCCGTATGCCGACGCTTTGCCGACGGTCAACTGCCGCCCACGGCGGAGCAACTGGCGGAAGAGGAGGAAATACACCTGCGCATCGTCAGCGAGCGCCTCTACGACCTCGAGCAAGCCGGCATCGTGAGAAAGATGAACGGCGACACCGACGCCACCACCGCCGTCTATCTGCCGGCGCGCGACATCCACACACTGACGGTGCCCGTGGTGCTCACCGCCCTCGACCGCTGCGGCGAAGACAGCTACCGCATTGTCGACGGCCCGTGGCAAGAACTCTATCGGCAGCGCCGCGAGATGTTCGGACAGGTATTCAGTCGGCAACCGCTGCACTTATATCTCCACACCCCCCATCGCGACGAAGACACGCTCTCACACAAAGAAGACATTCCCTCCCACAAAAAATAAACGACAGAAAGGTGGTACGCCGCCGACGGACGGCCGTCACAACCCACCCGTAACACTCACACACAAAACGAAGAAGAAATAGACACACCTATCACTATCTATTTATATTCACTTACATGTTATCACAACCTATCAGAAAGAGTACGCCCCTGACGTTCTCTCACTTCAGTCGTAAGAACTACGCCCTCTTTGCCTGCCTGGGCCGCGAGGTGCGCATCGGCGTCCTGACGGTGGCCACGCTGGCCAGTGCCGCGCCGTGTCTGGCGCATGCCTCCGCAGGAGCGCGCTACGTCCTCCACGACACGGAAAACACGACAGACAGCGGGGAAGTGCTCGAAGAAGCTGTGGTGAGCGCCTCGCGCGCTCCACTGGCCGCCGACGTAGCGGCACGTCCCGTGATGACGCTGACACGCCAGGAACTGGCGGCGGCGGGTGTCACCAGTATCAACGACGTTCTCAAGCTGGCCGCGGGCGTAGATGTCCGACAGCGCGGCGGCTTTGGTATTCAAACGGACATCAGTATCGACGGCGGTACCTTTGACCAAATAGCCCTTCTCGTCAACGGCATCGCCATCACCAATCCTCAGACCGGCCACAACGCGGCCGATTTTCCCGTCAACATTCAAGACATTGAGCGCGTGGAGATTCTCCGCGGCGCGGCCTCGCGCGTCTTCGGCAGCCAAGCCTTCAGCGGCGCCATCAACGTGGTGACGCGCCACGGCGGCAACCGCGTCAGCGCGGAGGTGTCGGGAGGCAGCTATGGCACCTTCCTCGCCTCGGCACGCCTGGCGGGAACGGTGACGCCGCACTTCACCACCTCGGCCAGCGGGAGCTACCAACGCTCCGACGGCGCCGTGAGCAACGGAGCCTTCAGCGGCGCCAAGGCCTTCTGGCAAGGACGCTATGAGGACGACCTCCTGCGCCTCGACGCACAGGCCGGACTGACCACCAACGACTTTGGCGCCAACACCTTCTACTCGGCGGCCTATACCGACCAGTGGGAAGCCACGCGCCGCTATCTCCTGGCCGTCAAGGCGGAGACGAAGGGACGCATCCACCTGGCACCGCAAGTGTCGTGGCTGCGCAGCAGCGACCACTACCAGCTCATCCATGGCAGTTCACGCGGCGAAAACTTCCACCGCGGCGATGTCTACACCGCCGGCATCAACGCATGGACGCAGTGGGCGGCAGGACGTACAGCCGTGGGCACGGAGCTGCGACAGGAAGGCATCTATAGTACCAACCTGGGACGCACGCTGAGCGACGAGGAGTGCTTCCCCATCCACGGCCACAACGATATCTTCTATACCCACCGCGACACCCGCACCAACGTGAGCTATTTTGTGGAGCACAACGTAGTGCTCCGCTCCTGGACACTCTCGGCCGGCGTCATGGCGCAGCGCAATACCAGTACGGCGCGCACCTTCCGCTTCTACCCCGGCGTCGACCTCACCTGGCGCCCCACAGACCACTGGCACCTCTATGCCTCGTGGAACCGCTCCATGCGCCTGCCGACATTCACCGACTGGTGGTATAAGAGTCCCACACAGGAGGGAAACATCGGGCTGCGCCCCGAGGAGTGCTCGGCGTGGCGACTGGGGACGACAGGGAACTACCGCGTCCTGCAACTGAACGTCGACGCCCACTTCACGCGTGGCACCAACATGATTGACTGGGTGATGTATAGTGCCGACGATATCTACCACGCCACCAGCTTCAACCTCGACAACGTGGGCGCATCGGCCACTGCTACCGTCAACTTTGACCAATGGCTGGGACGCCGTCAGCCGCTGTCGCGCCTGCGCCTCGACTATGCCTACCTCTACCAGCACCGTCGGAGCGGGCCGGAATATTTCAAGTCGAACTACGCCCTGGAATACCTGCGCCACAAGATGACCGTCGTCCTCGACCACCGCATCGTGTCGCATCTCGCCGCCACCTGGTCGCTGCGCCTGCAGCAACGCGAGGGCTCCTACCTGCTCTACCACAACGGGCAGAGCACCGGCGAACAGCACGCCTACGGCACCCATGCCTTGCTGGACTGCAAGGTGCACTGGGACACGCCGCGCTACGGTCTCTTTGTCGACCTCACCAACCTGACCTCGCACCGCTATTTTGACTTAGCCAACGTGCGACAGCCGGGCTTCATGGTGATGGCGGGAGCCTCTTGGCGTCTCCCATAAATCCGGAGAAAGCAGGCCTCATCACTGAAAGGGGAGGACGGAAAACGCTGGACCGCCCATCCCGACCACTGACGCCTTATCACATCGGCGCAGCCACTGTCTGCAACGACAGCGACTGCGCCGATTCCTTTTTCGCGGAGACGTTTCTTCCCTCCTCCCTTTTCCTTCCCATAACTTTCCCACACTTTCGGGCCGGCGCCCCCCCATTGACGTGTCCTTACCGTAAAGTGGGCATTTCTCCGGAAAAAGCAAAGAGGGCGGAGGATAGACGGCTTTTCTTAAAGCCTGTCCCCCTTTTCCCGGCACCTCGCCACACCTTCAGGGGAGGCGAGAAGAGCGTACGAGAGAAAACAAAAAAACGAGGGGGGGAGAATGTTGGATGGGAAGAGGGGAACGCGCCGCCGTCATGGGAGATAATCACAGCTTTCCAACCATAAGAAGGGACGGCGATAGGCCCAAACGAAAATAAAGC
>CAZXFS010000008.1:0-75754 GCA_964640535.1 uncultured Prevotellamassilia sp. | reverse complement strand
ACGATAAGCGCGTTTATCGGGTGTCACCGACGCCGTTGGGGCGTGCTGTGCGGCTGTATGGAAGGGAAGAGGAGGAAGAATTGGCTTCTGTGATGGAAGGAGAACCGAGAGGAGGCCCATCGCGGGGGAGTCTGTCGCTCGGGGGCACATTGTCGGGGTGCGTCGGGCGGTGAGGGGGATGAACCATTGGGGCATAACGAAGGGCGGCCCATCAATAGACCGCCCTTTAATCAGTCCGCCTCCGGGTGCAATGAGAGAGCAGCTCAGAGGGGGTAGGTGTTTCTTACTTCAAGGAGAAGAGCGTTTCTTTCTCTGTCTCGACGGCGCTGATCTTGTCTTCGCGCAGCAGCCAGCCAAGGCCCAGATAGATGTCTTTCTCGCTACGTGTGCCGGCGGCCTTCTTCAGGTCCTTGACAGCGAGGGTACCACTCTCGTTTAATGCATTCCAAATCTTACCGGCAATCTCACCGGCTTTCTCGTGTAACATACTTTGAACTTTTAATAAAACGGTTTTAGTCTGAGATGTTTTGAGGTAGGCCTGCGCCTATCTTTTTGAAATCGTTGGCAAAGTTACGCTTTTTTTATAAAAGAGCACGGATTCTTGGAATAAAATGCGTAGAAGTGGCTAATTGATAGAATACTCGTGGAAAGATACGGAGATGGAGAAAACAAAAACGGCATTGCAGAAATGCAACCGGGTGCTTTCTGCAATGCCGTAGAAGGGAGTAGGACGAGGCGTCGCCGTTACTTCTTGTGCCGATTGGCGCGCTTGGTCCGGATATCGGCTTTCTTCTTGGCGGCTCCCGAACCGTGTGACCCTGTCACGTAGCCTTTCTTCTTGGCTTTTGTCCGTACTTTATCGGCGGTGGGGGCGGTGAGCTTGGAGCCCTTGAAGACGATGCCGCCTTGCATGGCTTGTGTCAATGCATCGGCATGATGGGTGGGGGTGTCGGATGTCGTCATAGCGGAAATCAATGATGGAAGAGACGAACGCCGGTGAAGGCCATGGCGATGCCATATTTGTCGCAAGTGGCGATAACATGGTCGTCGCGTACGCTGCCGCCGGTTTGGGCTACATAGCTGACGCCGCTGCGGTGAGCACGCTCGATGTTGTCACCAAAGGGGAAGAAGGCATCGGAACCGAGGGATACTCCGTTCTGTTGAGCCACCCATGCACGACGCTCCTCAGCGGTGAGAACGTCGGGGCGGTGGGTGAAGAACTGCTGCCAGACGCCCTCGGCGAGTACGTCGTCGTGGTCATCGGAGATGTAGAGATCGATGGCATTGTCGCGGTCGGCGCGACGAATCTTCTCCACCCAGGGCAGGTTCATCACCTTGGGATGCTGGCGAAGCCACCAGATATCGGCCTTGTTGCCGGCGAGACGCGTGCAGTGGATACGGCTCTGCTGCCCGGCACCGATGCCGATGGCCTGGCCGTCCTTGACGTAGCACACGGAGTTGCTCTGGGTATACTTCAACGTGATAAGGGCAATCTTGAGGTCGCGGAGAGCGGCTTCGGGGAATTCCTTGTTGACAGTGGGGATGTTGGCAAAGAGGGCCTCATCGTTGAGGTTGACTTCATTGCGGCCTTGCTCGAAGGTGATGCCGAATACTTGCTTGTGCTCTACGGGCGCAGGCGTGTAAGTGGGGTCGATGCGAAGCACGTTGTAGGTGCCTTTGCGCTTTTCACGTAGGATTTGTAACGCCTCGGGGGTGTAGTCGGGGGCGATGACGCCATCGCTCACTTCGCGCTTGATAAGGATCGCCGTGGCCTCGTCGCAGGTGTCGGAGAGGGCGATGAAGTCACCGTAAGACGACATTCGGTCGGCACCACGGGCACGAGCATAGGCGGCGGCCTGCGGGGTGAGGGGGAGAGGGATATCGTCGACAAAATAAATCTTGCGGAGCGTATCGCTCAAAGGGAGGCCGACGGCGGCACCGGCAGGTGATACGTGCTTAAAGGAGGTGGCGGCGGCGATACCGGTGGCGGCGCGCAGCTCGCGGACGAGCTGCCAGCCGTTGAGGGCATCGAGGAAATTGATGTAGCCGGGACGGCCGGAGAGTACCTCGATGGGGAGTTCGCCGTTCTCCAAATAGATGCGTGACGGCTTCTGGTTGGGATTGCAGCCGTACTTCAGTGTGAGTTCTTGCACAATAATATAGTTATAGGTGTTATGGGGGACTGAGAAATGGACGCCTTCTCTCTTGAGAAAGGGAAGGCTCTCGGCGGTTTTGTCTCTCTGCGGCCTTCGCCTGCCGGAGTTCGTCGGTCACGTAGTTCGCTACGCTTCCTCCTTCTCCGCCGACGCTACCTCACAGATAGCCTGAAAAACGACACGGGCCATTTCCCGAAATCCTCTTTATCTGGTTTAGTCGAATTCCTTCATCTGGCGAACAATGCCCAGTTGCGAAGCTCCGATGAAGTCGATGATGTGATGAATCTCATCGCTCATGGGGACTTGCTCGGGAATGCGCAGGAGGGAGTCCTCGAGGCTCAGATTGGAGGTATAGATAATGCGATAGGTGTTGGCGATATGGCGCAGGACACGGTCGGAGGTTCCCTCGTGCTTGAGGACAAACGAGTTGACACCATGATAGGAGGCGGGATTTCCGCCAAGGATGATATAGGGAGGTACGTCCTTCTGTACACGACAGCCGCTCTGCATGAGGGAATAGCGGCCGATGCGTACGTGGCGCTGTACGATGACGCCGCTGCTCTGGATGGAACAGTCTTCGATGACGCACTCTCCGGCGATGCTGACGCCGATGCCGATGACGCAGTTGTTGCCCACCTTCACATCGTGGCAGATATGAACCTGATCCATGATGAAGTTTCCATTCCCGATGGTGGTGGCCTTCTCTTCATGGATGCTGCCGGCAATGACAACGTTCTCGCGGATGCGGTTGTTGTCGCCGATGACAACGTGCGTCTTGCTATTCTCTACAAAGTGGAAATCCTGCGGCGCGGCGCAGACAACGGCATTCTGATAGACGATGTTACCGCTTCCCATGGTGGTTCCTTCCAGGATGCTGGCGTGCGACATGATGACGCAGTTATCGCCGATAGTGACGCCTTGCTCAATGTAGGCAAAAGGTTTTACCTCCACATTGTTGCCCAGATGTGCGTCAGGATGGACATAAGCTAAAGGACTAATCATAGATGTTTTCTTAGAAATGGTATGAGGTGTAGAATAAGCAGGAGAAATCCGAAGAGTATGCTGTACTCCCGGATTTCTCTGAATAGGTAGATGAATTAATCGCGTCCACCACCAAGGGCCTGATAGAGGCTGATGGCGGATTGTACTTTGTCGAACTTGTCGGAGATGAGCGACAGCTGGGCTTGCAGCAAGCTCTGCTGGGCGGTGAGTGTCTCCAGATAGGAGGTGGTGTTGCCGTGGGTGAAGAGGAAGTTGGTGCTCTCTACGGCGTGCTCCAATTCGGCGACTTGTTGTGTCTGGATGCCTTCGCGTTGTTCGGCGGAGTGGTAGCTCATCAAGGCGTCGCTCACTTCCTGACCGGCCTGCAGCAGGGTGCTCTCAAAGTTGATTTGTGCGGCTTCCTGCTGTAGCTTGGAGATCTTGAGCTGCCCCATCAGTGTACCGCGGGCAAAGAGGGGCTGGACAAGGGAACCGACGGCCGAGGCGATAAACTTGGCGGGGTTGATGATGGCGGAGCCTGCACTGTTGGTCCATCCGGCACTTCCTGAGAGGGTGATTTGGGGATAGAAGGCGCCGCGGGCGGCATTGGTGCCGTAGAATGCATAGGCGAGGTTCATCTCGGCGGCACGCACATCGGGACGGTTGTCGAGGAGGCGAAGGGGCACGCCGGTGGCAAAGGTCGTGGGGAAGGCGTCGGCATTGAAACGGCCGCGAGTGATGGGATGTGGCGTCTCGTGGAGAAGCACACAGAGGGCATTCTCGGCGGAGGTGATGCTCTGCTCCAGGGTGGGGATGGTCGACTCTATCTGGTAGCGGTTGGCCTTGGCTTGTGCTACGGCGGCAGAGTTGGTCAGACCGCCCACTTGGAACATCGTCTCCATGGCGTCGACGTTCTTTCCCCACAGCTCATACGTATCGCGCGTGATGCTGAGCTGTTCGTCGAGCATCTGGAGCGTGTAGTAGAGATTGGCCACAGCCGCGATGATGGCTGTGCGCGTGGCGGCATAGCCGGCCTTGCTCTGTTCGAGCTGTACGGCGGCTTGTTGCTTGGCATTGCGTAGCGTCCCGAAGAAGTCCAGTTGCCAACTGGCCTGTACGGGGAGGGAGTAGGTCTTGGTGGCCTTTCCGCCGTCGTAGCTACTGATCGTCCCTGTCGGCGAGAAGGCCAGTGAGGGAAGATAGGCCAGACGTGAAATCTTGAGTCCCGTCTGCGCCTGCTGGATGGTGATGTCGGCGGTGCGCAGCGAGGCGTTGTTGGCAAGGGCCTTCTCGATGAGTGCCTGGAGCAGCGGGTCGGTAAATACCTCGCGCCACGGAGTGTCCCCAAAGCTGGCGGTGTCGCCGACGAGAATGGCATAGGTGGATGTGGTGTCGCGGAAGAGGCTGTCGGAGACAACGTTCTCTCCTCGTTCGTAGTTGCTATACAGATGACAACTACTCAGTGCGAGCGAACATCCTATGGCGAATAATATAGGTGACTTCATTGTTGTATCGTGGTTCTATGTTCCCGCTGAGGCGCCCGGCGGCTCCCCGCAGCGGGGGAGCACACCGATAGCGCGTGAGCGGTGTTGTTATTTGCTGTATTGCTCGATATCGGCATCGGCCTCATCATTGTCGATGTCGTCCCAAGTCATGGGCGAAACCTTCTCTTGCAGATACTGGAAGATGACGAAGAGGGCCGGTACGATGAATACCTGACAAATCATACCGATAAGCATACCGCCGATAGCGGAAGTACCGAGAGAACGGTTACCGTTAGCACCTACGCCAAAGGCAAACATCATCGGAAGCAGACCGATAATCATGGCCAATGAGGTCATCAAGATAGGACGCAGACGAGCGCCGGCGCCGAGAACGGCGGCCCATGAGATGCTCATGCCCATCTTGCGACGGTCGAGGGCAAACTCTACAATCAGAATGGCGTTCTTGGCCAACAGACCCATCAACATAATCAAGGCAATTTGCACGTAGATGTTGTTGGAGGCCGTACCGAAGATGGGAAGCACGGTGTTGACGGCGCCCATCAGGTGGAGGAAGATGAACGAGCCGGCAAGACCGAAGGGCACGGAGAGCAATACGGCGAACGGAAGGATGTAGCTCTCATACTGTGCCGAGAGCAACAAGTAGATGAAGACGAAGCACAGAAGGAACACCATGGCGGTGGCGTTGCCGCTGCTGCTCTGCTCTTCACGCGTGGTGCCGGAGAACTCATAGGAGTAGCCTTGAGGCAGGTATTGGCTGGCAACTTCTTCGATGGCCTTGATGGCCTGTCCGGAGGTGTAGCCGCTGGCGGGGTTACCGTTGACAGCCATCGACGTGAACATATTGAAACGCGTGATGTTGTCGGGGCCGTAGGTCGGAGTGATGGTGACGAACTCGCTGATGGGAGCCATTGTGCCGGAGGCATTGCGCACCTTCACCTTGTTGAGACTCTCAAAATTGGTGCGCTGGCTGGTCTCGCCTTGTACCATGACGCGGTAGAGCTTACCGAAACGGTTGAAGTTGGACGAGTAGAGACCGCCATAGTAGCCCTGAAGCGTATTAAGAATGTCGCTGGGCGAGATACCGGCACGCTTACACTTGGCAGCATCGATATCAATGAGGTATTGCGGGAAGTTGGGGTTGAAGGCGGTCTGTGCCGACTCAATCTCAGGACGCTTTACCAATTCGCCGAGGAACTCTTGAGCAATGGAGTAGAACTTGTTGATATCACCACCCGTACGGTCTTGGAGGTTGAGGGTGAAACCGTTGGTGACACCATAACCGGTAATCATAGGCGGCTGGAAGAAGAGCACTTGAGCGTCCTTGAAGATATCGCGTGACTTCAGATAGAGGTTGGCGAATACAACGGTGGAACTCTCCTTGAGACTGCGCTCTTCCCAGTCTTTCAGCTTAATGATAAACGAACCGTAGCTGGCACCTTGACCACCGATGAAGCTGTAACCGGAGACAATCGTACTGATTTCTACTGCGGGGACGCTGCGTACGACACTGTCTACCTGTGCCAGATAAGCATCGGTGCGATCCTGAGACGTACCGGGAGGCATGGTGACAACACCCATGATGGTACCGGTGTCTTCGCTGGGGACGAGGGCGGTAGGGGTGATGTTCATCAGGTAGACCAAAGCGGCAATACCTACGAGGACACTGATAGAAGTCAGGATGGGGCGTTTGATGATGCGCAGTACCTGTTTCTTGTACTTCTTGATAATATTATCAAAGGTGTGGTTGAAGGCGGCCTGAAACTTTTTCGTGCTCAAGCCGAGCAGGGCCACAATAGCTATCAGCGTGAAGGGGATGGCGATGATGGGGTGTTCGCTGAAGTTGAATCCGCCGAAAATCATGCCGAGGATGGCGACGATGACGAGGATGAGCGTCAACGATGGGTGCAGGATACGCCCGATGGCCTCCGTGTAACGGCCCAGCATCGTGGTGCGGGCGGCCTTAAAGGCGGTACCCATGCGCTCCTTCATGTTGGTTCCCTTGTTATGCGGCTTCAGCAGAATGGCACACAAGGCCGGTGACAGCGTCAACGCATTGAGGGCGGAGAAACCGATGGCGACGGCCATGGTGATGCCGAATTGGCGGTAGAAGGTACCGGTCGTTCCCGACATAAAGCTCACCGGGATAAATACGGCCATCATCACTAAGGTGATGGATACCAGTGCGCCGCCCAGTTCGCGCATGGCGTCAATGGAGGCCTTGCGGGCGGATTGATAGCCCTGGTCCAGCTTGGCATGAACACCTTCTACCACCACAATGGCATCATCGACGACAATGGCGATGGCCAATACCATGGCGGAGAGGGTCAGCAGGTTGAGTGAGAACCCGATGAGGTTCAGTACAAAGAAGGTACCAATCAACGCTACAGGGATGGCGATGGTCGGGATGAGGGTGGAGCGGAAGTCCTGAAGGAAGATGAAGACGACGATGAACACCAGAATGAAGGCTTCCAACAACGTCTTGATAACCTCATGGATGGAGGCAAAGAGGAAGTCGTTGACGTTTTGTGCTACGGTAATCTGGAGTCCTTCGGGCAGATCTCCCCGACAGTCATCCAAAATCTGTTCTACGTCTTGTACTACCTGGGTGGCGTTACTACCTGCCGACTGCATGACAATACAGGTGACGCTCTGGTGGCCGTTGACCCAGCCGCCATAGTCGTAGCTCTCGCGGCCCATCTCAATGCGAGCCACGTCCTTCACACGAATCATCGTTCCGTCGGAGTTGGACTTGATGACCATATCGCCAAACTCTTCCGGGGTCTGCAAACGGCCCTTATAGCGGAGGGGGTACTGGAAGGTCATACCTTGACGCTCACCGATACGACCCGGTGCGGCTTCTACATTCTGCTCTGCCAGAATGCCGGAGATATCGGTCGGTACCAATTTGTATTCTGCCATCTTCTCGGGGTCCAGCCAGATACGCATGGCGTAGCTACCACCCATCACCATGGCTTCACCGACGCCGAATACGCGCTGAACCTGCGGGATGATGTTAATCTTGGCGTAGTTCTCAATAAAAGCGCGGTCGTACTTGTCGGAGGTATCGGAGATGGAAAATACCACGAGCATGGAGCTCTGACGCTTGGAGGTAAGTACACCTACCTTGGTGACTTCTGCCGGAAGCAGGCTCTGCGCCTTCGATACGCGGTTCTGTACATTGACGGCCGCCATATCGGGGTCGGTGCCTTGCTTAAAGACTACCTGAATGGTGGCGGCACCGGTGTTGGTGGCCGTAGAGGTCATGTAATCCATGTTCTCCACACCGTTGATCTCCTCCTCGAGGGGGGCAATCACGGAGTTGAGCACCGTTTGTGCGTTGGCACCGGTATAGGTGGTGCTCACCTGGATGGTCGGCGGCGCCATGTCCGGGAATTGCGTGATGGGGAGGGATATCAATCCCAAAGTACCCAAGATGACAATTACCACGGAGATCACGGTGGAGAGTACCGGCCTATTAATAAAATTGTCAAGTTTCATATGCTATGTGTCGATAGTTTCTTCTTCTGAGGAACGTTCCCCTTATTATTTTTCTCCGGGCAGCTTGCCGGCTTCCAGGTCGCTTTTGGCCTTTGCCTTGTTCTTTTCTGCCTGCTGCGGAGTGATGGGGTGAATCTTCTGTCCCGTCTTCAACTGGTTGACGCCGTCTACGACGATGCGCTCACCGTTCTTCAGTCCATCGGTAACAAAATAGCTCGTTCCGTCGTTCTGGGCCATCACGGTGATTTCACGAGAACTGAGGGTGCCGTCGGATGCTACTACATAGACAAACTTTTTATTCTGGATTTCATAGGTGGCCTTCTGGGGGACGGAAATGACCTGATCGGCTTTGACGGGGAGAAGAACGTTACCGGTACCGCCGCTGCGCAACGTGTGGGCTGCGTTAGAGAAGGTGGCGCGCACCTGTACGGCACCCGTTGTTTGGTCGATGACACCGCTGATGGCCGTGACGCGGCCCTGCTCGGCATACTGAGTGCCGTCGGCCGTGATGAGGGTGATGGGGGGCATGGCCGTCATGGCCTTCTCAACGCCGCCGGCGCTGCGTGTCATCTCAAGCAGCTGCTTCTCCGTCATACTGAAATAGACGTAGACGCTGGAGATGTTGGACACCGTGGTAAGGGGCTCAGACTGTGAAGAGCTTACCAGACTTCCGACGCGGAAGGGAATGCTGCCGATAACACCGGCGGCGGGAGCCTTGACGGTGCAGTAGCCGAGGTTGTTTTCTGCTTCTACCAGCTGGGCCTGGGCCTGGGCCAACTGGGCCTCAAGGCTGGCCAATTGATTGGCGGCAACGTCGTAGTCGTATTGACTGACGATTTGCTTGTCGAGGAGTTGCTTCTTGTTGGCCACCGTGAGCTTCTGTGTGGCAATATTGGCTTTGGCAACACTGATGGAGGCTTTCGCCATCTTCACCGCGGCTTCGTATTGTACGCGGTCGATGAGGAATAGCGGCTGTCCGGCGCGTACGACGTCACCCTCGTCTACCAAAACTTGTGTGATGTGTCCGGCTATTTTCGGACGGATTTCGATGTCTTGGATACCCTTGATGCTGGCGGGGTAGGAGGTGCTGAGGTCGGCTGACGACGTTTCCACGGTCACTACCGCGAAATCGTTGCTGGCCTCAGGCATTTGCTGCTGGTTTCCACTGCATGCACAGAGCGCCCATACGATGGCGAGATAAGCGATTTTCTTCATGTTGTTTTTTTATATCTGTTTGGTTTTCTTCATTCGTTGCGGGTGCTCTTCGCGAGCCTCCCGATGATAATACCTTGCAAAGGTAGGAAAAACTTCTCATGCGGTATAAAGTTTTCGCCTCGCGCGGCGCGATATTGTATTTTATTAACGGCAAAACGGCTGATACGTATTCTCCGGATGCAGAAAACGCCGCGCCCCCGCCTCTTTTGAGGGGGGGCGCGGCTGAAAGGGCGCGGCGGCTTTTAGAGCCGATGGTTTGCATTCCCGGGTGGAGGGCTTGCGCTTTTGGACGGGCGGATGGTTCGCGGGCAAATCATCCGTTAGGGATTCTTGCGGCGGCGCGCTTATCCTTCGCCTATCTGGCCATAGAGCTCGCTGAGGGTGGGATGGGCATGGATGATGTTGCGCAGTTGTTGTAGGGTCGCTTTTCGCGACATCAATACGGCTGCTTCGTGGATGAGCTCCGGGGCATCGGCGCCCCAGATGTGCACTCCTTCGATGACGCCGTCGTTATCGGTGATGACCTTCAAGAAACCTTCCTCTTCGTCTATGGTGAGGGCACGACCGTTGGCGCGGTAATAGGCTTTGTAGACGTGGGGGGGAGTGGCATAGTCTTCTTCACGCTTTCCTATGGCAGCCATTGGCGGCGTGGTGAAGACGGCGGCCGGTATCAGTTGGAGCTGTATGCCGTCGGCTCGTCCCATGATGTGCCCCAGGGCGCGGCGGCCTTGATAATAGGCGGCATGGGCCAGCGGGCAGCGTCCGTTGACGTCGCCGATAGCATAGACGCCCGGAACGGAGGTTTGCATATGTTCGTCAACGGTGATGCCGCGAGGCGTCGTGGCGATGTCTGTGTGGTCAAGGCCCAAACCTTCGATGGCCGGTGTGCGGCCGATGGCCACCAGCACTTGTTCCGCCTCCAACGTCCCTTCTACGCCGCGGCGGGTATAGGTGAGGGGTACGCCGGGGGCAAGTATGTTGGCATCGGTATGGATGGCTGTGCCGAGGAGAAAATGGATGCCGCGGCGCGTGAGGCTTTTGCGAAGGCGCCGCGCCATATCGTGATCCATACCGGGGAGAATCTCGTCGGCATACTCTACTACCGTGACCTGCGTACCGAAAGTGTTGAGGATGGTGGCTATTTCTATGCCGACGACCCCGCCACCGATGATGCAGAGCGAGGAGGGAAGGGCGGTGGCTTGCAGTATATCGGTAGACGTGAGTGCTCCGGCGATAGGAAGGTGGCGGGGGGTGGAACCGGTGGCGATGATGATATGCGATGCCGTGTAGAGCGCGTTGCCGTCTACGCAGACGGTGTGGTTGTCTATGAAGGAGGCCTGACCCTTTACCACTGTTACGCCGGCGCCGGTCAGTAGTGTGTCGATGCTTGTTGCGAGATGACGGACCACACGGTCTTTTCGTTCCATGATGGCGTCAAAGTCGAAGGTGATGCCGTCGGCGTGCAGTCCCATCGTGTCGGCCTGACGCATATGTTGCAGCATTTCTGCACTGTGTGCCAGGCATTTTGTGGGGATACATCCGGCATGTAGGCAGGTTCCTCCCGGGGCGTTGCGCTCAATGAGTACTACGCTAAGGCCGGCGCGTGCCGCGCGTGCCGCGGTATCATAGCCACCGGGGCCGGCGCCAATTATCAGAAGGTCGGTAGTCATACTTGTGGGGTGCTAAGAGGTGTAGGCGTAAATACGAACTTTCCCTGTCGGGCGGCCAATACATCATCGGGGCGTCGGATGGGGGTGTCGTGCGGCGCTGTGTGAAGCGTTTCCGGGTGTTCGCGGGCTTCTTCGGCAATACGTATCATGGCGTTGACAAATGCGTCGAGGGTGGCCCGACTCTCTGTCTCGGTGGGCTCTATCATCAAGGCCTCATGGAAGAGAAGAGGGAAGTAGATGGTGGGGGCATGATATCCATAGTCGAGCAGTCGCTTGGCCACATCGAGGGTGGTGACATGTGACGGGTCGCTGTGTTTTCCGCCGTATTCTTCTTTTAATCCGTCGAATACACACTCGTGCTTGCAGAGACGGTCTAAGGGGAGTTCATAATACTCTTTGAGGCGCTCTTTGACATAATTGGCGTTGAGGACGGATAGTCGGGCAACGTTGGCCACCTCTTCCTTTCCCAATGTCAGCAGATAGGCATAGGCGCGGACGATGATACCGAAGTTCCCCAGCCAGGAAGAAATCTGTCCGAGGGTGCCGTCGTGCTGCTTGATGTCGTAGATCCCGTCGTCGTACTGTACAACGCGGGGATTGGGGAGGAAACGCTCCAGTCCTTTGCGTACACCAACGGGGCCCGAGCCGGGGCCGCCGCCGCCGTGAGGGGTGGAGAACGACTTGTGGAGGTTGAGGTGCATCACATCGAATCCCATGTCCCCCGGGCGGCAGATGCCCATGATAGCGTTGAAGTTGGCGCCGTCGTAATACATCAGTCCGCCGCAGTCGTGCACCTTTTGAGCTATTTCCGGGATGTGGTGTTCAAAGAGTCCCAGCGTATTGGGGTTGGTCATCATCATGCCGGCGATGTCATCGCCCAGCAGACGTTCCAAGTCGTCGAGGTCTACCGTTCCATCGGCAGCGCTGGCCACCTGCACCACCTGAAATCCGCAGACGGCTGCCGAGGCCGGGTTGGTGCCGTGGGCGGAGTCGGGGACGATAATCTTGGTGCGTTGCGGCGCGTTGTGGGCGGCGTGATAGGCCTTTATCACCATCAGCCCGGTCAGTTCGCCGTGGGCGCCGGCGTAGGGGTTGAGGGTGAACTGCGAGAGTCCTGTCAGGGAGGAGAGCATCTGTGTGGTGTGATGGTAGAGGGCCAATGCGCCTTGTGTGCAACTTGTGGGGGCGGCGGGGTGTTGGCGGGTAAAGGCCGGCAGTGCTGCCATCTCCTCATTGATTTTCGGGTTGTACTTCATGGTACAACTCCCCAGAGGGTAGAAACCGGTGTCTACGCCAAAGTTGTTGGTAGACATGTTGGTGTAATGGCGCACGATGGTGGGCTCGTCAACTTCCGGCAGTTCCGGCGCGTCGTCACGTTGTAAGGAGACCGGGATTTCCGGTGCTGTTGGCCACGGATTTTTTGGAAGCGAATATCCCTGAACACCGGGATGCGACAATTCAAATATGAGAGGATGATAACAAGTCTTGTTCATGATGGCGTTATTTAGGGTCGTTTTCTTCTATGTCGCGAAGGGCGTCTATCAGTTGCGTCACCTCTTCCGGCGTGCGCTGTTCCGTCATGGCGATGGTCAGGCGTTGGGGGGACGTCTCGTCGATGATACCGAGTAGAAAGCCTCTTCCTGCCATGGCCTCGCGGAGATGGGTGAGGGTATGACGCCCCTGATAGGTGAGGGAAAACTCGTTGAGGAACGGCGTCTGGGGGAATGTCAGAGCGAAGAAGGGCAGGGCGGTGAGCGCGGTGGCGAGGGCGTGGGCGCCATCCTTCGACGTCTCTATCACCTCGTGGAGTCCGCGGCTCCCCATCAGTGAGAGGTAGAGGGCGACGTGGAGACACTGGAACCCTTGTGCCGTACAGATGTTGGAGGTGGCCTTTTCACGGCGGATGTGCTGCTCACGCGCTTGCAGGGTGAGGACAAAGCAGCGCTTCCCGTCGGCATCGAGTGTCTCTCCCACCAAGCGTCCCGGCATCTTGCGCACCCATTTGTTGAGGGTACACAGATATCCAATGTAGGGGCCGCCATAGTTGAGGGGAATGCCCAGACTCTGTGCGTCGCCGCAGGCGATGTCTGCTCCCAGAGCCCCCGGCGACTTCAGAACGGCGAGATGGGCGGCGATGCCGTAGACCACCAATAGCGAGCCGGCGGTATGGCAGGCCTCCCCCAGTCCGTTGAGATCTTCGAGGCATCCCCAACGGTTGGTCTGCGGAAGGATGACGCCGGCGACATCGCCTTCCGACAATTGTGCCAACAGTGTTTCACGGTCGGTGACGCCGTCGGCCGTAGCGGGGAGAAGGGTGAGTGCTACTCCGTGATAATGTGCATAGGTCTCTACTACGCGGAGCACTTGCGGCAAGAGGGTGGTGGACACCAGAACGCGGTGGCGCTTCTTGGCGGCGGCCACGCACATCATCATGGCCTCGGCGGTGGCGGTGGCTCCGTCGTACATTGAGGCGTTGGATACTTCCATTCCTGTGAGGCGTGCCATCAGGGTCTGGTATTCAAATATGTATTGTAGGGTGCCCTGAGATATCTCGGCTTGGTAGGGAGTGTAAGAGGTGGAGAATTCGGAGCGTGACATCAGGTAGGGGATGACGCTGGGAGTATAGTGGTCGTAGGCGCCGCCGCCGGCAAAGCAAATGAGGGGGCGGTTGCGGGCGGCAAGGTTGCCAATACTGCGACGTACCTCTATCTCGCTCTGCGCGCTTGGCAATTCGATATCTCCGTGATAACGAATAGACTCCGGTATTTCGTGAAACAAATCATCTAAGGACGTGAGATGCACGGTGTCGAGCATCTCACGGATGTCTTTGTCGGTGTGAGGAAAGAACTTCATGGTGTATTATCCTTTAGGCGGGAATTTTCCTATAAGGGCGGGACGTGTGGGTGAGCGCACCGCCTTTGATAGGATGCGCGGCCGACAGTTTCTCGCGGGGAGAAACTGTCGGCGCGCTCTTTGTTATTGTTGGCAGAAGGATGCGTAGCTGTCGGCGTCCATGAGGCTTTCCACCTCGGTGGCGTCGGTGAGTTTCACTTTGATAATCCAGGCGGTGAAGGCGTCTTGGTTGATGGCTTCCGGCGTGTCTTCGAGGGAGGTGTTGACTTCCTCCACGACACCGCTGACGGGCGAGATGAGGTCGCTGGCCGCCTTGACGCTCTCTACGGCGCCAAAGGGCTCTCCGGCCGTCACTTCGTCGCCGGGTTCGGGGGCGTCGACGTAGACTACATTTCCCAATTGGCTTTGGGCAAAGTCGGTGATACCGATATATCCGTATTCACCGTCGATTCTTACGTATTCGTGGCTCTCGCTGTAGTAGAGCCCTTGAGGGTTTGTGGGCATGATGGATGTGATTTTATGAAATGTAATAAATGATTGATTCGCTAAGGGTGAACACTGTAGCCGTCATTTCTTGTAGTGCTTGTCGAAGAAACGTTTCCTTACTACCTTCCCGCCGTGCAGTTTGCGATGGATGCGCACTTGCAGGGGGGTGTCGAGGGTGGCGACGGTCGTGTCGACAAGTGCCATGCAGACGCTGCGTCCCGTCATAATTGACTTGTATCCGGTGGTGACGCTGCCGACGACGGTTCCCTCCATATCGACCACTTCATAACCGTGGCGCGGGATAGCCGCATCCTCCAGCTCTATGCCGACAATCTTTTGCCGGAGTCCTTCTTCTTTCTGTTGCAGAAGGGCGGAACGACCGATGAAATCGCCCTTTTCCCACTTGACGAAGATACCGAGGCCCGCCATCAGCGGGGTGATATCGGCGGACAGTTCGTCGCCATAGAGGGGAAGTCCTACCTCGAAGCGGAGCGTGTCGCGGGCCCCCAGACCGCAGGGCTTGACGGCAGCATCGGCCATCAAGGCGTCCCAGGCGTTGCGGATGTAGAGCGGGGATCCGTAGATTTCGAATCCGTCCTCTCCTGTATATCCCGTGCGACTGACGATGAGGGTCTCGCCGCAGGTTTCTATCGTCTTGAAGTGGTAGAAGGTGAGGTCTTCGCCGTCGAGCTCGAGGGCGCGGGCGATGACGTCTTCCGACGACGGGCCTTGTACGGCGATTTGTCCGTAATCCTCGCTGCGGTTGGAGAGTTGGACGTCGAAGCTCTCCGTCTGACCGTTGAGCCAGGCGAAGTCCTTCTCGATGTTGGCGGCGTTGACGACCAATAAATAATGAGTGGGGGTGAAGGTGTATACCAAGAGGTCGTCGACCGTTCCGCCGTTTTCGTAGAGCAACATACCGTAGGTGATTTTCCCATAGGACGTCCCTGCGATGTCGCCGGTGAAGACGTGTTGGATGAAACGTTCGGCGTCGGCGCCATCGACGAAGATCTCGCCCATATGGCTAACGTCAAAGATGCCGCAGGCTTTGCGCACGGCCAGATGCTCCTCTTGAATGTCGGTATACTGTAGGGGCATGTCGAAGCCCCCGAAAGAGACCATCTTGGCTCCGAGGGCTACGTGTTTGTCATGAAGACAGGTTGTTTTGTCTGACATGGTGATGAGGTATAATGATAGAGAAATAATAGAGCGTAGTGTGGATGAACCGTTGTTGCAGTAGATGTGTAATGCTATAGTCCTTCTATGCTATTAATGAGTGATATAAGCGCGTCCGCGCTCAGGTTGCGGATGGCGCTTTCCGGGTGATGCTGTCGCGTGGCGGCGACGAGGGCTTCCCGGGTCGTCGGGAGATGGGCATAAGCCTCGTTGAATACCGCTGCCGGTGAAGGAACAACACTGAAGAAATCGCCGGCGAGTGTGACGTTGCGGATGATGCCGTTCTCTACGGTGAAGTGGAGGGCGATGCTGCCGCATCCCTCAATGTGCTGCGAGGTGTCGATGAATGTCTCGGTGCGCTTTGTGGCGGTGCCGCTGTCTCCATAGAGATAGGAGGGGGCGTGATAGGGGCGCTCGGCTATCTCTATGGCGGCGATGTCGGCCGCTGTGAGGGCGTAGATGCGGTTGGTCAAGTGCTGCTCGATGGCTTGGCGGAGACGGGGAACTCCAAGGGGGCGGATGTCCTTTATGAGCCCTACGCGGCTGCGCACACTGCTGACGCCGCGGTGGGTCTCCAATTTCTTCTGCGAGGGCGTGAGTGCCCCCATCATACGGCGGTAGTTAGTGTCGTAGAGCATGGTGCCGTGGACGATATTGTGCTGTCCTAAGTGGTAGAACGCATTGCCGCATACCTTTGTTCCGTTTTCCAACAAGATATCATTGCGCCCCGAGACACGTGCCGGGATGCCTGCCGCGGTGAGCGCTTGTGACATGGCGGTGGCATAGTCTGCAAAGATGGGCTCTACGGCGCCGGCACCGGTCACCAGACTGAACATGATATTCCCTTCGTCGGCGTAGATGCATCCGCCGCCGCTTTTACGGCGCACGATGTCGATGCCTTCGGCACGGCAGAAGTCTAAGTCGGCCTCCAGAGAGGCTACTTGATGACGCCCCATCACGATGGTGGGGGGAAGCACCCAGGAGAAGAGATAGTTGTCTTCCGGTAGGTGACGGGCTACATATTCTTCGGCGGCAAGATAGAAAGCGGCGCCGCGGTGGGTTACTTCGGCGGGAAACTGAAGTAGGCAGGCAGGAAAGCGTGGGTTCATAATGGGTGGTGTGCCATTTGGCGGAAGCCAAAGTTTCTCCACTAAGAGGGAACGGCCTCGCGAGAGACTCGCTCCGGGTAGGGGGTTAAAGGATGGATGTGAGAGGAATAGCCTCTCGTCTTGCCGCCAAATATAGCGATTTTATCTTTACGAAAGGACTTCAAACGATTTTTTTTGCACTTTATCCCCCTATTTCCCGGTTCCGTTGCAATAAGTCTCGGATTAATCGGATGGTGTAATAGGGGTGGCTGCCTTTTTACATTATTCACTTGCACTACTATGTAGAAGATAGGCTGCGCTCGGAAGTGAGAAAACAAGCGAGCTCGCTTTCTCATTTCACTCACTTGCACTATCTTTGCACCTTAATGGCAAACGATGGGCTTCCTTCTATCCGGAAGAGTCCCATTTAGAACAAAAAACAATGGACAGTAAGCAACGTTACATGATGCGCGGAGTTTCCGCTATGAAGGAAGATGTTCATAACGCTATCAAGAACATCGATAAGGGGCTCTTCCCCCAGGCCTTTTGTAAGATAATCCCTGATATCCTTGGCGGCGACCCCGACTATTGCAATATTATGCATGCCGATGGCGCCGGCACGAAGTCCAGTTTGGCCTATACCTATTGGAAAGAGACGGGCGACTTGTCCGTGTGGAAGGGGATTGCACAGGATGCACTCATCATGAACACCGATGACTTGCTTTGCGTAGGTGCGGTGGACAATATCTTGGTGAGCTCCACCATAGGACGCAACAAGATGCTAATCCCCGGTGAGGTCATCAGTGCCATCATCAATGGGACGGATGAGCTCCTCGGACAATTGCGCGAGATGGGCATCGGCATCTATGCCACCGGCGGCGAAACGGCTGACGTGGGAGACTTGGTGCGCACCATCATCGTAGATTCTACCGTCACCTGCCGCATGAAACGTAGCGACGTTATTGATAACGCCCATATCCAACCCGGAGATGTCATCGTGGGACTGTCGTCGTCAGGGCAGGCTACCTATGAACACGACTACAACGGCGGAATGGGAAGTAACGGACTGACCTCTGCCCGTCATGATGTATTCGCCAAATATCTGGCGGAGAAATATCCCGAGAGCTATGACCGGGCCGTACCGGAAGAACTGGTATATTCCGGGAAGTATCACCTGCTGGACGCCGTCGTCGGCAGCCCCATTAATGCGGGACGTCTGGTGCTTTCTCCTACACGTACCTACGCCCCCGTCGTCAAGAAAATCCTCGATGAGATGCGTAGCGATATCCACGGTATGGTACACTGCACCGGTGGGGCACAGACAAAGGTGCTGCACTTTGTCGGCGAGAACTGCAAGGTCGTAAAAGACAACTTATTCCCCATTCCGCCCCTGTTCCGCATTATCGCAGAAGAGAGCGGCGCCGATTGGAGCGAGATGTATAAGGTGTTCAATATGGGACATCGTATGGAGATCTATGTGGCTCCCGAAATGGCCGACCGTATCATCCGAATTGCCAACAGTTTCCATATCGACGCACAGATAGTGGGACATATCGAAGAAGGACCGCGCTCGCTGACCATATGCAGTGAAGCCGGCGAGTTCCACTATTAATGTTATTATCGGGTGGCCCTCACAACGGGCCGCCCATCCTTTTCTCTCCTCCCTATGGCGACACCCCCCTCTACGCTACTCGACAAACTGGACGGCCTCGTAGCACGGTTTGAAGAAGTTTCTACCCTCATCACCGACCCGCAGGTGATAGCAGACACGCAGCGCTACGTGCGTCTGACCAAAGAATACAAAGAACTCTCCGCCCTCACCACGGCACGGAAAGAATATGCCGACTTGTTAGGACGTTTGGACGAAGCAAAGCATCTGCTCGTCACCGACCCCGATGCCGAGATGCGCGAGATGGCACGCGAAGAGATCGCCTCGTGCGAGGAACGCCTGCCGCAGCTGGAAGAGTCCATCAAATGGATGCTTATCCCCGGCGACCCGGAAGACGCCAAGAATGCGATTCTGGAGATACGCGGCGGCACCGGCGGCGACGAGGCGGCCCTCTTTGCCGGCGACCTGTTCCGTATGTATGCCAAATATTGCGAGACAAAAGGCTGGAAGCTGGAGGTATCCAGTGCCAACGAAGGAGCTGCCGGAGGATTTAAGGAAATTGTATGCTCCATCACCGGTACGGACGTCTATGGGACACTAAAGTATGAGAGTGGGGTACACCGTGTGCAACGTGTACCCGCCACCGAAACGCAGGGTCGTATACACACCTCCGCCGCCACGGTGGCAGTACTCCCCGAGGCCGAAGCCTTCGATGTCGTCATCAATGAGGGCGAGATACGCTGGGACACATTCCGCTCGTCAGGCGCCGGAGGACAGAACGTCAACAAGGTGGAGAGTGGCGTGCGCCTACGCTATAACTGGAAGAATCCCAACACCGGAGAACAAGAGGAAATCCTTATTGAGTGTACCGAGACACGCGACCAGCCTAAGAACAAGGAACGGGCATTGGCGCGCTTGCGCACCTTCATCTACGACCGCGAGCATCAGAAATATGTCGACGATATTGCCTCACGACGAAAGACGCTGGTATCTACCGGTGACCGCTCCGCCAAGATACGCACCTATAATTACCCCCAAGGACGTATTACCGACCATCGCATCAACTACACCATATATAATCTGGCGGCCTTCATGGCCGGCGACATTCAGGATTGTATCGACCACCTCATCGTTGCCGAAAACACAGAGCGTCTGCGTGAGGCCGAGTTAGGATGATACCCGCACGCCTTTCATGACAGAGAGACCCCTACGTTCTCCTTGTAATTCCCCTCCACAACAACATAATATGAAACAGAAAAACCCCTTCAGAGGCCTTGGCGTTGCTCTCGTCACCCCCTTCCTGCCGGACGGGACGGTGGACTTCGAGGCACTCACCCAATTGATAGAAATGCAAATCGCCGGAGGCATTGACTTCTTGTGTGTCTTGGGCACCACGGCGGAGACGCCGTGCTTGACGCCGGAAGAAAAGCAAGCCATCATCGACCACATTGTACGACAGGTAGCGGGACGAGTTCCTCTACTACTGGGTGCCGGCGGGAATAACACCGCGGCGGTAGCGGACTATCTGAAACAGACGCCGCTGACCGGCATCGACGGCGTACTGATAGTGGCTCCTTATTATAATAAGCCCACTCAGGAGGGGCTCTATCAGCACTTCCGTACCGTCGCCGAGGCGACCTCTCTCCCCATCGTCCTCTATAACGTCCCCGGCCGCACCGGTGTGAACATTCAGGCCGCAACGACGCTGCGGCTGGCGACGGACTTCGATAATATTGTGGCCATCAAGGAAGCCTCCGGAAACATTACACAGATAGAAGACATCGTGGCCAATGCTCCACAGGGTTTTGACGTGCTCAGTGGCGATGACGCCATCACCTACGAGCTGTTGGATATCGGCGCCGTTGGCGTTATCTCTGTCGTGGGAAATGCCTATCCTGCCTCCTTCGCCACTATGGTACATGAGGCGATGAACGGAAATCATGCTGCCGCTCTCCGCGAGCACCGACATCTGGTCCCCCTCTATAAACTGCTGAGCGCAGACGGGAACCCCGCCGGCATCAAGGCCTTGCTTTCTGTCATGGGAAAAATTCAAAACCGCCTGCGCCTTCCGCTCGTCCCGGCATCGGAAGATACCACCCGGAAAATACAAGCCTGGGTAGAGCAGCAGGCCTAAAGGAGTCATCAGGGACGCCCGACGCCGCAGCCGTCTACATCGCTCACGGACGGTCACCCTGAATTCCTCTGTTTGTATCAAAAATACACCCACCCATAGGAGAAGGGACGATTCACCCCTTCTCCTTCTATCCCTCTATGAAACCCGCCTTGTCACATCGTCTCGTCACCCTATTCCTCCTTGTTTCTCTCACCATCTCTATGATAGGGCAGACGACACAAGAAGAAACCTTTTTCCTGCAAGCCTTACAAGAGGAGGATCTTCCGGAGGCACCTCAAAAGACGGTCACCGTCCGCCCCGGCACCGTGTCGCACTACCGACGACAGCTGTGGCAAGCGTGGCAACAAGCGGTGCGACGTCTTCAACAAACGGAGGGTGCGTCGGAACGAAGCGACAGCCGGTTTCCGGCGCTTTCTACGACGACCTCACTCGACGAGCCCCAGTGCGGACATCTGACCCTCCCCGACAGTCTGGAACCGACAGCCACCCTTCCGTTCCTCTGGGGGCGAAAGGACACCGCTTCCGCTACGATGTCGCCCCTGTCTGTCGACCCACGTTATCCGGTATTCCTCTATCTACACGGCTCCGGGCCTAAAGCGTTGGAGTGGAGCACGGGGTGGAAACTGTGCAGCTTATTTGACGACGCCCCTTCTTACTATTTCATCCCGCAGATACCCCAAGAGGGGGCCTACTACCGATGGTGGCAACGCGGAAAGCAGTGGGCGGCCAAGAGGCTGTGGCAAGCCCTGATGGTGACACCGGGGATAGACCCTCTGCGTGTGTATCTCTTCGGGATATCGGAAGGCGGATATGGCAGTCAGCGATTGGCTGCATACTATGCAGACTATCTGGCCGCGGCAGGGCCGATGGCGGGGGGGGAGCCACTTATCAACGCTCCGGCGGAAAACCTTGGCCACCTTTCCTTCAGCCTCCTCACCGGGGCGGAAGATCGTACCTTCTGTCGGCGTCAATACACCGAAATCACAGGGCAGGCCCTCGATAGCCTGCAGCGCCTCTCACCGGGAGACTATACACATCGTGTCGCGCTCATCGAGGGACGGGGGCATTCCATCGACTATCGTCCCACCACCCCTTGGATGAAAGCGTATGTACGTCAGTCACATCCGCGGCATTTCGTCTGGGAAGACTTCGAGATGGACGGATGCCATCGTCGGGGATTCTATAACCTGCGCATCTGTCAGCGTCCGTCCGACACCTTACGGACACGCTATGAAGTAGACATCGACAGTGCCGGCATAATAGACATCCAAGTGTCGCTGGTGCATTACCGCCCCCTGGAAAACGACAGCCTCTATCATTTCACCCTCACCTGGGAGAAGACGTACACACCGGCACACGGCGGTTCCTTCGTCTTGTATCTTGACGAACGGTGGGTGGACCTGAAACGTCCGGTGACCGTGCGTGTGAACGGACAATCGGTCTATCAGGGACGTATTGCATTGAGCTATCAGACCATGATGGAGAGCCTGGCCACCTATTCCGACCCGGAACGCATCTATCCGGCGGCAGTGACCGTCCGCTATTAACGCCGCCGCCCCCTAAAAACCAACGAGCTTGCTTTTACATTTCATTCACTTGCACTATCTTTGCACAAGCAAGCGTAATGAACGATAATACATGATCGATAATTGGACCAACGAAATGAAGCAAGCCGTCGCATTAAGCGTTCAAGCGGCAGGAGAACTGGGCGAGACCAACGTCAAGTCCGGCTGCATGCTGATTGGACTCATGCGCGAAGGCGGTAATACGGCTTCCATACTACATAGTTTAGGCCTGAATCGCGCCGACGAGGAAGACCAAATTGCCGAATTTGAAACCGGAAAGCGCTTTGTGGCGACTCCGGCAGCACAAGCGACAAGCTACAATGTGGCTATCTCCGTGGAGGCACAGCGCTTGTTACGTATCGCGCAGCTGGAGGCACGGCGTCTGGGATGTGCCACTGTGGGGACGGAGCATCTTCTCCTCAGCATCCTGCACGACGGCAATAATTATGCCCGCAAATACTTAAACAACCGCGGTATCACCTTTGAACAAGTCATGGCGAAGCTGAATATCCGTCCGGGGGTACATGCCGCCTTTGGCGTTTCCGACGATGAAGTGATGCCGCCGTTGGGAGGCAAGTCATCCGGCGAAGGCGGCGCGGGAAGTTCCGTCAATGAGCGACTGAAGGAGTCGGAGACCCCTATGCTGGATATGTATGGCGTAGACCTTACGCAGAAAGCGGAAGAGGGCGTATTGGACCCCATCGTCGGACGTAGCGAAGAGATGCAACGGATGGCACAGATATTGTGTCGTCGTAAGAAGAATAATCCCATCCTAATCGGGCAACCGGGGGTGGGGAAGAGTGCCGTCGTCGAAGGACTGGCGGAGCTCATCGCCGCCCACAAAGCACCTTATGCGCTGCAAGACAAACGGCTCATGGCGCTGGATATGGCCGCCGTCGTTGCCGGCACACAATTCCGGGGGCAGTTTGAAGAACGTCTGCGCAAGCTGATTGAAGAATTGCGGGCGCACAAGGAAATTATCCTGTTTATTGACGAGATTCACACCATCATTGGGGCCGGCAGCGCCGCCGGTACGCTGGATGCCGCCAATATCCTCAAGCCGGCGCTGGCACGCGGCGAAGTGCAGTGCATCGGCGCCACCACCATCGATGAGTATCGGAAGACCATCGAAAAAGACGGTGCTCTGGAACGTCGTTTCCAAAAGATACTGCTCGAACCGTCCACCGTCGACCAGTCGCGCGAGATCCTTCATAACTTGCGCGGCCGCTACGAAGAGCACCATAGCGTGACCTATACAGACGACGCCTTGGAGGCCTGCATCACCCTTACCGAGCGCTATGTCACCGAGCGCTGCCTGCCCGACAAAGCCATCGATGCGATGGATGAGGCCGGCAGCCGCGTACACCTCAAGGGCGTCTCCGTCCCCAAAGAGATACGCAACAAGGAAGAAGAAATCGCCACGCTGAAAGAGCAGAAGACACTGGCGGCAAAGGCGCAAGACTATGAGCGCGCCGCCCGATTGCGCGATGCGGTAAACGCGCAAATCAAGCAACTGGAGCACATGACGGCAGCGTGGCGCGAAGAAACGCGAAAACAACAGATTGTCGTCACTGCCGACGATATCGCCGATGTCGTATCCATGATGTGTGGCGTCCCGGCGGGAAAGATGAAGACCAATGAGGGCGAGCGGTTGCGCGGCATGAGAAAGGCTCTGTCTGAAAAGGTCATTGACCAGGATGAGGCCATCGATAAATTGGTTCGCGCCATCACAACCAGCCGCTTGGGACTGAGAGGGACGGAACGTCCCATCGGAACATTTCTGTTCGTCGGCCCCACCGGTGTGGGAAAGACGCTGCTGGTGAAACGCCTGTCGGAATATCTCTTTGACAGCAAAGACGCACTGATACGCGTCGATATGAGTGAATATGGAGAGAAATACAGTACCAGTCGTCTGGTGGGCGCTCCTCCGGGATATGTAGGGTATGAAGAGGGTGGACAGCTTACGGAGCGCGTTCGTCGTCATCCCTATTCCGTCATCCTCCTCGATGAGATAGAGAAAGCGCATCCCGATGTGTTCAATACTCTCTTACAGGTAATGGACGAAGGACGCATGACCGACGGTAACGGGACGACTGTAGACTTTCGTAATACGCTTATCATCATGACCTCCAACAGCGGTACTCGCCAGCTGAGCGAATATGGTGCCGGTGTGGGATTCACCGCAGGAGACGCGCTCCCGTCGTCGGCGGCAGACGCCATCATCCACAAGGCCCTGCGCCGTCAGTTCCCCCCGGAATTCCTCAATCGTTTGGACGATATCATCTATTTCCATACACTGACACGGGAGAGCGCCATAAAGATTGCCCGCCTGGAGCTTCAGGCGTTGGAGGAGCGAATGGAGCCGATGGGGCTCCATCTGACCGTCACCGACGAGCTTCTCGGCTTCTTGGTCGAAAAGGGATTTGACGCACAATACGGTGCCCGCTCTCTGCGTCGTGCCGTGAAGGAATATGTAGAAGATTCCGTGGCGGCGGAGATGGTCCGCGACAATCCGCCGACGGGGGCTGTTGCATTTCACTTACAAGACGGTAACTTGGTAATAGATAGAACGGAATAGTAGTTTCCTCGAGTAATACATTAGATAAAACTGAACTTACACAATATGCAATATATAGAAACAGCCATACCCGATGTATGGATTTTAGAGCCCAAAGTATTTGAAGACGCACGAGGCTACTTCATGGAGACCTGGCGTGAAGAAGATTTTAACGCCCATGTAGGGTATGCAGTACATTTCGTACAAGACAACCAGTCGCTGTCTTCGCGAGGCGTCTTGCGCGGCCTGCACTATCAGAAGGGTGCTGCCTCACAAGCCAAGTTGGTGCGTGTGCTACAAGGCAGCGTCGTTGATGTCGCTGTCGACTTGCGTCGTGACTCGCCCACCTTTGGCCATCATGTGATAGTAGAGCTCAGCGAAGACAACAAGCGTCAGCTCTTTATTCCGCGAGGCTTCGCCCACGGTTTCCAAGTCCTTTCAGAGAAAGCGGTATTTACGTATAAGGTAGACAACCGCTACGCCCCGGAGACGGAGTGCTCCATCCGTTTTGACGACCCCTCATTGGCTATCCAATGGCCCATTATGGGCGAAGGCGAGGTCTTGCTGTCGGAGAAAGACCTCCGCCATGCTGTCAGCTTTGCTGCTGCCGAGAAATTCTAACGAGGGACGAGATATCTTCGTTCCTATCGATACTCCTCTTCAACGAAATACGCTGAATGAAAAATATACGCAACTTCTGCATCATTGCCCATATCGACCATGGTAAGAGCACCCTGGCCGACCGCTTGCTGGAATACACACAGACCATTCAGGTGACGGAAGGGCAGATGCTCGATGATATGGACCTGGAACGTGAGCGTGGCATCACCATCAAGAGTCATGCCATCCAGATGGACTATACGACCGATGGCGAGATCTATCGCCTCAATCTGATTGACACTCCGGGCCATGTGGACTTCTCCTACGAGGTGTCGCGTAGCATCGCCGCCTGTGAGGGCTGTTTATTGGTGGTTGATGCGACGCAAGGCGTGCAGGCGCAGACCATCTCCAACCTCTATATGGCCATCGAGCACGACTTGGAAATCATCCCGGTGCTCAACAAGTGTGATATGCCCAATGCCATGCCCGAAGAGGTGGAAGACGAAATCATTGATTTGTTGGGATGTAAGCGTGAAGAAATCATCCATGCCTCCGGGAAAACGGGGCAGGGCGTGACGGATATCCTGCAAGCCGTTGTCCGGCGCATCCCGGCACCGGAGGGGAACGAAGACGGCCCGCTGCAAGCCCTTATCTTTGACTCCGTATTCAACCCCTTCCGCGGTATTATTGCCTATTTCAAGATTGTATCCGGACATATCTCCCAAGGGGATGACGTCCTCTTCGTTAATACACAACGCCGCTATAATGCCGACGAAGTCGGCGTCCTCAAGATGCAGCTATCGCCGAGGAAGTCGCTACACTGCGGAGATGTGGGATATATTGTGAGCGGCATCAAAACGGCTACAGAAGTCAAGGTTGGAGATACCATCACTCATACGCAAGCTCCTTGCGACAGCGCTATCTCCGGGTTCGAAGAAGTCAAGCCGATGGTCTTCGCGGGCTTGTATCCTATCGAAACGGAAGACTTCGAACAGCTGCGCACCAGTTTAGAGAAGTTGCAGCTCAACGACGCCTCGCTGACCTTCCAACCGGAGTCATCGGTGGCCCTCGGCTTCGGCTTCCGCTGCGGCTTCCTGGGATTGCTGCACATGGAAATCGTACAGGAGCGTCTCGACCGCGAATTTAACATGAACGTCATCACGACGGTTCCCAATGTGAGCTATCACATCTTCGACAAGCACGGCGAGATGAAGGAGGTGCACAATCCGGCGGGGATGCCCGACGCCACGGAAATCGACCATATCGAGGAGCCCTACATCCGGGCGTCCATCATCACACGCACGGAATATATCGGGAATATCATGACCCTCTGCTTGGGAAAGCGAGGGGAACTGGTCAAGCAGGAATATGTCTCCGGTGACCGTGTAGAGCTCTATTACGATATGCCCTTGGCTGAAATAGTGATAGACTTCTACGACAAACTGAAATCTATCTCGCGTGGCTATGCCTCCTTCGATTACCACCCCATAGAGTTCCGTCCCTCCAAACTGGTGAAGCTCGACATCCTGCTCAACAGTGAACCCGTCGACGCCTTGTCCACCCTGACCCATGTGGACAATGCCGTATCCTTTGGCCGTCGTATGTGCGAGAAGTTGAAGGAACTATTGCCGCGTCAACAGTTTGACATCGCCATCCAAGCCGCCATCGGTGCAAAAATCATTGCACGGGAAACGGTGAAGCAGGTCCGCAAAGATGTAACGGCGAAATGCTATGGCGGTGACATCAGTCGTAAGCGAAAACTGTTGGAAAAACAGAAGCGGGGCAAGAAGCGAATGAAAGAAATAGGGAATGTGCAAGTTCCTCAGAAAGCGTTCCTTGCCGTCCTAAAGTTAGACTAACACATTACATCCGTATCATGGAATTAATCACCCTCAAAGGCGCCGGCATCGGCATCGATAAGACACCGCTTCTCACGCAGGTTGACTTCTGCGTGGAGGAGGGGGAGTTTGTTTATATCGTCGGGAAAGTAGGCTCGGGGAAGAGCTCGCTACTGAAGACGCTCTATGGAGAGTTTCCCCTTTATCATCAGGAAGGAGAAGCCGCGATATTGGGCTTCGACCTGCACCATCTGAAGCGCAAACAACTACCGACATTGCGCAAAGGGCTGGGTATCGTATTCCAGAACTTCCAGTTGTTGGGAGAACGCACCGTCTATGAGAATCTCGACTTCGTATTGCGCGCCACGGGATGGCGCAAGCGGGCCGCCCGTGAGGAACGCATTGCCCATGTGCTGAATATCGTTCATCTGGAGAACAAATCCGACGCCTTCCCCCACCAATTATCCGGTGGCGAGAAGCAACGCATCTCCATAGCCCGCGCCCTTCTCAACCATCCCAAGATTATTTTGGCGGATGAACCTACCGCCAATCTTGACAATGAGAATACCGAGGAGGTCATGACCATCCTCCGCGAAACGACGGAACGAGGCACTGCCGTCGTAATGGTGACACACAACCTCGACCTCCTTCGCCGTTATCCGGGCATCGTCTATCAGTGCGACGAAGGAAGAATAACCCCTTTGAACAATAACGATATAACTATATGAAAGTCTTGAAATTTGGCGGGACCTCTGTGGGGACGCCGGAACGCATGAAAGAGGTGGCTCGTCTCATCTCTGACGGAGAGCAGAAGATTGTTGTCCTGTCTGCCATGTCGGGAACGACCAACACCCTGGTCGAAGTGGCCGACTATTATAACAAGAACAATACGGAAGCCGCCAATAACCTCATCAACAAACTACGCACAAAATATAGAGAGCATGTCAGCGCCCTCTATGAAAAGGAAACGACACGCAGTCTCACCGCCGAATTCCTGGAGGACGAGTTTATGTATCTCCATAGCTTCTCCGGCATGGACTTCTCGATAAGTGTGGAGAAGACCATTCTGGCGCAAGGCGAGATAATGAGCACCAATATGGTGACAAACTACCTCAAAGAACAGGGTGTCAAGGCTATGCTTATTCCGGCCCTCGACTATATGAAGCTGGCGGAAAACGGAGAGCCCGATATGGCGTTTATCCATGAGAAGCTCTCGGATATCCTCCACAAGAATCCCGGCTACGACATCTACATCACGCAGGGCTTTATCTGTCGCAACTTCCAAGGCGAGGTTGACAATCTGCAGCGCGGCGGCAGTGACTATACGGCGTGTTTGATAGGTGCCGCCTTACGCGCCGAGGAGATTCAGATATGGACAGACATCGACGGTATGCACAATAACGACCCGCGCGTGGTGGAGGGCACACAGCCGGTGCGCCAACTTCACTTTGAAGAAGCTGCCGAACTGGCTTATTTCGGAGCCAAGATTCTGCACCCCACCTGCATCCAGCCCGCCCGTAATGCAGGCGTCCCCGTACGCCTGCTGAACACGATGGACCCTTCGGCGCCGGGTACCCTTATCAACAACCAGATGATAACCGGACATATCAAGGCGGTAGCCGCCAAGGACAACATCACGGCCATCAAGATTGTCTCCAGCCGTATGCTGCTGGCAACGGGCTTCCTGCGCAAAGTCTTTGAGATCTTTGAGACCTATCATACCAGTATTGATATGGTGACGACCTCCGAAGTGGGCGTATCCCTGAGTATCGACAATACCGGGCGACTGGAGTCCATCGTTGAAAAGCTCAAGCAGTATGGCACGGTAGAGGTAGATAGCGAGATGTGTATCATCTGCGTTGTTGGCGACTTGGCATGGGGAAATATCGGTTTCGAGACCCTTGTCACCGAAGCCATGGCACAGATTCCGGTACGCATGATCTCTTACGGAGGTAGCAACCACAACATCTCCTTCCTCGTACGTATGGCCGACAAGGAAGCGGCCCTTCAGGCCCTCAGCGAGAAGCTCTTCAAGGGGGATGCCCCTCAGGGAAGTTCTCTTCATTAACTATCCGGGAATTTCCGGATAATGATGGAAGGAGTCACACCTCCTTCTTCCAACACACCCATTCTTTCAAGAACCGATAGGGCGGTCTGTCAAAGGACCGCCCTTATAGAAAAAGATAAACTATGGCTTTTCCCGTAAAGCAATTTGAACGCCTCAAGACGCCGTTCTACTATTATGATATGCCTCTGCTTGACGCTACGTTGAACACCGTCAACGAGGCCATCCAGTCACGTCCCAACTATCATGTACACTATGCCATCAAGGCCAATGCCAACCCGTCCATCCTGCAAAAGATTGCCGCTGCCGGCTTTGGAGCCGACTGCGTCAGTGGGGGAGAGATACAAGCGGCGCTCTATGCCGGATTCCCGGCCGACCGCATCGTCTTTGCCGGCGTGGGGAAGGCGGACTGGGAAATCAATGTGGCACTGGAGGCACAGATTGCCTGCTTCAACGTTGAGAGCCTCCCGGAACTGCACATCATCGACCAACTGGCCCGTCAACGTGGCGTCATCGCCCATGTGGCCTTTCGCGTGAACCCCAATGTTGATGCCCACACCCATGCAAAAATCACCACCGGGCTCAATGAGAACAAATTCGGCATTGCGATGGACGACCTTGTCGAGGCCATCACGACGGCGCAGAGCTTGGAGAATATCTCCTACGAAGGCCTTCACTTCCATATCGGCAGTCAGATCCTCCGATTCGATGCCTTCCGCCATCTTTGCGAGCGTATCAACACCTTGCAGGATGACTTGGAGAGTCGCGGCATCACCACGCGAAGCATCAATGTGGGCGGCGGCTTGGGCATCGACTATGACAATCCCGAAGCTCATCCCATTCCGGCGTTCCGGGATTATTTCGACACCTTCCATCAGCATCTGGACTTGCGGGAGGGACAGACGCTCCATTTCGAATTGGGGCGTAGCATCGTGGCCCAGTGTGGAACGCTCATCGCCCGTACGCTGTATGTCAAGGAAGGTCACGCCAAGAAGTTCCTGATTGTCGATGCCGGCTTCACCGAATTGGTTCGTCCCGCAATGTACGGTTCCCACCACTATACGCAAAACATCTCGGCGGTCGGCGACGCCCCCACAGAGACGTATGATGTCGTCGGCCCCATCTGCGAGAGCAGTGACGTATTCAGTAAGGACGAGGTGCTTCCCGTCACCCGCCGCGGTGACCTCATCGCCTTCCGCTCCGCCGGCGCTTATGGCGAAGTCATGGCTTCGACCTACAACTGCCGCCAGCTCCCGCACAGCGTCGTTCATACGGAAGGATAATACACGCCTCCCCCCCCCTCGTAACAGAACGCATCTTCAAGCTCGTATTCTCTCTTGTGAGACGAGATGCTTGAAGATGCGTTCTGTTTCTGTACGAAGGTATGCTTATCGGGCGGCGCGACAGCCTCAGGATGGGCGCGCGACTAATAGACCTGGAATCCCAGTTTATCGATCTCCGGTTGGTAATCCTCCATGTGCTTCTTTATCGTCTGCACCGTACTGAATCTGAAGATTTGGTGGAAGTATAGCATCTCGTTGATATACGTCTGAGTGGTGTCGACCACTTTGGTATATCCGGATACGCTCCTGGCCCCAACGTTACGCTTGAAGGCCACAATCTCCTCCTCGTCACATTTCAGGGTATCGCCGGAACCGAAATGGACGTGGCGTCCCAATAGGGCCTCGTTGCCGGCCGTCTCCTCTGCCAACATCTCCAACGGGATATCGCCGGTTCCTTTGAGCGTGATATTTCCGGGACTCCCCCGGAAGCTGAAGTAGACCACGCCGTAGTCATTCCGGGCTCCAATGACCTTCATGTAATACTTCAGTTCTTCAAACGTGGCTATCTGACGATAGATAAACTCTACGCCCATCGTTGACTTCAGGAACTGAAGCAAGGGCAACGCGTGGAATGGATACTCCGTGCGATAGCTTTCAAATTCGCCTGTTTCAAAGCAGATAATTCCTTTTTTCATCGTTTTAGTGTATAAAGGGTGATAGTTTCTCTTGAGCGTCCCGGAGAGGAGTGTCGCCGTTAGGATATTGACGAAAGCGTACAAACTTGAAAGTGGAGGTTCTCTTATCGTCCTGATACGAAACGATCCGCTCGGTAGTAGATGCTACGACCGTATATCGAGAGGTTGATAAACATACGGCTATCAGTTGCGTTCTTGCAGGATATCGTTAAACTGTACCAGAGAGGCATTGGGTGTTTCATCGGTGCGTAATTCGTTGTTCTCTCGATTGACATAGACGAACAATCGATCGCCCTTGATAGAGTTCAACGTCATCACACTCGAGACGATGGAGGTGCCCGGGGGATATTTACGATGATGTTTTTATCTTCAATGCCCTTTTCATGCACCGCCTTTTCGGCTTGTGCCAATAGTTGACTCTTTTGGGTGATTCCGTCCTCGTATTCCCTTCTTCAATGCTTCCTTGCTCGTTCTTCGGATGCGACAGAATCTGTTATGAGGCAAATATACAAAAAAAACAATTCGAGGATTGTTTTAACTAACAAAAAAATTGGAGAGTGGACTTGCTGTGGATGCTGTATATATGACATGGGAGTGGCGGAGCTATGGAAGGGGGCGATGTTATCGGTCTTGAGCTATGCCGGCACAAGCAATGGTGATAAGCTATGCTGTGCTCGGGAATTGAGAAAACAAGCGAGCTTGCTTTCTCATTCCACTCACTTGCACTATCTTTGCAGAGAAACGTTTTACAGCATACGCATGAAGAAGAAAATCGCCTCGCTCCTGATGGCTACTTGCGGGTGGACGGCACTGGCCGCCCAGAGCTTGCCGCTGATACCCTATCCCTCGTCGCTGATACGCGGAGAGGGAGAGTTTGTATTTAATAAGATGGTGACAGTGGCCGCCGATGACTATCCCGGTGATAGCATTCGCCAGATACTGACAGACTTTACAGAACGCCTGACGGCGACGACGGGGATCACTGCCCGGTCGGCAAAGGCAAAGCGGGCGCAGCTCTACCTGCAGCGCGACACCACGCTGGCGGCAGAGGGCTATCATCTGGATGTAACGGCGCAGCGCATCATTGTAGCGGCAGCGCGTCCCGCGGGTTTCTTCTATGCCTTACAGACCCTGCAACAGCTATTGCCCTCGCGGACGGTGTTGGCGGGGAAACGTGATAGCAGTGTGGCGGCGTGGACGCTACCGGTGGTGTGTATCACTGATGCCCCCCGTTTCGCTTGGCGCGGCTTTATGTTGGACGAAGGCCGTCATTTCTTCGGGAAAGAGGAAATTAAACGCGTCTTGGATATCATGGCGGTGTACAAGCTGAACCGCTTCCATTGGCATCTGACGGAAGACCAGGGATGGCGCATCGAAATCAAGAAATATCCCCGGCTGGCCGACGTCGGCGCCTGGCGCGACAGTAAGGTGCTGGGGTGGGGCGATGTGACGCCCGACGGACAGCGCTATGGCGGTTACTACACACAGGAAGATGCCCGTGAGATTGTCGACTATGCCCGTCAGCGTTTCATAGAAATCGTCCCGGAGGTGGACATTCCCGGGCATTCGCAGGCAGCGGTGGCCGCTTATCCCGAGATGCTGTCTTGCGATCCGGAACAGCCTCACGAGGTGTGGCTGTGGCAGGGCGTATCGTCGGACGTTATCAATGTGGCCTCGCCGGAAGCCGTGCGCTTTGCCTGCGATGTGATAGATGAATTGTCGGAGATATTCCCTTTCCCCTACCTGCATCTCGGCGGTGACGAATGCCCCACGGAGAAGTGGCAGCAGAATGCCGATTGCCAGCAGTTGTTGGCACAGCTGGGCTCGACCAACTATCGCGATTTGCAGACAAATTTCTATCGTCAGTTACAAGAACATATCGCCGCACGTCCTGTCGAGAAACAGCGGCATCTCATCTTCTGGAACGAGGTGTTGCACGGCAATACGTCGTCCTTCGCACCGGATGCCACCATTATGGCCTGGGTGGGGGCCGATGCCGCGGCCAAGGAGGCGGCCTCTCGCGGTTTTACCACCATCTTGTCGCCGCAGATACCTTATTATATTAACCGCAAACAGTCTACGCTGCCCACGGAGCCGCGTTCACAGGGCTATGGCACGGAAACGGTGGAAGCTGTCTACAACTATCGCCCCATGCAGCAGGTGCCGGAGACGTTGCAGTCGCACTATCTGGGTGTACAAGCCAATTTCTGGACAGAATGGGTGGAAGATGGGCCGACGGTGGAGTATCTGATGCTACCGCGTCTGGCTGCTGTGGCAGAGGCCGGATGGACGACCGAACGCTTTGCCTCCTCGACAGAAGAGGCTGTGCCGGTGATAGACTGGGAACACTTCCGTCGCCGCTTGCAGTATGAAGCGCCCCTCTACGATGCAATGGGCCTGTGCTATGGACGTCACGCCTTTGAAACGGCGGAGTAGAGAACGGCCCAGATAAACGGGGCGTCCCTGAAGAACGAGATGCCTGGAATAAACCAAGATTAAATAGACTCGATGAGAATAGATATTATTACGGTGTTGCCGGAGATGCTACAGGGGTTCGTTGATACCTCCATTCTGGCAAGAGCCCAAAAGAAGGGGTTGGTGGAGATTCATCTCCACAATTTGAGAGATTATACGACAGACCGTCATCGCAGAGTCGATGACTATCCGTTTGGCGGCTTTGCCGGTATGGTGATGCAGTGCCAGCCGATAGACGCGTGCATATCGGCGCTCTGTGCAGAGCGGGACTACGACGAGATTATCTTCACGTCGCCCGACGGTGAACAGTTTGACCAGCCGATGGCCAATACGCTCTCACTGAAGAAGAACATTATCATTCTGTGCGGGCACTACAAAGGTATTGACTACCGCATCCGCGAACACCTCATCACGCGGGAGGTATCGGTGGGTGACTATGTGCTCACCGGCGGCGAACTGCCGGCAGCGGTGATGACGGACGCTATCGTGCGCCTCGTCCCCGGCGTTCTCAGTGACGAGCAGAGCGCCCTCTCCGACTCATTTCAAGATAACCTCTTGGCTGCGCCGGTGTATACGCGTCCCGCCGAATACAAGGGATGGCGGGTTCCCGACGTGTTGCTCTCCGGACATGAGGCAAAGATCAAGGAGTGGGAGCTCTCACAGAGCTTGGAACGCACCCGGCGTCTGAGGCCCGACCTATTAGAGGGCGGCCCGAAGAAATAACTCCCCCTTCGGGTGGCATAGAACAATTGGAAAAGAGCTCCCCTATGAAAGGTTTTCGGTGGAGACCATTATCGCGAGCAGACCGACAAGGACTATACATCCTTGTGGGGCTGCTCCTTTGTTGGGTGGCCTTCCGCCTTTATGGGGAGTATGGCGCGAAAGAACCGGAGGAGACACCGCTGACGCAGGACGAGGTTCGCGAATTGCAGCAGTTTGACAGTGCGGCGACAGTGGCTACGTTGCGCGATACATCCGGTGCGGCACTATTCCCCTTCAATCCTAATACGGCCGACTCGCTGACGTTGCGGCAACTGGGATTTACCCTCCAACAGGTGAGGAACCTGATGAAATATCGTCGCGCCGGAGGGAGGTGGAAAGATGCGCGCGACTTCGCGCGGTTGTATGGGCTGTCAGAACAGCAATACCGAAGGGTGCGTCCGTATATCGTTATCCCTTCGGAAAAGAAGCACGACGCGGAACGTCGTGCGGCGTTGCGGCGCGATACGCTGCGGTGGAAAAAGGTCGAGAAATACCCTGTCGGTACGGTGGTAGACCTCAATGCGGCCGATACGACGATGCTCAAGAAAATACCGGGAATCGGGAGCTATTATGCCGGTAAGATTTGTCGTTACAGAGAACGCCTCGGCGGCTTTGTCAGCGTGGCGCAATTGCGCGAGGTGGAAGGCCTTCCGGAGGATATTGTGCAATGGGTAACGGTAGCAGCAGCGCCTGCGGTGACGCCGTTGAATATCAATCGTGCCGACTTTCGGACACTGGTGCGTCATCCCTACCTCTCCTATGAACAGGTAAAGGCCATCGTCGTCTATCGTCAGAAGTATGGCAATATCCGCGACGTCCGCGCCTTGCGGCAGCTCCAAGTGTTCTCCGACGAAGAACTACAGCGCATAATGCCCTACCTGACATTTTAGGAGTGTGTACGTACGCCCCCTCTTCCCCTATGAAGGGGACTATAATGTCTTATAATGGTCGATGCTTTCAGGAAAGTCTTCGGCGTAATGTGACACCATAATCAGTGTGCGTCGCGCGTCGCCCTGCAGGTAGGCGTCTATGATGCGCCGGGCCAGGGCTCGGCGGACGTCGTCGAGGCCGTGAAACGGTTCGTCGAGGACAAGAAGGGCCGGACTTTTCACAAAAGCACGTACTAATAATATCCATCGCTGTTCTCCGGAGGAAAGTTGCAGGTAGGGGCGGTGTGCCAGATGGGTGGCTTCAAAGGCCTCCAGCCATTGCAGGCTTCGCGCCCGCTCTTCTTCCGTCACACGTCGGTATAGCCCCACTGTATCGTGGAGACCGCTGGCCACGATGTCTATCGCCGGCAGGTTCTTGCGGTAGGTACCATAGATTTCGGGCGATACATAGCCGATTTGCTGTTTGATGTCCCAGATGCTCTCCCCGCTTCCGCGTCGGCGGCCGAATAAGGTGATGTCCAGAGAGTAAGCGATGGGATTGTCTGCGCAGAGCAGAGAGAGTAGTGTAGTCTTCCCACTTCCATTTGCTCCGGTGAGTGCCCAATGCTCTCCCTCGTGAATGGTCCAGGAGAGTGGGGCGAGGATTTGTCGTCCGTCATAGCTCACTTGTATGTGGCGGAGCTGTACCACCGAAGCCCCGGCGGGTGTCATAGTGGCGGCCGTGGGGGCGGAAACAATAGGTGGAAGAGGACGCGGGGCGGGTAATGCCTCGTGATAGGCCTCCGGAGTCGTGGCGGGAAGTACTTGCCGTTCCTTGAGCGGGATGACCTTGTGAATGAAAGAGGGAATATCGTCGGGGCGGCTTACGATGATAATCAGCGTCAGGTGACGGCTGATTTGTTCCAGTAGAAGATCTATCTGTTTCCGGGCAATGGCATCGAGGCCGATATAAGGATTGTCAATGATGAGCAGTTCGGGGCGATGGAGGAGGACGCTTGCCAGATGAAAGCGGCGCAGTTCTCCGCTGGACAGTGTATGGACGGCGGCCGATAGATGTGCGCCGAGTGATAAGTCGCTGATAAGTTTCTGCGCAAAGGGCGAAGACAGTTCCGCGCTGCGGGAGAGTACTTCCTCTACGGTGGGGAATACCGCCTCGTCGCCCTTATTCCATCGTTGTTGATAGTAATGCGGATCCGCGTCGCCATAGACATTACGGAAGGTGATGGTGCGGATGGCATTGGCGCATTCCGACGTGAAACAAGTGTGGCGATAGCCGGAAGAGAGCGGCGCACTGCCGGCAATGATGTCGGCGAGGAGTGTCTTCCCGCTTCCGTTAGGGCCGCAGATGGCGATGGGCTCTCCCCGGTAGATCGTCAGAGATACGGGTGCAGACAGCCGGTGGTCGGGATGACGCACAACGGCATCGGTTATTTCGATGATTTTTTGCATAGTAGTTGTTGCAGTTTCTTCTGCGGTCCCGTTAAGGTCGCGTGACTATTTCCTCCGTTGTTTTTTGCGGCTACGAAGGCCTTCCAGGAACGCGGGGCGTTCGACGTCTCTAATGGTCGACGTGACGTCTCAATATAATGACAGTAGGCTGCGGCGAGGGCGTCGGTGGCGTCGAGATAAGGAAGCATGGATTCGTCCTTGAGGCGTAGCATACGTTGAAGGATGCCCGCCACTTGCTCCTTGCTGGCACCGCCGTTGCCCGTGATGGCCATTTTAATCTTGAGCGGGGCATATTCGTGGATGGGGACGTCACGGCAGATAGCCGCAGCAATGGCAACACCCTGCGCCCGCCCCAGTTTGAGCATACTCTGCACGTTCTTTCCGAAGAAAGGCGCTTCTATCGCCAGTTCGTCCGGATGGTAAGCGTCGATGATTCCGATGACGCGCTCGTAGATACGTCCTAATCTCAGATAGATATCGGCGCATTTCCGCAAATCAATGACGCCCATGGCTATCATGTCGACTTGCTTGCCGTTAATCCGGAGGAGTCCATATCCTAATAGGTTCGTGCCGGGGTCAATACCGAGAATGATTCTTTCTGCCATAATTTATAAGGAGGGAAGCTCTCTGAGAGAACTACAAAAGTACGGATTCTGAAGAATGTGGAGGACAAATGCAAAGCAAAAAGATAATTATTCCCCAAAATAATCTTACATTTGCAATTCCAAATGCCCGTTCGAGGGCAAATATAAATATGTGTATGGTATGAAAAGACTATTTACCACCTTTCTGCTTCTCGCCTTGGGATTCGTAGGAATTTCCGCCCAAGCCGTTATCAGCTTTGAGAAGACTTCGCATAATTTCGGAACCTTCCCCGAAGAACAGCCGCAAACGGCGGTGTTCTATTTTACCAATACGGGCGATAAGCCCTTGATTATCCAACAAGCCATGTCGACTTGCGGGTGTACGGTAGCCAGCTACACCAAGGAGCCCGTCCAACCCGGAAAGAAAGGGCAGGTGACAGTGACGTATAACGGTAAGAATAAGTTGGCCGGTCACTTTAAGAAAGTCGTCACCGTGCGTACGAACGCCTCCAACGCATTGGTACGTGTGTATATCGAAGGGGATATGACAATAAAAGAGTAGTCATCTCGGAGATATCCTATAGGTATGGAGAATAACTATCTTGTCATCATGGCCGGCGGCGTCGGTAGTCGTTTTTGGCCTATCAGTAGAGAGGAATGCCCGAAGCAGTTCCTCGATATCCTCGGCGTGGGGAAGACTCTCCTTCAGATGACGCTGGAACGATTCCGCGGCGTCATCGCGCGAGAGCATGTATGGGTTGTGACGTCGGCCGACTACGCGTCTCTGGTGCGGGAACAATTGCCCGAAGTGCCGCAGGAGAATATCTTGCTGGAACCTTGTCGGCGTAATACGGCGCCGTGTATCTGCTACGTCAGCTGGCGCATCAAGAAGGAGAACCCGAAAGCCAACATCGTAGTGGTGCCCAGTGATCACCTTATTACGGATATCCCCACCTTCCGCAACGTCATTTCCGAGACGCTCGATTTTGCCGCCGAGACGGACGCCATTATTACATTGGGAATGCGTCCGCAATATCCGGAGACAGGCTACGGATATATACGTGCCGATTTGAGCTATGCCTCTTCCCGAAAAGGACACATCTATCGCGTGGATGGATTCAAGGAGAAGCCGTCGCGTGAAGTGGCGGAACGCTATCTTCAGAGTAATAACTATTTATGGAATTCCGGCATTTTTGTGTGGAATGTGAGCACTATTGTCAATGCGTTCCGCGTCTACCAGCCCGAGATGTCAAAACGTTTTGAGCAACTGTTGCCCTATTACGGGACACCGGAAGAGCAGGATCAAATCAATCGTGAGTATCCGCTTTGCGACCAGATATCCGTGGACTATGCCATCCTCGAGAAAGCGGAGGAGGTGTTCGTCTACCCCGCAGATTTCGGATGGAGCGACCTTGGGACGTGGGGCTCGCTGCGCCAGCATGTCGGGCAGGACGAATACGGCAATGCCGCCATCGGCTCCCACATAGACCTCTACGAGACAACGGGGAGCATCATCCATACGTCTACCCTCAAACACGTCGTCGTGCAGGGACTGGAAGGGTATGTAGTGGCAGAGAAAGACGGTACGCTGCTCATCTGCAAACTGTCGGAAGAACAGAGAATTAAATTATTCCACTGAAAGTAAAATCTTGGACTTCGCAGAGACCATCGAACGCTGGTATGCGGCTCATGGCCGTGACCTCCCTTGGCGTCATATCTCCGACCCTTATCTCATTTGGGTGTCGGAGATTATTTTGCAACAGACACGTGTGGCGCAGGGTTATGTCTACTATCAGCGTTTCGTACAGCATTTCCCAACAGTAGAGGCTCTCGCCGCGGCGTCCTCCGATGAGGTGATGGCGCAGTGGCAAGGCTTGGGCTATTACAGCCGCGCGCGTCATCTGCATGCCGCTGCCAAAGACGTGGTGGCGGCCGGTGGATTCCCTACAGATTATCGCGGCGTCAGAGCGCTGAAGGGAGTAGGGGACTATACGGCTGCAGCGATTTGCTCATTTGCGTACGGCCTCCCTTGTGCGGTGGTGGACGGCAATGTGTATCGTGTCTTGTCGCGCTACTATGCCATTGATACACCGATTGATACCACCGCCGGGCGGCGCTTGTTTGCCGACCTTGCCACCGAACTGTTAGACGTCGCTCACCCCGGTCTGTATAATCAGGCCTTGATGGACTTTGGCGCCTTGCAGTGCACGCCACAGTCTCCAGCCTGCGAGCGTTGCCCCTTGTCGGAGAGCTGCTTAGCGTATGCCCGCTCTTTAGTCGACGTATTGCCGACAAAGGCCAAGCGTACGGCTGTCAAGCAGGTGTATATGACCTATATTTATGTGACTTCCGGCGATGTCGTATTCTTGCGGCGTCGTGCAGACGGCACCTTGTGGTCCGGTCTCTACGAACCGGTGCTGCTGGAGTGGGAACAGCCGCCCGCCGATAGCGACGTATTGGAACGGTTGGAGACGCTCTTCCCCTGTGCCGACGGCACCTTCACGTGCCGCTGCCGTGGACTGCAGCACGTCTTGACTCACCGCCGTTTGGTGGTAGACGGCTATACGTTGCAGCTCCCCGCCGGAGTCATCGTTCCGCATTATCTCCCCATCCCTTTAAATGAGGCGGCCGCTTATCCGGTGTCGCGGTTGGTGGAAAAACTGAGGGCAAAGATGGGGTTGAGTGAGGCAAAGGTGTAATAATAACGAGCGGAAAAACGCCTCGCTTCTTCTCTACGTCGTTGCATTGCACTAATTTTGCATCGGACTCCAGCATCCCCTCTTTGTCGCCGCGGCGGTATCGCAGGGCAATCATCATGACGAATGAATAGAAACAATAGTCTCTTTATAGGTGGGCTGATAGCCTTATTTGTCCTTACGCCGACCGTGAGGGCAAAGGGGCGTGTGTCGCTGTCCGGCGATAAGCGCAGAGAGCGCCAATATGCCGCTTATACGGACTCGCTGAATGCACTTATACAGCGTTACCGCTCTCGTTCCAATGAGGAGGGGGATACGTTGGTGAATCCCTACTATTATCAGCTGTTCGCTCCTCCTACGCTTTACGACGATGTGCTCCACGCACAAATGGGCGGGACGACATCGGCCTCTTCTTCTTCCTCTGAACCGCTCTCCGCAATAGCCACCGCTTGGCGGGATGTTTACACCTCCGCTCCCTGGTTGGTGGAGCGCACGGAGAGACAGTTGTATTCCTCGCCCGAGGCTCCTCGTGGAATGCCCCCGGAGAAGGGCGACCGGGAGGTTCCCATCCGTTTGTCGGAGAAGCTCCCGCAACAGGTTCCACCGGGCGCAGAGGACAACTGGGACGATTGGCACATCGTGGTGCATCGCCCCAACTTCTGGACCTTGAAGACGACGGCGTCGCTGCAGTTGATGCAAAACTACCTCTCCGACAATTGGTATAAGGGAGGAGAAAGCAGCAATTCCTGGCTGAGTCAGATAACTTTTGACGCTACCTATAATAATAAGCAGAAGGTAATCTTCAGCAACAATCTGGATATGAAGCTGGGCTTCCTCTCCTCTCATGGCGATGAGGTGCATAAGTTCCGTACCAATGCCGACCAATTGCGCATGGTCAACAAACTGGGGCTGCAGGCTACTTCACATTGGTATTATACCGTTATGTTGCAGAGCTGGACACAGTTCTATCCCGGTTATCACAAGAACGACAGCTATGTATACTCCGATTTTATGTCGCCTTTCGAGAGTGTGTTCTCCATTGGTATGGACTATAAACTGAAGTTGAAAAAGCTGAATGTCGAAGCCACACTGTCTCCGATTGCTTGCGATTGGAAATATGTCGACCGGAAGGCCTTGGCCTCCTCTTACGGGATAGAATCCGGCAAACACTCCGATATCGGCCTCGGTTCCAATATTACCGTCAAGTATACGTGGACGATGGCAAAGAATATCTCGTGGAGTGGCCGCATCTACTACTATACCAATTACGAGAAGGTGCAGTTGGAATGGGAGAATACGTTCAATCTCGCCATCAATAAGTACCTCTCCACCAAGCTGTATCTCTACCCGCGTTTTGACGACAGCGTCAATCGGAAGGAAGGCGATTCCTATCTGCAGTTTAACGAACTCCTCTCATTTGGCCTCAATATGAGTTTCTAAAGCATCGGCCTCTGCTTCTATGAAGATATTTTCTGTCTATAATAACTACGTGTCCGATGCGTCTCTTACGCCTGCTGACGAGCCGTTGATATATACGGTTCCCGACACCGCCTTGCTGAAGGACGACCGTCCATTCTTTATACCCTCTTTTGCGTCGCCGTGCACCTATCAGGCTTCCCTTGTGTTGCGTATTGGTCGGTTGGGGCGAAGCATCTCCCCGCGTTTTGCCCATCGCTATATTGATGCCATGACGGTGGGGGTGGCTTTTACCGCACGAAATTTGTGGGAAAAGCAGTGTGCCAACGGGTGGCCGTGGGATACGAGTAAGGGCTTTGACGGCGCCGCCGTCATTGGTCGCTTCCTTCCCATCGGCGCCGAGGATACGTTGGTTCGCAGCTTCCGGCTGGACGATGACGGGCAGACACGACAGAAGTATGACGGACTGCCCGCCGCGCGCTACTCCGCCGAGCAGTTGGTGGCCTATATCAGTCGCTACTATCTGTTGCGCCAAGGAGACCTCCTCTACCTCGGCTTTCCTTGTGCCCCGGTAGAGGCGGCGGAAGACCATCTGATAGAAGCTTGGTTAGGTACAGAACGACTATTGGCATTTCATATTAAGTAAAACGATATAAGAAGGCGCCCGCGCCTCCCATACAAGATATCCCCATGAAAAAGAACCTCTGCCTCTCCTTGTCTGTGATGGCCGGTCTGTCGGCCCCGTTGGGGGCCGTCCCTACGGCCGTATTTGATACAGCAACGGATACAGTGTTTACCACGCTTTCTGCGGCTGACTATCCCATTACGTCGACGCATCTCCCCGGTTTTACCTATCAGGTGCCCGCCGAGGGGGAGGCCGTCATCACATTGGAATATCCCGTCTATGAGCGGCTGACGGCCGATGAGACGCGTCTGTTGCGACAAAACGAGTGGGATGTGCCTGTCGACAGTATCCGGGTGACAGCCCGGTATGGAGTGAGTCGTAAGCAGGGGTTGCTGGATATCTCGTTTTGCCCCATCGTTCAGCGCGGCGGGCATTTGTATCGTCTCACCTCCTGCAAGATTGTTGTCACCCCCTCTTCCGCCGCTCGTACACGAGCGTTGGCGGGCGTGGTGACACCTAAGGCTACGGCCGTCGACGTCGCGGCACGATGGGCGTCGCAGTCGGTGCTTGCCACCGGCCGGTGGGTGAAGATACGTGTGGCAGAGGAGGGCGTATATAGTCTGACGGCTGCGCAGTTGGCCGCGTGGGGCTTCTCCGATGCCTCCCGTGTGAAAGTATATGGCTATGGGGGACGCCCGCAGAATGAGGCGTGGACCTTTAGCGGCGCTGAGGCTGTGCCCGATGACCTTTGCGAGGTTCCGCTCTATCACGACGGTGACCGCTTCTTGTTCTTTGCCGAAGGAACGACACGGTGGAATTGGAATACCAGTCAATCGCAGTGGGTGCATACGCCTCAGACGTACTCGTCCTACTCCTATTATTTTATTACGGAAGGTGATGCTCCACAAGCCTTCCCCACACTGACCGCCACCACCGCACCGCGTCAGCGTATCGCGACCTTTACGCATCATGCCGTGCTGGATGCGGATGCCGCCGCCATCTATGCCGGTGGCCGTCAGCTGTACGACTCCCATAATTTCGCCACGGATGGGCGCACGAAGAGTTATCGCCTCGACGCCCCCGGTATGGTAGAGGGTGAGAATGCAAAGGTGTATATCACCGCGGGAGCTTCTAATGCTTCCTCGACGACACCTGTGACGGTTAGTCTCGACGGAGAGACGCTCACCACCATGAGTATCAATAAATATGGCTCCGACGAGAGCGGACGAGAACGGCGCACGACGGTGCAGACCAAACGCTTGTCTGCCACGAACACCTTCACCCTTTCCGCCAATACGACGAGTGAGACGCGTCTCAACTTCATCCGCTTGACTTATCTCTGTCGGTTGGATGCCGCCGCCCTGACCTCGTCTTTCACGCCGCGACAAACGGGGAGTGCCACTCTTGTCGTTAGCGGAGTTGACAGTCAGACACGTTTGTGGCGCTTGGCTGATGCCGAACATGTCGCCGCTGAAGTGACGGGACAACAAAACGGAGACACCCTGACGGCCGATGTCGATGATGCGACGGCCCGCTATGTCCTGCTGAATCTTGGAAAAAGTTATCCGACTCCGGAGTATGTGGGGACGGTGGAGAACCAGAACCTTCATGCCGACAGTTTGATAGACATGGTGATTATCATTCCGGAGAGTGGCAAACTGCGGGAAGAGGCCGAGCGCCTGGCCTCCGCCCATGCCCTCCATGACGGGCTGCGGGTAAAGGTCGTCAATGCCGGAGCCCTCTACAATGAGTTCTCTTCGGGCACCCCCGACGCCTCCGCCTACCGTCGATATATGAAGATGCTCTACGACCGTGCCACGACGGAGGCCGCTATGCCGCGCTACTTGTTGCTGATGGGCGATTGTGCATGGGACAACCGCATGATTACCGACGACTGGAAGGGATATTCCCCTTCCGATTTCTTGCTCTCCTTCGAGGTCAACGACTACTACAACAATATCAGTATCACCGACATCTCTCTGGGCACTTTGCGCTGCTATGTGACCGACGACTTCTATACTTGGCTCGACGACAGCGAAGGCACCGGCTACGAGAGTAACAAGTCCGATGTTGCTGTGGGACGTTTCCCTTGCCATGAGGCGGCGGATGCCAAGGTGTTGGTGGATAAAGCCATCGCCTATATGAATAATACGGAAGTGGGAGGCTGGAGAAATAAGGCCTATGTGCTGGGCGATGAGGGCGACAACCAGTTGCATATGCGCGGCGCCGAGACCGTCGCCACGATGATACAGGCGGCCAATCCTTCTCTGCTGTTGCACAAGGTCTACTGGGATGCCTATCCCCGTACGATGACGGCCACCGGCTTCTCCTATCCTCAGGTGACGACGAAGCTGCAGGAATACATGCGCCAAGGTGCGCTGCTGTTTAACTATGTCGGTCACGGTAGTCCCTCACAACTCTCCCATGCCGGGCTCCTCTATACGAAGGACTTCACGGTTGACCACTCCGGGCGTTTCCCCCTGTGGATTTTTGCCTCTTGTGAGATATCTCCCTATGATACCCAGCGCGAGGATATCGGGCGTGCCGCCATCTTCAATAAGAACGGTGGTGCCATCGCCGTTATTTGTGCCTCCCGTTCCGTCTACGCCAGCTACAACACCGCTTTGGCGTCGGAACTGATCACCTCTCTCCTGGGAGGTAAGAGCGGAGGACGCCTGGGCGAAGCCATGCGCCAAACCAAGGTGGCCCTTGTCTCGGGCGGCAGCAATAGCGACGGCTCCATCAACAAACTGAAATATGTGCTGCTGGGCGACCCTGCCTTACGACTGGGCGCTCCCACCGCCTCGATGGTGTTGGACAGTATCAGCGGCGTGTCATTGGACGGAGATACGCCGGTGACGTTGCGCGCCGGTCAGGTGGCCCGTTTTAGCGGACGTGTAGTGACCGAGAATGGAGAGGTGGATGGTAGTTTCGACGGCGTCCTTACCGCTACGCTCTCCGACCACGAGGAGCAGATAACCTGTCTCAACAATGCCGGCGATAGCTCCGGCGCCCTTATCTATCGCGACCGTCCAACCACTCTCTTCGAGGGCAGCGATTCCGTGCGTCAAGGACGCTTCGAACTTCGTGTTGTCATTCCGCGCGACATCAGTTATAGTGGGGAGACCGGCCGTCTGACCCTCTATGCCACCAATAGCGCCCACAGTGTGGAGGCCTCCGGTTATAACGAGCAGTTCGTCCTGAACGGCACCGACAGCAACAGCTTGGGGGATACCATCCCGCCCGTCTGCTACGTCTATCTCGACACGCCCGAGTTTGTCGACGGTGGCATGACGTCTACCACTCCCACGTTGATGGCGGATGTCAGCGACAATATAGGCTTGAGCACTTCCGGGGGAAGTATCGGCCATGACATGGAACTGGTGATCGACGGTGCTCGCGCCGATGCCCTCACGCTGAACGACTATTTCACCTATAACTTTGGCGACTACCGCAGCGGTATGATTACCTATCCGCTGGGTGAACTCACGGAGGGACGCCATACCTTGGAACTGAAGGTGTGGGATATTAATGACAATGCCACCACCTCCCTCTTGACATTTACCGCTCGCCGTGATGTGCCCGCTGCCTTCAGTATGAGTGCCACGCAGAACCCCGCAACGACCTCCACCTCTTTCGTCACCCTGTTGGCAGACGAGGATGTGGTCGATGGGGCGACACTGACGATGGAAGTGTATAATGCGATGGGACAGCGCGTCTGGCTGTCGCAACAGATGACGACGCGCACCTATCTGGTGACGCCGTGGACGCTCTGTGATACCGCCGGGGCTCCCTTGCCTTCCGGCTTGTATCTCTACAAAGCCACCATGGAAGGTGCCGGAGGGAAGCGTGAGACGAAAGCGCAGAAGCTCATCATTATTAGGAAATAGACCTGATACGCTCAGGGGGATGAAAGGCAATAAACCGCCCCGGAAAGCGTTTTAGGATAGTATAAGAATCATGAGGCATCCCGTAGCGTGTGTGCCGAAGGTTCCCCATCAAGAAACCAACATTCTACTCGTGTAGATTATGAATAGATACAAAAGCCTCCCCGTCCTTCTCGCCTTGCTGCCGCTGACCGCCGCTGCCGACGACGATGTCAAGGACCAATTCAATCCCGTGATGACCGCCGTGACGTCGCAGAGTATCGCCGCCGATGCTCGTGGCGCGAGTATGGGTGATATCGGTGCCGCCACCGACCCCGACGTTAATTCACAGAGTTGGAACCCCGCCAAATACCCCTTCACCATCTCGCGTGCCGGGGTGGCCATCAACTATACCCCTTGGTTACGACAACTCGTAAACGACATTGCCCTGCTCAACGCAGTCGGCTATGTGCGTCTGGGTGACTACCAAGCCATCAGCGCCTCCTTGCGCTATTTCTCGCTGGGTGACGTCTCTGCCGGAGATATGACGGTGCGTCCCTACGAAATGGCTGTTGATGTGGCCTACTCGCGTATGTTGAGCGAGACCTTCTCTGCGGCCGTCGCTCTGCGTTATATGTATTCCGACTTGAGTGGACACTACGATGACAACACGACGGCCGGTAGCGCTTTCGCCGCAGATATCGCCTGTTACTATAACAACTATGTCATGATGGGCAGCCGAGAGTGCCAGTTGGGATTGGGCTTGAACATCAGTAATATTGGTAGTAAGATTAACTATGGCGAGGACTATTCCTACTTCATCCCCACCAATCTGCGCCTCGGTGCCAGTTACATGGTGCCCATCAATGAGTACAACCGCATCTCCATCAGTGCCGACGTGAACAAGCTCTTGGTGCCGTCGAAGCCTCTGCAGGGCGAGGACGAGAGCAACGAGGAGTATGAAGAGCGCCTGCGGACGGACTATTACGACTGTTCGTCCATCTCCGGCATCTTCAAGAGCTTCGGCGACTCGGAGCGTGGCTTTAAGGGCGAGATGGAGGAAATCCAGTGGAGCGTCGGTGCCGAGTATACCTATAACGACAAGTTCAGTCTCCGCGGTGGTTACCACCATGAGAGCGAGATGCAAGGTGGCAGAAAGTATTTCACCGTTGGCGCCGGCTTCCGTATGAACGTGCTGGCGATAGATGCCGGTTATGTCATCGCCACCTCTGCCAGCAATCCTCTCGACCAGACGCTGCGCGTTTCCCTCTCCTTTGATATGGATGGAATAAAAGATCTGTTCTCTCGTCGCAAGTAATACCTCCGATATAATGAAGACAAATGTAAGAGTCGGCTTTGGCTATGACGTCCACCGTCTGAGCCCCGATATCCCTCTGTGGTTGGGCGGCCTTCAGATACCTCATCATAGCGGTCTTGTGGGGCATAGCGATGCCGACGTACTCATCCATGCCCTCATTGATGCTCTGCTGGGGGCTGCCGCTTTGGGCGATATCGGTCGTCACTTTCCTGATACCGATGCCTCCTACAAGGGCATAGACAGCAAGATCCTTCTCGCCCGTGCCGTGCAGCTACTCGATGAAAAAGGGTGGGGCGTAGGGAATGTAGATATCACCGTCTGCGCCCAACAGCCGCGCCTGAGCGGCTATATCTCCGCCATGCAAGAGACCCTCGCCGCTCTTCTGCACGTCGACATAGACAGCGTCAGTGTCAAGGCAACGACCACCGAGCACCTGGGGTTTACCGGGCGCGAAGAAGGCATCTCCGCCTATGCCGTGGCGCTGATAGAGCGGCAATGATAACGGGAGATTTCTCTTGAAATAATCGACAGCACAAAAATATACACCTTAGGAAGTACCACCGTAGCAGGAAGGGCTTCCACAACACACTATCCCAATGAACGAATGGTTTGAATGCAAGATTAAGTACGAGAAAACAATGGAAAACGGCCTCCTCAAGCGCGTCAACGAGCCCTATCTCGTCGATGCCCTCAACTTCACCGAGGCGGAGCGCCGTATTATCGAAGAGATGACGCCCTTTATGACCGGCGAATTTCAGGTGGCCGATATCAAGCGCGTGAGCTATGCCGAGTTCTTCGAGAGTGAAGAGGAAAGCGCCGACCGTTGGTTCCGCGCCAAACTCGTATTCATCACCCTCGACGAGAAGAGCGGTAAGGAGAAAAAGACGTCGCAAAACGTTCTGATACAGGCCGCCGACCTGCGCGGCGCCATCACTCGCTTGGACGAAGGCATGAAGGGCTCGATGATGGACTATACCATCGCTTCTGTCGCCGAGACCGCTCTTGTCGACGTCTTCCACTATCATCCTGCCGAGAACGGAGAAGTGGCAGAACAAGGATAATCGTCGGTGATAGCTATGGAAATGATTGCTACGCGTCTTCAGGCCATTCGCAGTGAACTCCCCCCCGAGGTTCGTCTGCTGGCGGTCTCCAAATATTATCCCGCTGAGGCTGTCCGTGCCGCCTATGACGCCGGACAGCGATGCTTTGGAGAAAGTCGATGGCGTGAGCTCCTCACCAAGCGCGAGACTCTCCCCGACGACATCGAGTGGCATTATATTGGCCACCTACAACGTGGAAATGTAAAGTATATCGCCCCGTTCGTCCAACTCATCCACGCCATTGACACCCCCCGGCTCCTCGCCGAGGTGAGTCATCAGGCGCAGCGCTGTCAGCGTACCATCCGCTGCCTGCTGCAGCTCCATGTGGCAGAGGAAGAGACGAAATTCGGATTTTCCGTCGACGATGCCGAGGCCTATCTATCCTCCGGCGAGTGGCGCGCCCTCCCCGGTGTACAACTCGCCGGTGTGATGTGTATGGCCAGCCATACCGATGACACACAGCGTATCCGCCGTGATTTCCGCCGTGCCTACGATTTCTTCCGCCATGCCCGGAATACCTACTTCCCCGGCGACGACGCCTTCTCCATCCGCTCTTGGGGAATGTCGGGCGACTATCCTATCGCCATAGAGGAGGGAAGTAATATGGTACGTATCGGGAGTGCCATCTTCTCCGAATAATATTCAGTAGAACTCACGTGTGGCTCTCCAAGAGTCACACCCATTACCAACGGACAGCTGCAAGATAGCGCCGTCCCTATATAAAAACAGTGTTATGAAAAAGATAAGAGCCGCCGTAGTAGGCTACGGCAATATCGGGCATTTCGCGCTCCAGGCCTTGGAGGCTGCGCCCGACTTCGAAGTGGCAGGTATTGTGCGCCGTCAAGGCGCCGCCGATAAACCTGCAGAATTGGCCCCCTATGCTGTGGTGAAAAGTATTCGCGAACTGGAGAATGTGGATGTCGCCATCCTCGCCACTCCTACTCGTCGTGTAGAGGAATACGCCAAGGAGATGCTCTCTCTCGGCATCCATTGTGTCGACAGCTTCGACATCCACGGACAGATTCCCGAACTGCGTCATCGTTTGGACGCTGCCGCCAAGGCCGGTGGCGCTGTGAGCATCCTCTCCGCCGGTTGGGACCCGGGAAGCGACTCCGTAGTGCGTACGCTGTTGCAGGCCATCGCTCCGAAGGGTGTCACCTATACCAATTTCGGCCCCGGTATGAGTATGGGACATACGGTGGCCGTGAAAGCCATCGAAGGCGTTCGTGCCGCTCTGTCGATGACGATTCCCACGGGAACCGGCATCCATCGCCGTATGGTATATATAGAGGTGGAAGACGGATATGACTTCGCCACGGTCGCTGCGGCCATCAAGGCCGATGCCTATTTCGCCTCCGACGAGACCCATGTACAGCAGGTGCCCTGCGTGGACGAGCTGTTGGATATGGGCCACGGCGTCAATCTGACGCGTAAGGGCGTCAGCGGAAAGACGCAGAACCAATTGTTCGAGTTCAACATGCGCATCAACAACCCGGCCCTGACGGGACAGGTATTGGTATGCGTGGCACGCGCCGCTATGCGCCAGCAGCCCGGTTGCTACACGATGATCGAGATTCCCGTTGTCGACCTTCTCCCCGGCGATCGCGACGCTTGGATTGGACAGCTCGTTTAACGCTTACCCGATATCCCCGAACGTAGGGTAGGGTGGTCCTAAAGATAGGACGCCTTATTCCTCGAGAAAGGGTCGGTTCCCGGTGGTCTCTTTCCTCTCTGCGGTTCTTGTCGTCCGGAACGGACTGCCCGTAGCTCGTTACGCCTCCTCCTTCTCTGTCGACGTTACCTTGCAGATATCCTAAAGAGTGACACGAGCCATCTGTTAGACCCACCTTATAAACAAGCCCGCCTCTATTCCCGAGAGGCGGGCTTTACTTTTTTGTATGGGAGACGTCCCCACGCTACGATATCCGGCAGACCATGACTCTGTTGTCGGCGGGGCAAACATCTGTTTACGTCTGTTTCTTTTGAGATGGATATGAAAAGATAACTTAATATCTCTCAATGGATGGTAATGTCAGATGAATGAATTAAATTTGCAGTACCCCTTTATCTCTATAAACTTGTACGGAATCACCTGAGGTACAGATGATGAGATTTCTCTCTTTCTCGTGCTGTGATGCTTCCGGTAATATCTACTCAAAAAACATTCGAAAAAAATGAAAGGAATTGTAGCTATGGGCGCAATGGCGCTGATGCTGGCCTCCTGTGGAGGCTCAAAGTGGGAATACAAAGTCGTGAAGATAGCCGGCGTTGAAGGCGCCCGCGGCGTCTACTCGGCGATGTCATTTAATGACCCCTCCGGGCAACTCAATGCTCTTGGAGAAGAAGGATGGGAAGTTGTATCCTCTTACACGGAAGAAAATACCGTGCATCCCAACTTCGGTAATGCGGAATATGTTACCGGACTGCAGCCGAATACGCGTACGGCAGTTGTAAATTTCGTGTTGAAGCGCAAAAAATAACCAGCGGGCATGAGACGGAATCTATCTATTGTTTGCTCCCTTCTGCTTCTCGCAGCGTGCTCTTCCCCCTCCGACAAGGCGAATGAGCTGGTCCTTCGTTTTGCCGAAGCGGCGAAGGCGGCGGATTCCGCAGCCGTAGTGAAGGTGTACCCGAATGCCTCGACCTTCACGGCCGACATCCCTAAGATGAACGATCTGCAGATGACCGGTACGACGGAAACGGATAGTTCGGTAGTGGTAGAATGCAGGAGCAGCTATTATGATGAAAATTGTGTCTTTGTGCAAAATCCATTGACGTTTATCGTTCGGAAGGTTCAGGGAAACTACACGATTGTCGATTCGAGAGGGCTTCTTGTGGTGCCTGATGAATGGAAGACATTTGCTTTGAAAACAGGGGCCGTCAGGGTAAACAGCACAGATGTTGAGATAAGCCACGTCCGTGAAGACCTGAAAGACCTCTTTCTTCAGAGATATTGGCTTTGCTCGTTTCGGGTGAAACGCGGCATAGAGAAAGTCTGCTGGTCATGGGAGGAAAATTTCGGTACTCCCAACGGCCGATGTACTATCAAGAATACACTGCCGTTCACCGTGAAGGATGTGAAGTACAAGATTACGTATTATCGCGGCAATGACAGTGTCGGCAGCGATGAGGGCACCGCAGCCGATGAACTGGAATCCGGCGCGTTGAAGTCGTTCACCTTCTTTTCGTCCGGCGTGAATGGCTATAGCGCACAGACGGCAAGAATAGAATTCGAAGTGCCGGATAAATATATTGTGGAGTGGGTAGTCAATGACACCTATCAGGGAAACGAGTTTGCAAAATACGTTCACTCAAAACAGCGCCCATCGTGAAGCGAGAGACCCTCAAAAAGTGTGCGGGAAGGCCGCGAGAATCGAAAAAATCCGGCACTCCCATCCTCGCCGTCCGAGAAACGTTCCTGCGGCGGCCTTTGGAATGTTAAAAAATAGACCGTTTGTGACATATACTGTCAAAAACATCCGGTGAACGGCGTCGCCGCGCAGAACAACAAGTCCCCCAGAAATTTCAACAAGTCCCGGACTCGTCCCGACGAGTCCGGGACTTGTTGGGACGATGCCTGATGGCCGTGCTCCTCGCCCGATGGGTAAGATTTTTTAAGGTTTCGTCCCGTCCTCGGACCTATCCATGGCGTGAAAAATGGAGCGGTTTTGTAGGGTTCTCTCGTAAAGAAGAGTGAAAAATAGGCGCCGAAGTCTATATTTTTCTTAATATTGTGCGAATTTCTGTTATGATGAGTGAATATTTGTGTGGAATTCAGCTTTCTAAACGCCCGATTTACATTTTCTCGGCCTCTCTTGCGTGTCAAGATTTTTCGACAAATTCGACGTCGGCGGCTAAAGAAAAAACGGGCCGTGGGCGGAAAAGGGGAGAAGTTGGGATTGCTCTCGGCTATGGGGCGGAGAGCATTCCCTCATGGAGTGGGGGGATCTCTCAAGGGGCGGGGAGGCCTTTGGGTGGGGCACGGACGCCTCGGAGGGCGTAAACGCTGCTTTTTGTTGGATATCATCGGAGCGGAGAATCCTTTCGACCTCCCCTCGAAATGGGCTCGTCATCGTCGGAAATGGGGAAAATGAGGGCAAAAACGAGAAATTGATGTTTTTGCGGCCGTTTTTAGCGCGTTCGTTTGGAGGACTTTTTTTATCTTTGCATCTGAGAAAAGACAAGAGAACGTCGATGACGGCCGGTGCTGTCCCTCAGGACGTAGGGCGGTGCTGCTTGTCTCCTTCTTCCTACCATTATACAAATCACCATCGGAACAATCCTTACGAACGGGCGGTTCATGGATAGAACTACCCCTTATATTAGACAGAAAGAATGATCGACGAAGACAAAATCATCCAAGTCAATATAGAGGAGGAAATGAAGACCTCCTATATTGACTATTCGATGTCAGTAATCGTGGCGCGCGCACTGCCTGATGTGCGTGACGGTTTTAAGCCCGTACACCGACGCATCCTCTACGGTATGCTCGGACTGGGAAACACACATGACAAACCCACACGTAAATCGGCACGTATCGTCGGCGATGTGCTCGGTAAGTACCACCCCCATGGTGATAGTAGTGTATATGGTGCTCTGGTGCGCATGGCACAGGACTGGAATATGCGCTATACGCTGGTTGACGGGCAAGGTAACTTCGGTTCGATGGACGGCGACTCCGCCGCTGCCATGCGTTATACGGAAGCCCGCTTGAGTCTGGTGGGAGAAGCCATGATGCAAGACCTCGACAAGGAAACCGTCGATATGGTGCCCAACTTCGACGACTCGTTGCAGGAACCTACGGTGATGCCGACGCGCATCCCCAACTTCCTGGTAAACGGCGCCAGCGGTATCGCCGTCGGCATGGCCACTAATGTCCCCACCCACAACTTGGGAGAGGTGATTGACGGCTGCGTGGCCTATCTCGATAATCCCGATATCGACGTGGAGGGACTGATGTACTATGTAAAGGCTCCCGACTTCCCCACCGGTGGCTTCATCATGGGAATGCAGGGCGTCAAGAGCGCCTACGAGACCGGACGCGGCCGCGTGGTGATGCGGGCTCGTACGGAAATAGAGAACGGGCCGGCACACGACCGTATCGTAGTTAGTGAAATCCCCTATGGTGTCAATAAGGCGGAGCTCATCAAGAGTATCGCAGATATGGTGGGAGAACGTCGCTTGGAAGGCATCTCCAATATCAACGACGAGAGCGACCGCGAGGGCTTGCGCATCGTAATCGATGTGAAGCGTGACGCCAACGCCAATGTCGTGCTGAACAAGCTCTTTAAAATGACGGCCCTGCAGACGAGCTTCCCCGTCAACTGCATCGCTCTGGTGCATGGACGCCCCAAGACGTTGACCTTGAAAGATTGTATCCAATATTTTGTGGAGCATCGTCACGATGTTGTCGTTCGCCGTACGCGTTATGACTTGCGGAAGGCGCAGGAACGCGCCCATATTCTGGAAGGACTGCTGATTGCCAGCGACCACATCGACGAGGTGGTGCACCTGATACGTGCCTCCAAGACGCCGAAGGCAGCCATCGAGGCCCTCTGCGAACGCTTCAGCCTGGACGAACTGCAGGCAAAGGCCATCGTCGATATGCGATTGGCACAGCTCACCAATATCCAGCAAGATAAACTGCATGCAGAATATGACGAACTGGAGCAGAAGATAGCCTACTATCAGCAGATTCTCAGCGATGAAGAGTTGTGCCGCAAGGTCATCAAGGACGAATTGCTGGAGGTGAAAGAGAAATACGGTGACGAACGTCGCTCGGAAATCAAACTGTCCAGCGAGGAATTCAACCCCGAAGACTTCTATGCCGACGACGAGGTGGTCATCACCATCAGCCACTTGGGATATATCAAGCGTACCCCTCTGGCCGACTTCCGCACTCAGGGACGTGGCGGCGTAGGGTCCAAGGGCGGTTCTACGCGCGATGAGGATTTCATCGAATATATCTATCCCGCCACGATGCACAACACGATGCTCTTCTTTACCGCTAAGGGCCGTTGCTTCTGGCTCAAGGTATATGAATTGCCGGAAGGCAACAAGACATCGAAGGGACGTGCCATCCAGAATATGCTGAATATCGACTCCGACGACGCCATCAATGCCTGTCTGCACATCCGCAAGTTGGGTGATGCCGACTTCTGTCGTTCCCACTATGTGCTCTTCTGCACTCAGAACGGTTTTATCAAGAAGACCTGCTTGACGGAATATTCTCGTCCGCGTGTCAACGGTGTGAATGCAATAGGTATTCGCGAAGACGACCGCGTCGTCAGCGTATGCCTTACCAACGGCGAAGACGAAATCATGTTGGCCAACCGTAACGGCCGCGCCATCCGCTTCCCCGAAGGAAAGGTGCGCGCTATGGGACGTACCGCCACCGGCGTGCGCGCCATGACGCTCGACGAGGGCGACGACCGCGTCGTCGGCATGGTATGCGTCAACGACCCGGAGAAGGAGACCATCCTCGTGGTCAGCGAACAGGGCTATGGCAAGCGCAGCAGTGTAGAAGACTACCGTTGTACGGGACGTGGCGGAAAGGGTGTGAAGACCATTCACATCACAGAGAAGACGGGCCGCGTTGTGGCCATCAAATCCGTCACCGATGCCGACGACTTGATGATTATCAATCGGAGCGGCATCACCCTGCGCCTGAAGCTCTCCGCCATCCGCGTGGCCGGACGCGCCACACAAGGCGTCAAACTTATCGACCTCGGGAAACGCGGCGATGTTATCGCCAGTGTATGTCAGGTGCCTCATGAAGAAGAGGAAGATAGTGGGGAGGCTGAGAATACCCCGGAACCCGTTGCCGTCCCCTCGGAGGTAACGACGGCATCCTCCACCCCGGAGCTCGAAGTAGAGGAATCGGACGTAGAGACCGCCACTCCTGAAACGGAGGCAGACAACGCAACAGACGCACCGGCCTCCTCGGACTTCTATGCCTCGCTCTTCAGTGATGACGCCGGGGACGAGTAAGTCGACGTTGTAGTATTACTATTGTTTAACCACCACAACTATCTGATATGAAGAAGATAATTCTGCTTACGGCAACCCTCCTTGCTACCATGGGAGGTGCTTATGCCCAGAATGCTGCCGTCTATAAAGCACAGGCCGCAGAACAGAAGGGTGACCTCGTCGAGGCCATCCGCATCTTGGACGAAGCCGTCGCCAATCCCAAGACGACGAAGCAGCCCGAGATGTATCACATGATGGCGGAAGACCACGCCAAGTTGTTCAATAATGAGCTCGACAAGGCGGCACGAGGCCTTCCCTTCGATACCGTCGCCTTCACCAACCATCTCGACAAGATGGTGGAGAGCTATACGCAGAGCCACATCGCCGATACGACGCCCGATGCCAAAGGACGCGTCAACGGGAAATATGTGACGGCCAATCATATGCGTATGATTCTCATGTTGGACTATTACAACTATGCCGCCATGTTTAAGTTCCAGCAGCACGATACGGTGGCTGCCGTCAACTATTTTGAGAAGTATCTCGCCCTGCCGACCAATCCAATCTTCTCGGCAGCAGAGACCGACTCTATCTATCAGGAGAAGAAGGCGGCCTATAGCCAGACGCGCGTCAACTTGGCCACCCTTAACTTTACCACCAAGAACTGGGACAAGGCGATTACCTATGCCGACGAAGCGCTGAAGGATACGATTGCCACTCACGACCTCTATGTCATCAAGATGCAGTCGTATGCCGCAAAGAACGACTCCACTCAGTGGCTGAACACGCTTATCTCCGCCGTGCAGAATACTGAAGACGAGGGCTTTATGCAGAACCTCCTCTACTATTACATGACCCACAACGACGTGGACGGAGCTGAGAAGATGGCTGGAGAGCTGATCACTACGGCTCCCGAGAACAAGAGCTCGTGGTATATGAAAGGCTGCGTAGAGCTCAACCTGAAGAAGAACTATCCTGCTGCCCGCGAGAGCTTCGAGAAAGCACTCGCCATCGACCCGGACTTCGTCGACGCCAATATCAATATGGCATACAGCTACATCAATCAGGCTGTATCCGACAAGCTTTCGGGTAAGTTTAAGTTTATTGGTACCGACAAGCGCATCCTGCCGGCTCAGGAGGCCGCCTATAAGAAAGAATTAGCGACGGTGCAGGGATACTACCAGAACGCACAGCCCTACATGGAGAAGGCTCGCGCCCTGACCCCTGAGAAGCCGCGCCTTTGGGCCTACACCCTGCAGATGATCTACGAGAACCTCAAGCTGAAAGATAAGAAGGCGGAGATAGATGCCATCATCAAGGACCTCTAACTTACGCTGAAAACAGATCTTCCTTATCACACATTCGCCCGCCGTTGCCACCCGTGCACGGTCGGTGAATGTGTTTTATCATAACAATATATCCTCCCTCTATGAAACGTATCTTCCTCTTCCTCCTCCTCTTCGGCGCTACCGGTCTGTATGGACAAAAAGTGCTGAAGCCGATAGCCACCTACCTTAAAGCAAAGAACGGGACGGAGGCGCTAAAGGCGGTAGAGAAGTTGCGCGTAGAGGATAGCACGGCGCGGAAGCTGCCGCGTCTTTACGACATGGGGCGTGAGGCGGCGATACTCATCAATGAGGCACAGAACGAGAAGGTATATCTCAAACAAGCCTATGATACCGCTCTCTTCTTTTCCTCCACCTTAGATATCTACCGCTATACACTGGCGCTGGACAGCGTGGAACGATCCAACTATACCGCTACCGGCGAGAAAATACGGGGAGAGAAGAAGGGGAGCGAGATGCTCCATCGCTATTATGCCAATATCGTCGCGGGGGGAAAGTATTTCTATGCCAAAAAGAAGTATGCCACGGCAATGGACTACCTCCGCAAGACCCTCGATGTGCCCCAGACGGACTTATGGACGGCGGGAGGGAATGCCCCCGCCGTAACCGGACGTACCGGCGCCGCCTTCCTCTATACGCAGTCCGCCTATCTTGTGAAAAACTGGCAGGAAGTGGCGCGCTATGAGGATATCCTCCTCAGTGATACGACGCAAGCCTTTGCTTCGCAACGCGCCAAGACGGTGGAATATCTGGCCGTTTCCTCCCGGTCGTTGCAAGACACGCTGCGCTACGTCCACTATCTTACGGAAGGAGTCAGAGACTATCCCCGCGAGATGTTCTTCTTCACCCATCTGGCGGATTATTACAATGCGCAGGGCGCCCACGACTCCCTCCTGCAACTGACAGACAGCCTCCTGCCGGCAGACAGTACCAATACGTTACTCTGGGAGGCCCGCCTCATGGCACTCTTGGGGCAAAATCGTTACGAAGAGGCCATACAGTCGGCACAGCGCTGTACCGCCTTAGACACTACCGCCGCCGACGCTTATTACTATGGCGGACTGGCCTGCTACCTCCGGGCGGAGGAGGCTGCCAACGCCGCCACACAACAGGGGCGCGGAACGAAAGCCGTTACCGCACTTCGAAAGAAATATTACACCGAGGCGCTTCCTTATATTGAGCGCTACCGAGCACTGCGCCCCGACGAGAAGGAGAAATGGCAACCTTTGCTCTATCGTATCTACTTCGCCCTCAATATGGGCCCACAGTTTGAAGAGGTAAGCCATCTATAAGAAAAGGTACGGGAGCCGAAACCGCCGTTCTTTTTCGAAACAACCCTAAACACTACGAACGAAGACTACAATGAATCCTGCTACTATACATTTCTCGGCGGATATCCCCACGCCGCATCACACCTATCCCTTCCAAGACATCACGCTCGAGGAACTTCGCGCGGCGTTGGAGGAGGGAATGAAGGAAGAAAAGGCAGACATCGCCGCTATCACCGACAACGCAGCGCCGCCGACCTTCGAAAATACGTTGGTCGCTTTTGAACGTGCCGGCGTCCTGCTGGATCGTGCGACAACCTATATGTATAATCAGCTCAGCGCGAATACCTCCGACGCTCTCGACGCTTTATCGGAGGAGATGGCGCCTCGCCTGTCGCGCCATGGGGCCGACATTATGCAGGATGAAAAACTCTTCCAACGTGTCAAGATGGTAAAGGAGAACGCCTCTTCTGCCTCTGCGCCTCCCCTTACGGCAGAGCAGCAGCGCCTCCTGCAGCGCGTTTATGAGCGCTTTGAATGCTCCGGCGCCACCCTCTCTGCGACCGATAAGGCACGTTTCAAGGAGATATCTACCGAACTGTCACAGCTGACGCTCACCTTTTCCCAAAACCTGCTCAAGGCCACCCATGCCTTTACGCTGCATATCACCGACGAGGACGCCTTGAAGGGACTTCCTGAGACCTCACGCTCCGCCGCCGCCGACGCCGCTCGTGAGCGCGGACTGGAGGGATGGGTCTTTACACTTCAGGCGCCCAGCTATATCCCCTTCATGACCTATGCGGAGCGGCGTGACCTGCGCCGGCAGCTGTATACCGCCTATGCCACTCGCTGCGCCCATGCCGGCGAATGGTGTAACTTCGACGTGGTGAAGCGCATCGTGAACCTGCGTCGCGAGAAGGCCGCGTTGTTGGGGTATCACTCTTATGCCGATTATGTCCTCAAATATCGGATGGCAGAGAGCGTCGATGGCGTATATGCGTTGCTTCAACGTCTGAAGGAGGCATACCTGCCGGAAGCCCGTCGAGAGGTGGCGGAGGTGGAGGCCTGGGCCCGACGGCAGCAAGGAAGCGACTTCGTCCTGCAGCCGTGGGACTTTGCCTACTATTCGCGGAGCCTGAAGCAGCATCGTTTTGATATCGATGCCGACAAATTGCGCCCCTATTTCGAACTATCGGCAGTGATAAAGGGCGTCCTGGGACTGAGCACCCGTCTCTACGGTATCACTTTCCGCGAAAACAAGCAAATCCAGACGTACCACCCGGAGGTGAAGGCCTACGAGGTCTACGATAACGACGGAAGTTTCCTGGCGGTCCTCTATACCGACTTCCATCCCCGAGCCTCCAAGCAGGGTGGGGCGTGGATGACGAACTATAAAGAAGAATGGGACTACTCCAGCCGTCCGCAGGTGGCCATCACCATGAATCTGACGCCTCCCACGGCGGAGAGCCCCGCGCTGCTGACGCACGACGAGGTGGAGACGTTCCTCCACGAATTCGGTCACGCGCTCCACAGTATATTTGCCAATACACGCTATCCCTCACTGAGCGGAACCAATGTGGCCTGGGATTTTGTGGAGCTCCCCTCGCAATTTATGGAGAATTATGCGGTAGAACCGGATTTTCTTAAGACCTTTGCACGACACTATCAAACCGGCGAACCCCTCCCCGACGCATGGATAGAACGCCTTGTCAACAGTCGCAACTTCAATGCGGCCTATAACTGCATCCGGCAGTTGTCGTTTGGCTACCTCGACATGGCTTATTATATGCTGACGGAGGAACTGACGGCTGATATTCCTTCCTTCGAGAAGGAGGCGTGGGAAGAGCTCCAGCTGCTGCCCGCCCTCCCCGAGGCCTGTATGACCGTACAGTTCAGCCATATCATGTCCGGAGGTTATGCCGCCGGATACTATAGCTATAAGTGGGCCGAGGTGCTCGATGCCGATGCCTTTGGCTACTTCAAGGAACGGGGCATCTTCCATCGTGAGGTCGCCGGCTCCTTTCGCCGGAATGTCCTTTCGCAGGGAGATACACGACCGCCGATGGATTTATACTGCCAATTCCGAGGACGCAAGCCGATGATAGATGCACTGCTTCGGCGCAACGGATTGCTGCCCTCCTGACTCATTCTTTATGATATGAAAGATACCAAACAACAAGCACTCGACAAACGCTATCTTCGTATGGCCAGGATATGGGCCGAGAACTCCTACTGCCATCGTCGGCAGGTGGGGGCACTTATCGTCAAGGATAAGATGATTATCAGTGACGGTTATAACGGGACTCCCTCCGGCTTTGAGAATATATGTGAGGACGAGACGGACACCACTAAGCCCTATGTGCTCCATGCCGAAGCCAACGCCATCACGAAGATAGCCCGCTCCGGGAATAACTCCGATGGGGCCACGCTCTACGTGACGGATGCCCCTTGCATCGAATGCAGCAAGTTGATCATACAAGCCGGGATACGTCGCGTCATTTATGGGCGAAAGTATCGACTGACAGACGGCCTGCAACTGCTTCAGCGCGCAGGTATCGAACTCATATATTTACCGGAAGAAACGACCTGTAACCAGCATGAATAAGATACAGACTTATCGCTTCACGCCGTTGATGGTGGCCATTGGCATCGTGGTGGGTATCCTGATAGGGAGCTTCTATGCCAACCACTTCTCCGGACGTCGGCTCAATATTATCAATAATTCCGGCGACAAGCTCAATAGTTTGTTGCACATCATCGACGATCAATACGTTGACTCCGTCAGTGTGGATAGTCTGGTGGAACAGTCGCTGCCGGAAATCTTGAAGAAGTTAGACCCGCACTCCGTCTATATCCCGGCCGCCGAGGCCGAGGCGTCAATGCAAGACTTGAAAGGCAGCTTCTCCGGCATCGGCGTCCAGTTCCTGATTTATCAAGATACGGTATGCATTGTAAAAGTCATTGCCGGAGGCCCCTCTGAAGGTGTCGGCCTGCAACCCGGCGACCGTTTGGTATCCATTGACGGGAAGCCCCATGTCGGGAGCGACCTCTCTGCCGACAAAACGCGCGACCTGCTGAAGGGGCGCAGCGGAACAACGGTGGAAGTCGGCGTCGTTCGCCCGGGCGTGAAGGGCGTGAAACCGGTGAAGATAGTGCGGGGAGACGTACCCATCAAGAGTGTCGACGGCGCCTTTATGCTGGATAAAACCACCGGATATATCAAGGTGAACAGCTTTGGCGACACCACCTATGCCGAGTTCTTGGCCGCCTTGGCCACTTTGGGGCGTGAGGGATTCACACAACTGGTGGTAGATCTTCGCGGCAACTTGGGCGGTTATATGTCGGCGGCGGTGCAGCTGGCCAACGAGTTCCTCCCCAAGGGCCGTCTGATTGTCTATACGCAGGGCCGCAAGTCGCCGCGTGAGGAATATCGCAGCAATGGCCGCGGCGCCTACCAAACCATCCCCCTCGTCGTCCTCGTCGATGAGACGTCGGCGTCTTCGAGCGAAATCTTTGCCGGCGCCATTCAGGACAACGACCGCGGGACGCTGATAGGACGTCGTACTTTCGGAAAAGGCCTGGTACAAGTCCCTATTGAGTTTAACGACGGTTCTATGCTCCGTCTGACAAAAGCCCGCTATTATACTCCTGCCGGCCGCTGCGTACAGAAGCCCTATACACCCGGCGATGAGGAAGATTATGACCAAGACCTTACCACCCGTGCAGAGCGAGGGGAATACTTCTATGCCGACAGTATCAAGGTGAGCGGAAAGCGGTATACCACCCGTATCGGCCGCATCGTTTATGGCGGCGGCGGTATCATCCCCGACATCTTTGTGTCTCGCGACACGGTGGGGATGAATACCTACTTCCGCGAAGTCTACCTGCAGGGGATGTTTTCGCGCTTCGCCTTCTATTATGTCGACACCCATCGCCACGAACTGTCCCGACTGCACCATCTGGACGACTTGCTCACCTATGCCGAGAAGCACCATGTGGTAGAGGACTTCGTTGCCTATGCCGAACGTATGGGCATCCGTCGCCGTAACCGGCAGATACGCCAAGTGCGCGACTTGCTGACACGTTATATATTATTTACGGTGGTGGACGATGCACTGGGGACGACGGCGGCAGAAGCCTATTCTGTGCGCCATGATGAGGCCGTCCGTCGGGCGCTGCACACCTTTGAGACGGGAACCGCCTTTCCCTCTCGTCTCACTCCTTCCGCCCGATGAGCACGAAACAAGCACTCCGCACGGAGATACGGCAGCGCTGGGCGGCTGTCACGGAAGAGGAGCGGCGGCAGCGCTCACGGACGCTCTGTGAGCGCTTGCTCTGCCATCCCCGCTTTCGTCAGGCCGCGCGCTGTATTCTCTTCCATGCTCTCCTCGATGAGCCCGACTTGAGCGACGTACTGCGTGCCGGGGTAGGGGAGCCTCACCTCTATCTCCCTACCGTAGTGGGGGATGAACTCCTTCCTCGTGCCTATACGCCGGCGGCATTGACGCGTGGCGCCTTCGGCATCATGGAACCACAGGGCGCCCCCCTCCTTCAGCTGAGTCGGGGCGACTTGATTGTCGTCCCCGGAGTTGCCTTCGATGCGCAGGGCTATCGCCTTGGGCGAGGCCGCGGCTACTACGACCGCTTCTTGTCATTGCCCGCTTTCTCGTCGGCGTATCGGATAGGCTGCTGCTTCGACTTTCAGTTGATAGACAGCGTTCCCCGTGAGCCCCACGACGTATGCGTCGACGAAATCCTGTCTGTGTGATATCCATGGATAATACCTTATAGCTTCCCTCTTCCTATGCCCTTACCCCAACTCCTTGTTGACGGCGGCAGTACGAAGGCCGATTGGCTGTTGCTGCGTCCTCTTCATTCTCCGGTTACCTTTACCACTATCGGCGTCAATCCCCTTATGCTGGATCCCGAAGATATCTGTCGTCTCTTTCGTAGCGAGATACCGGCCGACCTATATGCCATCCTCGTATCGGCGCCGTTCACATTGCGCTATTACGGCGCCGGATGCCGGGATACCGGCGTGACACGGATGGAGACGGCGCTGCGTACGCTGTTCCCTCAAGCTTCTCTGTCGGTGGCATCCGACCTCTTGGGCGCTGCTCGTGCGCTGTGGGGAGAAGGGGAGGGTATAGCCTGTATCTTGGGAACCGGCGCCAATAGCGGTCACTATCGTGACGGGCGCATCGTCCGCAACATCTCTCCGCTGGGGTATCTCCTGGGCGATGAAGGCAGCGGTGCCGTCTTGGGGCGTCGGCTGGTGGCCGATGTACTGAAGCAACAAGCCCCGGCTGCATTGTGCGCCGCCTTTAGTGCGGCCTATCCCGAAGTGACCCCCGTTGCCGTCCTTGAACAGGTGTATCATCGCGCGGCGCCCAATCGCTATCTGGCGCAGTTTGTCCCCTTCCTCAAAACCCATGAGCACGAAGCTTATGTCCGTGACCTCTTGCTGGACGAATTCTCTCGCTTCTTTTGTCGCAATGTATCCGCCTATGGTCGCCGCGACCTGAAGGTGAGCTTCGTAGGGAGTGTCGCCTACCATTTCCGTGAGACGTTGCAGGCGGCCGCCGAGTCCACCGGGTATCAACTGGGTGAGATACTACAACGCCCTTTCTGTCGCCCCGAGAACCTATAGAGACGTCTTGGAGGGCAAAATGTGAGGCCGAATTTTAAAAAATAGCGTCGACGGCTTGGTTGTCTGAAAACAAATGCGTATTTTGCGCCACGTAGAACGGAGGTAAGCTCTTACTATCCACTACAAATCTCAACTACAAACCATCCAATAACCATCTGTAGACGCATATCATGAAAGTTTACGCCTCCAACGAGATTAAGAACATCGCCTTATTGGGCAATGATGGCTCCGGGAAAACAACCCTCACAGAAGCACTTCTCTATGAGAGTGGACAGATTGCCCGTCGCGGCCGTATCACACAAAAGAACACCGTTTCTGATTATTTCCCCGTAGAGCAAGACTACGGTTACTCCGTGTTTTCTACCGTGTTCCATGTAGAATGGAACAACAAGAAGCTTAATATCATCGACTGTCCGGGATCTGACGACTTCGTCGGTGCTGCGCTCACCGCCCTCCATGTCACCGACACCGCTCTGCTGCTCATCAACGGACAGTGGGGACCTGAGGTCGGCACTCAGAACCACTTTCGCTATACGGAGAAGTTGCATAAACCCGTCATCTTCCTTGTGAATCAGTTGGACGACGAGAAGTGCGACTATGAGGCTATCCTCGACGAACTGAAGGGTATCTATGGATCCAAGGTCGTCCCCGTGCAATATCCCCTCCAGACGGGGCCCGAGTTTAAGTCGCTCATTGATATCATTCTCATGAAACAGCTCACGTGGGGCCCCGACGGCGGCCGCCCGGAGATAACGGATATCCCCGACTCCGAACGTCCTCGTGCAGAAGAGCTTCATAAGACCTTGGTGGAAGCTGCCGCCGAGAACGACGAAGGACTGATGGAGAAGTTCTTCGAGACCGATTTCCTCAGTGAGGACGAGATGCGCGAAGGCATCCGCAAGGGACTGGCCTCGCGCAGCATCTTTCCCGTCTTCTGCGTGTGCGCGGGGCGGAATATGGGCGTCGGCCGCCTGATGGAGTTCTTGGGAAATGTTGTTCCCTTTGTTGATGAGATGCCCGCCGTTCACAATACTCGCGGCGTCAGCGTCCCCCCAGCCTCCGACGCTCCCACCTCTATCTACTTCTTCAAGACCGGCGTGGAACCGCATATCGGTGAGGTGCAATACTTCAAGGTGATGAGCGGTACCGTCCATGAAGGCGACGACCTTACCAATGCCGATCGCGGTAGTAAGGAGCGTATCGCACAGCTCTTCGTCTGCTCCGGTGCCACACGTGAGCGCGTCGACTGTCTCCATGCCGGCGATATCGGGTGCACCGTCAAACTGAAAGATGTGCGCACCGGTAATACCCTCAACGACAAGACGGTCGACCATCGCTTCAACTTTATCACCTATCCTAATGCCAAATATACGCGTGCTATCAAGGCCGTCAACGAAGCCGATACCGAGAAGATGATGAGCGCCCTCTCGCGCATGCGTCAGGAGGATCCCACGTGGGAGGTGGAGCAGTCGAAGGAATTACGCCAGATTCTTGTCCACGGACAAGGCGAGTTCCACCTGCGCACCCTGCGTTGGCGTCTGGAAAATCTCGACCATATCCCCGTCACCTTCAGCGAACAGCGCATCCCCTACCGCGAGACCATTACCAAGGCCGCCCGCGCCGACTATCGCCACAAGAAGCAGAGTGGGGGAGCAGGACAGTTTGGTGAAGTCCACCTCATCGTGGAGCCTTACAGCGAAGGAATGCCCGACCCCACCGTCTATAAGTTCGGCGGACAGGAGATACGCATTGCCATCAAAGGCAAGGAAGAGATACCGTTGGAGTGGGGCGGCAAGCTCGTCTTCATCAACTCCGTTGTCGGCGGCGCCATCGACGCCCGTTTTATGCCCGCCATCCTCAAGGGCGTGATGAGTCGTATGGAGCAGGGCCCGCTCACCGGCAGCTATGCACGCGATGTGCGCGTCATCGTCTACGATGGCAAGATGCATCCCGTCGATAGCAACGAACTCTCCTTTATGCTCGCCGGCCGTGCCGCCTTCAGCCAGGCCTTCAAGGAGGCCGGCCCCAAGGTGCTCGAACCCATCTACGACGTGGAGGTGTTCACCCCCGCCGACAAGATGGGCGATGTGATGAGCGACTTGCAGGGGCGTCGCGGCATGATTATCGGTATGACCAGTGAAAACGGTTACGAGAAACTGGTGGCCAAAGTGCCGTTGCGCGAGATGGCCTCCTATGCCACCACCCTCAGTTCCCTCACCGGCGGCCGTGCCAGCTTCCGCCAGAAGTTCGCCAGCTACGAACTCGTTCCGGGCGACCTCCAAACAACGTTGGTAGAAGCCTTCGAGAAGGAGCAGAGCGAATCATAAGTTGAAAATCCTCTCTCCGGAGGGGCCGGTTATGCCCCTCCTTGCAAAAACGACTCAGCACGAGTAACAAGCCATGGCTTGCCTCGTGCTGAGTCGTTTTTGCCCTCTTCCGGGGTAGTCCTTTTACGAGGAGGAAGAAAAAGCATCGATGCCTATCATTTTTTTACGGAAGTCATCGGATTGGCTGAAAAGTCTTGACACGCCAAAAGCGGCGGAAAAATGTAAATTGGCCGCTTTAGAAATGTAAATCGGCATAAATATTTGCAGATGCCAACGGATTTTTACATAAGATAAGGCGAAAAATACGTTCTTGTGCCGTATTTTTACAAATTTTCACGAGAAAAATCTCCCAATTCCAGACTTTTTGAGATGCGAGATGCCGCCAGAAGGTGGCATAAAACGTTAAGTAATGTTACAACTCGGAGTGAAGATTCCGATGTGGGGGAGCGTCGGAACAAGGCCCGGTTTTGTCAGAACAAGTCCCGGACCAGTTGAAACTTCTCCCGGACTTGTTGTTACGAACCGTGGCCTCGGTCAGACCGTTCTCCGTGACAATATATGTCAAAAAAGACATTTTTTAACGCGCGCAGGGCGGCCTATGACGCGCTATATGGACGCCGGGTGGGAATTGGTGGAAAATATCGTTCTCTCGCGGCGTTCCCGCACACTTTTTGGGGGCGTGTCGCTTCACGATAAGGCGCGGAAAGAACGCTCGCGCCGTTGCCGGGAATACTTCTCTTTGCCGCCGTAGCTTCCGCCTTCGAGAAACGGCATCCTCAGGCATCATCGCGATAAGATTCTTCCTCGGGATCTTGTCGGGTTCAAAACGTTCTCCGCCTCAGCGGAATGTTTTATCGTCGCGGTGAGGTGTACGTCGTATCAGTAGTTTCTCACGTCGCCGCTATGTTGGAATTCTTTTCGGTCATCTCGGATGTGTGTTGATACAAAGATACGAATGCGTCAGGATAAGTACAAACAGAAACGATCTCCGGATGCGGATACAACGACACAGATCAACCGTTTCGTCAACGCCGCCGACGGTGGTGACGAAACGGCCCGGAAAATCCTTGCCCAGGAGGAATAAGTATCAGTATTATGTTTAAAACGATACTGGGAAGTGAAGTAGGGGGAGGCAGCACCGCCCTACCCACAAAATAATCCTATCTTTGCAGAGATAAACGGTTGGAGAAAGATAGCGACTACCTTGATAGGAGTATTTTACGTAAGAATTCTACACAGACAGTCCGTCCCTCTTTTTGCACGCTCCTTGTGCCTTTCACTCGTTTGTTGCCCAGCTCTTTTACAGAGCCGTTATTATATATACATGATTTGAGACGAGTTTGTCGCGATGATGAGAACCATGAGCCCTTCGCCAACAGCTGTCGGCGGTTTTCTCTTCCACGTACATCCCCCTTCGTAATTTCATCTATTCCCTATAGTTTTCGGCTCACATTACATTCAGCCATCGGTTTCCTGTCGCATCGGAGGAAACCTCATCTCCCAACATTCATCACATCACTAAATGTCACTTTTTACTAAAGATCAACTTCTGACCAAGAGCCTCGAGGAATTGCAGCAAATTGCAGAGCCGCTCGGTATATACAGCAAGGGAAATCGCGAGGTTTTGATATACGAAATCTTGGATGCCCAAGCCGAGATGCACAGTTCGGAGCAGGCGGAAGATATTCAGGGCGGCCGCCGTACGCGTATTGTCAAGAAGGACGTGAATCGTATCTACTCTGCCTCGCGTGAGCGCAGTGAACGTTATGACAAAGAAAAGAAAGTAGAGGCGCCGTCGGCAGCGATGATGCCGGATGCCGCCGCGCAGATGCCTCAATCTCCTTCGTTGTTCCCCTCGTTGGAAAAAGATGAAGAAACGATGAAACAAGCACCCACAGAACAAAAGCAGGAAGCGGAACCGGTTGTCGTTCTCCCCAAACGCAAGCGGGGGCGTCCGTCGAAGGCCGAAATTGCCGCCCGTGAGGCCGCCGAGCGTCAGTTGGAAGAGATGCGTCGCTCAGAGGACGCCGCCGCTGCCGCAGAGGAAAAAGCTACGCCTGCAGAATCTCGGCGTGATGACGATGAAATGCCGGATTTTGTGATGGAGCAGATTCAGCGCCGCGAGCAGGAGCCCGTTTCGCAAGAGACGCCTGCCGCCGTTCCCTTTGCCGCTGCACCGTCCTCATTTATCATTATTCAGGATATTCCCTACCTTCCCACGGAAGACTTCTTTATGAACGACCGCTATGAGCGTCAGGAGATGGAGTCCGCCCCTCGGAATATGTCGGCGCCCAAGGGGGCCGCCGGCCCATTGCGCCCGGCAGAAGATCCCGCCGCCCAACAGACCCCGGACGCTACGTCATGGCCCGAGGAAAACAACCGTCTGGAAGGTCGCGGCGTATTGGAAGTGGTTGGCGATGGTTACGGATTCCTGCGCTCGTCGGACTATAACTATCTGACGTCACCCGACGATATCTATGTGTCGCCCAACCAGATTTATCAATACGGCCTCAAAAACGGCGACGTAGTAGAGGGATGGGTGAAAATACCCCGCGAGGGCGACAAGTTCTTCAGCCTGCTCACCGTAGACCGCATCAATGGCCGGGAGCCGCATGAAGTGCGCGACCGTATCTCCTTTGAACACCTCACTCCCCTATTCCCCGACCAGAAGTTTCAGCTTTGCACGGGAAAGAACGACTGCCTCTCCTGTCGTATTGTAGACCTCATCGCCCCTATCGGTAAGGGACAACGCGCCCTCATCGTGGCACAGCCAAAGACCGGTAAGACCATGCTGATGAAGGATATCGCCAATGCCATCGCCCGCAATCACCCCGACACCTACCTGATGATGTTGCTGATCGACGAGCGCCCGGAAGAAGTGACGGATATGGCACGTACAGTAGACGCCGAAGTCATCGCGTCGACCTTCGACGAACCGGCAGCGCGCCACGTGAAGATTGCCAATATCGTATTGGATAAGGCCAAGCGCATGGTGGAATGCGGCCACGACGTCGTCATCTTCCTGGACTCCATTACTCGTTTGGCACGTGCCTACAACACCGTAGCTCCCACCTCGGGCAAGATACTCACCGGTGGTGTTGATGCCAATGCCCTCCAGAAGCCCAAGCGCTTCTTTGGCGCCGCGCGTAACATCGAAGGCGGCGGTTCGTTGACCATCATCGCCACCGCCTTGATCGATACCGGTTCGAAGATGGACGAAGTCATCTTTGAAGAGTTCAAGGGAACGGGTAATATGGAACTGCAGTTAGACCGTTCGCTCGCCAACAAACGCGTATTCCCCGCCATCAACCTGGTGGCCTCCAGTACGCGTCGCGACGACCTCTTATTGCCGCAGCAGACGCTCAATCGTATGTATGTCCTGCGCAATTTCATCGCCGACATGACGCCCATCGAGGCCATGACCGACGTCAAGAAACGCTTGGAAGATACCCTCAATAACGACGAGTTTATCCTCGCGATGAATTCGTAAAAGCTTTTCAATCGACAACCGTAAATAGTTATCTATCACACATAACGACTATCAGACTTATACCGAAAGGTGAAACTGCTTGATGAACCGTTCGATGAATAAAAATATGGAACTAGCTACAAAATACAATCCTGAAAATGTCGAAGGCAAATGGTATGCTTACTGGATGAACCATCATCTGTTTAGCTCCAAGCCCGACGAACGTGCCCCCTACTCCATCGTCATACCGCCCCCCAATGTGACGGGCGTGTTGCACATGGGGCATATGCTCAATGAGACCATCCAAGATATTTTGGTGCGCCGTGCTCGTATGGAGGGAAAGAATGCGTGCTGGGTGCCCGGTACCGACCACGCCTCCATTGCCACCGAAGCCAAGGTGGTAGGCCGTCTGGCAGAACAGGGCATCAAGAAGAGCAACCTGACGCGCGATGAGTTCCTGAAGCACGCCTGGCAGTGGACCGATGAGCATGGAGGTATCATCCTCAAGCAGCTGCGACGCCTCGGCGCCTCGTGCGACTGGGATCGTACCGCCTTTACGATGGACGAACCTCGCTCCAAGAGCGTGCTGAAGGTATTTGTAGACCTTTATAATAAAGGACTCATCTATCGTGGCGTGCGCATGGTCAACTGGGATCCCAAGGCCAAGACGGCGCTCTCCGACGAAGAAGTGGTCTATCAAGAGGAGCACACGAAGCTCTATTATATGAAATACCGTGTGGCCGACGATGATGGGAACGTTCCCACGGGCGCCGATGCCGAAGGGAATGTCATCCACACCGATGCCGAGGGACGCTATGCCGTGGTGGCCACCACACGTCCGGAGACAATCATGGGTGACGTGGCCATGTGCATCAACCCCAACGACCCCAAGAACCACTGGTTGCGCGGCCGCAAGGTCATCGTTCCCTTGGTGGGGCGCGTCATCCCGGTGATAGAGGACGAGTATGTAGATATTGAGTTTGGTACAGGCTGCCTCAAGGTCACTCCGGCACACGATGTCAACGACCATATGCTGGGTGAAAAGTATCACCTGAAGACCATCGATATCTTCAACGATGACGCCACTATCTCAGAGGCCGCCGGGATGTATGTCGGACAAGACCGTTTCGACGTGCGCCGACAGATTGCGGAAGATCTCACCGCGGCCGGACTGATGGAGAAGATTGAGGACTATGACAACAAGATAGGCTGCTCCGAGCGTACCGGCGTGCCCATTGAGCCCAAGCTCTCTACACAGTGGTTCCTCAAGATGCAGCATTTTGCCGACTTGGCCCTGCAGCCGGTGATGGACGACGAGATTAAGTTCTACCCCTCGAAATATAAGAACACCTATCGCCACTGGCTGGAAAACATCAAGGATTGGTGTATCTCCCGCCAGTTGTGGTGGGGGCATCGCATCCCCGCCTACTATCTGCCCGATGGCGATTATGTCGTTGCCGAGACGAAGGAAGAAGCATTGCGTCTGGCACAAGAGAAAACCGGCAATGCCGACCTGACGGAAGAGGTATTGCGGCAGGACGAGGATGCCCTCGACACGTGGTTCTCCTCCTGGCTGTGGCCCATCTCCTTGTTTAACGGTATCGAGGACCCCGACAATGCGGAGTTCAAATACTACTACCCCACCAGCGTCCTGGTCACCGGCCCGGATATCATCTTCTTCTGGGTGGCTCGTATGATTATGGCCGGCTACGAATATACCGGCAAGTTCCCCTTCAAGAGTGTCTACTTCACCGGTATCGTTCGCGACAAACTGGGCCGTAAGATGTCAAAGAGTCTGGGCAATTCTCCCGACCCGATAGACCTCATCCAGCGCTATGGTGCCGACGGCGTGCGCATGGGCATGATGCTTTCCGCTCCTGCCGGCAACGACATCCTCTTCGATGAGACGCTCTGCGAGCAAGGCCGCAACTTCTGCAACAAGATATGGAATGCCTTCCGTTTGGTGAAGGGCTGGCAGGTCGATGCCAACGCCGCTCAACCGGAGGCTGCCCGTATCGCGCTGAAGTGGTTCAACGCCCGGTTGAGCGCCGGGGCCGCAGAGATGGAAGACCTGTTTGGGAAATACCGCCTCTCCGAGGCCTTGATGGAGGTGTATCGCCTCTTCTGGGACGAGTTCTCCTCCTGGTTGCTGGAAATCGTGAAGCCCGCCTATGGACAAGGCATTGACGCTACGACCTATCAGGCCGTGATGCAGTGCTTCGACCATCTGCTCCACCTGCTCCACCCATTCATGCCGTTTATCACGGAAGAACTGTGGCAGAATATCTCTATGCGAGGCGAAGGCGAGAGTATCATGGTGTCGCCGCAGCGCATTGCCGCGCCGACGGCCGACGATGCCGCCCTCCTGAACGACTTCTCTCAGGTAAAGCAGATCATTACCGGCGTGCGCGCCGTGAGAAGTTCGAAGAATATATCTCCGAAGGAGGCTCTTGAGCTTCAGATAGTGGGCCGTCATCCGGTGGAAGCCTACAACACCGTCATTGAGAAAATGGCCAACACCAAGCAGATTGTGGTGTGTCCCGCGAAGAGCGAAGGTGCCGCCGCGTTTATGGTGGGCACCACAGAATGTGCGGTCGTCCTTGGTGACCTCATCAATGCGGAGGCCGAATGCGCCAAAGCAGAGGCCGAACTGAAGCACCTGGAAGGCTTTTTGGCCGGTATCGAGAAGAAACTGTCGAACAAGCGCTTCGTCGAAGGAGCCCCCGAGGCTGTTGTCGCGCTGGAACGAAAGAAGAAAGCCGATACGGAATCCAAGATAGAAACTCTCCGTCAAACCCTCCAATCGTTGAGGGGATAATCTCCTACAGCGTGACACTGTCGCCGGACACCTTCCTTCGCGCCGACAGTGTCACGCTGTCTCCCTTAGAGGGCGTGGCGACAGTTGAAGTGAGACTATGGAAGAACGTAGTATTCTGCTCGCCTTCAACGCGGCACCTCCTGATTGAACTTTACCTATACTACACAAATAACCCATGAGAAGAAAGAACCTACTCGTTGCCGGCCTGCTATTGGCCGGAGCACACTTGACCGTTGCGTCGGCTGCAGGCTACACCATTTATCCTGTCCCGCAGCAGCAAGTCGCAACGTCCGGACAGATTACCCTGACCGCCGGACAGGTGGATGTCATCTGTGGCACTGCCATTGATGTCTACACCCAAAAACGCATTCAGAACATTCTTATCGAGCATCAGCTGATAACGTCTGACACCGAGACGCTGTTTGTGACGGCACCCACATCCGGGAAGTCACATATATACATAGGCGTCAACGGTTCCGGCGATGCCGCCGATGTCGAAGCCACCCGTCTGGGACTGGAGCGCACGGTGTTCTCCAAAGATGCGAAATATGACCGCCATATTGTGGCCCTCGCCACCGGGGCCGATGGTGCGGCAGAGGTAGTCGTATTGGGTGAGCATACCGATGCCGCCTTTATCGGTCTGGCCTCTGTAGAGCAGATATTGGACACCTATGCCTCTCAGGGCTTCACCATTCCCTGCGGCGTCATCTATGACTACGCCGACCAGCAAAACCGCGGTATTGTGGAAGGCTATTACGGCGTCCCCTACTCGGCCGAGGTGAAGAAAGACCTCATGCGCTTCATGATGCGCTATAAGATGAACTCTTATATGTATGGCGCCAAGAGCGACCCGTATCACTCCACCTATTGGAAAGACCCCTATCCCACCACCATCACCGAAGCGCAACGCGAGATGGGCTACCTCTCGCAGGATATGTTGCGCGAGATAACAGATGTGGCGCATGATACCAAGGTGAACTTTGTATGGGCCATCCATCCGGGAAACAACTTCCTGGGGAGCTCAACGGTGGTCGACGACATCATGGCCAAATACCGTAAGATGTACGATCTCGGCATTCGTCAATTTGGCGTCTTTGTCGACGACGTAAGCATCCCTACCACCGAATCCGATTATCAGCTCAACGCCACCCGACTGACGGCCCTGCAACGCGCCATCGAGGCTGAGTGGAACACCGACGGCGCCACACCGGCCGATACGGTGAAGCCGATACAGTTTGTTCCGCAGCTCTACTGCGGCGGGTTCGCCGGTAGCGAAGACCAGCGCAAGGGCTTCTTCGAGGCCTTGGCCACCACCCCCTCCAATGTGGCGATTTATACTACCGGCTGGGGCGTATGGAGCGTTCCCAACTCCAGTGATGTAAATAGCGTGCGCCAGTATCTGGGCCGCGACGTGGCTTGGTGGTGGAACTATCCCTGCAACGATAACGATGCCAACAAGCTCTTCACCATGGATATGTACACCAATTTCAAGGATGAGAGCAAGATTAGCAATTCGGCACGCCCCGATGCCTCGCTAAGCAACTGCCTCGGTGTCCTCAGCAACCCGATGCAACAGGGCGAGGTGGCCAAGATTGCCTTCTTCGGTATCGCCGACTATGCATGGAACAACGCCGCCTTCAACAACTCCACCAACTGGGAGGCTTCCTTCCCCGCCATCTTTACCGGTGACACCGAGAAGGCAGAGGCTCTGCGTACCTTGGCACCGTATCTGCGCTACTACGACAGCGACGCCTTGTCTAAATTGGTGAGCGACTATAAGGCTCGCGTCTCTGCCGGCCTGCCCGACGGTACCGCCCTCAGAGCCGAGATGCAAAGCGTGATAGACGCTGCCGACCGCGTAGCCAGATTCCAAACAGACGGCGTGGAGAGCGACAGCCTGCTCTATGTAGATATGGCCCCCTGGCTGGCCAAACTGCGTACGATGGCAACGAATGTCATCGGCCTGTTGAATGCAGTAGAAGGGGCCGACGACGCCGCACGCTGGGACAGCTATGTCGCCGAGATGCCCGCTATTGCCGCTTATGATACCAATAGCGACTTCTTGGCGCCTCAGTTGGCCGGCTATGTAGGCGCTACCCTCTCGTTGACGACGACCAAGGCATTGCCCGCTAATGAGACATTGGCCCCCTTTGTGACCTATCTGAAGGAGAATGCTCTCGGAACGATACTCTCGCGCAACGTGGCCTCTCGCGCCCGTATGGTGACGAATCTCGCCAAAGCTTCCGGCAGCGTGCTCACCAGCAACGGTATAGTAGCCGCCAGCGGTACCAATACGCTGACTACCGGCGACTATGTCGGAATTGAGATGCCGCAGCCTACCCGCATGGATGCCGTGACCATCAACGATACACTGACCGACCACTTCGCCGTGCTCTATTCAGTCAACGGTAAGGACTGGAAGCGTGTCACCGACGGCACCACAGAGGGATATATCCGCTACATCTGTGTGAAGAACGAGAGTGACGAGACGCGTGCGCTCCGTATGAACCGCAATGTTCTCAGTCTGACGCTACCCGTCACGACTCAGTTGGATGCCTCCGGCACCACCATCCCCTCGGGCGACATCTATGATAGCCATACCGCCACCTACCTCACCGATGGCGATTATACCACCTACACCTGCCTCAATAAGAATCAGGTGACCGGCGATGCCTACGTGGTGAAACTGAAGACGGCACGTCCCGTATATGACGTACGTGTGTGTGTCGGTACGGTCAATGACGACTACATGAATGCCGGACGTATACAGACGTCGGTCGACGGAAAGACGTGGAAAACGCTGAAGATAAAGGGCACCAACACCTCCGACTTGCGCATGACGTCGTCGCAGGTAGTGAAATATTCCGATGAGATGTCCTATTGTGACTTCCAAGGGACGGGCGATACGGTACAATATGTGCGCCTCTATGTCTCGAATGCCAACACCAGCAAGTGGCTGCGCCTGTATGAGATTGAGGTGAACGGACAGTATGACAGAGAGGCCTATGCTCCCGATGTCACCGCTGCCTCCGCCACCAACCGCTTGTCGACACTGACGGACTCCTACGGCTATACGCCGATGTCCGACGAGATAAGTGCTTCGGCTTCCGAACTGACCTACAACTTTTATTCGCACAATGCGCTGACCGGCGTGCGTATCTTCCAGGATGCTGCAGCTGCCGGGAAGGGAACGATACTCCTCAGTGAGGACGGCGAAGAGTGGACGAATGTAGGAACGCTCACCGGTGGTATGCAGGAAGTCGATATGTCGGCCCATCCTCTCGCTCGCTATATGAAGATTACATGGACGGAAGGGCAGCTCCCCGGTATCTATGAGATAGTAGAAGTTGCCGACGAGACAACGGTCGCCGAGGTGACGCGTATTCGCCGGATTGAGGCCTCCTCCGACCTCTCCGTCGTTCCCTCCGCTCAGGGCGTCGCCATCAGTGCCGCTGCCGGTATTGCCCATGTGACAGCCTACAGTACAGAAGGCCGTCTGCTCTTCTCGCAGTCATTCCAAGGCCTACCGTCTGTCTCCATACCGTCGTTGAACTGGACCGCAGGTACCGGAAAACACGGCATTGCCATCTTGCGCATCACCACGGTCGACGGAAACAGTACTACGGTGAAAGTCATCCTCTAATCAAGGCCTACTACTCTCCACCGTCAGCTTCTACTCGCACGTAGAACACGGGTACTAAAATATGGCGGCCCATCTTCCGTTTTTCAGGAAGATGGGCCGCTATAATAAT
>CAZXFS010000007.1:0-84134 GCA_964640535.1 uncultured Prevotellamassilia sp. | reverse complement strand
TTTTTTGAAGGAAGTCCTCCGGAACAGCATATTGCCGCTCCGGAGGCTTTTTTTGGTTCTTCCGTTAAATGCGTAGACGCTTATCGTGGAGCCCAAATTTATGAAACTTTTATCCATGAGCGGAACTCGTTTCGGCTTAAAATCCCGGCTCCTCTACCTCCGATGCTGTACCTCTGCCACCAAGCTTCATCCGCTTCGTAGGAACCCGTATAGGCTCTAAATTACGGAGAATGAAATCCAGCGCGCCTCACAGTCCGTTCCTACGAGACTGTGAGGCGCGCTGGATGGTAGGGGCGGCGCTGAAGGCCGCGGGGAAATTGTTGAGCAGGCGTTAGAAGTATCCTTCGCGTTTTTTCTGCTCCATGGAGGCGTCTTGGTCGAAGTCGATGACGCGCGTGGTGCGTTCGCTCTTGGTGGTGGTCATCATCTCTTCTACGATTTTCTCGATGGTGTCGGCTTCGCTCTCCACGGCGCCGGTGAGAGGCCAGCATCCGAGGGTGCGGAAGCGTATCTTGCGCATTTCTATCTTGTCGCGGTATTGTTCCGGCAGTCTGTCGTCGTCGGGCATGATGAGCTGTCCGTCGATATTGACGGTGGGTCGTTCTTTGGCGAAGTAGAGGGGGACGATGGGGATATTCTCCAGTCGGATATACTGCCAGATGTCGAGTTCCGTCCAGTTGCTCAGGGGAAAGACACGGATGCTCTCTCCTTTATGTACGCGTGCGTTGTAGATGTCCCAGAGCTCGGGGCGTTGGTTCTTGGGGTCCCATTGGTGGAAGCTGTCGCGGAAGGAGAAGATGCGCTCTTTGGCGCGGCTCTTCTCTTCGTCGCGTCGTGCCCCTCCGAAGGCGGCGTCGAAGTGGTGCTTGTCGAGTCCCTGGAGGAGCGCCTTTGTCTTCATCAGGTCGGTGTGTACTTTCGAGCCGTGTGTGAAGGGGCCTACGCCGGCTTCGAAGGCCTCCGTGTTGCTTTCTACGATGAGCTGCCATCCGTGTTCGCGTGCATACCAGTCGCGGAATTCAATCATCTCTTTGAATTTCCACTTAGAGTCGATGTGCATGAGGGGGAAGGGCGGTTTCCCGGGTGCGAAGGCTTTCTCTGCCAGACGTACCATGACGCTGGAGTCTTTTCCGATGCTGTAGAGCATGACGGGGTTTTCGAATTCCGCGGCCACTTCGCGGATGATATGTATGGATTCGGCCTCCAGTTCTTTGAGGTGGCTGAGGTGATATTGTTCAGACATAGTTTTACAGACGTAGTTTTCGGCCGTGCCGTGTAGTGTAGTGTTGTGTTTGTTGGCGGCTACGACCGGAGTCGTGGTTGTTATCCTTTCTTGACGTCGATGTCGAGCCCCTGTCGTTGCAGTGCTTTGACGGCCGTGTCGATGGCGTCGTAGTGTTCGGGAGTGATGCCCAGTGCGGGGAGGTCGAGTGTGGGGCGTGCGTCGGCGCTATGGAGGCGTTGTTCCTCCACGGGGCCTACTATCATGCCGACGGCCGACGTATTGTTGGTGATGGGGTCTATGAGGATAAAGGCACCGGTGGCCTTGTTGTCCTGATAGGCGTCGAAGAAGAGTTCTTTGGCGGTGACAAGGACGGCGTGTCCTATTTCGTTGAGGGCGAGCCGTTCCACCTGTGAGCGTTCCAGGGTGTTGACGTCTATCTTGTAGTCCAGGTGGTCGATGCGGCATCGTGAGGTGTTGGAGGTATGTTTGAGGTAGAACGACTTGGAGGGGTCCATTGTCTCCTCGTCCATCCATACGAGTGTCGCTTCGAAGTGTCGTCCGATATGCGGTCCGTCGGTGAGCGCCTTTGTGTCGCCGTCGACGTCTTCGGGGCAGCGCACAATCATCTCGCCGCGTGAGATGTCGATTTCGTCTTCCAGTTGTAGGGTGACGCTCTGCGGGGGGAAGGCCGTGTCGAGGTCGCCGTCGTAGGTGACGATGCGGCTGATGCGGCTGGTTTTTCCGCTGGGGAGTGCCATGATTTTGTCGCCGCGGTGGATAAGTCCGGAGGCTACCTTACCGCAGAATCCGCGGAAGTCCAGGTTGGGGCGCAGCACATATTGTACGGGGAAGCGGAAGTCGCTGAGGTTTTTGTCGTTGCCTATCTCCACCGTCTCGAGGAACTGCAGCAGGCTGGGGCCGTCATACCACGGTGTGCGCGGCGAGGTCTCCACCACGTTGTCGCCTTCGAGGGCCGAGAGGGGGATACACTGCACGTCGGGGAGGGCGAAGGGCGCGATGAAGTCGCGGAAGTCGCCGACGATTTTTTCGAACACCTCGCGGCTGTAGTCGACGAGGTCCATTTTGTTGACGGCCAGTACGATGTGCTTGATGCCGAGGAGCGACACGAGGAAGGTGTGGCGTCGTGTCTGTGTGATGACGCCGGTGCGTGCATCCACGAGGATGACGGCGAGGTTGGCGGTGGAGCCGCCGGTAATCATGTTGCGTGTGTATTGCTCGTGTCCCGGGGTGTCGGCGATGATAAATTTGCGTTTGTTGGTAGAGAAGTAGCGGTAGGCCACGTCGATGGTGATGCCCTGTTCGCGTTCGGCCTTGAGGCCGTCGCAGAGGAGGGCGTAGTCGATGTGGTCGCCGGCGTTGCCCATGCGCTTGGAGTCGCGTTCGAGGGCGGCGAGCTGGTCTTCGTAGAGTTTTTTAGAGTCAAAGAGCAGACGTCCGATGAGCGTGCTCTTCCCGTCGTCTACCGAACCGGCGGTGAGGAAGCGCAGCAAGTCTTTCTGCTCGTCCTGGTTGAGGTACTCCTCTATGGAGAGCTTCCGGCCGTCGGTGGCCGCTGTCGTGTTGTGGGTGGAAGGGTTGTTAGGATTCATGTTGGATGGTTTATGGGATAAGGCTGGAGGGGCCTGCGGTGAGGTCGTTTTCCTGCTCTATCTTTATGCGGGCGGCACGTTGTCCGTCTTGTATGCCTATGAAACGGGCGCAGCCGAAGGAGAGCGCCAGTACTACGAGGGTGCTGACGGTGAATATCCACGGGGCGTAGCGCCAGTGTCGCGGAAAGTCGTGTGAGTCTTGCGGCATAACGTATCGTGTTTTTGTGAAGATGTAATATAGGTGCCGATAAAGGGCGTGTGACGATGTGGAGAGATTAGTCGGTGAAGAGAGTATCCGTCTCTATGTCGGCGTCGGCGTCCTGCTTGTCGGCGTGGTGCGTGGCGCCGTCGATGGTGAAGAGCGAGTCGGGCACCTCGGGCGCTGCCGGCTCCTCGTAGACGGGGTCGGGACTGCGTCGGTTGGCGTCGATATTTTCCGGCGTGTTCCACAGTTGCAGGCTCTCGCGGTAGGTCTCTTGTTGGTAGAGTCGGCTGACGACGAATATCTCGCCGACGGCCACCGCCGCTACGATGACGGCGGCGATGAGGTACCTCCGTCGTTGTTGCCGACAGCGGTAGTCGTAGCCGGTGGGAAGGAAGACGCCGGTGGCATTCTGTGGGGTATTCTTCTGTCCGCATCCCGGGCACGCCTTGCGGTGGGCGGCAAAGATGGTGCGGCAGTTCTTGCAGCGCAGGAAGGCCGGCACGTTCTCTCCGCGGCGGCATCCGCAGCGGGGGCAGTGGCCGGCAGAGGCCGCATAGGGGGTGTGGCACACCGTGCAAAGATATTCTTTCGCTTTCATGTGTAGGGATTCTTGCCGATGAGGTCAGTTAGGAGGGCTGTTCCGTGAGTTGGTCAAATAGTCCGCCCTCGGGCAGGGTGTCGTCGGTGTCGTTCTCGTTGTTGCCGCCGGAGGTGTCGTCGGTGTCCTCGTCGTCGGTTTTGTCTTCGGGGAAGCGTGTCGGCGGAAGTTCCTCCACGCTGTCCACCCGGAACGTCGTCAGGCGCTTGCCGCGCGCCTTGAAGCTGCGAATGACGGTAAATTCCTCCGTCTCCACCTCGGTGGCTTCGCGTTGGGCGTCGTCGCCGCCGTAGACGAGGCGCAGTCGGGCAAAGGGCGTGTCGGTGAGCAGAGCCAGCGACGACAGCGGGTTGTCGCCGAGCAGGTTGAGAGGTCGCGTCTGCGGGGCCGTCTCAAAGCGGAAGCGCTTGAGGAAGAGTTGTCCCTGCTGGTCGGCGTCGTAGTGGGCGGCCACCCATACCTTGTCGGCGTCGAATTTCTCCACGCGCAGGATGCCGGTAGACTCGTAGTGGTTGTTGGCGTCGAAGTTGGTGGTATAGAAGTCTCCGTTGGTGAGGACGACGAGCACCTTGTCGGTTGTATGGAATTCTCCGAGATACTGTCCGCGCTCGTCGTAGTTGAGGCGTTGTACGGCGTGGTCAAACCACACCTTACGTCCGCCGAGTGTCGACTCGCCGTGGGCTTTGAGGGTGACGCGGTGTACGTCGAGGCGTGTCACCAGGTTGCCGCGGCTCTGTCGTCCTTTGACGCGCAGGTCGCTGAAGTCGCAGTCGATGACGGTGCGGCGCAGTTTGGGGTTGGGGCGCAGCACCACCTTGATGGTCTCGGCCTCACCGTTGGGGTTGGCGGTGAAGTAGAGCACGCGGCTGCCCGGCGTGCCGAGGGTGAGGTCGTATTCGCGGTCGTGCACGATGGAGGTGATGTTGAAGCGCTTGAAATAGCTGGCGCCGGTAGCTCCGTCGCGGTATACCACGTTGTAGGTGGTGCGTTTGTCGTTCTTCTTAAATACGGCGATGTGGATAATTTCCACCTTGCGTTTTTCCGCCTTGGCGCGCTCCGTTTCTCCGATGAACACCTTGTCCTGGATACTCACAATCTTGTAGGTGCCGTCGCGGTAGAAGATGATGGCGTCGTCTATCGACGAGCAGTTTTCTACAAACTCGTCCTTCTTGAGGGCGGTGCCCATAAATCCTTCGGTGCGGTTGATGTAGAGCTTCTCGTTGGCTTCGATGACCTTGGTGGCCTCTATGGTGTCGAAGGAGCGCAGTTCGGTGCGTCGCGGGTGTTCGTGGGCATATTTCTCGCGGATGAGTCGATACCAGTTGACGGTGACTTCCACGATATTCTTCAGGTCGTTGTCGATGCGGGCAATCTCGTCCTTCATGCGGGCGATAAGTTCGTCGGCCTTGTCCTTGTTGAATTTGAGGATGCGCGCCATTTTGATTTCCATGAGGCGCAGGATGTCGTCGCGTGTCACCTCGCGCACCAGCTGTGGGTAGAAGGGGGTGAGTCGCTTGTCGATATGTTGGCAGGCGGCCTCCATGTCGGCAGCCTGTTCAAAGCCTTTGTCCTTATAGATGCGTTCTTCGATGAAGATGCGCTCCAGCGAGGCGAAGTGGAGGCTCTCCAGGAGTTCGCCGCGGCGGATGAGGAGCTCGCGGCGCAGGAGGTCTTTGGTGCTCTCTACGGAACTGCGCAATACGTCGGAGACGGTGAGAAATTTGGGGCGCTTCTCGTCGATGACGCAGCAGTTGGGCGATATGCTCACCTCGCAGTCGGTGAAGGCATAGAGGGCGTCGATGATTTTGTCGGGGCTGGTGCCCGGCATGAGGTAAATCTTGATGCCCACTTCGGCGGCGGTGATGTCGTCGACCTTGCGTATCTTGAATTTTCCCTTCTCGTTGGCCTTGAGGATGCTCTCGATGACCGTCGATGTCGTCTTGCCATAGGGTATTTCGCGGATGAGCAGCGTCTTGTTGTCGAGCTTCTCAATTTTGGAGCGCACCTTGATGCTCCCGCCGCGTTGTCCGTCGTTGTAGCGCGACACGTCGACGGAGCCCCCTGTGGGGAAGTCGGGGTAGAGGTGGAAGTCCTCGCCGTGGAGGTAGCTGATGGCGGCGTCGCATATCTCGCCGAAGTTGTGGGGCATGATTTTTGCCGACAGTCCCACGGCGATGCCCTCGGCGCCTTGTGCCAGGAGAAGGGGAAACTTCACCGGCAGCGCCACCGGTTCCTTGTTGCGTCCGTCGTAGGAGAGTTTCCACTCCGTGGTCTTGGGGTTGAAGAGCACGTCGAGGGCAAATTTCGACAGGCGTGCCTCAATATATCGCGGGGCCGCCGCCGAGTCGCCGGTGAGGATGTTACCCCAGTTTCCCTGACAGTCGATGAGCAAGTCTTTCTGTCCCAGTTGCACCAGGGCGTCGCCGATGGAGGCGTCGCCGTGGGGGTGAAACTGCATGGTCTGCCCCACGATGTTGGCCACTTTGCTGTAGCGTCCGTCGTCCAGACGTTTCATCGTGTGGAGGATGCGTCGTTGCACCGGTTTAAGGCCGTCGCCGAGATGCGGCACGGCGCGTTCCAGGATAACATAGGAGGCATAGTCCAGAAACCACGTCTGATACATGCCCGTCAGTTGGTGGCGCACGTCATCGTTGTGCGTATCGGCGGGTTGGTAGTTGGAGTGGGCTTCCACCTCGTTGTTTTCCTCGTAACTGTTTTTGTTGTCGTCGCTCATAAGGGGGGTGTTTGCTGTGGGACGGTAGGTGCTTCGGCGTCTGCGGTGAGTGTCGGCCGGGCCGGGCATACGTCCCCGCAAAGTTACAAAAAAACTATAAACAACAGCCTCCCGTCGCCCCGTTCCCTCGCTGAAAGGCGGAGAGCGAGGGAATGATAGGTCGGCGGGAAGGGTGGGGAGGATACCGCCCCCCTGCTGAAGGCCTCATAAAACGTTTCCGCAAAGTGACGCCCTATTCAAATGTTTTGCCGTAACTTTGTGGAAAATAATCTCAGTAGCGACGGCTAACGGGTGTATAAGTCCCGATAGTTGAGGCAGACTTTCCATCATGACAAGCCATGGATGAACGAGGTCTTCAGCGAGAGGGTGAACACTGTGCTCACCATCAGGTCTTTCTGAAAGGGCGGTATACAACAGGTGAGACTTGTGAGGCCACTCGTAATGTAATGAAGAGGGTGATGGGAAGCGAAGCTCGGCTACTGTGATATGGAAAAAAGAAAGATTCCCATGCTACGACTCGTTATTGACGACAAGATACCCTTCATCCGCGAGGCCGCGGCCCGTCTGGGGCAGGCCGTCTACCTCCCCGGCAGCCGCATCACCGCCGCCGACGTGCGCGAGGCCGATGCCCTCATCGTGCGCACCCGCACCCGTTGCGACCGCGCCCTCCTCGAGGGCAGCCGCGTGCGCTTTGTGGCCACCGCCACCATCGGCTATGACCATCTCGACGTGTCCTATCTCTCCCGGCAAGGCATCCGCTGGGCCAACTGCCCGGGGTGCAATGCCCGCAGTGTGGCACAGTATGTCGAGAGCGCCCTTCTCCTCCTCGAGCGCGACGGCGCGCTGCGTCTGTCCGACGCCCCTACACTGGGTCTCGTCGGCGTGGGCCATGTGGGGACGCAGGTGGCACTGATGGCGCGCCGTCTGGGGCTCCGCCTCCTGCTCTGCGACCCGCTGCGACAGACGGGGCACGGAGGAGTGCGCGAGGGCGAGGCGGCGGCAGGAGGTATCGCCGATGCCGAATGCTGCCATAGCCTGGCCGATGTGTGCCGTCGCGCCGATGTCATTTCCTTCCATACCCCGCTGACGCTCAGCGGTCCTCATGCCACCTATCATCTGGCCGATGCCGCCTTCTTTGCCGCCCTGGAGCGGCGCCCCATCATCATCAACGCCGCCCGCGGGGAGGTGGTCGACACCGCCGCCCTCCGCGCCGCCATGGCCGACGGCCGCGTGAGCCGTGCCGTCATCGACACGTGGGAGAACGAGCCGCTGATAGACCGTCGCCTGCTGGCGGAGGCCTTCCTCGCCACGCCGCATATCGCCGGCTACTCCGCCGACGGCAAGGCCTGCGGCACGCGCATGGCACTGACGGCGGTGGCGCGCCACTTCGGTCTCGACAGCGACTTCTCCGATATCCTGCCGCCGCCCGTGGCCCCCGACTTCCGCTACTATCCCGATGCCCCCGACGATGCCGCCGCGACGTGTTCGCGCCTCGCCCTCTACGACCCGCGGCGCGACACTGCCGCCCTTCGTGCCCGTCCCGAGGCCTTCGAGGAGCTCCGCGGAAACTATCCCCTGCGCCGCGAGTCGGGGCAATGAGGGACGCTGAGTCCCGCGGCGGAGCCCCTTTTACGCCGCATGAGGCGGTCTCTCTCAGGAAAAAGTGCTACCTTTGGCAGTGAATGACGGTGCGCCCGTCGGGGGCGCCGCCGATGCAACAATATACGTATTCCATAAAAACATCCCATACACCCATGAGTAAAGAACGCAAGCACTATTCCGGCCGTTGCGCCGCTTGGGCCCTTGCCGTGCCCCTCACGCTGGCCGCTGCCCCCCTGACGGGCACTGCTGCCGTGACGGCCGCCGCGGTGACGGCAGCGGCTGCCGCGTCGGAGACGGTAGGCGTCAGCGACGCCCGCCTGCTCAACCCCACCGTGGTGGAGGTCATCTACGCCGACGGTCACCAACTGACGCTCGACTTCTACGGCGGCAACATCGTGCGCCTCTTCCGCGACGATAAGGGGGGCATCCTCCGCGACCCGCAGGCCACCCCCGAGGCGCACATCCTCGTGCCCAACGCCCGCCGCTCCACCGGTGGCGTGAGCCTGGAGAAGGACGACAAGGACATCGTCGTGTCCACCCCGCGTATCCGCATCACCATTGACCGACAGACGGGGCTCTTCAGCGTCGTCGATACGCAGCGCGGCGAGACCGTCGTCAACGAGATGGCACCGGTGTCGTTCGACGGCAACCGCACCACGCTGACCTTCAGCACCACGGCCGACGAGTATTTCTTCGGCGGCGGCGTGCAAAACGGACGCTTCTCCCACAAGGGGAAGGTCATCGCCATCGAGAACTCCAACAACTGGGTCGACGGCGGCGTGGCTTCGCCCAACCCCTTCTATTGGAGCACACGCGGCTACGGCGTCATGTGGCACACCTTCAAGCCCGGTAGCTACGACTTCGGCGCTACCACGCCGGGGAAGGTCGTCCTCAGCCACGGCGAAGACTATCTCGACGTCTTCCTCATGGTCGACAACGGCGCGGTAGACCTGCTCAACGACTTCTACCAGCTCACCGGCAACCCCGTGCTGATGCCTAAGTTCGGCTTCTATGAAGGACACCTCAATGCCTACAACCGCGACTACTGGACGCCCGCCGACAACGGCTTTATGCTCTATGAAGACGGCAAGCGATACAACGAGAGCCAGAAGGACAACGGCGGCATCAAGGAGAGCCTCAACGGCGAGAACAACAACTACCAGTTCTCCGCACGTGCCGCCATCGACCGCTACCTGCGCAACGATATGCCGCTGGGATGGTTCCTCCCCAACGACGGCTACGGTGCCGGATACGGACAGACGGGCTCCCTCGACGGCAACATCGACAACCTCAAGTCCTTTGGCGACTACGCCCGCTCCAAGGGCGTAGAGATCGGCCTCTGGACACAGAGTGACCTGCACCCCAAGGAGGGCATAGAGCCCCTCTTGCAGCGCGACATCGTCAAGGAGGTGCGCGACGCCGGCGTGCGCGTCCTCAAGACCGACGTGGCGTGGGTGGGTGCCGGATACTCCTTCGGACTCAACGGCGTGGCCGACGTGGGTGAAATCATGCCCTACTACGGCAACAACGCACGCCCCTTCATCATCTCCCTCGACGGATGGGCCGGCACACAGCGCTATGCCACCATCTGGAGCGGCGACCAGACGGGCGGCGACTGGGAGTATATCCGCTTCCACATCCCCACCTTCATCGGTTCCGGACTCTCGGGACAGCCCAACATCACCTCCGATGTCGACGGCATCTTCGGTGGGAAGAACGTCCCCGTCAATGTGCGCGAGTTCCAGTGGAAGACCTTCACTCCCATGGAGCTCAATATGGACGGATGGGGCAGTAACCCCAAATACCCCGAAGTGCTCGGAGAGCCCGCCGCCAGTATCAACCGCAGCTACCTCAAGCTCAAGGCTCAGCTGATGCCCTACACCTATACCATCGCCGCCGAGGCCGTCGACGGGAAGCCCATCATCCGCGCCATGTTCCTCGACTATCCCAACGACTACACGCTGGGCACACAGACGCAGTATCAGTTCCTCTACGGCCCCAGCTTCCTCGTCGCTCCTATATATAAGGATACACAGATGGACAAGGACGGCAACGACGTGCGCCACGGCATCTACCTCCCCGAAGGGAAGTGGGTGGACTACTACAACGGCGATGTATATACCGGCGGACGCCTCATCAACGACTATGAAGCCCCCCTGTGGAAACTTCCCGTCTTTGTCAAGGCCGATGCCATCATCCCCATGACGAACCCCAACAACAACCCGTCGGAGGTGCGCAAGGACTACCGTCTCTATGAAATCTATGCCGACCACGCCGCCTCGTTCAACGAGTATGACGACGACGGCACCACCACCGATTACCAGAGCGGACGCAATACGCACACCCTTGTCACGACGGCTGTCGACAAGGACAAGCTCTCCGTCGACATCGCCGCCACGCAGGGCAGCTACGACGGTTTCGTGGCCGACAAGGAGACGGAACTGCACATCAACGTGACGCAGCAGCCCAAGAAGGTCATCGCCAAGGTGGGCGGAAAGACGGTGAAACTCACCGCCGCCACCTCACGCGAAGCCTACGAGGCCGGTAGCGACGTCTACTACTACGATGCCGCCCCCAACCTCAACCGCTTTGCCACCGAGGGCTCCGACTTTGCCAACGTCGTTATCACCAAGAATCCGCAGCTCCTCGTCAAGCTCGCCAAGACCAACGTCGCCGACAACGCTGTCAGCGTCACCGTCAACGGCTTCGCCTACGCTCCCGCCGAACGCCTGCGCATCACCGAGGGTGCCCTCGCCGCGCCGCAGGTGACCGTCGACGAAGCCGGCACCGGCGTCTTCGATCTCACCCCCTCCTGGAACGAGGTCAGCGGCGCCGATTACTACGAGGTGGACTTTGGAGGAATGCTCTACTCTACCATCCGCCATACGTCGTTCACCTTCGACCAACTGACGCCGGAGACGACCTACACCTTCAAGGTGCGCGCCGTCAACAAGTCGGGATACTCCGAGTGGAGCACCGTCACCGCCACCACGCAGAGCAACCCCCTCGAGCTCGCTCAGAAGGGCATCAAGGCCACCGTCTCCTGCGCCGACCAGCCCGGCAGCGACGTCCGGAAGCTCTTCGACTTCGACACCAAGACCATGTGGCACTCCAAGTGGGGCGAAGCCGGACAGGGTGGCAGCGCCATCCCCTTCGAGATGACCGTCGACCTGCGCGCCGTCTGCGCCCTCGACCGCTTTGAATACATCCCCCGCGAAGACGCCGGCAACGGTACCCTCCTCAAAGGCACCGTGGCCTACAGCTCCGACCGCCAGAACTGGAGTACGCCGCAGCCCTTCACCTGGGACAAGACGGCCGACACCAAGACCTTCACCTTCGACGGCGCTCCCAAGGCACGCTATCTCAAGATTGTCGGTACCGAGGCCGTCGGCAACTACGCCTCCGGCCGCGAGCTCTACGTCTTCCGTGTGGCCGACAGCGACGTGCTCATCCAAGGCGACATCAACCACGATAAGCGCATCGACGACAACGACCTCACCTCCTATATGAACTATACCGGCTTGCGTCGCGGCGACGGCGACTTCGACTACGTCAGCGCCGGCGATATCAACGGCAACGGACTCATCGACGCCTACGATATCTCCGTCGTCACCACAGAGCTCGACGGCGGCGTGCGCAACAGCAACGACCACGTGAGCGGCGCTCTCCTCCTGACGCCGAGCAAGAAGACCTTCGCTGCCGGAGATATCATTGAGGTGAAGGTGTCGGGCAAGAACCTGCACTATGTCAACGGACTCAGTTTCGCCCTGCCGTATAGCACCGACGAACTGGAATATGTGGGCACCGAGGTGGTCGACATGAAGAACATGGTCAACCTCACCTACGACCGCCTGCACACCAACGGACAGAAGGCGCTCTATCCCACCTTCGTCAACCGCGGCAACGACTTCCTCCTCGAGGAGGGCAGCCACGACCTCTTTACCATCAAGTTCCGTGCCCGCAAGGCCGGCAAGTTCGGTCTTCAGGCCAAGGACGGTATCCTCGTCGACCGCAACCTCGGCACTGTGACCTTCTGACGATCGCCCGCGAGAGGAGCTTCCTCTCCTCGCACACCGTACATTATAACGCCTCCCGACCCGCCCCTCATCAGAGGGAGCAGGCCGGGAGGCGTTTTGGATAGGAACAGGGACGCCGGCTTTTGGCTCAGTAGATTTTTAGTGAGGATAGCCGTATGGATTTACGATTCGAAATAAGAAAGACGGCGACAATACGAGCTCGTAATGGGATAGAAGAGTAAACTACAAAAAGTCGATTTTTGAGGTAGTAATAAGCTGAAAGACAATAGCTGCTTTTGCTGGAAAAGACTTTTTGTAGTACGCTCATAGATGAAAGATCTGTTTAAGTATGTCGGCTTCTTCTTGTAGTTTAGCTGGATTGGAAGCCTTCAACTTCTGTAGGTTTTGTAGTTTCCATTTCACCGAAGGATAATCGGCAAATTCCTTGAAATCGGATAATTCCCAATTAGGTTCAGACATCTCAAAAGAAACAAGGAACTCCTTGTCCTTCGTTGTCATCATATTATTTACATCGGCTACCAATTTTGCTCTTGTTTCCTCAAAGTCTTCATAGGGGAATGGTGTATCAGACATTCCGTTAAACTGATTTTCCATCGCTTCCTTTCGGTCTAAAAGGTGAGGAGCAAATGATTCATATATAGGTCGGTCGCTTCCAAGAAGGCAAAATATCAAGCCATACTTCACATCTGTAATATGAATGGGCATATACTTCACATCAAACAGGTCACGAGGATGCTGGCGCGACAAGGCTGCTGCAATCTTACCTCCGTACAATTGCGTGAGGGGAACAATGTGTGCATCAACTTCCACTCCGAACATCTCTTGTGCCTTCTCGCAGAGTTCCAAGGTCTGAGTCTCCCCGCCCACAATGCCCCGTTTTGTCCGGTTTACCTCGATTTTCACCTGGCATCCATGATACTCACATATCAGTTTGGAGATGTCCGGCCGAGGTGTAATACGTACTCCCTTCAATGTCTTCTGTACCTTCTTGGTTATACGAAGAAGCGCTTCATTGATATGATGGAGACTTGTCGTCCTATCTTCCAACGGTACGTAGGTTAAATCAATATCAACCGACAGACGACGAAGATTGTCAACAAACAGGTTGATAGCAGTACCACCATGGATAGCGAAACAGCTTTCTCCCGCTACGATAGGCATAATCCGAAGGAGCAGTTCAACCTTTTGTTTATAGGCATTATTCATATTCTGCTAATTCCCTGGATATAATTATATTGTACTTACTATTTTTTATGCCTCCCTTCATTATACTTCTTGGTCCGCTGCCAAGGTCGACTTTATCTAAATCCAACTTTTTGAACCATGGATGCCGAGCCTTTTCAGCCATATAGAGGAAGAGGCGTTTTACTTTGACTGAAGAACAATTTTCCAGAAGATCCATTACTCGCTTAGAACGCAACGTAGTAAGCATCTCCATCAGATAATACACATCCATTAAGCTGTAATGCTCCGGAGAAAGCAAGAGGCACTCCATGATGGCTCGTTCGGGAGAAGAAACGGATAAAGTGTACTCATCTGTTTCGAATTGTTCTATACAGACATTCCCAAAAGCTTTGGTACAGAACTCATGAAGAGTCATATCCCAATCCGTGCGAAACATCCATTTCGGTAAGCGTTCCGTGATATTGGTGAATACATATATAGAAGGCTTTCCCATAGAAAGAAAATGATTGTACCCCCTTAGCGATAAAGCTGATGATGCTCCTATGTGGTATTTACGTCCCGTTTGTTTCCCGTAGGATTCTAAAGCAGAAAACATAATCTGCTTCGCATGAGCGAACATATATACACCGGTAGAGATGCGCTGCAACCATCCTGAACGAACATAGTTAACTTGCTCCGTCCTTGTTACTCCTTGTTTTTCGAGCCAAGAAGACAGAAATACAGCATTCGTATGCTCTTGTTGTCTAAGCATGTTTATTTTAGTTGCCATTCTGCACTATTTTTGTTTGCAAATGTAAGACTAAAATAAAGTACGACCAATTTTCCTTCCAACTTTCTTCTCTTTTTAGCTTCAGTTTTCTCAATACACGCCATGAGGTTTACATTTTAAGAATCCGCCTATAATGGGCACTTCTTACACACTACTCATAACGAGTATATAATGAGATGTTATCAACTCCTCCCCCAAAGCCGCTTCCATATTATTATGGTGGCGGCCCTTGGGGGGACGCCGTTTTTTTTGAAAAATATTTTGTAGCGAATGGATTTTGCTGAAAAATCTTGACACGGGAAAAACCATAGGAACGGGGCAGAAACGCCGTTTCGGCGGAAAAAATGAGACGGAATCTTACAAAAAGGCATACTCCGGCCTTTGTTGTTTTTGGTAAATTAAGACTTCGCTCTTTTGTTTTTGCTTTTGTTTGTACAAGAACAGAGAGGAAACGGAGATTTCCGGCTACGGCGAATCCCCGCCAATTGTTAAGGAGTATTACCGACAGGTGGAGAAAAACGGGGCGCGCGCCGCGTCGCAACAAGTCCGGGGATTGTCGCAACAAGTCCCGGACTTGTTGAAACTTCTCCCGGACTTGTTGCATTTTCCCGCGGGCTCGTTTCGCCGCGCGGCGGCGCCGTTTCCGCAGGATGAGTGACAGTATATGTCAGAAACGACAGGTTTTTTAACGCGCCAAAGGCCTCGTGGCGGCGTCGGCCGTAGGCGGAGGCGGGGGCGGTGGATTTTTTGCGATTCTCGCGGCCTTCGCGCATCGTTTTCGCCCCCCGATGACTTCACGATAAGCGCGGCCTTCGCGGCGCCCGGGGGGCGGCAAAGGACATCGCCGGGAGCGGAAGACGTTCCGTTCCGGTATATCCGGGGGGCGGCGATGAAAAAGCCCGGCGTCTGTGTTTCAAGAGGCCGGGCAGGGTGTGTGATGTCTTGTCGGATAGTCATGGAGGGGGGGGCGACGGTCATCGACGGACGACAGTGCCTCGGCGTCGGCGCCGTTACAGTTCCAGCAGCGTCAGCAGTTCGGTGAGGTGGTCGATGGTGGCGTCCATGCGAGGCTCCTCGGGGAGGGCTTCGTCGGCGTCCCATCCCCGGCCGTGTAGCCATACGGCGTGGCATCCCAGTGTTGTGGCGGGGACGATGTCTTTGGCGTAGCTGTCGCCGACGACGAGAGTTGCGGCGGCGTCGGCACCGGCGGCCTCGAGGCCCAGGCGGTAGATGGCCGCGTCGGGCTTGCGCACGCCGACGACGGCGCTCTCGACGACGGCGTCGAAGTAGTCGCTGAGGCCGTAGGCGCGCAGCACGCTGTGCATATTCCCGTAGAAGTTGGTGACGAGCACCATGCGGCGCCCGCTGCCCGCCACGGCGTCGAGCACGCGGCGCGTCTGCTGCAGGTTGCGCAGCACGTAGTCGTTGCAGTAGGCGGCCACGGCGTCGACGGCGTCGCGGCGTTCCGCGGCTGTCGCCGTCCAGGCATCGGCGGCGGTGAGGGCGTCGATTTCTATCTCCACCTTCTTATGAAGCAAGGCGGCGAAGTCGTCGTCGGGGGTGATGAGGGGCTGCCGCGCCAGGGTGCGCTCGCCGTGGACATAGGCCGCGCGGAAAGCATCGTCGGGCACGGCGATACCGGCGGCGGAGAAGCCTTCGCGCAGGATGTGCGACCAGTGGCAACCGTCGGTGTCGAGGGTGCCGCCGTAGTCGAAGAGCAGCGTATGTAGCTGTTCGAGGGGAAGAGGGTGGTGGAGAATCATTTCATCAGGTGTTTGTTGCCGACTTTGACGAGCCCCACGCCGATGAATATCCACACCAGTTCACGGATGCGCGTGAAGAAACCGGCGAAGATGCCGAGGCCGGGGCCGCCGGGATAACCCAGTATCCGGACGATGAGGGCCAGACCGCCCTCGCGGGCGCCCATCTGCATGGGGAAGAAGAAGAGCAGGTTGCCCATGAGCGACGAGAAGGCCAAGACGAGGATGGCGTCGACGAAGGTCACCGGGGCCTGGAAGGCCATGAGGATAAAGTAGTATTCGCCGGCATTGACAACGCGCGCCACATACTCCAGCAGCAGGGAGGAGTAGAAGGCACGCGGGCATTGGTGGAGGTAGGCGATGTTGTTGTCTATCTGTGCCATGTTCTCCATATTTTTGTTGTAGAAACGCCGGGCGTATTTCTTGGCAATGGGGATGTAGAAGAGCAGGCGGTAGAGCTTGACGATGAGGCCGTTCTTATAGCCCTTGTAGAAGAAGTAGAGGGCGAAGGCCAGAACGGCGGCGAAGACGCCGGCGCAGGCCCACAGGTAGGGCGTCATCTTCTCGGTGTAGACGATGACGAAGAGGAGGCCCGCCGAGGTCCACAGGCAGATGTGCGACAGGATGTGCATCATCGAGTAGAGCACCACCGACGACATGGCGCGGTTGGTGCCGATATGTCCCGCCAGTTCCATGACGCGGTAGGGGCCGCCGCCGAAGCCGAAGGGCGTGGTGTAGCTGAAGGCGAAGCCCGACACGGTGAGCTTGTAGGCGTGGCGGAAGGAGAGGTGCTTGTCGTGACGACTGCTGTTGACGATAATCTGGAAGGCACCGGCGTTGAAGGCGTAGACCACCACCCATACGCCGACGACGGGGGGGAGAAAGAGCAGGGCGCGCGACAGGTGGCTGCGCAGCAGGGTGTAGTCGACGTCGAAGGTGGCCAGCATGACGATGATGGCCACGACGCCGAAGAGGAGGAAGAGGTTTCTAACGTGCGGCTTCATACGTGTCGATGCGGGGGGTCAGAGTGAAACACAGACGCTCGTGGCTGCGGCGCATGTGGAAGAAGAGGAGATTCATCACGGTGATTTCGAAGAGGGGGTACACCCACGGCTGCCCGATGAGGAGGGAGAGATAGAGGACGATGGCGCGCGTATTGAACGTCAGTATGTTGGCCCATTTCATCAGCGGCAGGCTGCCGGCGCGGAAGTCGCGTTGCAGGTCGGCGGGGATGGAGCGCCCGTAGCGGTCGTCGAGGGCTTTCTTGAAGCGCTGGAAGGCCGGTGTCATCTGCTCCTGCGAGCGGGTGTAGTTGCGGTAGAAGAAGAGGAAGGTCTTCCAGGCAAAATCACGGCGCCAGGTGAGGTGGCGAAACTCCTCCGTCAGTGCGCTGCTGTTGTCGAGCTCGCTGCCGTTCTCTCCTTTGAGGAAGTAGAGGTGGATGTTGCGGTAATAGTCGGCCAGCTGGCATTGCTTGCCATGGCAGATGAAGCCGGCGAAGGCACAGAGGAGCCATATCCAGATGCCCCATGTCGGCGTTAGGCGCAGGCAGATGGCGGCATAGATGGTGAAGAACCATACGTCGCCGGCAAAGCCGTCGAGGATGCGTCCCCAGCGTGTTTTCTTCCCCGTCATGCGTGCCAGCTGTCCGTCGCAGCTGTCGTAGAGGTTGGCCCATACGAGGAGAAGAATGCCCAGCAGGGTGTGCCACAGGTCGTCGAAGTAGAACATCACGCCGGCGGCGGCGCCCAGAACGATGGAGAGGAGGGTGACCACGTTGGGGTGGACGTGGAAGGCATTGAAGAAGCGCGCCCAGAGAAGCCCCAAGGGGCGCGTGAAGTGGATGTCGAGCCACTCCTCCGTGTCTTGCGACTTGAAGGTGGCGGCCAGTTGCGTGTTGTCGGTCATCAGTGAAAAGGAGTTAGGAGGGGAGGAGGAGGCGCCGGGCGATGGCTACCGCCGCCGCATCGCGGCAGCGGGCAAAGCTGGGCCAGTCGTTGAAGTCGATGAGGACGTGTTGCCCCGTGGCGGTGACAACGGCGTCGCCGCCATAGACGGTGAAACCGCTGCAGCGCGCGGCAGCGTCGGCGTCGGCCTTCAGGCGGCGGCGGTCGAGGGCGAAGCCCTGCGGGCGCCCGTTGTGGCGCTCCAGGCCGAACTTGCTGAAGGCGTCGCCGTCGCCGGTGGGGTAGTAGACGTCGAAGAAGTCGGTGCCTTCGACGCCGTAGAACTTCACCAGGTCGCCCTCGATATGCGGCGACAGCAGGGCTTCCGTCACGCCGCGGCGGCCAAAGTCGACGAGGGCGGCGCGCAGCGTCGCCGTGTCGGTGACGAGGGTGACGTCGCCGGCGCTCTGCGCACAGGCCTCGCCGCGCTTGAGCCAGTAGCGGCGGCCGTCGGCCATGAGGGCGTCGAGAGGGGCCGTCGCTGCCGTGGGCAGCAGGGTGGATAGGTCGGTGACGGGCGCCACGGGGAGGGACGCCGCCACAAAGCGTTGCGTCAGGCGGCGACGACTCCCCTCGAGGAGTGCCCCGGGGGCGTTGACGACGGGGAGGCCGCCGGCGGCGAGGGCGGCGAGGCGGTGGAGCACCGCGGTGTCGCGCGCCATGGAGAAGACGCGGTCGGCGCCGTCGGCGAGGGGCGCGGCGGTGGTGCCGAGGTCGTCTTCGTTGCACAATGTCACCGTGTGCCCCTGTTGGCGCAATACGCCCGCGACGGCTCCGAGGATGGCCGCGTCGCGGGCGGTGGAGTGGGGCGAGAAGCGTGGCGCGCGGCCGATACCCAGCAGTCTCATGGGCGCGGCATACTGTGGAGGAAGGCCTCTGCCTTGGCGATGTCGTCGGCGTGGTCTACGTCCAGTATCTTACTCATAGGGAAGGCCTTCAGCTGTCGTCCGTCGGCCACCAGTCCGCGCTGGAAGTTGCGCATACGGCTCTGTCCCTCTTCCAGACAGCGCTGCAGCGTGGCAAGGGCGGAGGGGCGCAGGGCGTAGATGCCGCCGGAGATGTAGCGGCAGTTGTCGGCGCTGTCGAGGAATCCCGTAATGCGCAGGTCGGCGTCGGTGGCCACATAGAGGGGCTTCTCGTCGTCGATATAGTCGGTCACCGCCATGAGACCGTCGACGGCGGCGTCGGCGGTGAAGGCGGCGATGTAGCGGGCAAACTCGTCTTCGCGGAAAATCGTGTCGACGGTCGTCAGACAGAAGGGGGCCTCGCCCAGATAGGGCGCCAGGGCGGCGAAGCTGTGCATGGAGCTCGGCGTGGTCTGCACCACCAGGCGGATGGGGGCGCCGCCGTTGTGCGCCATCAGTTGTCGCACATGGGCCTCTGTCTGCGGGTGGAGGGTGTTGACGATGATGCAGATTTCTTCCGCATCGTTGGCGTTGAAGATGCGCACCAGGCGGTCTATCATCGGTTCGCCGTGGAGGCGTACCAACGGTTTGGGATAGGTCACGCCCTCCTGTGCCAGTCGCGAGCCCTCGCCGGCGGCAATGATGGCATACTTCATGCTGTCACCTCCTGTCCTGTCGGCGTGTTGTCGGCCTCGTCGGTGTCGACGTTGTGCGGGGCGTCGCCCGTCTCGGTGCGTACCTCCCTGTCGGGGCGTTGCGGAGTGGCAAAGGGTGGCAGGTGGCGCTGTCGCCCGCCGTCTTCCCGCCGCTCGTGGTAGAGCTTGGGCAGCGGGTGGGCGTTGGCCGCGTCGTCGGCGCAGCGGTTGCGGTAGATGTCGATGGCCGTGTAGATGGCCTGTCGGAAGGAGGCCTCCGAGGCCTTTCCCGTTCCGGCAATGTCGAAGGCCGTGCCGTGGTCGGGCGAGGTGCGCACATAGGGCAGCCCGGCGGTGAAGTTGACGCCGTCGTCCATAGAGAGGGCCTTGAAGGCGGCGAGGCCCTGGTCGTGATACATGGCCAGTACGCCGTCGAAGTGGCGGTAGAGGCCGGCGCCGAAGAAACCGTCGGCAGGATAGGGGCCGAAGCACTGTATGCCCTCCTCGGCGGCGGCATGGATGGCGGGGGCGATGACGTCCTGCTCCTCCTGTCCCAGGGCGCCGTTGTCGCCGCAGTGCGGGTTGAGGCCCAGGACGGCGATGCGGGGCTGCGATACGAGGAAATCGTGGCGCAGGCTGCGGTAGAGGCGGCGTATCTGTTGCTCGACGGCGTCGGTGGTGATGGCGTCGGCGATGTCGCGCAGCGGCAGGTGGGTGGTGACGAAGGCCACGCGCATCAGACTGTTGACGAGTATCATCAGCGGCTCGTTGCCGTCGCCGACGCGACTGCTGAGGTATTCCGTGTGTCCGGCAAAGCGGAAGTCGGCGCTCTGGATGGCCGACTTGCAGATGGGCGCCGTCACCAGTACGTCGATGTCGCCGCTTCGGAGGGCGTCGCAGGCGGCTTCGAGAGCCACATAGGCGGCATGTCCCGCCTCGGCCGATGTCTTGCCGAACTCTACGGTGAGGTCGTCGTCGAAGCAGCTGACCAGGTTGAGCTGCCCGTCTTGTGCCTCGTCGGCGCTGTGGATGAGGCGGCAGACGGTGCCGTTGCATCCCTCGATGCTCTTGCGGTGGTAGTTGGCCACCTTGGCGGCACCGAAGATGATGGGGGTGCACAGCTCCAGCATGCCGGCGTCGGCAAACGTCTTATAGATAATCTCGTAGCCCACGCCGTTGGTGTCGCCGTGGGTGATGCCCACGCGCAGTAGCGGTGCGGCCTCTGTCTTATGTTCCTGCGGCTGTGTGCCGTCGGTGGTCGGATGAAGATGTGTCATATCGGGGTGGATATGTGTTGTATATAGGTGTATAGACGGTAAATGCGGTGGAAGAAAAGCGCGACAGCCTTGTCGGCGTCTCCGGAGGCATTGCCACTGTCCCTCGGCGGTGCGGCGCTATCGCCCCTCTAGCTCCGCCTTGGCCGTCGAGAGCAGGCCGCAGGCGGCAAAGATGTCTTGTCCGCGGGAGGCGCGGATGGTGGTGAAGAGGCCGTGGGCGGTGAGATAGTCGCGCAGGCGTGTCATGCGCTCGGCACCGACGCCGTGGAGGGGCGTGTCGGGGATGTCGTGGAAGCGTATCAGATTGATGCGGCAGTCCAGGTCTTTGAGGAGGTCGAGGAGGGCGTCGGCATGGCGCAGCGTGTCGTTGATGCCGTCGAAGACGATATATTCAAACGAGAGGCGTCGCTGGTGCGGCGTCGTGGCGTCGACGGGGCGGCGCCGGCAGAAGTCGTACTGCCGCAGCAGTCCCACCACGTCGCGGATGCCGAAGGCGCGCTCGGCGGGCATCAGGCGCTGCCGCTCCTCGGGGAGGGGATGGTGCAGGCTGATGGCCAGGTGACATTCGCTCTCGTCGAGGAAGCGCCGCAGCCCTTTGGCGAGGCCCACGCTCGACACGGTGATGCGGCGCGGACTCCATGCCCACCCCCAGTCGGCGGTGAGGACGGTGGTGGCGCGCAACACGTTGTCGAGGTTGTCGAAGGGTTCCCCCTGCCCCATAAATACTACGTTGGTGAGGCGCTCGCGCTCGGGCAGGTGGTGGAGCTGTCCCAGAATGTCGGCCGCCGCGAGGTGGGCCACGAAGCCCTGACGCCCCGTCATGCAGAAGGCGCATCCCATCTTACAGCCCACCTGGCACGACACGCACAGCGTGGCGCGCTCGCCGTCGGGGATATACACCGTCTCGACATAGTGGCCGCTCCCGGTGCGGAAGAGGTATTTCACCGTTCCGTCTACCGAGCGCTGACTCTCCACGGGGCGGGCGCCGCCCACCTCGTAGTGTGCCGACAGCCGTTCGCGTGCCGCCTTCGACAGGTTCGTCATCTCGTCGATGCTGACGGCGTGTTTCACATAGAGCCAGTGGGCTATCTGCTTGGCGGTGAAAACCGGCAGACCGTAGACGGCGACGATGTCGCGGAGCTCGTCGGGGGTGAGGCCCAGCAGGGCTTTGCGGGAGGGAGTGGGATTTTCCATAGGGGTGTCATGGGGGAGCACGGAGGGGTAGGAGAGGAGGACTGCCGCCCTCGCTATCATCCGCGCACTTTCTTAGAGGCTACAAATTTACGCAAATTTTGTGGATGGTGGACAGCTCCCCGCTCTCGCCGTCGTATTCGTCGGGCGCCGCCCTCGTTTTTTTTCGTCCGTCTCTTCCTCTTTTTTCTTGGAAAAGATGCGTATTCTATGCGGTGCGCTTCCGCCCCGCCCGTCTCACGCCCCGCCGTGCGGCCCGGCCGTCGGAGCAGAGCAAAAAAAAAAGGACACCTCCGTCTCACGACGAGATATCCCTGCAGAACTATATAGATTGTGAAATGTGTTCGAGCGTTGTCTTTCGGTGGGAGCGGAGAGGCCATTCAGCGGGGGCGGCGAGGCTCCCGTTGCATAGCTGTCAGCTCTTTCCGCGGCCAAAAGTACAAAATCTCGCCATTTGCACAAAAATATCACTCCGGAATCTAAAAATCCCCCCCCCGATTTAGTTTATTTTAAGGAATTGGAGGTTGCTTTGACAGCGGGCGTCACAAAAACGAGGCTGTCGGCGGTGCTGCGGCGGTGGGAGCAGGATTCCTTATTCTAAAATGCGAATGCCGTCGGGATGGAGCATGATCTTCTGCGCCTTATAGAGGGTGCCGAGGGCACGCTTGAACGTCTTCTTGCTGACGGAGAAGCGCTCGGCGATGGCCTCGGGCGACGAGGCGTCGGTGAAGGGGAGGAAGCCGTCGGCGGCGCGGAGCTCGTCGAGGAGGGTGTCGGCAAAGTCGCGGAAGCGCTGCGTGCCGAGGCGCTCCAAGGAGATGTCGAGCTTACCGTCGGGGCGCAGGCTCACGACGGTGCCGCGGAGACTGTCGCCGAGGCGCGGCTGCTCGCCAAAGACCTGATTGGCATAGATGAGGCCGGGGTGTGCCCCGTCGACGATGACCTTGAAGCCCAGCGGCGTGGTGCTCTGCACCAGTACCTCCACCTCCTGTCCGCGCGTGTAGCTGTCGGCGGCGGCGGGGGTGAGATAGCGCTCCACCTTGGAGGTGGCGACGATGCGGCGCGAGGCGGTATCGACATAGATATAGACCACGTAGCTCGCGCCGCGGCGCATCTTGGTCTTCTGTTCGCGGAAGGGGACGAAGAGGTCTTTCATCAGTCCCCAGTCGAGGAAAGCGCCGTATTCGTTGGTCCAGGCCACGCGGAGGTAGGCAAATTCGCCCACGCGGGCCAAGGGGTGCTCGCGGGTGCCGACGAGGCGCTCGCTCTGGTCGAGGTAGACGAATACGCGAACGGTGTCGCCGGGGTGCATGGTGCGCTCTACGTAGGCCTTGGGGAGGAGGATTTCGCCGAGGTCGCCGCCGTCGAGGTAGGCGCCGTGGTCGGTGAAGCGCGTGATGGTGAGTTCGTTCCAGTCTCCTAATTGTATCATCTTGCTATGGGGCTTTTGTGTCGGTCGTGAGGGGGAGTCTTGTTAGAGAGCGGCCGGAGCGTCGGCGGCGGCAGCGGAGGCCTCCTGCAGCGTCGCGGCGGGGGCTGTTGCGGCAGGGCGGCGCGTGGTCTCGTCGACGATGCGTCCGTCGGCCAGGTGGATGGTGCGGTCGGTGGTGGCGGCGAGCTCCTCGTCGTGGGTGACGATGACGAAGGTCTGCCCGAGGCGGTCGCGCAGGTCGAAGAAGAGTTGGTGGAGCTCCGCCTTGTTATGGCTGTCGAGGCTCCCTGAGGGCTCATCGGCCAGGACGACGTCGGGGGCGTTGACGAGGGCGCGCGCCACGGCGACGCGCTGCTTCTCGCCGCCGGAGAGCTCCGCGGGCTTGTGGGCGGCACGGTCGGTGAGTCCCATCAGCTCCAGCAGTTCCAGAGCCCGTGTGCGTGCCGCGCCGCGCGGACGTCCGGCGATGAGGGCCGGCATCATGACATTTTCCAGGGCGGTAAACTCCGGCAGCAGTTGGTGAAACTGGAAAACGAAGCCGATGTGCTCGCCGCGGAAGTGGGCCAGACGACGACGGCCGAGGCGCAATACATCGGTGTCGCCGATGGTCAGCGTGCCCTCGTCGGGGCGGTCGAGGGTGCCCATGATTTGCAACAGGGTGGTCTTGCCGGCGCCGCTGGGGCCGACGATGCTCACCACCTCGCCGCGGGCGATGTGTAGGTCGATGCCGCCGAGCACCTCGAGGGGCCCGAAGGACTTGTGTATGTTGTGGAGATGTATCATAGCTCAGGTGCAAACTTACTACTTTTTTACGACTTACGCCCTGCCGCCGCCCCACTTTCGTGGCCTCTCCCCTCGTCGCGCGCCGAGCGGGGGAACAACGGGCGGCGAGGCCACTTTTTCCTATTGTCGGCGCCGAATCTCTGATATTTTGTCTAATTTTGCCAAATCCCCTTCTCTCCACCCCCTCCGGCGGCGGGAACGGGGCAACCACTAATTGCCTCTCTCCTCCGACACATGACGTTACCGGACCTGACGACCTACCTCCCCATCAGCGACCCGACGTGGATTTTCTTCGTCGTACTGAGCATCATCCTCTTTGCGCCGATGCTCCTGGAACGCTTGCGCATCCCCTCCATCGTGGGGATGATAGCCGCCGGTGTGCTCATCGGGCCCCACGGCTTCCATGTCCTCGACCGCGACAGCAGTTTCGAAATCTTCGGGAAGGTGGGCCTCTACTACATTATGTTTCTCGCCTCTCTGGAGATGAACCTGCAGGACGTGCAGAAGATAAAGGGGCGCGCCCTCACCCTGGGCCTTCTGAGCTTTGCCCTCCCCATGCTGCTGGGCTTCTGTGCCAACCACTGGCTGCTGGGCTTCGGCATCGCCGCCGCCGTACTGATGGCGGCGATGTATGCCTCCCACACCCTCATCGCCTATCCCATCGTCATGCGCTACGGCCTGTCGCGGCGTACGAGCGTGAGTCTCGCCGTGGGCGGCACCATCGTGGCCGACACGCTGACGCTTTTGGTGCTCGCCGTGGTGGGCGGAATGTTTAAGGACGACGTCGGGGGGCTCTACTGGCTGTGGCTGGTGGTGAAAGTCATCGTCCTCAGCGGCGTCATCATCGTCGGGTTCCCCCCGCTGGCGCGGTGGTTCTTTCGGCGTTACGACGAGGGTGTGGTGCAGTATATCTTCGTCCTCGTTCTGGTGTTCCTCGGTGCCGGCCTGATGGAGTTCGTCGGGATGGAAGGCATCCTCGGCGCCTTCCTCGTGGGCATCGTCTTGAACCGCACCATCCCGCCGGCGTCGCCGTTGATGACCCACCTGGAGTTTGTGGGCAACGCCCTCTTCATCCCCTATTTCCTCATCGGCGTGGGCATGCTGCTCGACGTGAAGGCCTTTGTCGAAGACATCGACATCTTCGTTGTCGCCGCCGTGATGATAGCGGTGAGCATCGTCGGCAAGTGGCTCGCCGCCTTCTTCACCCAGAAAGCCTTCGGCATGTCGGGGCAGGAGCGCACGCTGATGTTCGGCCTCACCAACTCGCGCGCCGCCGCCACGCTGGCCGTCGTCCTCGTGGGCTACCGCATCGTCCTGCCCGACGGCAGTCGCCTGCTCAACAACGACGTCCTCAACGGCGCCATGATGCTCATCCTCGTCACGTGCGTGGTGAGCTCCTTCGTCACCGAGCACACCTCGCGACGCATCGCCGAGAAGGGGCGCCCCGACACCTTCGCCGTCCCGCAGCGCAACGACCGCATCCTCATAGCACTGGCCAACCCCGCCACGGTGACACCGCTGGTGCATATGGGACTCATGCTGCGCACGCCGGGGTCGCCGACACCGCTGACGGCCGTTAATGTGGTGCTCGAAGACGCCGCCGACGCCCGCGACGAGGGCCTCAAGCAGCTCGAGCGTGCCGCCAAAATCGGCGCCGCCGCCAACGTGCGCCTCGTCACGCGCAGTCGATGGTCGGTGAATGTCGTCACCGGCATCTCACACACCGTGAAGGAATTTGAGGCCACCGACTTGCTCATCGGCCTCCACCAGAAGACGCGCCTCACCGACGCCTTCTTCGGCAAACTGGCCACCGACCTGATAGCCGCCATCGAGCAACAGATATTCATCTACCGCCCCATCATCCCCTTGGCTACGGTGACGCACCTCCATCTCGTCGTGCCCCGCAAAGCCGAGTTTGAGGTGGGATTCAGTGCCTGGGTGACGCGTCTGGGACTCCTGGCCACGCAACTGAGCTGCCGTGTCGACGCCTACAGCGGCCGCGGCACGTTGGCCGCCGTCAGCCAGTGCTGGGAAAACCGCAAGCTACACGTGCCCTGCGAGCACCACGTCTATACCAACTGGCACGACTTCCTCTCGGTGGCCCATGCCGCCAAGCCCGACCACCTGGTCATCTTTGTCGCCGCGCGGCGCACTACGCTGTCGCACCACAACTACATGGACCATCTCCCGGAGCAGTTCGAGCGCTACTTCTCGGCCTGCAACCTGTTGGTGGTCTATCCCGCACAGCCCGCCACCCTGCAAGGCACCGCCACGCAGCGCAGCGGCGTGCCCGTACAGATGCGCGAATAAGACGCCGCACGGCGTCGCGGCCGGCGGATAGGTTTAATTATATATAGGACGCCGCCGGCGATACATCGGGCGCCGGCGGGGGCGGCGGGGGCGTTGCTCCCGACATTCGGGACGTCCGTCTCCCTCGCCCTCCATGTTCACCCTCCTATGCTGAAAAGGTAGTCACTCCGCCGGCTGCCTTTTTCTTTTCTTCCCCTCCAACGTGCCGTCGATAGCACCCTCTTCAAACAAATAGCCACAGTGGAAACAACCGTCGATGTCCTCCTGCCCCTCGCCGTCCCCGGGGCGTATACCTACCTGCTGCCCGCCGCCCTCGCCGAGAGCGTGACGGTGGGGAGTCGCGTGGTCGTCCCCCTGGGGCCCCGCAAGCGTTACACCGCCATCGTAGTGCGACGTCCGGGGACGCCGCCGGCAGAGGGCGTGAAGCTCAAGGCCGTCGTCGATGTCGTCGACGCCACCCCGCTGTTGCTGCCGCCGCAACTCGACCTATGGCGGTGGATAGCCTCCTACTACCTATGCACCCCCGGTGAGGTGATGAAAGCAGCTCTTCCGACGGGCCTCAAGCTAGAGAGCGAGAGCTGTGTACAGTTGGCCGACGAGGCCGACGCTGCCGCCGCCCCCGTGCCGGGGAGCGGCGAGGCGCGCATGGTGGAGGCCCTCGCCGACGGCGCCCTGCTGCGCATCGACGACCTCCTGAAACGTCTGGGAAACGCCGCGGGACTGCCGGCGGCACTGCGGCGGCTGATAGACAGCGGCCGCGTGGTGGTGTGCGAACACCTGAAGGAGTCCTTCCGCCCGCGGACGGTGGTGCATCTGCGCCTGGCGGAGGCCTATCGCAACGAGACGGCCCTCCACTTTCTCCTCGACCGCCTGAAACGCAGTCCGCGGCGCCGCGAGGTGGTGCTGGCGCTCCTCGACGAGGAGGGACGCCCCCTGGAGGGCGTGGCGCGCAGCACCTTCCTCCACCAACACCCCGCCGCCGACGGCGCCCTTGCCGCCCTGCGCCGCGAGCATGTCGTGGAGAGCTACGAGGTGGTGGTGGAACGCCTCGCCCCCCGTGCGGTACAGGATGCCGTGCAACCGCTGAGCAACGCCCAGCAGACGGCCCTGGAAGGCATCCGGGCCGCTTTTGCCCGACACCCCGTATGCTTGCTGCACGGCGTCACCGCCGGCGGCAAGACGGAGGTGTATATCCATCTGATAGAGGAATACCTGCAGCGCGGGCAGCAGGTGCTCTACCTCGTCCCCGAGATAGCCCTTACCACCCAACTGACGGAACGTCTGGGGCGCGTCTTCGGCGACAAGATGGGCGTCTACCACTCCAAGTTTCCCGATGCCGAACGCACCGAGCTATGGCATCGCCAGCTCACCGACCGCGCCTACCCCCTCGTCCTGGGGGTGCGCTCCTCGGTGTTTCTGCCCTTCCGGCACCTGGGCCTCGTCATCGTCGACGAGGAGCACGAGGCCAGTTACAAGCAACAAGACCCCGCCCCGCGCTACCATGCCCGCGACGTGGCCATCGTCTTGGCACAGCGCTGCGGCGCGCAGGTGCTGCTGGGCACCGCCACACCGGCGGTGGAGACCTACTACAATGCCACGGTGGCCGGGAAATACGGGCTGGTGAGACTCGCCGAGCGCTACGGTGGCGTGCAGCTGCCGGAGATAGTCGTCGAGGACGTCAAGGAGCTGCGGCGCAAGAAACTCATGAAGTCGCCTTTTTCGCCGCGCCTCATCGCAGAGACGCGCCGCGTCCTCGCCGACGGCGGGCAGGCCATCTTCTTCCAGAACCGCCGCGGCTACTCCCCAGTCCTGGAGTGCTGTCACTGCGGATGGACGCCGCGTTGCAAGGCCTGCGACGTGACGCTCACCTACCACCGACAGAGCGGACAACTGGTGTGTCACTACTGCGGCGCCCACTACGCCGTGCCGACGCAGTGCCCCAACTGCGAAGAGGAGAGCCTGCGCGACGTCGGCTACGGGACGGAGAAGATAGAGGAGACGGTGGCCGCCACCTTCCCCGAGGCCCGCACGGGACGCATGGACCTCGACACGACACGCTCGCGGACGGCCTACGAACGCCTTATCCGCGACTTCCAAGAGGGCCGCACCAACTTACTCGTGGGGACGCAGATGGTGACAAAAGGTCTCGACTTCGGCGGAGTCCGCGTGGTGGGCATCCTCCAGGCCGACCAGATGCTCAATCAGCCCAACTTCCGCGCCTACGAGCGTGCCTTCCAGATGATGTCGCAGGTGGCGGGGCGCGCCGGGCGTCGCGATACGCGCGGCCTCGTCGTCCTACAGACCCGTCAGCCCGACCTGCCGGTGGTGAAGCAGGTGGTGGCGGGCGACTACGAAGGGCTCTTCCGCGGACAACTGGTGGAGCGCGAGATGTTTCGCTTCCCGCCCTACTACCGCCTCGTCGTCATCTGCCTGAAACACCGCGATGAGGCCGTCGTCGACCATGCCGCGCGCCATCTGGCCGCCCTCTTGCGCCCCCACTTCGGCGACGACCTCCTTGGCCCCGACCGCCCCGCCGTGGCGCGCGTGCAGTATCGCCACCTGCGTCAGCTCCTCCTCAAGGTGGCGCCGACGCTCTCCGCCGCCGGCGTGCGTCGCACCCTCCTGTCGTCGCGCGACGTCCTTCTGGCGCAGCCCGCTTATCGCAATGTCGGCCTCCACTTTGATGTCGACCCGATGTAAGGCGGCGCCGCGCCCCCATCGTTCCTCTCTTCCTCTTCCACCTTCCTTTGAAAAAACGACGAGCGTCCTTTCACGGCACGCTCGTTTTCATTATCTTTGCTACCTCTAAAAAGAGACGCTGCGCAGGCGTCTCCTCCCTCATACACAGAACTGAATGACACCGTCACCCAACAAAGAGTCCTATATCACCATCAAAGGAGCCCGCGTCAACAACCTGAAGAACGTGGACCTCCGCTTGCCGCGCGGACGATACATCGTCGTCACCGGCCTCTCGGGGTCGGGCAAGTCGTCGCTGGCCTTCGACACCCTCTATGCCGAGGGGCAGCGTCGCTATGTGGAGAGCTTGTCGGCCTACGCCCGCCAATTCCTCGGGCGTATGCACAAGCCGGAGTGTGACTATATCAAAGGCCTGCCGCCGGCCATCGCCATCGAGCAGAAGGTGAGCAGCCGCAACCCGCGCTCTACGGTAGGGACGTCGACGGAGGTCTACGAATACCTGCGCCTGCTCTTTGCCCGCGTGGGCCACACCTTCTCCCCCCTCAGCGGGCAGGAGGTGAAGCGCCACACCGTGGACGACGTCGTCGACACCGTGCGCTCCTACTCGCCGGGGACACGCTTCACCGTCTTGGCGCCCATCCACCGCTGCAAGGAACGCACCATTGCGCAGCAGATGGCCATCTATCTGCAGCAGGGCCTTTCCCGTGTCGACTACGGTGGCGAGATGATGGCCATCGAGGATTTCCTGGCCGCCCATAGCGACCTCGCCGCGCGCCCTCTGTTGCCGATAGAGTCAGCGGCGCCGGAGCTCTACCTCCTCATCGACCGCCTGAGCGTCAGTGAGGAGAAAGACACCCTGTCGCGCCTGAGCGACTCGGTGGAGACGGCTTTCTATGAAGGCAACGGTGCCTGCCTGCTGCGCTTCTACCCCTCAGGGGTGACGCACACCTTCTCCACGCGCTTCGAGGCCGACGGGATGGCCTTCCGCGAGCCCGACAGCAATATGTTCTCCTTCAACTCGCCGGCGGGGGCTTGCCACCACTGCGAGGGCTTCGGCCGCGTCATCGGCATCGACGCCCAATTGGTGGTGCCCAACACGTCGCTGTCGGTGGCCGACGGTGCCGTGGTGTGCTGGCGCGGGGAGAAGATGAGCTTGTGGAAGACGGCCTTCTGCCGTCAGGCGGCCGCTCTTGACTTCCCCATCTACGCCCCCTACCACTCGCTGAGCGACGCCCAGCGCCGCCTCTTGTGGCACGGGCAGAAGGGCGTGGTGACGGCCTGCATCGACGAATTTTTCCGTTCCATAGAGAAAGAGCAGTACAAGATACAATACCGCGTCATGCTTGCCCGCTATCGCGGCAAGACGGTGTGTCCCGTCTGCGGCGGCAGCCGTCTGCAACCGGAGGCGGAATATGTCAAGATCGGCGGACGCAGTATCATGGAACTGGTGGAGATGCCCATCAGCGAGCTGTGCGTCTTCTTCGACACCCTCTCGCTGTCGGAGCACGACGCCCGGGTGGCCGAGCGCCTGCTGCCGGAGTTGCAGCGCCGCCTCCACGTTCTGGTCGACGTGGGCCTGGGCTATCTCACCCTCAACCGCCAGAGCTCCACGCTCTCCGGCGGCGAGAGCCAACGTATCCGCCTGGCCACCTCGCTGGGCTCCTCGCTCGTCGGTGCCCTCTACATCCTCGACGAGCCCAGCATAGGCCTCCACTCGCGCGATACCGACCGCCTCATCAGCGTATTGCGGCGCCTGCGCGACGTGGGGAATACGGTGGTCGTCGTGGAGCACGACGAAGAGACCATCCGCGCCGCCGACTATATCGTCGACATAGGGCCCGAGGCGGGCCGCCACGGCGGCGAGGTGGTGTGGCAGGGCGCCTACGACGCCACACAGACGGTGACGCCGGGCATCAGTCACACCCTCGACTATCTGGCGGGCTACGAGCGCATCCCCCTGCCGCCCTCGCGGCGCGCATGGAATCGCTATGTGGAGGTGCGCGGCGCCCGCGCCAACAACCTCAAGGGCATCGACGTGCGCTTCCCTCTCAACGTGATGACGGTGGTCACCGGCGTCAGCGGTTCGGGCAAGAGCACCCTTGTCGGGCAAATCCTCTATCCCGCCTTGTGTCGCCACCTCGACATCGCGTCCGACCGTCCGGGAGAGTTTATCGAGCTCACCGGCGACCTCGACGCCGTCAAGGCGCTGGATTATGTCAACCAGAGCCCCATCGGGAAGTCTACCCGCTCCAACCCTGTGACCTACGTCAAGGCCTACGACGAGATACGCCGCATCATGGCGGCGCAGCCGCTGGCCAAGCAGTTGGGCCTCACCGCCGCCTATTTCAGTTTCAACGCCGACGGCGGCCGCTGCGACGAGTGCAAGGGCGAGGGCACCGTCAAGGTGGAGATGCAGTTTATGGCCGACCTCGTACTGGAGTGCGAGTCGTGCCACGGTCAGCGTTTCAAGAAGGAGGTGCTCGACGTGCGCTACCACGGCTGCAACATCTACGACATCCTCGAGATGACGGTCAACCAGGCCGTAGAGTTCTTCACGGAGCACGGCGCCGGCGCCGTCGTCCAGCGCCTCAAGCCCCTCCAGGAGGTGGGCCTGGGATATATCAAGTTGGGACAAAACAGTTCGTCGCTCTCCGGCGGCGAGAGCCAGCGCGTCAAGCTGGCCTACTATCTCGGCCAGGAGCGTGCCGTCCCCACCTTCTTCATCTTTGACGAGCCCACCACGGGTCTCCACTTCCACGATATCGCCACCCTCCTGCGCAGCTTCAACGCCCTCATCGAGCGCGGCCACACCGTCGTCATCATCGAGCACAACCTCGACGTGGTGAAGTGTGCCGACTATGTCATCGACCTGGGCCCCGACGGCGGCCGCGGCGGCGGCACCCTCGTGGCCTGCGGTACGCCGGAGGACATCATTGCGCAGGACAAGGGATTTACCGCCCGCTACCTCCGCGAGAAGATGGAGGAAGACCGCAAGAGGGAGGAACATCGCGACGCCTGAGCCCCGCCGTCCCGACACCGCGTCCGCCGCGGTCGTATGTCTCCGCTTTCCCTCGGATACTACCGCTGAAAGATAGAAAGAAACCCCTGAAATGAATCAACGCGAACCCTATAGGAAACCACACAAAAACCTTTGATGCGATGAAGACTACGAAAAACCTCTTCTGGCTGTGCCTGCTCCTTGTGGCCGGCTACATGACGTATTCCAAGATGCACGCCGCCTCCGACGGGCAGGCGACGTCGACGACGACCTCGTCGAGCACCGACACCACACGGCTGGCGGGGATGGAAATCCCCGTCTACGAGTCGTCGCGCGGCGGTCAGGTGCTGAAGCGCAAGGCCTACACCGTCTCCTACGATGCCGACTACAAGACGCCGCAGTGGGTAGGGTGGGTACTCACCGCCGCCCACACCTCCGGCGAGGTGCCCCGCGAGACCCAGTTCTATGCCGACCCTGATGTGCGCGGCGCCAAGGCCTACACCAAAGACTATACCGGCAGCGGCTACGACCGCGGCCATATGGCGCCGGCCGGCGATATGAAGTGGGACGAGGAGGCCATGCGCCAGTCGTTCTATCTGACGAATGTATGTCCGCAGAATCCCTCGCTGAACCGCGGCGACTGGAACGACCTGGAGCAGATGACGCGCTCGTGGGCCAAGACCTATGGCGCTGTGGCCGTCGTGGCGGGCCCCATCTACTACAATCAGAAGCCGGTGCGCATCGGCGCCAACAAGGTGGCGGTGCCTCACGCCTTCTTTAAGGTGATTCTCGTGGGCAGCGGCAACGCCCTGCGCGCCTACGGCTTCATCTTCCCCAATGTGTCGGGCCATCGCGACATCCGCAAATACCAGTACTCCGTCGACGAGGTGGAGAAGGTGACCGGCATGGACTTCTTCAGCCGACTCCCCGACGAGGTGGAGAACAGCATCGAGGCCGCCGTCCCCGCACTGCCGTAAGCCTGCACATCCGCTGCGCCTCTCCGCTCTTCTCCTGCATGTTGCTGCTGTGAGAGCATCTGACTTTGTTTTTAGAAAAGTAATACATCCTTCGAGAGGAGACAACGCTCCTCCGACCTCTATCGAAAGAAAAAAACTATCCGATATGACCCATCCCTCCTCCCTACTGACCACCGTCATTGACGCCGCCATTGCCGCCGGCGAAGCCATCATGGACGTCTATAACCGTCCGGAGAGCGACTGGCAGGTGGAGCACAAGAGCGACGACTCGCCGCTGACGCTCGCCGACCGCCGCTCGCATCGCCTCATCGCCGACGCCCTGGCGGCCACGCCCTATCCTCTGCTGAGTGAGGAGGGAGCTCATGAGGCCTATGCCGTGCGTCGCGACTGGCGCACGCTGTGGGTCGTCGACCCGCTCGACGGCACCAAGGAATTCATCAAGCGCAACGGCGAGTTTACCGTCAATATCGCCCTCGTCGAGGCGGGGCGCCCCGTGCTGGGTGTCATCTATGTGCCGGTGACGCGGCGCCTCTACTGGGGCGTCACGGCGTCGGCGGTCACTGCCGGTCTCCCCGCCGGTGCCGCCGTGGCGACGGTGGATGCCGCCGGCCGCTATGACAGCGTCGAGGCCCTGCCCCTCGCCGCCGAGGCCGCGCGCACGACCTATGTCGTGGTGGCCTCGCGCTCTCACCTCTCCGCCGAGACGCAGGCGCTCATCGACGCCCTGCGCACGCACCACCCCCATCTGGAGCTGCGCTCCGCCGGCAGTTCGCTGAAGCTGTGCCTGGTGGCCGCCGGCACTGCCGACATCTACCCGCGCCTGGCGCCGACGATGGAGTGGGACACCGCCGCCGGCCATGCCATCGCCGTCGCCGCCGGCTGTGAGGTGGTAGATGCCGCCACGGAGCAGCCCGTAGTGTATAATAAGGAAGACCTCCACAACCCCTATTTCATCGTGCGCCGTCGGGCCCACTGATACCGCCCTATGACCTTCCAAGGCTTCTTCGTCCTCGCCGTTCTGGTGCTCATCGTAGTGTCCCTCGTCAAGGAGCGGATGCGCCCCGGCCTGATACTGTTGTCGGCGGCGGTGGTATTCCTCTGTGCCGGTATCCTGACGCCGCGCGAGATGCTCGAGGGCTTCTCCAACAAAGGCATGATGACCGTGGCCCTCCTCTTTCTGGTGAGCGAGGGCGTGCGACGCTCCGGCCTGTTGGGGCGCCTGCTGGAGCGTCTCCTCCCCACGCACGCCACCACGGAGCGCCGCGTGCAAGGGCGTATGCTCCCCGTCGTAGCCTTCATCTCCGCCTTCCTCAACAATACGCCCGTCATCGTCATCTTCGCCCCCATGGTGAAGCGCTGGGCCGAGCGCCACGGCTTCTCCCCGACGAAATTCCTTATCCCCCTGTCCTACGCCACCATCCTGGGAGGCATGTGTACCCTCATCGGCACGAGCACCAACCTCGTTGTCCACGGGATGATTATCGACGCCGGCTACCGCGGTTTCTCCATGTTTGAGTTGGGAAAGGTGGGCCTCGTCATTGCCGTGGTGGGACTGGTGTATATCCTGATAGCGTCGAAACACCTGTTGCCCGACCGTCGCGAGAACCGCGACGAGGCCATCACCGAGGTGCAACGTCCCGGCGACTGGCAGCGCATAGAAGTCGTGCTGGGGGCCCGCTTTCCCGCCATCAACAAGCGTGTGCGCGACTTCGACTTCAAGCAGAAATATGGTGCCCTGCTGGTGGAAATACGCCGCGGCGGCGACACCTTCCTGCTGCACGACCTGCGCAAGCTGCGTTTCCGCGAGGGCGACACCCTCGTGCTCCTGGCCGATGCCGCCTTCTTGAAAAACTGGGGCGACTCCTCCTTCTTCCTCATGGTGGCCGGCGGCGCCGAGGAAGAGGCCCTCCCGCAGATGCCGCGCCGTAAGGCGTGGCTCACCATCGCCCTGCTGGTGCTGATGGTCACCGGCGCCACCCTCGGCGAGCTCCCCGTGGTGGAGCAGCTCGCCCCGCGCATGAAGCTCGACATGTTCTTCTTCGCCTGCGTCACCACGGTGGTGATGGCCTGGCTTCAGCTCTTCCCCGCCCGCAAGTATACGAAATACATCTCGTGGGACATCCTGGTGACCATCGCCTCCGCCTTCGCCATCAGTCGCGCGATGCAGAATTCCGGGTTGGCCGATGCCGTCGCCGCCTTCGCCGTCGGCCTGAGCCACGCCCACGGCCCGTTGGTGCTCCTCGCCGTTATCTTCGTCATCACCAATCTCTTCACCGAACTGATGACCAACAACGCCGCGGCGGCCCTTGCCTTCCCCCTCTCGCTGTCTATTGCCCAACACCTCGGAGTCAGTCCGACGCCCTTCTTCGTTACCATCTGCGTGGCCGCCTCCGCCAGTTTCTCTACGCCCATCGGCTACCAGACCAATCTCATCGTGCAAGGCGTGGGTAACTACCGTTTCTCCGATTTTGTGAAAGTCGGTCTGCCGCTCAATCTGTTGTGCCTTCTTCTGACCGTCCTGCTGGTGCCGCTGATATGGCCGTTCTGAGGACGAGCCCCCCTGTTGCTCTTTCGATGCCTCCGTTTCTTTTTTACGGGTGGTAAAGGTGGAATAGTGAAAAAGTTTTATCACCTTTGCAGAACCAACTTAAATTTAGACATATGGAAGCGTTGAAAAATATGCCGATTGGCGTGCAAGACTTTGAGAAGCTGCGTAATGGAGACTATCTTTACGTGGATAAGACGGAGCTGCTGTACCGGTTGGTGAGTACCGGCAGCTACTATTTTTTGTCGCGGCCGCGCCGCTTCGGAAAGAGCCTGTTGTTGTCAACGCTCCATGCCTATTTCTCCGGTAAGAAAGAACTCTTCAAAGGTCTCGCCATAGAGAAACTCGAAAAGGACTGGACAAAATATCCGGTGCTGCATCTCGATTTGAATACGGGGAACTATACCGACGTTGAGGCTCTCAACAACAAACTGAATGTGACGCTTGATGCGTGGGAAGAGGCCTATGGAAGGAATGCCGCGGAAAAAATGTTGGGAACTCGATTCGAGGGCGTCATACGTCGTGCCTGTGAACAGACCGGCCAACGCGTCGTGATACTTGTTGACGAATATGACAAGCCCGTGCTCCAGGCCATTGACAATGAAAAGTTGCAAGACGCCTTCCGCTCCATCTTGAAAGGATTCTACGGCGCGTTGAAAAGTATGGACCGATGCATTCGCTTTGCCTTCCTCACCGGCGTTACAAAGTTTAATAAGGTGAGCGTCTTCAGCGACCTGAACAATCTGGAGGATATATCGTTGGATAGGTCGTACGCCTCCATCTGCGGCATTACCGATGAAGAAATGGATACGGTATTAGTCCCTTACGTGCAACGTCTGGCAATAGCTACCGAACGTTCGTATGACGATGTGCGCAAGGAACTGCGTGCTCAATATGACGGGTACCATTTTGTGTATAACTCCGTCGCTGTCTACAACCCTTTCAGCCTGCTGAATACATTCAAGAAGAATGAGTTCAACAACTATTGGTTTGAGACGGGCACGCCTTCCTATCTGGTGTACCTGCTCAAGAAATACCATTGCAAGCTGGAGGATATGGCTTCGCCCCAAGTATCGGATAAGGCATTGCGAGGGAGTCTGTCTTCGTCTTCCGACCCGATTCCCATGATATACCAAAGTGGATATTTGACCATCGTCGACTATAATCCTACCTATAAACTCTTCCGGCTGGGCATACCCAACAAGGAGGTGGAAGACGGCTTCTACAACTTTTTGCTGCCCAACTATGCCCATGTAAGCGAAAGCCAGACGGAGTTCTGTATTGCCAATTTTGTGGAGGAGGTGAAAAACGGTCGGGTGGATGAATTCTTCAAGCGGTTGTCATCACTGTTTGCCGACACCCCGTATGAATTGGTGAAAGACCTGGAGAATCACTATCAAAATGTGCTGTTCATCGTCGCCAAACTGATGGGACTGTATGTCAAGGCGGAGTATCACACCTCTGAAGGTCGCATCGACTTGGTGCTGCAAACCGACGACTACACTTACGTGATGGAGTTCAAGCTCGATGGCACGGCCGAAGAGGCGCTCTCGCAAATCAACGACAAGAACTATGCTTTGCCATTTGCCACCGACCACCGCATGCTCGTGAAAGTGGGCGTCAACTTCTCCTCCGAGACACGCAACATTGAGCGTTGGATAATCGACGACGGATGCGGCCGGTAAGGGGCGTTGGCAGAACGCTGCCCGTTGCCCGACGGTAGGGAACGAAGATTCCGAGGGGCGATGGGGGAGGAGCGGCAGGACGCGGCGGAGGGGGAGAAGTAAGAGAGCGGGGGGAGAATAAGACTGTCCGGTGATCCGCCTTGAGGGGCTAAAGAGAGGGGGACTGAGGTGAATGGGCGTGGGCCGCTCTCGGGGAAATTTCGCTACTTATCGTTTTTTGTGAAAAATATTTTGTGACGAACGGATTTTGCTGAAAAATCTTGACATAGGAAAAGTCGCGGAAACGGGGACGAAATGCCGTTTTTGCGGCAAAAATGAGCCGGAATCCCGCACGGAAGCACCCTTTTTTACTTCTGATTTTTGATAATTTAGGATAGGGTTTTATTGATTTTACTTTTGTTTGCACAAAAACGGCGGGAAAACAACCTTTTCCGGCTTCGGCGAATCTTCATCAATTGTTAAGAAGTATTACCACCCGACGGCGAAGCTCGGCGCACACGTCGCGGCGCAACAAGTCCCGGACTCGTCGCAACAAGTCCCGGACTTGTTGAAACTTCTCCCGGACTTGTTGCATTTTTCCGGGGGCCCGTTTCGACGTGCGTCGACGCCGTTTTCACCGGAATAGTGACAGTATATGTCAAAAACGAAACTCTTTTTAACGTGCCAAAGGCCTCGAGGCTGCGTCGGCCGTAGGCGGAAGCGGGGGCGGTGGCTTTTTGCGATTCTCGCGGCCTTCGCGCACCGTTTTTTGACCCCGTTCGCTTCACGATAAGCACGATAAACACAGTGCGCCGCGGCGGCACAAGACCTCGCCGGAGGCGGTAGACGCTTTGCACTTGTTGATGGGGGCTTGCCCGGCGATAAGCAGCAGTCGGTTGGCCGGTTTCAAGGGGGGGGCAGGACGTACATCGTCTGGCCGATGCCGTAAGGGAGAAGGCCGCCGAATACACCTCCTGACCTTCTCCACCGAAAAAGCCGCGGGGCGAGGCGGAGCAGGTCGCTCTCGTCTCGCCCCGTGGTTGAAGGGTTATCGTTGTTGCTCCCGCTTCATGCGCTCCAGGCGTCGCAGGATGTCGGCGGCCGCCGTCTGTGGGGCGCCGGGCGCTCCGAGGCGCTTCCTCATCTCGTCGTATCCGCGGAGCATGGCGCGGCGTTGCGGCGTGTCGGTGAGCAGCGGTTGCAGTTGTTGTTGCAGGTGGTGAGGCGTCATGCCGTCGGCCACCAGTTCGGGCACCACCGTGCGCCCGCAGATAAGGTTGACGAGCGAGATGTGCGGCACCTTGAGGAGGCAGCGGCGCAGGAGACTGACGAGACGTCCGCAGGCCACATAGTAGCACACCACCTGAGGTACGCCGAAGAGGGCCGTCTCGAGGGTCGCCGTACCGCTGGTGACGAGGGCCGCCGTGGCGCGCGACAAGAGGGCATAGGTCTCTCCCTCGACAAGGTCGACACGCGCGGCATCGACGCCGCTGCGGCGCAGGATGTCGTCGTAGAGGGCACGGTCGGTGGCCGGCGCCATGGCCACCGCGAGGCGGTCGGCCTCGCCGAGCAGGGGGAGGGCGCCGCGCAGCATGCGCGACAGGTTGTCGCGTATCTCCTGGCGCCGTGAGCCCGGCAGCAGGGCGATGGTGTGCCCGTCGGGGGCGGGGGTGCCGTGTGCCTGCCGGTAGGCCGTCACCTCGTCGACGGTGGGATTGCCCACGTAGGTGATGGGGTAGTGGTGTTTCTTCTCGAAGAAGTCCACCTCGAAGGGCAGGATAGAGTAGAGGTGCGACACATCGCGGCGGATATTGCGGATGCGCCCCTCCTTCCACGCCCATATCTTGGGCGAGATATAGTAGTATACCGGGCAGAGGGCCGATTGCTGTACGAAGTGGGCCACCTTGAGGTTGAAGCCCGGGTAGTCGACGAGGATGACCACGTCGGGGCGCCACTCGGCGATGGCGCGGCAGCACTCCCTGAGCCCCCGCAGGATGGTGCCCAGATGGCGCACGACGGGGAGGAAGCCCATATAGGCCAGTTCGCGGTAGTGGCACAACAGCGTGCCGCCGGCCGCCTGCATCTCGTCGCCGCCGTAGTAGCGGAAGTCGGCGGCGGCATCGCGGGCGCTGAGGGCCCGCATCAGGTGGGCGGCGTGTAGGTCGCCGCTGGCTTCACCGGCGATGAGGAAATATTTCATAAGAGGGGATATCGGGGAAGAGGGGGAAGGACTTCTTCTGCAGCGGCGGGCGGTCGATGAGGTATGCCCATCGACGATGCCGCGCCGGGGAGGAGGCCTCCCGTTAGAAGTCCGTCTTTTTTAAGAAGATGATGAGGAGTTATTCCTCCTCATCATCAAGCGAAAGCCTCTTCAGGTGGCGCTTTTTGACATCTGCCATGGTCAGCTGTTGCAGCAGGTCATAGTCTGTCACGTCGAGGCGTGTCGGCGTGACGGCGATATAGTCGTGTGCCAATGCCCAGCGGTCGGTGTCGTCGGCCTCCGGCTCCAGTTCCACACACTCCCCCACGAGCCAGTAGTAGTGGCCGCCGTAGGGATGGTGGCATTCCTGCAGCTCGCGCTGCCAGCGGCTGTGCGCCATGCGGCAGATGCGTGTGCCGCGGAAGGAGGCGCAGCGAGGGAAGTTGATGTTGAGGCAGGTGAAGGGCGGCAGCGTCATGGCCAACACTTTCTCGACGAAGGCGGTCAGGTAGGGCGCCAACGGGGAGAAGTCGGCCTCGGCGCTGTGGTCGCAGAGCGAGAAGGCCACCGCCTTGAACCCCTGCAGGGCGCCCTCGATGGCCACGCCCATGGTGCCCGAGTAGTGGGCGTTGACGGACGAGTTGTCGCCGTGGTTGATGCCGCCCACCACCAGGTCGGGGCGTCGCTCCGTGAGGACGTTGAGGGCCACCTTGATGCAGTCGGTCGGCGTCCCCGAGCAGGAGCATATCTTCAGTCCCTCCTCCTCGTGTACCACGCGGTAGCTGACGGGCGTGGCGGAGGTGATAGACGTGCTGAATCCCGAGCGCGGGCCGTCGGGGGCCACCACGAGCAAGTCGGCGATGGGGCGCAGCGTGTCGATGAGGAAGTGGATGCCGCGTGCGTGTATGCCGTCGTCGTTGGAGATGAGGAGGTAAGGTCTGGACATGTTTTTGCAAAAATAAAAGTCGTCGTGCCGTCGCCGCGCGCCCCGACGGGGCGTATAGCCGACCGAAAATGAGTCGTTTTGGCGGCAGCGACGGGCAAAAATACGAAAAAAAGGATAATATAGGGCCGTTAGAAGAAATTTTGTTACCTTTGCAAGGTCATAGTGCCGTCAAGTGACGCCGCCGTCGTGCGTCGGAAAGGGGCGGCCAGAACAAAGAAATATGGGTAAAATCATCGCATTGGCCAATCAGAAGGGCGGCGTGGGGAAAACCACCACGTCGATGAATCTCGCCGCTTCGTTGGCCACCCTCGAGAAGAAAGTGCTGCTCATCGATGCCGACCCGCAGGCCAACGCCTCGTCGGGACTGGGCGTCGACCTGGGGCAGATTGACGGTTCCATCTACGAGTGCCTCGTAGGGCAGGCCGATATCCGGGAGGCTATCTACACCACCGATATCGACCGGCTGGACATCGTCCCCTCTCACATCAATCTCGTCGGCGCCGAAGTGGAGATGCTCAACCTGCCCCATCGCGAGCACATCTTCCGGGGACTGCTGGAACCCCTCAAGGCCGAGTATGACTATATCCTCATCGACTGCGCCCCCTCGTTGGGACTCATCACCATCAACGCCCTGACCGCCGCCGACTCGGTCATCATCCCCGTGCAGTGCGAGTATTTCGCCCTCGAAGGCATCAGCAAACTGCTGAACACCATCCGCATCATCAAGAAGAAGACCAACCCCGAGCTCGAGATTGAGGGCTTCCTGCTGACGATGTACGACTCGCGCCTGCGCCTGGCCAACCAAATCTATGACGAGGTGAAGCGCCACTTCCAGGAGCTCGTCTTCAAGACCGTCATCCAGCGCAACGTGAAGCTCTCCGAGGCGCCGAGCCACGGCTTGCCCGCCATCCTCTACGATGCCGACTCCACCGGTGCCAAGAACCACCTGGCGCTGGCCAAGGAAATCATCCAGAAGAACAGCTGAGAGGCCCCGCGCCTCTGCGCGCCGCCGTCGGGCCGCGCCGCCCCATAGGGGCCGACGAGAGCGCGACGGGCAGGCGATAAGCGGCTGCCATCCTTTTGTTTAACGTTGTCGCTTCCGGCTGCTCTGCCAGTAGGAGGGCGACATTTGTTTTAGAAGAAGGCTACCGCTTGGCGGGAGACACCGCCGCCGTTCGGCGGCGCGGCTTGGCTTGTCGGCAGGCCACATTTTATTGTAAGAAAAAACCGTACACCACTTACCCTATGTCTGTACACAAGAAATATCCGGCCCTCGGCCGCGGCCTCGATGCCCTTATCTCCACCGACGAGGTGCACGTCGACGGCTCCTCGTCCATCAACGAGGTGCCTCTCGACTGTATCCGCGCCAACCCCAACCAGCCCCGTCGCGAATTCGACGCCGCCGCCCTGGAGGAACTGGCCGAGAGCATCCGTCAGATAGGTATCATACAGCCCATCACCCTGCGACAGATGGCCGACGACACCTACCAAATCATCGCCGGAGAGCGACGCTGGCGCGCCTCACAGATGGCACACCTCACCACCATCCCCGCCTACGTGCGCACCGCCGACGACGAGAAGATGATGCAGATGGCCCTCGTGGAGAACATCCAACGCGAAGACCTCAACGCCATAGAGATAGCACTGGCCTATCAAAATCTGATGGAACAGATGCACCTCACACAAGACCAGCTCTCCGAGAAGGTGGGGAAAAACCGCGCCACCATCGCCAACTACCTACGACTCCTCAAACTGCCCGCACAGGTGCAGGTGGCCCTGCAAAACCGACAGGTCGACCAGGGACACGCCCGCGCACTGCTGGGCCTCAACCAGCCCTCCCTGCAGGTGCGCCTCTTCAAGGAGATACAGGAGAAAGGCTACTCCGTGCGACAGGTGGAAGACATGGTGAAAGCCCTCAACAGCGGAGAAACCGTCAAGAGCGGACACCGACAAATCACCGACAAGGGCGCCAAACGCCTCCCCGAGGAATACAACGTCCTCAAGCACCGCCTCTCCGACTTCTTCAACGTCAAAGTGCAGATGACCTGCTCCCACCAAGGGAAAGGAAAAATCAGCATCCCCTTTGCCTCCGAAGAAGAACTGGAACGCATCATCAGCCTCTTCGACAGAATGAAAGGCTGACGACGACGGCGGAACAGACACCGTCGACACCGGCAACAAGGAGTAGAACGAACCGACTTTGAGAAAGAACGAACCGACTCTCGGAACAGAGAGTACGACCTTTGCAAGGAGTAACCGACAGAAGGGATGAGAACCACCGTCAACAGCATCATCGCGGCGCTGTGCCTCACGGCCGCACTGTGCCTCGCGGCCCCCCTCGGCGCCGCCGCCCAGGCCCGCCTCATCATAGCCCCCGGCGACACGCTGAAGAGCCTTGGCGACACACTCCGCGTGGCCGCCGCGACGCGGCAAGGGGACGCCGCTCCGTCGACCACCGACGACCTGCTGCCCGCCGACAGCACCGCCGCGGCACGCCTCACCGCCCTCAACGACTCCCTGATGAGCGCCAACAGTCGCCGCGCCCGACGACGCCGCGACTTGCAGCACTTCATCCCCGACCCCACCCGCGCCCTGTGGCTCTCCCTCGTGCTCCCCGGCGCCGGACAGATATACAACCGAAAATACTGGAAGCTACCCATCTTCTATGGCGGTTTCCTCGGATGTACCTACGCCCTGATGTGGAACCAACAGATGTACCGCGACTACTCGCAGGCCTATCTCGACATCATGGACGACGACCCCAACACCACGAGCTACCTCGAGATGCTCCCCCCGCGCTACGACATCACCGGCCGCGAAGACCAGTTTAAAAGCCTCTTCAAACGCAAGAAGAACTACTACCGCCGCTACCGCGACATGAGTGCCTTCTGTTTCGTCGCCGTGTATCTCCTCTCCGTCGTCGACGCCTACGTCGACGCACAGCTCTCGGTGTTCGACATCTCCCCCGACCTCAGCCTGCGCCTCGAGCCCGCCGTCATCGGACACGACGGATACGTAGGGACACAACGCAGCGCCTATGGCCTGGGGTGCAGCCTCCACTTCTGATGACGGCGCCGCCGAGACCCCTCGGCAACGGCGCAATCACGACAAATGCAACACTTCTGAATGAAACGTATCAAAACGATGCTACTGGCCCTGGCGCTCACCGCACTGGGAGCTACGGCACAAAACAACAACGACATCACTGTTCACGACAACCGTATCGGCAACGACGAAGTCATCGACCTCCCCGAAGGCATGAGCCACGACCTCGACTCCCTCCTCAGCGAGTGGCACGCCAAGTCCTACCTCTTCCCCGATACCACCTGCGTCAATCCCAACTATAACCCTCCGTTCCCCGACTCCGTCTTCCGGGAACGACTCAGCCGCATCCCCGCCGTCATGGAGATGCCCTACAATGAGATAGTGCAGAAGTTTATCGACCAATACAGCGGACGCCTGCGACGCTCCGTGGCCTATATGCTCGGCGCCGGCAACTTCTACATCCCCATCTTTGAGGAAGCCCTCGACTACTACGGACTGCCCCTCGAACTGAAATATCTGCCCGTCATCGAGTCGGGGCTCGACCCCACCGCCACCAGCCGCGTCGGCGCCGTGGGACTCTGGCAGTTTATGCTCGCCACCGGGAAACGCTACGACCTGAAAGTCAACAGCCTCGTCGACGAGCGACGCGACCCCATCAAGGCCACATGGGCCGCCGCACGCTACCTGCGCGACCTCTACAACATCTTCAAAGACTGGAGCCTCGTCATCGCAGCCTATAACTGCGGGCCCACCAACATCAACAAGGCCATCCACCGCGCAGGAGGCACGCGCGACTACTGGAGCATCTACCCCTACCTGCCTCAGGAGACACGAGGATACGTCCCCGCCTTCATCGCCGCCAACTACATCATGACCTACTACTGTGAGCACAATATCTGCCCCATGAAGACCAAGGTGCCGGTGACCACCGACACCATCGTCGTCAGCCGCAACGTGCACATGGAGCAGATAGCCGCCCTCTGCGACGTCGACATCGAGGCCCTCCACGCCCTCAACCCGCAGTATCGCACCGACGTCATACCGGGACAGAGCGAGCCCTGCGTCGTCCGCCTGCCGCAAGACAAGGTGCTGGCCTTCATCGACAACCAAGACTCCATCTACACCTACCGCGCCGACGAGCTCCTCACACGCCGCAACGTCGTTGCCGTGCCGCAGACCACCGCCGAGACCACGCGCAGCAGTGCCTCCACCACACGCAGCAGTAGTGCCGCGCGCAACAGTCGCACCGCCCAGCAGAAGAATAGCAAGACAAAAGCCAAGAGCGCCACGCGCACCACCACCGTCCGCAAGGGCGACACCCTCAGCGCCATCGCCGCACGCAACGGTACCACCGTCAGCAAGCTCCGCAGCCTCAACGGCATCAAGGGCAACAACCTGCGGCCCGGGCAGAAGGTGAAGGTGAAATAACACCTCACCGCCCCGGCGGCAACAGAACACCCGCCGACAGCGCGCCGACAGTGCGGCGGCGCAGCGGCGCAACGTTCGGCGACAGCGCCTCTTCCTCCGTGATAGTTCACCGATTCCTCACACCTCGCGGGAGCCTTCCTCCAAGAAGCCCCCGCCCATCCACCCCCGTTTCGCTATGACAGCCAACACCACCGCCCCCTTGTCTCCGCAGGAACAGAAAGATGAGGAAATGATCAATGCGGCCTTCCAGCACCTCAAGGACACCTATCTGGCCTCCAACCACCGCCGTAAGGTGGACGTCATCACCAAGGCCTTCAACTTTGCCAAGCAAGCCCACAAAGGCGTGCGGCGCCTCTCCGGCGAGCCCTACATCCTGCACCCCATCGCCGTGGCGCAAATCGTATGCGAAGAGATAGGACTCGGCTCCACCTCCATCAGCGCCGCCCTGCTCCACGATGTGGAGGAAGACACCGACTACACCAACGAAGACCTCACCAACCTCTTCGGACAGAAGGTGGGAAACATCGTCGAGGGACTGACGAAAATCTCCGGCGGCATCTTTGGCGACAAGGCCTCCCTGCAGGCGGAGACCTTCAAGAAGTTGCTGCTCACCATGAGCGACGACATCCGCGTCATCCTCATCAAGATTGCCGACCGCCTGCACAATATGCGCACCCTCTCGAGCATGGCGCCCCGCAAGCAGTATAAGATTGCCAGCGAGACACTCTATATCTTCGCACCTATCGCCGACCGTTTGGGGCTCAACAAGATAAAGACGGAACTCGAGAACCTCTCCTTCCGCTACGAGCACCCCGAGGAATACCGCGCCATCGAGCAACAGCTGGCACAGACACAGCCCGAACGCGACACCATCTTCGACAAATTCACACCGCCCATCTGTCAAATCCTCGACGAGATGGGGGTGAAATATACCCTCAAGGCGCGCGTCAAGAGCTCCTACTCCATCTGGACAAAGATGCAAAACAAACACATCCCCTTCGAGGAAGTGTATGACATACTGGCCATCCGCATCATCTTCGTCCCCCTCGACCGCGACAAGGAGATTGTGGAATGCTACAGCATCTACGGCGCTCTGACAAAGATATACACACCACATCCCACTCGCTTCCGCGACTGGCTCGCCAACCCCAAGGCCAACGGCTACCAGGCCCTCCACAACACCTTCATGAGCAAGCAGGGGAAGTGGATAGAGGTACAAATACGCTCCGACCGCATGGACGACATCGCCGAACAGGGATTTGCTGCTCACTGGAAATATAAAGAAAAAGACGCCCCCTACGACGAGAACGAGCTCGACAGATGGCTCAACTCCATCAAGGAAATCCTCGACGACCCGCAGCCCGACACCCTCGACCTGCTCGACACCATCAAGCTCAACCTCTACTCCAACGAGATACTCGTGTTCACCCCTAAGGGCGAACTCAAGAACATGCCCGTAGGCTCCACCGTCCTCGACTTTGCCTTCTCCATCCACTCCTTCCTCGGCAGCCACTGCTTCGGTGCCAAGGTCAACCACGCCCTGGTGCCCCTCAACTACCGACTGAAGAGCGGCGACCAGGTGGAGGTCATTACCACACAGAAGCAGCACGTGCAGCCCGAGTGGCTCGACTTCGTCACCACCGCCAAGGCTCGCAGTAAGATACAAGCCATCCTGCGCCGCGACCGACGCAGCAAGTCGCAACGCGGAGAGACCCTCCTCGCCGACTTCCTGAAGAAAAACGACATCACGCCGAGCACCGCCATCGTCGAGAAGCTCACCACCTTCCACGGATACGCCCACCGCGAAGACTTCCTCATCGCCATCGCCGACGAACAGGTCGTCCCCGGCGACGACGACCTCAACCGCCTGCAGGGCAAGCGGCGCTGGTGGCGACCCCGCATCCCCTTCATCCGCCGAAAGACAACGACGGAGGAGACCGTCGTCACCGCCACCGATGCCGAGGAGTTTGTGAAACAGCTCGACCGCAAGAAGACCCTCGTCCTCAACGAAGACACCTTGCAGCACTGCACCATCGCCCCGTGCTGTAATCCCATCTCCGGCGACGACGTCGTGGGATATATCACCCCGCAAAACCAACTCGAGATTCACCTCCGCAGTTGCCCCGACGCCGTCAAACTGAAGACGCGCTACGGCAACAATATCATCGCCTGCACCTGGGACACACACCGCCGCCGGACCTTCGACTGCCGCCTGCACATCAGCGGCGTAGACAGCCAGGGCGTCCTCTATGCTATCGCCGACGTGCTCCACAAGCAGCAGGGATTCCCCGTGCGACGCATCACGCTGGAAACGAAAGACGGCGTGTTTAAAGGCCTCGTCGACATCGCCGTCTACGACACCGATGACGTGCGACAAATTTGTGCCTCCCTGCAACAGATAGAGAACGTGTCGAAAGCCGTGCGCGTGGAGCTGTAAGCGCGCGGCGCGAAGCCGTCGTACAACGGTGCGGAGTGAGGCCCGCCTCGCGCGAAGCCGTCGCTCTCTCACGCGGCGTCCGTACCGTCCTCGTGGTAATATACATATATAATAAGGCGTAAGATGCACGAGAAGACGCCCGTCGTCCTCTCCCATCTTCCCGAAGAAAAACTTCCAACACACTATGAGCCTAACTAAATGCGAAAGCGACATCCAACACTTGTCCGTCTCCGTCGCAGACGCCTATAGCCTCTGCTCCGACTTCCGCTATCTGGAACTATTCCGCAACCGGGTCAGCGACCCTGCCGTGGCGGACGCCATCGGCGCGGCCCCTCCCAAAGAGCTGGAGGAGCTGCGAAAATACGTGAGCGATGTCCACTTTGATGCCGACAGCATACAGCTGACGACGCAGATGGGACTCATCGTCATGCGCATCGTTGAGCGCGAGGAGAAGTGCATTAAACTGGCCAGCGAGGGCTCGCCCATCCCCGTCTATATGTGGGTGCAGCTGCTCCCCGAGGGCGATGCCGCCTCCAAGATGAAGCTCACCCTCGGCGTCGACGTCAACTTCTTCATGAAGAGCGTCGTCAGCAAGCCGCTCCGTCAGGCTACGGATATCTTGGCCGAAGCGCTGGTAAAGATTATCCAGAGATTTTCCCTTCAGAATGTGTAGTTCCGCTACGATATCATGACAGAAAAAAACGAACACGCACAGCTCGGCGGCGCCAAGCTGTGGGAGAAGTCGGTCCATGTGACCGACGAGATAGACCGCTTCACCGTGGGCCACGACCGCGAGCTCGACCTCTTCTTGGCGCCCTACGACGTCATGGGCTCCATGGCACACGTCACCATGCTCCACCACATCGGGCTCATCGCCGACGACGAATTGCCGCAGCTCCTCGACGCGCTCCGCGATATCTACCGCGCCGCCCGCCGTGGCGACTTCGTTATCGAAGACGGTATCGAAGACGTCCACTCTCAGGTGGAACTGATGCTCACCCGACAGTTGGGCGACATGGGGAAGAAGATACACAGCGGCCGTTCGCGCAACGACCAGGTGCTCGTCGACCTCAAGCTCTTCACCCGCGACAAGATACGCCGGGTGGCGGAGGCCGTACACCGCCTCTTCACCACCCTCCAGCAGCAGAGCGAGCGCTACAAAGACGTTCTGCTGCCCGGATATACCCATCTGCAGGTTGCCATGCCCTCCAGCTTCGGACTGTGGTTTGGCGCCTATGCCGAGAGCCTGGCCGACGATATGCTCCTCCTCGAGGCCGCCTACCGCATGACCAACCGCAACCCTCTGGGCTCCGCCGCCGGCTACGGCTCGTCGTTCCCCCTCGACCGCGCCATGACCACGCGCCTGCTGGGCTTCGACACGATGGACTACAACGTAGTGTATGCGCAGATGGGCCGCGGCAAGAACGAACGCAATGTGGCCTTCGCCCTCGCCGGTATCGCCGGGACGGTGGCCAAGCTGGCTTTCGACGCCTGCCTCTTCAACTCGCAGAACTTTGGCTTCGTCAAGCTCCCCGACGAGTGCACCACGGGCTCCAGCATCATGCCGCACAAGAAAAACCCCGACGTCTTCGAGCTCATCCGTGCCCGCTGCAATAAGTTGCAAGCCCTCCCCACGCAAGTGGTGATGGTGATGAACAACCTGCCCTGCGGCTACTTCCGCGACCTCCAGGAGATCAAGGAAGTATTCCTGCCGTCCTTCGACCAGCTCCTCGATTGCCTGGAGATGGCTACCTATATCGTAGAGCGCATCCGCGTCAACGAGCACATCCTCGACGACCCGCGCTACGACCTGATGTTCTCCGTGGAAGAAGTCAACCGTCTCGCCGCCGAGGGAATGCCCTTCCGCGACGCCTACAAGAAGGTGGGTCTTGACATCGAGGCCGGTCGTTTCACGCCCCGCAAGACGGTACACCACACCCACGAAGGCAGTATCGGTAACCTCTGCACCGCCGACATCGCCCGCCTGATGGACGCCACTTATGCCCGTTTCGGCTTCGACCGCGTCGCCGCCGCCGAGGCCGCCCTCCTGCAACTATAACGCCGCCATGCATATCCCCTTCAGCCGCTATGCCCGGCGCGCCGCCCTCCTGCCGGCCCTCCTCCTCCTTCCCGCCGCCTGTGGCGAAGAGGTGGAGGCCCTCTATGCCGCCCTGCGCGCCTTCTTCCGTTTCGCCTCCGTGGCCACCACGCCGCCGCTCCACTCCGCCCTCAACAACCCCGGGCAGTTCTGCGCCATCACCGTGTCGGCCACCGCCTACCTCTTCACCGGCCCCGACGGCACCTCCGCGAGCTATACCCCGACGGCCATCGACCGCTACACCACGCCGGAGTGCGTCTGCGGCTTCGTGGTGGGCACCCCCGCCGTCCCCGATATGTCGACGGGCTCTGCCGTGGTTGCCTACGACTTGGTGTGCCCCAACTGCTACGACGACCGCTCCCTCAACCTGAAGCTCTCCTTCAGCGGGCAGCGCGCCCTCGCCTGCCGCTCGTCGCGCGGCTGCGGCCGTGTCTACGACCTCGACAACGGCGGCCGCGTGAGCAGCGGCGGTGACGGCCGTTCCCTCTTCCGCTACCGCGCCTCCTACTCCGCCGACCAGGGCGTATTGCTGATACAGAACAACTGAGTAGAGGGACGACGGACCATGCTTCTATAGACCTTTTGCTGAAAATAGAACAAGATGATGAAAACACTCCGATATATCTCTGCCGTCCTGCTCTGCGGAATGGCATCGACCCTTGCGGGGCGCTCTGCGGTGACAGCCGCGAAGCGTCCCGTCTTTCGTGAAATGGCGCTCCCCATTGTACGGCTCACGGTAGACAGTCTGGAGGCGGTGACGCGTACAGACTCCCGGGCGGCCGTGCTGGAAGTCTTCGAGGAGGGCGACACCACCGCGGCTCCTTCGGGCCGCTATGAGTGTATGGTGCACTACCGCGGGGCCACCGCTTCGCAGCAAGCCAAGAAGAGCTTCGCCGTAGCGTTGAAAGACGAAAGTGGCGAAGATTTGGACGCGAACCTGCTGGACATCCGTTCTACCGACAAATGGATACTCGACGCCATGGCCGTTGATAAGTCGAGGATGCGCAACAGAGTGTGCTTCGACTTGTGGAACGAGGCGTCCCACCTGCGGTCGGCAGACATGTTGCGTAATGGGACGAAGGGCGTCCTTGTCGAACTATACCTCAACGGCGGTTACAACGGACTGTATTGCCTCTCCGACAAGGTAAACCGGAAACTGCTGGGACTGAAGAAGCTGAAGGGAGACGACGAGGCCGCCGCCGCTGCAGGAGGATTGCGCGGCGTCTTGTATAAATGTTCCCGCGGAGATATGCCCAACCACCTCCTGCGCCATACCTCGGCCGATGTCGACGACTTGGCGTGGGGCGATTGGGACTTGGAATATCCCGAACTCCCCAACAGTACGGTGGCGTGGGAGCCGCTGCGGCAATTGATAGACTTCACCGACCAAATCGACACCGATTCGGCGTATGTGGCAGACTACCTCGATACCTACTTCTGTTTGGAGAATATGGTAGACTTTGCCCTCTTCATACAGACCTTCTGTCTGGTGGATAATGTCATGCACAACACCTACCTGTCGTGCGAGAACATCCATAGCGATGCACGCCTGTGGATAACGCCGTGGGATTTAGACGGCAGCTTCGGGCGCGACGGCGTAGCCAACTGGCTGGGACGTACCGGCGCTCCGTGGCTCGTTTTCCTACAGGCGGCGCCGTTCCGGAAGTTTGTCGACGGCCACGCCCCCGTGCTGTTCGACAAAATGGCCGCACGGTGGAAGGAGCTTCGCGACAGCACCTATTCGGTAGAGCACGTCTGCAGCGTCATCGACGGCTATGGCGCCCGGATGGTGGCCGGCGGCGCCTGGGAGAGGGAATACAAACGCTGGAACGGCAGTTCGGTCGACTTAGACGAGAACTTGGAGGAAGAGCTGACAGCTATGAAGACATGGTATGCCCGCAACTGGGAATATCTCAACAACTTCTACGACCCCATCAACGCCCTGCCCGCTGTTTGTATCGACGGCGCGGCGGATGCCGACGACGCCATCTACCTGCCCGACGGCCGGCGCGTCACCGCGATACCTGCCGGCTTGTATATCCGCGGCGGTAAGAAATACATCGGCCGTTCGGCGCGATAACGCCGCCCTTCGTCCTCCCGCCGCGTCCCGCCCTCTTTTGACGAAATATTGACGTCTTTTGCGGCAAAAAGGCTCATCTATAAAGGGTGGCGCAAAAAAGGGGCCATTCGTTTTGCCCATCCCCCGGCAAGGCGTAACTTTGCAGAGCGGTGCGTGCGCCGCAGGAGGGGCCGCCCCGGCGAGCCCTCACAGAATGAATACTCAACACACTTACGGACAACGATATGATTATCTTCTTCAGAACCCCGCAAGAGAGCGTGATTGCCACGCAGACCGACCATTCCCTGACGGAGGCCGAGATTCAGGAACTCTCCTGGCTCTTTGGCGAGGCTACCATCGACACTGCCGAGCAGCTCACGGGCTGGTATGCCGGCCCGCGCCGCGAAATGATTACGCCCTGGAGCACCAATGCCGTAGAGATTACGCAAAACATGAACCTCTCCGGCATTGCGCGCATCGAGGAATATTTTCCCGTGTCGGGCCCCGAGGCCGACCACGACCCTATGCTGCAGCGCCTCTACGACGGGCTCGACCAGGATATCTTCACCGTCCACATACAGCCGGAGCCCATCCGCGCCATCGACAACCTGGAGACCTATAACGAGGAAGAGGGCCTGGCGCTCTCTCCGGCTGAGATAGAATACCTCCACGGCGTGGAGAAGCAGCTGGGACGCCAACTGACGGACTCCGAAGTCTTTGGCTTCGCACAGATCAACTCCGAGCACTGCCGCCACAAAATCTTCGGCGGCACCTTTATCATCGACGGCAAGGAGATGCCTTCGTCTCTCTTTGCCCTGATAAAGAAGACGACCAAGGAACATCCCCACCGTATCATCTCCGCTTATAAGGACAATGTGGCCTTTGCACAGGGCCCCGTAGTGGAGCAGTTCGCTCCCGCCGACCACTCCACGAGCGACTACTTCCGCGTGAAGGACATCGAGAGCGTCATCTCCATCAAGGCCGAGACGCACAACTTCCCCACCACCGTGGAGCCCTTCAACGGCGCCTCGACGGGTACGGGCGGTGAGATTCGCGACCGTATGGGCGGTGGCGTAGGCTCCTGGCCCATCGCCGGTACCGCCGTCTATATGACGGCCTACCCGCGTCTCGACGGCGGCCGCGAGTGGGAGGATATCCTCCCCGTGCGTCAGTGGCTCTATCAGACGCCCGAGCAAATCCTCATCAAGGCCTCCAACGGCGCCTCCGACTTCGGCAACAAGTTCGGCCAGCCCCTGATTGCCGGTTCCGTGCTGACCTTTGAGCACCAGGAGAACGGTGAGAAGTATGGCTACGACAAGGTCATCATGCTGGCAGGCGGCGTGGGCTACGGCACCAAGCGCGACTGCCTCAAGGGCACCCCGACAACGGGCAACAAGGTCGTCGTCGTCGGTGGCGACAACTACCGCATCGGCCTCGGCGGCGGCTCCGTGTCGAGCGTCGACACCGGCCGCTACTCCAGCGGCATCGAGCTCAACGCCGTGCAGCGCGCCAACCCCGAGATGCAGAAGCGTGCCAACAACCTGGTGCGCGCCCTCTGCGAGGAAGACGTCAACCCCGTTGTCTCCATCCACGACCACGGTTCCGCCGGCCATGTCAACTGCCTCTCGGAACTCGTGGAAGAGTGTGGCGGACGCATCGACATGACCGCCCTGCCCATCGGCGACCCCACGCTGTCGGCCAAGGAGATCATTGCCAACGAGAGCCAGGAACGTATGGGCCTCCTCATTCAGGAGGAACACCTCGACCACGTGCGCCGCATCGCCGAGCGCGAACGCGCCCCGATGTATGTCGTCGGCGAGACGACGGGCGACGCCCATTTCAGCTTCGTACAGGGCGACGGACGGAAGCCCTTCGACCTCGACGTGGCGCAGATGTTCGGCCACTCTCCCAAGACGGTGATGGTCGACGAGACGGTGACACGCACCTATCACGACGTCACCTACGAGGTGAGCCATGTTGACGAATATATCCAGCGCGTGCTGCAGCTGGAGGCCGTAGCTTGCAAGGACTGGTTGACCAACAAGGTAGACCGCTCCGTCACCGGTAAGGTGGCACGCCAGCAGTGTCAGGGCGAGTTGCAGCTGCCGCTCTCCGACTGTGGCGTGGTGGCCCTCGACTATCGCGGCCGCCGCGGCATCGCTACCGCCATCGGCCATGCCCCGCAGGCCGGTCTGGCCTCGCCGGCCGCCGGCAGTGTGCTCTCCGTGGCCGAGTCGCTCACCAATATCGTGTGGGCCCCGCTGGCCGACGGCCTCGACACCGTGTCGCTCTCGGCCAACTGGATGTGGCCCTGCCGCTCGCAGAAGGGCGAGGACGCCCGTCTCTACGAAGGCGTGCAGGCCCTCTCCGACTTCTGCTGCGCCCTGGGCATCAACGTGCCCACCGGTAAGGACTCCCTGTCGCTCTCGCAGCAGTATCCCGGCGGCGAGAAGATCATCTCTCCGGGCACCGTCATCGTGTCGGCCGGCGGCGAGGTGAGCGATGTGCGCAAGGTGGTGTCGCCCGTCGTTGTAGGCGGTGTGAAGTCGACCCTCTACCACATTGATTTCTCGCGCGACGAACTGCGTCTCGGCGGTTCCGCCTTCGCCCAGAGCCGCGGCAGCATCGGTAGCGATGTCCCCACGGTGCGCGATGCCGACTACTTCCGCCGCGCCTTCAACGCCGTGCAGCAACTCGTGGAGCGCGGCCTGCTCCTCGCCGGCCACGACATCTCTGCCGGTGGTCTCCTCACCACCCTCCTCGAGATGTGCTTCGCCAATACCGAGGGCGGTATGGAGATTTCCGTCGACAGCTTCAAGAAGGCCGACCTCATCCACGCTCTCTTCTCCGAGAACCCCGCCATCGTCGTACAGGTGGCCGACAGCGACAAGCACGACTTCGAGGCCGTGATGGACGCCGCCGGCGTCGACTATGCCGCCATCGGTACCCCCGCCGAGGAGCGTCACATCCTGGTAGAGAAAGACGGTGCCACCTACCAGTTCGGCATCGACTATCTGCGCGACGTGTGGTATGAGACGTCCTATCTCCTCGATACCAAGCAGAGCCTGCACGGCTGTGCCCGTCAGCGCTACGAAAACTATAAGCAGCAGCCCCTCGAGGTGAACCTCCTGCCCGACTTCAAGGGCACCTTCGAGAGCCTCGGCATCCATCCCGACCGCCGCGAGGAGAGCGGCCTCCGTGCCGCCATCATCCGCGAGAAAGGTACCAACGGCGAGCGCGAGATGGCCTATGCCCTCTATCTGGCCGGCTTCGACGTGAAAGACGTGATGATGACCGACCTCGTCAGCGGCCGCGAGACCCTCGACGACGTCCACATGATCGTCTTCTGCGGCGGCTTCTCCAACTCCGACGTTCTGGGCTCCGCCAAGGGATGGGCCGGCGCCTTCCTCTACAACCCGAAGGCCAAGGAAGCCCTCGACCGCTTCTATGCCCGCGAGGACACCCTCTCCCTCGGCGTCTGCAACGGCTGCCAGCTGATGGTAGAGCTCAACCTCATCAACCCGCAGCACAAGGAGCGCGCCCGTATGCTCCACAACGACTCTCACAAGTTTGAGAGTGCCTTCGTCGGCGTCACCGTCCCCACCAACCGCAGCGTCCTCTTCGGCTCGCTCAGCGGTGAGCGCCTCGGCATCTGGGTGGCCCACGGCGAGGGCAAGTTCTCCCTGCCGCTGCCGGAGGACGACTACAACGTCGTACTGAAATACAGCTACGAGAGCTACCCCGGCAACCCCAACGGCTCCTCCTATGCCGTGGCCGGTATCGCCAGCCCCGACGGCCGTCATCTGGCCATGATGCCCCACCTGGAGCGTGCCTTCTACCCCTGGCAGTGCGCCTACTATCCCGCCGACCGCCGCGCCGACGACGTGACGCCGTGGATGGAGGCCTTCGTCAACGCCCGTAAGTGGGTGGAGGCCCATCGTCGCTAATCCCCGTCGGCCGCCCGGCGCCGCGCCCGCAGGGCGATTGGCGGCCGCGCCCGCTCGTATCCATTCCCCTTAGCCCAACGCCCCTCCCGTGGAGGCGTTGGGCTTTCTTTTTTGGGGGAAAAGAGAACTTCGGGGGAAGCCGAGCTCCGGAGAAAACGGAAGGAGGACTGTCCGGCAGCATCCGCGGAGAGACCCTCCGGACAAGGGGGCGCCGCCACCCGCCTTCGTCCGTCTTGTCGGCGATGGCGCCGCTTGTCGTTTTTCTTGAAAAATATTTTGTAAAGAACGGATTTTGCCGAAAAATCTTGACACGAGAAAAAGCAGGAGAACGACGACGAAACGCTGTTTTTGCGGCGAAAATAAGACGGAATCCCGCAAGAAGAAGTGTGCTTCCGCCTTTTATTTTTGACAAATTAAGGCTTTGACTGAATGTATTTACTTTTGTTTGCACAAAAACGGAGGGGAAACAAGGTTTTTCGGCCACGGCGAATCCCCGTCGATTGTTAAGAAGTATTACCGCCCGACGGAGAAGAAAGGGGCGCGTGCCGAGGCATAACAAGTCCGGGAGAAGTTTCAACAAGTCCCGGACTTGTTGCATTTTCCCGCGGACTCGTTGTGACGTGCGGCGGCGCCGTTTTCATCGGAAAAGTGACAGTATATGTCAAAAACGACAGGTTTTTTAACGCGCCAACGGCCGCGTGGCTGCGTCGCTCGAACACGAGGGGCGAGGCGGTGGATTTTTTGCGATGCTCGCGGCCTTCGCGCACCGTTTTTGCCCCCCTCTCGCTTCACGATAAGCGCGGTCTTCGCGGCGCCCATGGGCGGCCACCGACGTCGCCGGGCGTTTCCCACAAAAAAAGCGTCGGGCGGCGCGCCACAGTGTGGCTGCCGCTCGGCGCTTCTATGGGGAGGAGCGTGTTGAGAAGCGGGGGAGGCTCGCCTTACCCTACCGAGCCCTCCAGCGAGACGCTGAGGAGCTTCTGGGCCTCGACGGCAAACTCCATGGGGAGCTTGTTGATGACTTCCTTGGCGTAGCCGTTGACGATGAGGTCGACGGCGGCCTCGGTGGGGATGCCGCGCTGGTTGCAGTAGAAGAGCTGTTCCTCCGATATCTTCGATGTCGTGGCCTCGTGCTCGACGGTGGCGTCGGGGTTGGCTACGTCGATATAGGGGAAGGTGTGGGCGCCGCTGGTACTGCTGAGCAGGAGGGAGTCGCACGACGAGTAGTTGCGGGCGCCGGACGCCTTGCTGCCCACCTTGACGAGGCCGCGGTAGGCGTTCTGGCTGTGGCCGGCGGAGATGCCCTTGGAGATGATAGTGGAGCGCGTGTTGCGGCCCACGTGTACCATCTTCGTCCCGGTGTCGGCCTCCTGGTAGTTGTTGGTGACGGCGACGCTGTAGAACTCGGCCTGCGTATTGTCGCCCATCAGGACGCACGACGGATACTTCCACGTGATGGCAGAGCCCGTCTCCACCTGTGTCCACGACAGTTTGGCGTTGTCGCCGCGCAGGTGGCCGCGCTTGGTCACCAGGTTGTAGACGCCGCCGCGCCCTTGGGCATCGCCGGGATACCAGTTTTGGACGGTGGAGTATTTCACCTCGGCATCTTTCTCCACCACAATCTCCACAATGGCGGCGTGGAGCTGGTTCTCGTCGCGCATGGGGGCCGTACAGCCCTCGAGGTAGGACACGTAGGCGCCCTCGTCGCAGACGATGAGGGTGCGCTCAAACTGGCCCGTGCCGCGGGCGTTGATGCGGAAGTAGGTGGAGAGCTCCATGGGGCAGCGCACGCCGCGCGGGATGTAGACGAAGGAACCGTCGGAGAAGACGGCACTGTTGAGGGCGGCGAAGTAGTTGTCGCGGTAGGGCACGACGCTGCCCAGGTACTTGCGCACCAGTTCGGGGTTCTCGCGGACGGCTTCGCTGATGGAGCAGAAGATGATGCCTTTCTCCTGCAGCTTCTCCTTGAACGTCGTCTTCACCGATACGGAGTCCATGACGGCATCGACGGCAACGCCGGCCAGCGCCATGCGCTCGTGGAGGGGAATGCCGAGTTTGTCGAAGGTCTTCATCAGTTCGGGGTCTATCTCCTTGTTGTCGTCGCCCGTCGTCTTGCGCGTGGGGTCGGCATAGTAGGAGATGGCCTGATAGTCGAGCTCCGGCAGGTGGACGTGCCCCCACTGCGGCTGCTCCAGGGTGAGCCAATAGCGGTAGGCCTTCAGGCGGAAGTCGAGGAGCCACTGCGGCTCGCCCTTCTTGTGCGAGATGAGGCGTATGATGTCTTCGTTGAGGCCGTTGGGGATGATGTCGGTGTCGACGTCGGTGGTGAAGCCGTATTCATATTTCTTGTCGGCGACTTCGCGGACAAGCTTGTTCTTCTCCTCGTTGATGGGAGGGGTGGGGATGTTCTGCTCACTCATAGTCGGGGGTGGATGACGGGGTGATGGCGTCGGCGGCGGCAGCGTGGCTGTCGTCGTCGGCACCTGTCAGATGGGCGAGGATACCTTTCACGGGTTCATAGAGGGCGGAGCCTTCCGTGCGCTCGTGGTTGAGCATGCCGATGCTCTCGAGGGTGTTGAGGGCGAAGCTCAGGATGAGGACGAACTTCACCACGCTGAGGGCCATGCCCAACAGGCGGTTGGGAAGTCCCAGACACACCGTCTTGACAAGACGCGTGAGGGGGCCGCAGAGGAAGCCCAGGCCGATGGGGAGGAATACCACCAGGATGAGGAAGGCCAGGACGTTGAGCACACTGTCGACGGTGGAGTTGCTGATGGCCAGATATTCGTGGAAGAAGAGGTACATCAGCCCGGCGATGAGAAGGCCCGCCAGGGCGCCGAAGAGGTTGAAGAGCTCCTTGATGAATCCCTGACGCCACCCGTTGATGAGGGCCCAGACGACGAGGACGATAACGAAAATGTCGAGATACATAAAGCTGTCGTGATGAAAATGATAAAATAGTGAGCCACGGAGGTAGCTCACTATTTTTCATGTAGGTTCCTCGGGGAGGAATTATAATTTCTGCTTGACTTCTACTTCCTGGAAGGTCTCGATGGTGTCGCCCTCCTTGATGTCGTTGCAGTTCGTCAGGCTGATACCGCACTCAAAGTTGGTGCCCACTTCCTTGACGTCATCCTTGAAGCGCTTGAGGGCGTTGATTTCTCCGGTGAAGATGACGATGCCGTCGCGGATGAGGCGGGCTTTGTCGCTGCGCTTCACCTTGCCGTCCATGACATAGGCACCGGCCACGTAGCCCACCTTGGAGATGTGGTATACCTGGCGCACCTCGATGGTGGCGGTGATTTCTTCCTTGATGACGGGCTCGAGCATGCCTTCCATGGCTTCCTTGACTTCCTCAATGGCGTCGTAGATGACGGAGTAGAGGCGGATGTCGACGCCTTCGCGCTCGGCGAGCTTGCGGGCGGCCTGGCTGGGGCGCACCTGGAAACCGACGATGACGGCCTGAGAGGCGGCGGCCAGCGTGATGTCGTTCTCCGATATCTGGCCCACGCCTTTGTGGATGACGTTGACGGCGATGGTCTCCGTACTGAGCTTGATGAACGAGTCGGAGAGGGCTTCTACCGAACCGTCGACGTCGCCCTTGACGATGATGTTCATCTCCTTGAAGGAGCCGAGCTTGATGCGGCGGCCCACTTCGTCGAGCGTCAGCATCTTGTGCGTGCGGAGGTCTTGCTCGCGCTGCAGCTGCTCGCGCTTGTTGGCAATCTCGCGGGCTTCCTGCTCCGTGTCCATGATGTGGAACTGGTCGCCGGCCTGCGGGGCGCCGTTGAAGCCGAGGAGGGTGGCGGCCATCGAGGGGCCTACCTCCTGGATGCGCTGGCCGCGCTCGTTGAAGAGCGCCTTGATGCGCCCGAAGTTGGTGCCTGCCAGGGCAACGTCGCCCTGGTGGAGCGTACCGTTGGAGACGAGGACGGTGGCTACGTAGCCGCGGCCCTTGTCGAGCGACGACTCGATGATGGTGCCCGTGGCCTTGCGGTTGGGGTTGGCCTTGAGCTCCAGCATGTCGGCCTCGAGGAGCACTTTCTCGAGCAGCTCCTTGACACCGATGCCTTGCTTGGCCGAGATGTCCTGGCTCTGGTATTTACCGCCCCATTCCTCCACGAGGAAGTTCATCGCGGCGAGGCTCTCCTTGATCTTGTCGGGGTTGGCGTGCGGCTTGTCGATCTTGTTGATGGCAAAGACGATGGGCACGTTGGCGGCGACGGCGTGGTTGATGGCTTCCTTGGTCTGGGGCATGATGTCGTCGTCGGCGGCGATGATGATGATGGCGATATCCGTCACCTGGGCACCGCGGGCACGCATGGCGGTGAAGGCTTCGTGGCCCGGCGTGTCGAGGAAGGTGATGCGGCGGCCGCTCTCGAGCGTCACGTTGTAGGCACCGATGTGCTGGGTGATGCCGCCGGCCTCACCGGCGATGACGTTGGCCTTGCGGATATAGTCGAGGAGCGAGGTCTTACCGTGGTCTACGTGACCCATGACGGTGACGATGGGGGCGCGGGGCTCGAGGTCTTCCTCGTTGTCCTCCTCTTCGGCGATGGCGTCTTGCACGTCGGCACTGACGAACTCGGTCTTGAAGCCGAACTCTTCGGCGACGAGGTCGATGGTCTCGGCGTCCAGACGCTGGTTGATGGACACCATGATGCCGATGCTCATGCACGTGCCGATGACCTTGGTCACGGGGACGTCCATCATGGTGGCCAGCTCGTTGGCCGTCACAAACTCCGTCAGCTTGAGTACCTTGCTGTCGGCCTTGGCCTCGAGGCGTTCCTCTTCCTGCTGGGCGCGTACCTGTTCGCGCTTCTCCTTGCGGTATTTGGCACCCTTGGAGCCCTTCTGCTTACTGGTGAGGCGGGCGAGGGTCTCCTTTACCTGCTTGGCTACGTCTTCCTCCGATACCTCGGCCTTGACGTTGGCCTGTGCCTTGCGGTTGCGCTCTTTGCTGCGCTTGCTGCCGCCCTGGCTGCCGTTCTGGTTGCCTCCTCCGCCGTTGCCGCCGCGGTTGCGCTGGCCGCCGTTGCCGCCTCCCTGCTGGTTGGCGGCGGCGTTGACGTCGACGCGCTCCTTACCAATGCGAGTGCGCTTCTTCTTCTCGCCGTTCTGTCCGGTGGCGTTCTGGCTGCCGGCGGTGCGGCCTTGTCCGTTCTGGGCGTTCTGCCCGTTCTGGCCGCCGCCGCGTCGGCGACGGTCGTCCTTCGAGCGTTTCTTGGGGCGTGTGTTTTGGTTGAGGGTGCTCAGGTCGATGGTGCCCAGCACCTTCGGGCCGGCAATCTCGGGGTGTGTGCGCAACTTGAAGACGCCGTCCTGCGTCTCGCCGATGGCGGCGGCGCGCTCCTCTACGGAGAGCTTCTGGCGGCCCTTCTTCTCCGGCTCTGCCGGCGTGGCGCTCTCTGCCGTGGCGGCGGGTTGCGCTGCGGCGGCTTCCTGTGTGGCGGCTTTCGGGGCCTCCGCGCGGGGGGCGTCCTCCTTCGGCGCTGCGGCGGCAGGCTGTGCGGCGGCTTTCTCCGCCGTCGGGGCGGCGGGAGCGGCGGCGGGCTGTTCGGCCTTGGCGGCGGGGGCCTGCGGCTGTGCGGCGGGCGTCGCCGCGGCGGGGGCGGCGGGCTTCTCCGCTGCCGGCTCTTGGGCCTTCTTGGCGGCCGGGGCGGCCGCCGGTGCGTGGAGGTCGATAGTGCCCTTCACGGTGAGCTGCGGGCGCAGCTCCTCGGGCACTTCCGTCTTAATCTCCTGCGTGCCTGCCGCGGGCTGACGTTTCTCCTTCTGTCCCTTCTCCTTCTGTCGGTTCTGGAACATCTTGTCGGCTTCGTTGCGCAGGTCTTTGTCGGCGCCGAACTCCTTGCGCAGCAGGTCGTACTGGTCGTCGGAAATCTTCTCGCTGGGCTGCGCGTTGACGCTGAATCCTTTCTTTCCCAGGAAGTCGACTACCGTCTGCAGTCCGACGTTAAATTCTTTGATTACTTTATTTAGTCTTATACTACTCATTATGCGTGGTGCTTAGGTGTGGAACGTCAGGTGTCTCTTCTCGCGGCGGGCACTGTGGGCCGTGGCGGGGGCGTCGTCGCCCCGCTGTGTCATCCGCTGTGGCGGCGGGCCCTCGCGGTGCCCCGGGCGATTAGCTCTGAGCGTCCTCTGTGGCCTCGGCCTGCGGCGCCTCCTCCTGCGGGGCTTCCGGCTGCGGGGCGGGGGCGGCGGGGCCGCGGTTGTTGTCGTCTTCAAACTCGGCCGCCAAGACGCGGAGCAGGTCGTCGACGGTGCTCTCCTCGAGGTCGGCTTTCTCGATGAGCATCTCGCGCGGGGCGTTGAGCACCTCCTTGGCGGTGGTGAGGCCGATGCTCTTGATGGCGTCGATGACCCACTGGTCCACTTCGTCGGCGAACTCGTCGAGGTAGATGTCTTCGATTTCTTCGCTGCCCTCTACCTCGCGGAATACATCGATGGTATATTCCGTCAGCATGGAGGCCAGTTTGATGTTCATACCGCCCTTACCGATGGCTAGCGACACCTCTGAGGGGCGCAGGTAGACCTCGGCGCGGCGTTCCTCCTCGTTGATGGAGATGCTGAGGATCTGTGCGGGGCTCAGGCCGCGCTGGATGAGCAGGCGCGTGTTGTTGGTGAAGTTGATGACGTCGATGCTCTCGTTGTTGAGCTCGTGTACGATGCCGTGGATACGGCTTCCCTTGACACCGACGCAGGCGCCCACGGGGTCGATACGCTCGTCGTAGCTCTCAACGGCAATCTTGGCGCGTTCGCCGGGGATGCGGGCCACGCGGCGCAGGGTGATGATGCCGTCGGCGATTTCGGGCACCTCTATCTCCAGCAGGCGGCGCAGGAAGTCGGGCGAGGTGCGCGACAGGTAGATCTTGGGCTTCCCGTTGGAGTTGTCAACGCGGTCGATGACGGCGCGTATCATGTCGCCCTTGTGGAAGAAGTCGCGGGGTATCTGCTGGTTCTTCGGGAGGTAGAGCTCGTTGTTCTCGTCGTCGATGAGGAGGGTCTCGCTCTTCCAGGTCTGGTAGACCTCGGCGGTGATGAGCTCGCCGATGCGGTCTTTGTATTTGTTGAAGAGGGCGTCGTGCTCCAGTTCCAGGATTTTGCTGGCGAGGGTCTGTCGCAGCGTGAGGATGGCGCGGCGTCCGAATTTGGCAAAGTCGATGGTTTCGCTGACCTCCTCGCCCACTTCGTAGTCGCCGTCGATTTCGCGGGCGGCGCTGAGGGTGATTTGTGCGTTGGGGTCGGTCACTTCGTCGTCGGCCACTACTTCGCGGTTGCGATAGATTTCGAAGTCGCCCTTGTCGGGGTTGACGATAACGTCGAAGTTCTCGTCGGAGCCGAATATCTTGGCGATGACGTTGCGGAAGCTTTCCTCGAGCACGCCCACCATGGTGGTGCGGTCGATGTTCTTGGTCTCCTTGAATTCGGAGAACGTGTCGATGAGACTCATGGTCTCTTCTTTTTTCTTAGCCATGTATATTGTTCTGTTTTTTACGGAGGAGGGGGATGTGTGGGGGGAGAAAAACGCGGCGGCGGCAATGTGGTTGCTGTCGCCGTAGGGCTTATTTGAAGGTGATGAGGTATTTCACGCTCTTCACGTCGGGGTAGGCGAAGGTGAGCTTGCGGTCGACGAGGACGGGGCGTTTCTTGCCTTCCTCGCGCACCTTCTCTTGCGTGGTGACGGCAAAGCTGTCGGCGGTGACGTCGGAGAGCACGCCCTGCAGCTTGCGGCCGTCGGCGGTGAGCACCTCTACGCGCTCGCCCTGGTGGATCTCATATTGTCGGAGCACTTTGAAGGGCTGCCCGATGCCGGCGCTGCCCACTTCGAGCTCAAAGTCTTCTTCGTCGCGGTTGAGGCCGTCTTCGATGAAGCGGCTCAGCGATACGCAGTCTTCTATCCATACTCCGTCTTGGTGGTCTATTTCCACGACGATGCGGTCGTCGGCGGAGATGGTGAGGTCTGTCAGGAAGTAGTCTTTGTCTTCCAACCATTGGTCTACCAGTGTGCGTACTACGTTCTTGTCTATCATAAAAAGTGGGTGTCGTGTTGCTTGTCGATAAGGGGCAAGGTGTTCGTTGGGGGCGGCTCGCGGGCGTCTTTCCCCGGCGAGGTGGCCTCGCAGGGACGGGGAGAGGCGGTGCCGGCCGTACCCTTAAAAAGAAGTGAGGAACTTTTTGAAGCCCCTCACTCTTATTCCGATGCAAAGATACGATAATTTATTCACAAAGAAGAGGAAAAGTGAAAAATCTGTCTAACATTTTACTTTTCTGAAAGATAAGCGGCGCCGACGCGGCGCCGGGTGACGCCGTCCCTGCCGCCGGATGTCCTACTCGAAGTAGAAGGAGAGGACGACCATGCCCGTGGTGGCGCGGTCGACGCTCTGTGTGTAGATGAGCTGGGTGGCGTCGGTGAGGTCGTTGCGGTCTTTCTTGAGCACGTTGCCCAGTCCGAAGCAGAACTTGAGTTCGGGGATGAATTTGAAGAAGGGCATGTAGAAGTCGCAGCCGAGGCCCGCCTCGAGCATATATTGCAGCGCTTTGGTGCGCAGCAGGGTGTGCTTGTTGCTGGTCATGTCGTAGAGGGGGGCGATGCCGCCGACGACATAGGGGCGGTAGTTGTTGTAGCGCGGGGCGCTCACCTTCAGGTCGATGGGCACGCTGACGTAGGCCGTCTTCATGTCTTGCGAGTTGAGGGCGCCGCTCTCGTTGTTGCGGAAGGCGATGTGCTTGCTGCCGAAGTGGAGCGAGGGGATGCAGCGCAGCGCCAGATAGCGCGTCAGGCGCCATTCTCCCAGTACGCCGACGGAGAAACCGTAGTTGTGGCGGTCGTTCTCGGCGAGCCACTGGTTGCCGTTGGCGGGGTCGATATATCCGTTGTTGTCCAGGTGGATGCCCTGGTCGTGGAGCCCCACGGTGAAGCCGTAGTGGAAGCGGCGCTCGTCGATGAACGGCTTGTTCTGCACCTTGCGCTGTTGCCCCGCGAGGGGGAGGATGGCGACGAGGAGGCCGACGGCCGACAGGTACCACCGGCGGAGGGCGGTGTGACGGGACGAGTGGGGGGAGGAGGGGGTATGCATGGAGTGGCGGATAACGGAGGAAAAGACGTCGCCGCCCGGGGAGGGGGCGGCTCTCTCTGATAACGCGGGCGTGCCCCTTTTATTGCACGCTGCGGCAGGGCGCTTCGCTCTGGCCGTCGGCTTTTAGGGGCTCCACGTGGGTGTTGATGAGGGTGGCGGGCCCGAAGTGGGCGCGCAGGGTGCGCTCTATGGCGCTGGCGGCCTCGTGGGCCTCCTCGAGGGGCGTGCGTCCGTCCATGCGGAAGTGCACCTCGATGGCGCGGGTGTGGCTGATGGTGCGTGTGCGCAGGTGGTGGGGGTCGCTCACCCCGGGGTGTGCCAGGATGGTGTCGATGATAAATTGCTCGTCGGCTTCGGGGAGAGAGCTGTCGACGAGTTCGCTGATGCTGGGGAGCATCAGTTGGATGCTCACGCGGAGGATGAAGACGCTCACCACGACGGCGGCGAGGGGGTCGAGGACGCTCCATCGTTCGCCCAGGAGGAGGGCGCCGCCGACGCCGAGGGCTGTCCCTACCGACGAGAGGGCGTCGCTGCGGTGGTGCCATGCGTTGGCGATGGTGGCCGGCGAGTGGTGGCGTCGCCCGCAGCGGGCGGTGTAGCGGTAGAGCAGTTCCTTGACGACGATGGAGAGGAGGGCGGCCCACAGGGCGATGGGCGCCGGCGCGGCGAGTTTCTCGCCGCAGCCGAAGCGGTAGATGGCGCACAGCCCGTTCCACCCGATGCCGGCGCCCACGACGAGCAGCAGCAGGCCGATGATGGCCGTTGCCAGCGTCTCGTAGCGTCCGTGGCCGTATTCGTGGCCGCGGTCGTGGGGCTTGTCGGCGATGCGTACAAAGACGAGCACCATGAAGTCCGTCACCAGGTCGGAGAGCGAGTGGATGCCGTCGGCGATGAGGGCGGCGCTGTGGCCGATGATGCCCGCCACGATTTTGGCGAGCATGAGCAACAGGTTGCACACGCTCCCCACGAGGGTGATGCGGGTGATGGCGTGTTGGCGACTGGGCATGGGCGGAGAGGGGTAGGGGTTAATGTATCTTGAAGGAGAAGCTCAGCGTGTTGCCGCCGCCGCTGCGATAGGTGCCGGCATAGACGCCGTCGTTGCTGAGGCGTCCGTCGTAGCGTCCGCCGCCGTCTTCATAGAGGAGCAGGCGGCGTGTCTCTTCGTTGTAGACGCCGTGGGTGTCATACGACGTACTGTCGTTCTGTGCCACGCCGTTGATGTTGCCCTTGCTGTCCATGTTGAGGCTCAGTGCCACGCTGGTGGTCTGCTCGTCGGCGTCGGTGAGGCGTCCCGCCATGATGAAGTTGCGCGAGGGCTCCGCCTCGGGTTCCTCGAGGGGCGGCAGGGAGTCTTCCTTGTAGTCGTCGTCGGTCCATATCTCCACCACGGAGTCTGCCATCTCCAGCGTGTCGGTTGCCACGGAGTCGTTGTCGTTGCCCTCCGTCGTGGTGCCTCCCGTTGCGGCCCATACGATGGCGCCGATGACGACGACGGCGATGACGGCGCCGACGACGATGGCGGTGCGGTTTGTCTTCTTCTGCGGCGGGCGCGGCGGCTCTCCGTCGTCGCCGGGGCGGCGGTGCCGGGGAGCGGGCTGCGTCGGCGGCTGTGGGGGTACGTGATGAGGTGTGGAGGGCTGCGCGTCGGCGGGCTCCTCCATCCGGTAGATGTTGTTAGACATAATAAATATAGGAGGAATGGTGAAACAAACGTTGAGGGCAAAATTAGAGAAAGTCGGTGAGAAAACCGCCGTCGCGCGCCGCTTTTTCCCTCTTTTTTCCGCAAAAGGCGCGCGCCGTCTTTCAAAAAAACGCTAATTTTGCTGATAGCCTCTCCCACGGGAGGGGGTGCTTTTCTTTTTTTTGAGGAAAAGAATTCCGGGGGAGGAACGACTCTCCTTCGGAATGGAAGCCGACAATAATTATCTGCAATATACCATTATTAGAGTATGAGAAAAAGATTCATGACCCTCGCCGGCGTCTTCTTGCTGGCGGTGGCCGCCATCGCCCAGGGGCGTGCCAAGTATGTGTTCTATTTCATTGGCGACGGTATGGGCGTCAACCAAGTCAACGGTACGGAGACCTATCTCGCCGCCCTCCAGGGGCGCATCGGCGTGGAGCCGCTGCTCTTCGCCTCCTTCCCCTCTGTGGGCCTCGTCACTACCTTTTCCGCCACCAATGGCGTCACCGATTCCGCCGCTGCCGGTACGGCTCTCTCTACCGGTAAGAAGACGAAGAACAGTGCCCTCGGCCTCGAGGCCGACCTGACGACGCGTGCCAACAGCGTCGCTGTGTGGGCACAGCAGGCAGGGGCCGCCGTCGGCGTGACCACCAACGTGTCGGTAGACCATGCCACTCCCGCCGCCTTCTACGCCCATGTCCCCGAGCGCGGCATGTATCACCGCATCGGCGCCGACCTGCTGCGCGCCGGCTTCGACTTCTATGCCGGTTCCGACTTCCGCCAGCCCGACGACGAGAGCGACACCACGGGCTACGCCCACCTCTTCAACAGTTGCCGCGAGGCCGGATACACCGTCGTGCGCGGCTATAAGAACTTCGTTAAGGCGCGCCGGAAGGCCGACCGCATGATTCTCTTGCAGCCCGAGACGCCGAGCAACGGCGACCGCACGTGCCTGCCCTACGCCCTCGACCGCACCGCCGCCGACCTTACGCTCCCCGACATCACGCGCGCCGCCATTGCCTTCCTCACCCAGCAGCAGAAGACGAAGGACGGCTTCTTCCTGATGGTGGAGGGGGGAAAGGTCGACTACGCCTGCCATGCCAACGACGCCGCCACGGCTTTCAAGGAGGTCATCGACCTCGACGAGGCTGTCCGCGTGGCCTATGAGTTCTACGCCCAGCACCCCGAGGAGACCCTCATCGTCATCTCCGCCGACCACGAGACCGGCGGCATCGTCCTGGGCCGTGGCCCCTACGAGCTGCACACCGACTTGCTGAGCTATCAGAAGATGAGTGCCGAGGAATACTCGCGCTACCTCCAGCGTCAGCAGAAGAAGCTCGGCGATAAGTTCACCTGGGACTTTGTCGAGAAAGACCTCCGCACCAACTGGGGCTTCCAGGGTGCCGTGAAGCTCACCGACCACCAGCTGCAGCGCCTCCACAGTGCCTACGACAACTATGTCGCCGGTAAGGACCAGGCCAGCGCCAACCTCTACGCCAGCCTCAGCGGCATTGCCGATGCCGCCCGCCGCACCATGGCGGAGTGCGCCCTCATCGGGTGGCAGAGCGGCGGCCACTCCAACGGCTATGTCCCCGTCTTCGCCATCGGCGCCGGTGCCGAGGCTTTTGCCGGGAAGATGGACAATACGCAGATTCCCCTCCGCATCGCCAAGGCGGCGGGATGGAAGAGCGAGGAGTAGGCACAGCGACGCCCCACATACAACGTCCCCACCTTTGTCGATACAGACGAAGGTGGGGACGTTGCTTGGGTAAAAGGGTGTCGGCGCGGCGCTACTGCTCTGCCAGATAGGCAAAGAGCTGCGTGAGCGAGGGGATGTCGTTCCAGCTCCAGAAGTGGTCGGCCATCAGGTTCTTGAAGGCCTTCTTCATCTCGGGGCGCACGTAGGGCTTGAAGGCGCTCTCGTTGGCCTTGATGATTTTCCCCATGATACTGAAGTAGTAGCGGTGGGTCAGGGGATATCCTTTGTCAAACTCGAAGGCTTGGCCGTCGATTTCGAAGAAGGCGCCGGCATCGGGGATATCGAGAAACGGCAGGTTGTCGCCGCCCGTGGTCTCCGCCTGCAGTTTCTTGGCGTCGATGGTCGTCACCTCGAGCAGGTAGTTGTAGCCCTTCGAGGCCACCACGCGCCCCATGCAGCGGTCGTCGACTTTCATGTAGCGGATGGAGTCGAACTCCACGCCCAGCACGTTTTGCACGTAGGCTTCCATCACTTTGTCGTCTTTGACGAAGCACAGGGTGCTGTTCTTCAACAGGATGTTGGCCTTGGCCTTGGTGTAGCGTCCGAAGGGCTGGAGCACCTTGGCGTCGCTAAACTCCGGGAAGGCAAAGATGGAGTGCGTGCGCACGTCGGCGGTCTGCTGCTGTGCCGACAGGGGAAGGACGGTCAGCAGCAGGAGGAGAAAAGAGAGGATGGGTTTCATAGAGATGAGAGATGAGGATGTTTTGTGGGAAAAGAGGATGGCGCGGTGCTATCGGCGCTGCAGATGCAGGCAGGCCCAGCCGTCGAGCGTATGGACGTCGACGAAGGAGAGGCCCACTTCCTCGCCGCGGCGGCGCAGGGCGTCGACGTCGCTGTCGTAGAAGCCGCTCATGAAGATGTCGCCATGCGGGCGCAGACGCTCCACGTAGGCGGGGAGGTCGGCCATCAGGATGTTGCGGTTGATGTTGGCCAGGATGACGTCGAAGGGCCCCTTGTCGGCCAGGACGCTCTTGTCGCCGAGGGCTACGTCGATATGGTCGGCGTGGTTGAGGACGATGTTCTCCTGCGTGTTGCGCACGCACCACTCGTCGTAGTCGACGGCCCAGCAGTGGCGTGCGCCGCGCCGGCGGGCCAGGATGGCCAGGATGCCCGTGCCGCATCCCATGTCGAGCACGTCGCGCCCCGTCATGTCGTTGTCGAGCAGCCGACTGATCATCTGCGAGGTGGTGGCGTGGTGCCCGGTGCCGAACGACATCTGGGGGTTGATGGTGATGCGGTATTCCGCCTCGGGGACGTCTGTGTGGAAGGTGCCGGCGATGACGCAGCGTCCGTCGACGACGAGGGGACTGAAGTAGTGGCGTTCCCACTCCTCGTTCCAGTCTTTGTCTTCCGCCTCCACCTGCTGATAGGCGATGTTCACCTGCGGCAGGGGGAAGGCGTCGAGGGCGGCGTCGAGGGCGGCAGCATCGTAGCTGTCGGCGGGGACGTAGGCCTTATACTGTCCGTCGGCGGCGGCCTCGGCCAGGATGGGCTGTTCGGGGTCGTCGCTGCGCCCTATGCTGGGGCGGTCGAGTTCGGCGGTGCGCACAAAGCTCTCAAAGCCCACTTCTGCCAGTACGGCGGCCAGTACGTCTTCGGCCACCTCGGAGGAGGGCGTCAGGGTGAAGGTGAATTCGAGGTATCTCATAGGAGGATTTTTTTGGGGGGAAAAAGAAACAGAGAGGGAAGGAAGAATAACTGTCGCGGCGGCGGTGTGGCGGCAGCCCTTATCCCTGCATGCGGATGCGCCACTCGGCGGGATACAGGTTGTTGGCGCGTGTCCCGAGGTGGTTGAGAAAGCCCAGGGCGAGCCCTTCGTAGGTGGCTGTCACATAGCCGCGCGGTGTCTCCGGCGGCAGGGTGAGGGCTTCGCGGCGCAGATAGGCCAAGGCCTCGCGGCGCGACAGTGCGACGGAAGGGAAGGCGTCGGCGGCGCGTGCCGTCGAGAGGGCGAGTGTCGGCAGGGGGATGAGCTTGCGCCCCTTCTCCTCGGCCAGAGGGAGGCCCGCCGTCAGGGTGCGCACGGTGGCGGCGATGCGCTGCACGTCGTCGTAGAGCGCCTTGCTGACGGCCGACAGCTGCGTGGCGCCGGTGGCAAAGAGGCGGTAGCGCTCCGATGTCTGCAGCCAGGCGGCCGCCGTCTTGGCACCGGCGGGAGCGGCGGGTGTCGCCGCGCGGCGTCCCGTGCGGCGGTGGCCGGTGGGGCAGGGGGCCGTCTTGCGGAGCAGGGCGAGGAAGAAGCCCTCGCCGCGGGTGCGATGGGGGAAGCAGTGCACCACCGGCAGGTCGCCGCCCGTGGTGTCGCCGACCATTCCCCACTGTGCGTCGATGTCCAGGGGCACCACCTCGGCGCCCAGTTCGCGGCAGATGCGGCGCACGTTGTCCTCGTTCTCCTCGCGGTTGAAGGTGCAGGTGCTGTAGACCAGCCATCCGCCCTCGCGCAGCGCGGGCCATACGTCGCTGATGATGCCCCATTGCCGCTCCCGGCAGCGCGTCGGGGCGTCGGGCGTCCACTCGTCGATGGCGCCGGCGTCTTTGCGAAACATGCCCTCGCCGGAGCACGGCACGTCGGCGGCGATGACGTCGAAGAAGCCCGTGAGGGCGCCGAAGTCGGCGGGATAGGCGCGGGTGACGCACACGTCGGGGTGTCCCCACTTCGCCAGGTTCTCCGCCAGGATGTGGGCGCGCTGCGGCACCGGCTCGTTGGCCACGAGGAGGGCGTCGTCGGGCAGCAGGGAGCGCCACAGCGTGCTCTTCCCGCCGGGGGCGGCGCACAAGTCGAGGAGGCGTCCCACGGGGGCGTCGATGCGGCGGAAGGCCTGCTCGATGAGCATCGAGGCGGCCTCCTGCACATAGTAGGCGCCGCCGTGGAAGGCGGGGTCGAGGGTAAACACGGGGCGCTCGGCCAGGTAGTAGCCGTCGCGGCACCAGGGCACGCCGACGGCCCCTGTCGGCACCGTGCCGCCCTTGGCGCGGTTGAGGCGTATGCTGACGGGCGACGGCCCGCCGAGGGCGTCGCACAGCGCCGTGGCTTCGGCGGTGCCCAGCAGGGCTTGGAGACGGCCGACGAAGGCGGCGGGGAGGGTAGGCATGGACGGATTCATAATGATAGGGCAAAGATACGAAGAAGTTTTCATTCAGGGCAAATGACGCTTTCCCGGCTGCCGCCTCTTCCGGCACGCCGCTACACCTTGCCGTCCTTTTGTCGTTCCTCGCCGCCTTGTCGCCGTTCCTTGCCGCCTTGTCGCCGTTCCTCGCCGCCTTGCCGCCGTTCCTCCCTCCGAGGGGCGCCGCGTTTATCGTGCTTATCGTGAAGCGAGCGGGGGCAAAAACGGTGCGCGAAGGCCGCGAGAATCGCAAAAAATCCACCGCCTCCGCTTCCGTCTACGGCCGACGCAGCCACGCGGCCTTTGGCGCGTTAAAATATGTGTCGTTTTTGACATATACTGTCACTTTTCTTGTGAAAACGGCGCCGCCGCGCGTCACAACAAGTCCCCGGGAAATTTCAACAAGTCCCCGGGAAGTTTCAACAAGTCCGGGACTTGTTGCGACGAGCCCCGGACTTGTTCCGCCGCGGCGCGCGCCCCGCTTCTCTCCGTCGGGCGGTGACACTTCTTAACAATTGATGAGGATTCGCCGCGGCCGAGAAACCTTGTTTTTTCTCCGTTTTTGTATCAACAAAAGTGAAGTCAGCCAACCAAAACCTTAATTTGTCAAAAATAAAAGGTGGAAAAGGGCGTCTTCTTGCGGATTCTCGTCTTATTTTCGCCGCAAAAACGGCGTTTTGCCCCCGTTCCCATGACTTTTTCCGTGTCAAGATTTTTTGGCAAAATCCGTTGGTTACAAAATATTTTTCGAAAAAAAATGCCTCCTCCCCCTGAGTGCCCCTCCCTTCTACGCAACAAGAGAGACAGGCGACGAGCGTCTGTCTCTCTCTTACTTAAGGATTCACCTATGCAGCTATAGGAAGTGAGCTACACGGCGGCGGAGAAGGGGCATTGCGGGGCAGTGCCCCTTCAAGGGGGCTGGGATAGGATAGGGTAGTACCATGGGTGGCGGCGCCTTATTTCCGGAGGAGGGGGTGGGGCCGTAGGCCTACGGATTCTCCCTTTACTGTGCCAGGGCGCTGACGGCCTCGTTGCTGCTGCCGTCTTTGACAACGACGCGCTTCTCGCTGTCGAGGACGTAGAGGGCGGGGAGGGCGCGGAGGATGTAGAGCTCCTTGTCTTCGATATGGGAGGCGTCGCGGCCGAGCATCCATGTGGCGGGGATGTCGTCCTTGGCGCGTTGCCAGGCCTCGTCGTCGCCCTCGGCATAGATGGCCAGAACGGCGGCGCGCCCCTCGTCGATGAGGTGTTGCAGGGTGGCGTCGTGGCGCAGGTGGGCCAGCGTCTTTTGGCAGTTCTCACAGTCGGGGTCGAAGAAGAGGAGGAGCAGGCGCGGCGCCGCGGTGCCGTAGAGGGTGTGGCGGCGGCCCCGGCGGTCGGTATAGGCAAAGTCGGCGGCGGCGCTGCCGCAGCGGTTCTTGTCGATACACGTCAGCTGGTAGGCATAGCGGCTGCGCGTGGCCTCGTCGAGGGTGGCGTCGTGGAGGAAGACGTCGAGGAAGAGGCGATAGAAGTCCTCGTTCTGCATCGGCGAGTTGGGGTCGTAGAGGTATTTGTCGGCCATCTCGGCCGTCAGGCGGCGGGCACCGCTCTCGGCGGCGGCGCGGCGCATGAGGTCGGCCACGGCGCCGTGCAGCGTGGTGCTGTCGACCAGAGGGAAGAGCGAGAGGTAGTTGGAGAAGTTCTGCTCCATGAAGTCGGCGTTGTGCGAGCGCACGGTGTCGGCAAAGTCCATGGCGTCCCAGAAGTGCTCCACGATATAAGCGGCGCGCTGCCGCGGCTCCCTCAGCTGCGTCGGCACGGAGGGCAGCGGCAACTGCTCGTCGTCGGCCGCGCCGGAGGGGGCGTGGAGGAGGGGCACCTCGGCTGCTGTCGCCGCCGGGCGCTGCCGACAAGCGGTGGCGCCGGCGAGGACGGCCGGTAGGAGGAGGAAGAGGAGAACTTTCTTTGTCATACGTCAGGGGGGCACTATGAGGCGCGCGCGGCGACTACTTGTCGCGTACGCAGCGCACTCGGATGTTCCACGTCTTGTTGGTCACGCCTTGAGGCACCTCGGAGATACCGCGGTTGAGGAAGGGCGACCAGATGGTGGTGCCGTAGAAACGGTATTTACCGTTCTGGTCTTCCCATGAGCTGAAGTAGTCGTGGCTACAGCTGGGGCGTGCCGTATAACCGCCCAGGATGCCTTCCATATACAGCAGGCAGAACTCCTTGTAGTTGGGCAGACGCCACTTCCCCTTGTCTTTGCCGTCGCTGTCTTGCGAGTAGTGGCGACAGAGGCTGTTGACCACCGCCGAGCGGTAGAGCTGTTCCGTCACGTTCTTCGTGGTGCCCTGAACGCCGGCGTTCGACCACAGATAGCCCTTGTTGCTGCCGTTGTGTCCGAAGTTGAAGATGCCGTAGCCGTCTTGCAGGGTGTCGACATCGGCACACATGTCCTGACGTGCCACCTCGAAGGAGTGCGGGAGGCGCCCGGCTTGCGAGTTGAGGGCGTTGGGCGGGAGATACGACGATACATTCGGGCGGATGCAGGCGTCGTCGAAGTAGAGGTTGGTGATGACGTTGCCGTCGCGCGTGTAGGGCTTCGTGTAGTTCGTCTTGTCTTCATCGGGGATAGAGGCTGTGGGGTCGCCGCCGAGGACGCGCACGCAGCGTATCTCGTAGGCGCCGCCATAGCCGGCACTCCCCGACTGGGAGTAGGGGTTACTGCTGTCGCTCATGCCCTCCTCGGCCCACAGCGCCTTGTTGTCGGAGGTGCCGAAGTGGAAGTTCCAGCGTCCCGTCGTACTGTTGTTGCCGTTGTTCTGCTTGTAGTAGAGGGTGCGCGGATAGGCGTTGAAGTCGATGAGCGGTGTCGTCAGGGCGTTCTCGCCAATCGTGATGAGGGCGTAGGTGTTGTAGGTGGGCAGATACCAGCGCACTTCGTCGCCCGATATCTTGCCGTCGCCGTCGAGGTCGCGGTTGCGGTTGAGGCAGGCGCCGTTGACATAGAACACGCGGCTGTCGGTGGGCGTCGGGTCCCACGGGAAGTTCTCGCCGATGGCGGCATTGACGGTGGCCTTGTCATACTCCTTCAGCTGCGGCACGGGGTGTATCTTCTGGCTGTGCGACAGCAGCTGTATCTGCTGGTCGCCAAAGCTGCCGTCGGCAGGATAGGTGTAGGCCAGCACCGTGTCGGGGCGCGTGAAGTCGACGCGCGTATTCCAGTCGTTGGCATCGTCGCTCTGTGTGCCGTCGCTGGCATAATACCAGGTGTTCCACCGTGCGGCGTTGGCTTTGTGGCGCGTGGCGGTGTAGAAGCGCATATTCAGGCCGTAGGTCTCGTTGAGGTGCTCAATGCCGAGGCCCAGCTCGGAGGTCTTCTTGTCGGCATCGGCATAGAAGGTCTGGATGGAGCGCTGCGAGAAGGCATACGTCGCCTTGGTATAGGTGGTCTCGCCGTCGGAGGAGATCTGCATCGCGTCGGCCAGCAGCTCTACGGTGCGGTTGCCCTGATTGGCATAGGTATACCACAGCGACTCCGTGTTGCCGTCGTCCTTGAGTGAGGCATATTCGGTGCCGTAGGGGCCTTCGTGATAGACATACTCGTCGACGAAGACGGTGTACCACTTGCGGCCGTTTGCATCCTCGGCGTTCGGGTTGGAGTACGTCTCGGGGTGGCGCATATTGTCGAGCGTCCAGCGCGACTCGTCGTCGGGACTCGTCTTGTAGACGGCCAGGACACCGGGACCCGTGGTGGGCTTAAACTCTATCCACTTGTAGAGCACGTTCTTGTTGAGGTCGTCGAGTGAGAGCGTATTCTTGTCCACCTCGGCAGAGGAGTAGTAATAGGTGGTGCCGTTGAAGGGCGCCGTCAGACGCCACCCCATGGCCTTGCGCTCGGCATCGCTTAGCGCGATGTTGAAGACGCAGTAGTGGGCGTCGAGGTCTTGCGTACTGTTGGCGGCGTCGATGACGTTGCCCTCGGCGCCGGGCTGAGGCTCTTCCTCCTGGCGCGTGGCCTCGACGACGAGCTTGTTGACGCCGTCAATGCGCACCTTATACGTATAGCGGCTGTTGCGGCGGCAGTTGAAGTCGGCGGCGGTGGCGGCGCCGGCAACGCCGTTGTCGTCCTTTTTGTCGCAGTAGCCCAGGTGGATGGTATAGGTGGCCTCGGCGGTGCGCAGGATGGCGCCGGCGGGCGGGTTGTCATAGTCGAGGGGCTCCGCCGTCGTGGGGTCGGCCGTGGCATCGATATAGTATTCCACGTCGGCGGTGAGCTCCACGATGGTGGCGTAGTTGTTGTGGTCGATGTCGTCGCCGTCGGTGTAGTTGGCCACCAAGCTCTGGTAGACGCCGGTGTTGGCCTTCGTTGTCGGGTCCTTATACTCCCGCTCGCGCAACTGATACCAGCCTTCCGCCGGCTCCGTGTCGGGGATGGCGCCGCTGACGGCGTCGTGCTTGTTCTCCATCAGGTAGAACTCGAAGCTCTTGGCCGCCGTGCCGTCGGCATTGGTGACACCGTCGGCCACGGAGAAGGAGTGCTGGATGGCGCTGACGCCGAAGTCGGCGGCCGTGAGGGTGGCGTTGTTGTGGCGCTCGCCGGTGGCGTGCTCCATCACGTAGCTCTTGGCGGGGATGTAGCGGACGCGCCACGTCTTGGGCGTCACCTTGACATTATTGCCGGCAGCGACGGTAAACAGGTTATAGGAGATGTTGCGGCGCAGGAAGATGGAGCCCGAGAGGCGCGAGATGCCCGGGGCGATGCTGACGGCGGGGATGTCTTCCGACGAGGCCGTCGCGCTGCTCTCACTGTAGTAGCCCGCCATCAGCAGGTCGTAGGTGAAGACGCTGATGTCGGAGGCGTCGCGCGTGGTGGTGACCTTCAGGAATTTGTCCCATGTATCGGCGGCATCGAGGAGGTCTTTCAGCCCCTGCGCGTCGTCCGTGCTGCCCGGCTCGGCGATACCGTTGTGGTAGGCCGAATTGGCCACGGCCACGATGTAGTTCTCGCCGGAGCGCACATCGGAGAGCGTCAGCTGCGTGACGGCATAGCCGTTCTCTATCTCCTCGAGGTTGGTAGAGATGTCCTCGTAGGTGTAGAAGTCGCGCTTGCCGTCGGACTTGTGATAGACGCCTACCCACAAGTCCTGACAGAAGTTGGCGCCGACCTCGTCGACAAAGGCGCGCGTCTTAATGTCCATATTGGGGACGACGACCTTCACCGTCGTGGTGGCCGGCTTGCCGTCTTCGTAGCCCCCGCCGACGGCAAAGTCGTCGGAGCACGAGGCGGCGAGGAGCGGCAGCAGCGCTACGGCCCACGTTCGTAAGAGGGTGGCTATCTTGGTTCGTTTCATAGTGGATGTGTTTTTCTGTATCAAGTTCTTTCTCCGCGGGGGCTGCTACGCTGTGCCGCGGTGTCTGCTACTGCTTCGCGCGGCGCGGCTACTTCCGGGAGGTGTGCGCCGTGCCCTTGAAAACAATCTCGGGCGCCTCGTAGCGCGACCAGTCTTTCACCACATAGGTGTAGTTGGTGGCGCCGGTGACGTCGTAATGGTAGATATGGTTGCGAAGGATATCGAAGGTGGTGGCTTCATCGCCGAAGGCACCCATGTTGACGTCGGTATACTCCTTGAAGTCCAGATAGTAGGTCTTGTCGCCCACGGTGCCTTCGCTGTCGGCCAGCTTCATAGAGATGCGGGTGGGGACGGGCGTGTTGGCCTGGGCCTGGGCGGAGAGAGAGCGCAAGCTTTGCGTCTTGGTCGTGTTGCGGTATTCCGGGATATAAATCTCGTAGTAGGGCTTCTTGTAGTAGGGCTTCTCGTCGTCGGCGGTGGGTGTCACCTTCCGGAAGGGGAGGTTCTCCGTGATGCCGGGAAGCGGGCATTTTTTGGTGTCGTCGCCGGGGATGGAGAGGTACATGCTCGTGGGGAAGACGGTGTTCTGATACATATAGGTGGGCGGACACATCCCCCGGTCGTTACACCGCGTGAGCTGCACGTCGGCGAGTGTCAGGTTGTCGGCGCTGCACGTCACCACTACCTTGGCCATGGCGCGGAGCAGGTTGACCTCGCCGATATCGGTGACACGCCCCATGACGAAGGGCGTCGTACTGACATCCACCGTCTTGAGGCCATACATCGGGAGGGGCTTCGCGGCGGTCGGCGTATAGTATTTCTCGGCATCCGTGGCTCCCGTGCCCGAGTAGGGGTAGAGGTAGGAGCTGGCCTCGTAGAATTCAAGCGTGCCGATATTGGTGAGGTCGGGATGGACGTTCCAGTTGTCCCAGTTGGCCATCACCACGATGCAGAAGCCGTTGACGGCAAGGTTCTTCTGGGTATCGCCCACCAAGCGGCCGACGAGGCGGTATTTTCCCCGGCTGAGGGAGTCGATGGAGACGCGCAGCAGTGTGTCGCAGTTGCTGACGTTCCACGTCTGGGTGTAGGTGGATGTCGTCGCCCGCGTATAGAGGTAGATGTGCAGGCTGTTGAGGTCGATGTAGTTATCGGCCGCCGTCCCTCGCGTCTCGCCCTCGGTGATGGCGCGCGTGGCCTGCTCTTCGCCCGTGTCGATAATCATCGACATGAAGTAGGAAGCGGTGTCGGCAGCGACGCCCTCGTCGACGATGGCGTCATCGCTGCTGCAGGCCGTCAGCGCCGTCGCCGCCAGCAGGGTGGCGAGGATATACTTGAGATGATGAAGAGTCATAGTGCGTTCCTTCGTTCTATTAGAGAAGTTGGTGAACCACCCTCCACGAGTTGATATAGATGTAGTTGCTGACCCAGCGGTCGCCCTTGTCGAGGAAGAAGGTCATGTTGTATTCGTCTTGTCGGTCGAGGTATTCCTGGTCGCTCAGCCCGGTGCCGTTTTTCACCGTGGGCTTCAGGAGGAGGAAGTAGTCCAGCAGGGGAACGGAGAAGACCACGCGGTAGGTGTCGTCGTCGACACTCCCCGTGGTGACCGTCAGGCGCGGGGCGTCCTGCGTGACGAGACGCGAGGTGGTAAACTCGGCCTTGGCCACGTTGATGCTGTCGCCCGTCACCGTCGTGCCGCCGCCGTCGATCGATGCCTGCCCGCCCTCAATGTTGAAGGGATGGTAGAGCACGTCGTGACCGGGGATGACGGTGTTGTCGTAGCTCAGCAGACCGTTGTCGGCCGTGATGGTAAAGGTGAAGTCGTCGGCATCGACGGGACTGCCGTCGAGGTGCTCCAGGATGACGCGCATATACTTCGTGTCGCGCACCAGCGGCATCTCAACGATGTGTACGCCGGGAGTGTCGGGCAGCGTCACGGAGGTGAGCATGCCGTGGTAGAGATAGTCCAGCTCGTGCTGCGCCTCGATGACGGGGCGCGTGCTGAAAGTAGAGCCGTAGGTACTCTCGTAGATATTGCCGTAGGTGCTGCGCCCGTTGAGGATAACGCCCAGGTCGGCAAGGTCGCCGCGGGCACTGTCGGGCATGACAAAGGCGGCAGAGGGAGCATCGTCGGCAGAGGAGGCGCCGGAAGCGTAGGCATCGCTGCCGGTGTGATAGTAGGAGTTGTTCTTGTTTTCCGTGCACCACGCAATCATGCGGTAGGTGCCGGGGGCGATGTCGAGGGTCATCTGGTAGTTGTCGGAGCTCAGGGCGTCGCCCTGCTCCTCGCCCTCCCACACAATGTTGTCGTCCTCGTCGAGGACGTAGAGGTGGACGGCGTTGACTTCATGGGCAAAGGCATCGGCATACTTCAGGTTGTAAGTGTAGTGGAACTCGACCTTGTACGTCGTCGAACAGTCGCCCTCGTGGTCGTCTATCACGTCACAACCGGCCATCATCACAAGGGTGGTTACCCATACTGTCAGAGTGGATAAGAGGTGTTTTGCAGACATCTTACTCATGTTTTTTGTTGTCATACGAAAAAAGAAAAGGGTGGTTCTAATAAGGGTTACTCGGGAGGGGGGCCTTGATAGAACCACCCCTTGGGGGGGAGAAACGCCGTGGCGCACGGTGGCGTGCGCCACGGCGAGGAGTGCGTTCTCAGGCGGACGTCAGCAGCGACGACCGCCGGGGAGAGGACGGAAAGGCGTTACTGGAGCGTGACGTTCTGGTGGAGAATCTTCCAGGCCAGGATGTTGATGGAGACGCCGAGGTAGTATTCCTGCTCGTCCTTAGGATTCGGAACGATGGGCTCGTCGGGATCCCAAACACCGGTGCCGGGGGCCTTCAGGCTCGTGATGGCCAGCTTATACCAGTGGTTGCGGACAACACCGTAGTGACCTTCGGAGATGTGAGTAATCTTGTTGCCGGAAACGACGTTGGCCGTGTTGTTGAGGTGCTCGATAGGAATGCTGTAGTACATCAAGCCGTCCTTGTAGCCGATGGCGTCGCTCTCTTCGTTGAAGCCGGCGAGGATGTCGTTGATGCTCTCGGGGATATCCGTTACTTCAGTGCCTGCGTAGCTGTCCCAAGTGTATTCCTTCGCTTCTGCGTCATATTTCACTACGATACGGCCGTTGAGGATGCTGTGGTCGGCGATAATCAGGTCGCCCTCGGTGAGTTCGGCGCCGCCGTCGTGCGTGTAGGGCAGGCTGCCCTTCAGCGACTGGAAGACGGTGTGGATGTAAGCCTCCTTGGTGTAGAAGTCGCCCATGTACTTGATGAGGTCCGGCTGGGGATTGCCGTCAGCATCTACGAGGGTGGCACCCACGAGGACGGAGGTGGCGGTAGCGTCGAGGTTGTTGTCCTTCAGGATAGCACCGGTGTTGGTGTTCTCGTTGCAATACTGCGTGCCGGGGTCGGTCGTCGTGCCGGTCACCTTCAGGCCGAGGGCCGTGGTGAGCGATGTCTGCGGGATGAATCTCAGCGTGGTGGTCACGTTCGTGTTGGCAGCGTCATACTTGCTGGGATACTCTATACCTGTTGTGAGGCCGTAGTTGGGCGATTGGGCCCAGAAGCAGCGGAAGTCGCCGGCGTTGTTCCAACCCGTGAAGAGGTTGTTGTCCGTCCAGGAGGCGTCGATGTGCTTCATCAGGTAGGACTCGGGCAGCGTGGCGTTGAGGCCCCAGCCGGTAAACTTGGCATAGAGCGTCGTCGTCGTGCCGGTCATCTGGTTGTTCTCGTCGATGTCATACACCGTGTAGTCGCCAATCTTGTAGGTCATGTCGGCATTACCCTTGACGAGGGCGTCATCGCCGGTAGCGGCGGTCTCATCGACAGACACCTGCACCTTGGCGGCCAGGCGCTCTACGTAAACGGTGATGCGGCCGTCGGACGTCGTGGCGTTCTTGGCGGCTTCTTCAGTCTCCTTGAAGTTGTCGGCTACCAGCGGCGTAACGTTGACAACGCCGTCGGTGCTCAGATAGGTGGAGGTGGTCATCGTGAAGCCGTTGCCCTGATTAGCCGGAGCGCTCTGCGTGTCCTCCTCAACAGCTTCGAGGAGCTGACTGAGGGTGGCGAACTTCGTGTTGTGGAGGGCTGTCGACGGGTTGAGGACGGTGACCATCTGCGTCGGCTTCTTGGCGGCGGAGATGTCGTGGAGCTTGATGACGGCGGTGCCTTCAAACTCGATGTTGCCGTCGGCTTCATCATCGGTAGACTCGTTGGCCGTACCGGGCATCGTTGCGCCGTTGCCGAAGAGGGTGGCCTGCTGCATGAAGTAGCCGTTGTCGTCGAAGAAGTAGAAGTCGGCCTGGTTGACCTGGCGCTCGGCTTCCGTACCGTAGGCATAGCCTTCATCTACCGTGGCACGGGTGGCCACATCAGCTACGTCGTGAATAGACACGCTGATGAAGGACTCTGCCCCCGTTGTACTCTCATTGTTGACGGATAGGTCGTCATCGCTGGAGCACGATGTAGCCATCAGACCCATACCAAGGGCCAGAAGACTAAGTGTTACACTTTTTTTCATTGTCTGATAAGTTTAGGTTAAACTATTATTTAGGGGTTTATCAACCCCCCTTTCTTAGATTTGTGTTGGGCGGGGAGGAGGAGTGGCGCGGCGCTTCCGGCCGGGGGCTGTCGCCGCTCGTCGGCGGGGCGGCCCCGTTCTCCTGACTCCTTTATATATAGGTGCGACTCCCGTTGTCGGGATGCGCTCCCCCTATTGGAGCTGTTGCAGCAGGGTAGTGGCAGCGTCTACGCCCTGTGCGGCGGCGGTGGTGAGGAGGGAGCGTGCCGTCGTCTTGTCGCCGCGGAGGTAGGCGACGACGCCGCGTGTATAGGCGGCCTGCGGTGTATCGCCGGCTTTGGCGAGGTAGCTGTCGGCCTTGTCGAGCTCGCCGCGGCGGATGGCGACGTTGGCAACGTTGAGGTTAGCCACGGCGTCGTCGGGGTAGAGGCGTACGGCGGTCTCGTAGAGGTCGTTGAACTTCTCGGAGCCCGTCTCGTAGGTATTGGCCAGGACGTAAATCTCGTTGAGGCTCAGCAGGCGCGGGTCACGCTGTAGGATTTCCGCAATCTCGGCGGGGTCGGCGTAGCGCTTCACCTGGCAGCGGATGGTGTAGTCTGTGTGACGCAGCGTGGGGAACACCTCTTGCAGGAGGAAGGCGTACGAGGTGGGGTACCGGCTGCGGAGCTGTGCCTCCTTGTCGTCGGGCAGCAGTTTGCTGTCGATGAGGCGCAGCAGGGCGTCGCGTTCCGTCAGGTTGGAGGCGGCGACATAGGCGCGGAAGCCCTCCCAGTCCTCCGGCTCGTAGTCGGTGGTGATGATGCCGTCCTGGAAGTGGTAGAGGTTGCTGATGTAGTTCTTGAGGGCGGCGACACGTCCCTTGGCGAGGCGTTCGTTGTTGGTATAGGAGCCCTCGGGCGAGGCGTAGCCCTTGAGGGTGACGTGGCTAATCTTTACGTCGCTCTCGCGGCGCAGGGTGTCGAGGAGTCCGACGATTTTGCTGATTTCGCGCGTATTGTCGCGGTAGTCGGCATAGATGACGGTCTGGTTGACGGGGAACTGCACATAGGCGGAGCCGGAGAGCACGAGCTCTTTCTCCTTCTCGGCGTCGGCCTTCACATAGAGGAGCTCGGGGAGGGCGGCGGCGACGGTGGTGGCGGGGGCATAGTAGCTTCCCAGGTTGTCGGTGTTGGCGGCCAGCAGGTCGTTGCAGCATCCGCGCTCCTCGGTCTTGAAGACGAGGTCGGCGCCGGCCATCCACTCCTCGTAGGGGACGATGGTGCTATAGTCTACCGTCGTGGGGGCCTTGGAGGCGCGATAGGCGGTGGTGGCGTCGCCGGTGAGGGATGTGGCGTCGTTGCGCAGCTGGTAGTAGTAGCGGCTTCGCCCATAGACGCTGACGCTCTTGAGGGCGAGGGTGTCGCTGCCGCTGACGATGCAGGGCGTCACGACGACGGCGCGGTTGGACTTGACCTTCAGTTGGGAGAGGTTGACGTCCATGTCGACTTTCATCAGGTTGCCATTGCGCTCCATGACGACGTTGTCGGCCTTGACAGTGCCGGCGACCTGTGCGGCGGCGGGTGCGGCCGACAGTCCGGCCGCTATCAGTAGTAAGAGGGAAAACTGTCTGTTCATAGCTTTTGCTTTAGAAACCTTTAGAACGTGTATACCAGGTTGATGGCGGCCTTGGTGGGGCCTACGTAGTGGTGGACGCGGTCTTCGTCGACCTTTTTGTTACATCCCTGACACTCATACTTGTCGTAGCGTGAGAAGGCGTATCCGATGCCGATTTCCGCTTCGAGGTTCCAGTGCTTGCTCAGTATCCAGTCGTAGCCGTAGCCGATGCCTGCGCCGACGAACCATCCCTGGAAGCGGTAGTCGCTCAGTTTGCCGAAGTCGGTGCCCAGGAATTTGATGCTGTTGTCGAGGTTGCCGATGTTGTAGCGGCCGCCGAAGGCGTGGAAGCCGAGGAAGTGGCCGGCGAAGCGGTTACAGAACCAGTAGCGGGCCTCCGGCTGCACATACCAATGTTTCCATCTGCGTCCGTTCGACAGCGTCCATGCGTTCAACTGTCCGGTGACGTCCATGGTCCATCGCGGTGCCATCCCTATCTCGATGCCGAGGTTGGGGCTCAGTGTGGCGTCCATCAGCAGATTGGATTTCACCGCCACGCTTTGGGCATGTAGAGCCTGTCCGGCGCCGATGCCCAGAAATAGCAGGAAGATTTTGATAAAACGATACATCTTTGGTTTAGTTTATGAGGGGAGGGGCCTCCCGGTGTCCGTCTGCGCGTTGCGGATGAGGGGGGAGCCGGCCTCCTGATAAATGATTCTGACGCTGGGTGGTGGCCGTTGGCGGGTGACACGTTGGTAGGGGCACCTCCGCCGCAGCGGGTAAGTGTCCATATTACCATTGCCACGGCCGGTGTGGCCGGGCAATCGCCCATAGCTGCCTTCCGTGGGGGCGACAGAGCGTGTGTCGTCCGGTGATGAAGGGGGAGGATGTGAGAGGTGAGGAGGCGCCGATGCGCTCGCTGTGGAATTCGCTGACGAATTCGAGAAAGGATGGGAGGAGGTGCGACAATGTGGGGGACGTGCCGGGTTTCTACGTCGGCGTATCGTGTCCGTGTGTTAGATGTCGGGGGCTGCTGCGGTGCGGCCCGTCTTGTCGGCTTGCGGGAGGATGACGTGAGAGGCGGTCTTGTTGCTTGGGGGCGTAGGTGTGTTTTTCCTGTTGTCTCGTTTCCCCGGCGGCCTTGTCGTGACCGTTTTTCTCTCTTTGCCGTCATCGCTACGGCCATGGTTTCCCTTTCGTGTGAGGGCGCGTGGCGGAGTCTTTGTCGGAGGGGGTGCTGCGCTGCATCCCGTGGCTCTCGTCGTTGTGGTGCCCTGCGTTCGGATGGATGTCCGCCTCGCGTTGTCGCCCGTAGGGGCGTTGTCGAGGGGCGACGTAGTGATGGTTGGGCGCTTGCGCGTCGCCACCGTGTCAACTAAGTCAACTCATCAAAATAACGTTGGGAGTTGTTGTGTTTCCTTTGTGTTCCTTTTCTGTTTCTTGTTGTGTTTTCTCTTGTTTGTAATAGTTTGGTGGTGTCGTAGTGTGTTTTTGTAGTGTTAAGACGACCGGGTTAATCGGCCTTGTCAAGAGAGGTTTTTTGTGTTGTGTTTCATTGGCGGTCTCCGCTGCTGGGGCGGCGGGGAGGGTAGTGAGGGGAAGGCTTGTGGCCTCCGGGTCGTTACGATGTGTTTTTCGGGGCGTGGAGGGGGTGTGTCGTGGCGGTTGTCCTTGGGAGGGGCTGTGCGAGCCCTCTATGTCTCAGGCTGTGTGCCCTTGTCCTCAGACTCCGTGCCTTCGCTCGTGCGCGTCGAACCTTTGTTTTCAAGCGTCGAACCTTTGTTTTCAAGCGTCGAACCTTT